>NZ_AYWT01000006.1:0-483209 GCF_000502915.1 Mesorhizobium sp. LNHC209A00
CGGCGCGGCCGGCACCGCCGGAGCCGGCAGGCGCGCTTCCGTGCCAGGATCGGCCGGCTTCGGCGCCGCGGGCGGCGTCAACGCCGCGACTTCCGCCGGCGGTGTGCGATGAAGATACGGGTCGAGTGCGCCCGATACATAGGCGGTTCCCGCGGCCGCGACGGTCCCACCCGCCGCGAACAAGAACGCCTTCAATGGATTGATTGCCATGTATTTCCCTGCCCCTTAGCCACCTAACGCCGGTCTAGCGTGTTTTGCCATGACCGACAAGAAAAAGCCCGGCCTTCTCAACCCTAGGGCTTGACCGCGCTTTCAGACCCAATCACCAATCATCGGCATGAACACGATTCGATCCGTTTGCGTCTATTGCGGCTCATCTCCGGGCCACGATGAAATCTATGTCAAGGCCGGCCATCTGCTTGGACGCTCAATTGCAAAGGCAGGCCTGCGGCTGGTCTATGGCGGCGGCACCAAAGGCGTTATGGGCGCCGTCGCCGAAGGCGCGCTCAAGGCCGGCGGCAAGGTGACGGGCATCATTCCGCGCTTCCTCATCAACAAGGAAGCAACCGAAACCGCGCTTGACCGGCTCGACGAGTTGTCGATCACCGACAACATGCACGAGCGCAAACACAAGATGTTCGAGAAATCCGACGCCTTTGTGGCGCTGCCTGGTGGCATCGGCACAGTCGAGGAGATCGTCGAGATCATGACCTGGGCGCAGCTTGGCCATCACCGCAAACCGATCGTCTTCGGCAATGTCAACGGATTCTGGGATCCGATGACGGCGCTGCTTGATCACATGGCGGCGGAAGGCTTCATTCATACCGCGCAGCGTGTGAAGCCGCTGGTCGTCAACGACCCCGAGGCAATCGTCGCCGCCATCATGGTCGCCGGCTCCTCGGTCGACGCGCCGACCGAGGGCGTCCAGTCGGTGATCGACAAGATGTAAAGTACGGGAATAGAGTAGTAGGTTTGCAGTGTCGGAGCGTACACTTTCCCCTACTCCCTACGAGCAGCCTGCCGCAAATCGGCGATCACCGCACGCTGGTCCTGCCGCCGCCAGGCGAGGTGGATGGAAACCATGCGGCCGAACCATGGCATGTCGCGGAACACGATGGAGGGCGGCGCGGCCGTGCGCAGGCTCGCCTGCACGGTGGCGAGACCAAGGCCGGCGCCGACAAGCCCGAGCGAGGTCAGCGGGTCCGCTGTTTCATAGGCAATGTCGGGCACGAAGCCAGCCTCGGCGCAAGCGGCGAGGAACTGGCCACGATTGGTGTCGTCGGGCTGCCGCACGACGGTGATCCAGACGCGGCCGTCGAGATGGCGCGGCTGGATATCAGCCACATCGGCGAGCGGATCGTCCTCAGGAATGGCAAGCACCAGCGGCTCGTGGCGCAGCGGCACGCTGACGATATCGGGATCGTCGGCCGCTGCTGGGGCATACGTCAAACCAAGATCGAGCGACCGTTGCCGAAGTCCCTCCATCTGCGCCGCCGAGCGAAGGCTTCTCAACTGCAGATGAAAATCCGGCCGGTCGCGGCGGAACTGACGCAGCATGCCGGCGACAAGCCCAGCATGGACCGCACCCTCGACATAGCCGATGGCAAGGCGCCCGACAGAACCGCTGGCCAGGTTGCGGCCAAGCTCCTCCAGCCGCCGCGCGTTCGACAGCAACGCACGGGCTTCGGTCAGGAAGGCGCGGCCCTCGGCATTGAGATGAACCCGTTGCTTTGCCCGCTCGAACAGAGTGACGCCAAGCTGTTGTTCCAGCTGCATGATCTGCCGACTGAGCGGCGATTGCGAAATATGCAGCAGCTCGGCGGCTCGACCCACATTGCCGGTTTCGGCGACGGTGACGAAATATCTGATCTGGCGCAGGTCGAACATTTTTGCCTCCGACGTTAAGCCCTTTTGGGTCTCAACTTTAGCCTAATCAGTCTTGGACAGTCTGACTATCCGGCGCGATATCTCCTGTGGTCAACCGCCGACAAACAGGAGATCGAAATGCAATTCCTTGCCCTTCTCACCCGCAACACCGAAAAGTTCACCGATGCCGATTTCGCACCCCTTCTGCCTGGCGAGGCCGAGCAGCGTCGCACCCTCTATGCCGAAGGCGCGGTGCGCCAGATCTGGAACCGCGGCGACATTCCCGGCAGCGGCATCATGTTCGAAGTCGGCAGCGATGCCGATGTGCGCGGCCATCTCGCCACCTTGCCCCTGGTCAAGGCCGGCATGATGGACATTGCCGCGATCGTACCACTCAATCCCTATCCGGGGTTTGGGCCGAAGCGCTGAGGCCGACGACCGCGACAATCGTGGTCGTCAGCCAGACCGCCAGGCCGACAAGCGCCTTCCATCTCATCAAGCCACGCGGCACGCTGGCGCTGCCGCTTGCCAAGGGCCGAACGAGCCTTCGACTGACGGCGATAAATCGCAATCGATGAAGGTGCAAATTGCATTCGACCGACTATCTCGGCCAACTGTTCGGCCTCGAAGGCAAGCATGCCTTCATCACCGGCGCCAGCCGTGGCCTGGGCCTCGCCTTCGCGGAGGCGCTTGCGAGCGCCGGCGCGCGCGTCACGATCGGCGGCCGCAAGGCCGACGATCTGAAAGCGGCCGCGGACAAGCTGCGCGCCGCGGGCCACTCGATCACGGAAGCGGTGATCGACGTGACCGACACGCAGTCGGTCGACTTGGCGATCGCAGCGGCGGAAACCGGCACCGCACCGATCGACATCCTGGTCAACAATGCCGGCATCCAGCGACGGGCGCCGTTGGAGACCTTCAGCGACGCCGACTGGGACGCGCTGATGGCCACCAACCTGGACGGCGCGTTCAAGGTGAGCCGGGCCGTCGTAAAGGGCATGATCGCGCGCCAAAGGGGGTCGATCATCAATGTCTCCTCGGTGCAGAGCGTGCTCGCACGCCCCTCGATACGCCCTACGCGGCGAGCAAGGGCGCCATCACCATGCTGACCAAGTCGATGGCCGGCGAATGGGGCCAGTACGGCGTGCGCGTCAACGCCATCGCGCCGGGCTATCTCAAGACCGAGCTCAACGCCGGGCTGGTCGCCGACGAGACATTCTCCGCCTGGCTGACCGGCCGCACGCCGATGCGGCGCTGGGGCGAAGTGAGGGAACTCGCGGGCGCTGCCGTGTTCCTGGCGCCCGACGCCGCCAGTTTCGTGAGCGGACAGACGCTGCTGGTGGATGGCGGGATCACCAGCGTCCTTTAGGGCACGCCGTCACGAAACAGTCACACTAAATCCGGGATGCCATGCTAGAAATCGCGCTTGACCGCCCCCGCGACCCCGACCGCATCAGAGACCGGCGAAGCCGCCATGAACATCGCCATCCCCTCCGAAGGCATTGACCTGTCGCCTTACCTGCCCGATGAGCACGGGCTGTTCTTCATCTATCATTTTACCACCGAAGGGGTGTGCACCAGGGATGCCGCCGCCGCGCATTGGACATGGCGCAGCTACCAGCTTTCCGACATGCGTGCCCGCCACGAGATCGGCGCCGATCAGGCCTTGCCGGCGCCGGTGCGCGAAGCCTTCCTGACCGCCAGCCATGGCTGCCACATCGACCTCGAGGATGACTGGCTCTATGGCGATCTGCCGGACCTGCGCCATGACTATTCGGCGGAAGCCGGCGGACTTGGTCATTTCCGCTTCGCCCTCAACGACACGATGCTTGTCGGCGCCCGCAAGCAACCGCTGCAATCGGTCGACAACATCCGCAAGGCGATCGAAAACGGATCGCGCAAGTTCCGCTCGCCGGCCGAGTTGATCGAGGCTGTCGTCGGCCAGTCGTTCGACGGAATGGCGGCGGAACTCGCGGCACTCAGCGACAGTCTCGACGGCATCGAGGACCGTATCGTCTGCGACGCATGGCACAATGAGCGGCAGGCGTTGGTCGATGCACGACGGCACCTGGTGGTCATCCACCGACAGATGGCGACGCTGACCAATCTGTTTCGCCATCTCGACCATTCGCACCGCAACGACCTGCCGGATTCGATCAACGACATGGCGGCGCGGCTTTCGCATCGCGCCCAGACGCTGCACTATGACGGCGAGCAGTTGCAGGCGCGCACGCGGCTGCTGCAGGACGAGCTGATGGCCAAGCTGACGACGCAGTCTAACAGGCTGCTTTATGTGCTCTCGGTGATGACGGCGGTGCTGTTGCCGATGACCATCATCTCAGGCCTGTTCGGCATGAATGTCGGTGGTTTGCCGCTGGTCAACACCCCATTGGGTTTTTGGGTGGTCACGGCCGTGTCGCTGCTGATCGCGGGCGTGACCTATCTTTTCGTCAGGCGGCTCGGACAGATGTAGCCCGGCGCGCCGTCGCCAGCATGGACCAGGAATAGACCGCAAGGGCCGCCCAGATAAGGGCAAAGGCGGCGGCCTGCGTAGTGCCGAACGGCTCGTCGAAGATCAGCACGGCAATCAGAAACACCATGGTCGGCGCTATGTACTGCATGATGCCGATGGTCGAGAGGCGCAGCAGCTTGGCGCCGAAGGCGAACAGCAGCAGCGGCACGGCCGTCACCGGCCCGCAGCCGATGAGCAGCGCGGTGTCGGTGCCATTGCTGGAGACGAAATGGTCCTGTCCGGTGGCGATCAGGAAGACGATATAGCCCAGCGCCGGTACCGACAGCAAAAGCACTTCGAGCAGGAAACCCTGGCTGGGGCCGATCGGCAACGTCTTGCGGAAGAAGCCGTAGGCGGCGAAGGAAAACGCCAATGCCAGCGACACCCAGGGCAGCTTGCCGCCGTCGACGGTCAGCACGGCGACGGCGACCGCCGCAAGCACCACCGCCGCGATCTGCAACCGGTCGAGCCGCTCGCCGAGCAGCAGCGCGCCGACCACGACGTTTACCAGTGGGTTGATATAATAGCCGAGCGCTGTCTCGACGGTGCGGTCGACGGCGATCGCCCAGACATAGATGCCCCAGTTGACCGAGATCAGTGCCGCCGTCAGCGCCGCCATGGCGATGGTGCGGGGCGAGCGGATCGCCACCTTGAAGTCGGCCGTGCGGCCGGTCCAGACCAGGACCGCCGCGGCAATCGGCACCGACCAGACGATGCGGTGTGCAATCACTTCGGCAAGCGGCAGATGCGCCACTGCCTTCATGTAGAAGGGCAGCAACCCCCACAAGAGATAAGCACCAAGCGCCAGGAGGAAGCCGCGGCGGGCCTTTCCATCTGCATCGGGGGTAATTGCTTCAGTGGCCATGGCCCAACGCTATGACCCAGTAATCTTGGCAAGACCATCGCAAAGTTCTGATGGATCAATGGACTTTCGCTGATGGTTCAAACTTACTCGGCCGCCACCAACCCCGCCATCTCGCGATTCTTCATCAGCTTGTAGACGATCGAATCCATTAGCGCCTGAAACGAGGCATCGATGATGTTTTCCGAGACCCCGACGGTCCACCAGCGCGCGCCGGTCGAGTCATGCGATTCGATGAGCACGCGGGTAATGGCCTCGGTGCCGCCATTGAGGATGCGCACCTTAAAGTCGGCAAGTTCGAGATCCGCGATCTCGTTCTGGTATCTGCCGAGATCCTTGCGGAGCGCAATGTCGAGCGCGTTGACGGGACCATGGCCCTCGGCCACCGACATCTTCTCCTCGCCCTCGACCAGCACCTTGACCACTGCTTCCGACACCGTCTTCAACTGCCCGTTGGCATCGAAGCGGCGTTCGATCATGCAGCGGAACGAGGTGACGTGGAAGAATTCCGGCAGGCCGTGCAGCATCTTGCGCGCCAGGAGTTCGAAGGAGGCGTCGGCGCCCTCGTACGCATAGCCCGAGGCCTCACGCTCCTTGACCACCGATATCAGGGCGTCGAGCCGATGGTCCTCCTTCGGCACATCGATGCCGCGCCGCTTCAACTCGGCGAGGAAATTGGCCTTGCCGCCCTGGTCGGAGACCATGACGCGGCGGCGGTTGCCCACGGCTTGCGGTTCCACATGCTCATAGGTCGCCGGCTCCTTGGCCAGCGCCGAAGCGTGGATACCCGCCTTGGTGGCAAAGGCGGACGAGCCGACATAGGGCGCCTGCGCTTCCGGGGCGCGGTTCAACAATTCGTCGAAGGCGCGCGACAGGCGCGAAATGCCGGTCAGTGCTTCGGCTGAAATTCCCGTCTCGAAGCGGTCGGCGAAAGCCGGCTTCAGCGCCAGTGTGGGTACGATCGAGATCAGATTGGCGTTGCCGCAACGTTCGCCGATGCCATTCAGCGTGCCCTGGATCTGGCGCACGCCGGCCTCGACTGCGGCAAGGGAATTGGCCACCGCCTGGCCGGTGTCGTCATGGGCATGAATGCCGAGATGCTTGCCCGGGATGCCCGCGGCGATGACCTTCTCGACGATTGCCCGGACTTCCGAGGGCTGCGTGCCGCCATTCGTGTCGCAAAGCACCACCCAGCGCGCGCCGGCATCGTAGGCCGTTTTCGCACAAGCGAGCGCATAGTCCGGATTGGCCTTGAAGCCGTCGAAGAAATGCTCGCAATCGACCATCGCTTCCTTGTCCGAAGCGACCGACGCCTCGACGGAAACTTTTATGGAGTCGAGGTTCTCCTCGTTGGTGCAACCGAGCGCCACGCGAACATGGTAGTCCCAGCTCTTGGCGACGAAGCAGATGGCGTCCGATTTCGATTGGACAAGCGCCGCCAGCCCCGGATCGTTAGAGGCTGAGACCCCAGCCCGCTTGGTCATGCCGAACGCAACGAATTTTGCGCGTGCCGTGCGCTTCTGCTGGAAGAATGCAGTGTCGGTCGGATTGGCGCCGGGATAACCACCTTCGACATAGTCGAAGCCGAACTCGTCGAGCAGTTTGGCAATCGCGATCTTGTCCTCGACCGAAAAGTCGATGCCCGGCGTCTGCTGGCCGTCGCGGAGCGTGGTGTCGAAGAGATAGAGGCGCTCGCGGTTCATCGTCATTTGCCCGCAAACTTGTCCGTCGCGCGGATCAGCCGGTCGAGAATGCCGGGCTCCGAATAGGCATGACCGGCGCCTTCGATCAGATGAAAGTCCGCCTTCGGCCACGCCTTGTGCAGCGCCCAGGCGTAGCGCGCCGGGCACGGCATGTCGTAGCGGCCGTGGACGATGGTGCCGGGGATGTCCTTGAGCTTCCCGGCATCGCGCAGCAACTGTCCCTCCTCGAGCCAGCCGGCATGGACGAAGTAGTGGTTTTCGATGCGGGCGAAGGCTACCGCATAGTCGTCCTCGCCAAACGGACCGCTCGTTTCGGGTTCAGGAAGCAGGGTGATCGTCTCGCCTTCCCACAGGCTCCACGCGCGGGCGGCCTCGATCCGCGCCTTTCGGTCGGACCCGACCAGCCGCTTGCGGTAGGCGGCCATCATGTCGCCGCGCTCGGCCTGCGGGATCGGTGCCAGGAAACGCTCCCATTTGTCGGGGAACATCTCCGAGACGCCGAATTGATAATACCATTCGAGCTCCGCGCGGGTCAGCGTGTAGATGCCCCGCACCACCAGTTCGCTGGCTCGATCAGGGTGTGTCTCTGCATAGGCAAGCGCCAGCGTCGAGCCCCAGGAACCGCCGAACACCAGCCAATCTTCGAAGCCGGCCATTTCGCGCAGTCGCTCGATGTCGGCAACGAGATGCCATGTCGTGTTGGCCTCCAGCGAAGCGTTCGGCGTCGATTTTCCGCAGCCGCGCTGATCGAACAGGATGACATCGTAAAGGTTGGGGTCAAACAGGCGCCGGTGTTTTGGCGAGATGGTGCCGCCCGGTCCACCATGCAGGAACACGGCCGGCTTGGCGCCCTTGGTGCCCGACCGCTCCCAATAGACCATATGGCCGTCGCCGACATCGAGCATCCCCGAGTCGAACGGTTCGATTTCCGGGTAGAGGGTGCGCAAGCTCATATTTTCAGGCCCTGTTGCGGCCGGTTGGCCGTTTCGTGATCGGGGTGTTGGAAGGAGATGATCTGCTCCTGCCGCGCGTAATAATCGGGATCCTGGTGGACAGGTTGGTCGAAGATCGTCTCGACCCAAGGCAGCCGTGCCGCATAGTTGACCTGGATCCTCGGCGCCAGATCCGAGCGGTCGTCGAAGGCGCCGATGGCGATCTCGAGCCCGCCTGGCTGCCGATAGGTCAGCGGCGTGCCGCAACGGGCGCAGAAGCCGCGATCGATGTTGACCGAAGATTGGAAATAACTTGGTTCTTCATGGGTCCATTCGACGCCATCCTTGGGTACCGTCACAAGCGCGCCGAAGAAGGAGCCGAACTGTTTCTGGCACATGCGACAATGGCAGATGGATGCGCGTCCCAGCACCCCCTTGATGCGGAAGCGCACGGCGCCGCATTGGCAGCCGCCGGTTCGGACAGTTTCGGTCATGGTCTTTCCTCCGGCGGCCATTGGTCGGTGTCGTGGTCGGGATGCTGATAGGAGATGAGTTCGGCGAGATAAGGAGCGGAGCCGATATCCGCCATCGTGTCCTCGCCCGGCAATCGCGGAATGGAGTCCACATAGGGCAGTTTCGCTTCCGTGCCCCACTGGATGGTCGGCGCGATGCCAGCCGGATCATCGAAGGCGGCGATCGCCAGAGCCATGCCGTCGGGCGCCTCGAAGGTCAGCGGCGTGCCGCATTCGGCGCAGAAGCCGCGCCATACGGCATTGGAGGAACGGAACCGCTTCGGTTCGCCGCGCGTCCACTCGACCTTGGCGCCGCGCACCGAAACCAGCGGCAGGTAGAAATTGCCGCTGGCCTTCTGGCACATGCGGCAGTGGCAGACCGAGGCGTCGCCGAGCGCACCTTCGACGCGGAAGCGCACCGCACCGCACTGGCAGCCGCCTGTGTAGACCGGCCGGTTGTCGAGGCTCATCGGTTTTCACTCCGGATCATGGCAGACCGCCTCGACATTGTTGCCGTCGGGGTCGAGGACAAAAGCGCCGTAATAGTTGGGGTGATAGTGCGGGCGCAGGCCCGGTCCGCCATTGTCCTTGCCGCCGGCTGCAAGGGCGGCGGCATGGAAGGCGTCGACCTCGGCGCGGTTGCGCGCGGTGAAGGCGACGTGCTGATGATCTCGGGGCTTTTCCCCGGCCGCGCTCAACCAGAACACCGGCCGGTCGCGGCCATAGCCGCCGACCTTGGCGCCGCCGGTGTATTCCTGCGGCACCATATAAAGCAACGAGCCACCCAGCGGCGCCATCGCCTTGTCATAGAAGGCCTTGGAGGCATCGAAATCGGAAACCGTGATGCCGAGATGGTCGATCATGGAACGAGCTCCTCCGTTGCTGGTTGCGGCACGTTGGCCATGCCGGCCGAGTTGACGATGTGCTGGCAGACATTGTCGATATCGCGGATCACGTCGTCGTTCCAGAAGCGCAGAATGGTCCAGCCGAGTGCTTCGAGCCTCGCTGTTCTTGCAGCATCCGATTCCGAGACTGAGACTTGGGCATGCTGAGAACCGTCCAATTCGACCACCAGCTTTTTGTTCGGACAGGCGAAATCGACGATGCAGCCGGCGATTGGCATCTGACGTCTGAAAGCCAATCCCATGAGACGATGGGCCCTGATCTCTTTCAAGAGCTTTAGCTCGACTTCGGTCATTGACTTGCGCATCTTGCGCGTGTTGCCGCGATTGAAGGGAGATACCCGATGATGGGTCATCGCGAGCCCCCTCTCTGCCCTGCCGGGCATCTTCCCCCTCATGGGGGTAGATCAGCAGCTTTGCCGGTCGCGCACAATCTGTGACATTGGCGATTGGCGAAAGCCCAAATGCCGGCCAATCTCCCCCCATGAGGGGGAGATGCCCTGCAGGGCGGAGGGGGGTGCCTGGCGGCACCCTCACCGCTTTACCTCCCACGTCGTCACGCGTTCTCCGGTGGCCGGATCCTTGCCGTCTTTCAACTGCACGCCTTGCGACAGGAGTTCGTCGCGGATGCGGTCGGCCTCGGCCCAGTTCTTGGCGGCGATGAACTGCAGGCGCCTGGCGATGGTTTCCGCAATCGCGGCCTCGTCGACCTTGGCCGCGCCGACGTCGAACCCGAGGAATGCGAGCGAGGTTTTCAAGGAAGCCGCAGCGCCATTCTCGCCAGCGCCGCTGAAGTCGGTCGCCTCGCCGGCAAGCTCGGTCAGTTGCTGGAAGGCCGCGTATGTCGCAAGATCATCCGACAGCGCCTCCACGACCTCCGCCGGCACCTGGCCTCCCGCAGCCGGCGCCAGGTCCGACGCCCGTTTCCATTTGCGAAGCGTATTCTCCGCCTCCTCAAGCTTGCGCACGGAAAAATCGATCGGCTCGCGGTAGTGCGTCATCAGCATAGCCAACCGCAGCACCTCGCCAGGCCATTTGCGGCCGCCGAAGGTCTCGGTCTCGAGCAACTCATGGATCGAATAGAAATTGCCGAGGCTCTTCGACATTTTCTGGCCCTCGACCTGCAGGAAGCCATTGTGCATCCACACATTGGCCATGACATCGGTCCCGTGGGCGCAGCGCGACTGGGCGATCTCGTTCTCATGATGCGGGAAGATCAGATCGAGGCCGCCGCCATGGATGTCGAAGACCTCGCCGAGATAGGCGGCCGACATGGCCGAGCATTCGATATGCCAGCCGGGGCGGCCCCTGCCCCATGGACTTTGCCAACCGGGCTCTTCCGGCGATGACAGTTTCCACAGCACGAAATCGCCGGGGTTCTTCTTGTGGGCGTCGACGGCGATGCGGGCACCGGCCTGCTGCTCGTCGAGATTGCGCTTCGACAATTGACCATAGTCCGGCATCGACGCCGTATCGAACAGAACTTCGCCTGCCGCGACATAGGCATGGCCGCGTCCGATCAGGCTTTTGATCAAGGTGATCATATCAGCCTTGCCGTCGGCGCGGGGTTCGACGAATTCGGTGGCGCGCGGTTCGACCGTCGGCTCAATGCAGCCAAGCGTGGCGACATCCCTGTGGAACTGGCCGGCCGTTTTTTCGGTCACCCGTCGGATCGCTTCATTGAGCGAAAGGGTTCCCGAAGCGATCTCGCCGCCGAAATCGCGGAGCGCCCGCGCGTTAATCTTGTCGTCGACGTCGGTGATGTTGCGCACATAGGTGACGTGCGTCTCGCCGTAGAGATGGCGCAGTAAGCGAAACAGCACGTCGAACACGATCACCGGCCTGGCGTTGCCGATATGGGCGAAGTCGTAAACGGTCGGGCCGCAGACATACATGCGCACGTCAAGCGGATCGATCGGCACGAAACCCTCTTTCATGCGCGTCAGCGTGTTGTGGAGGCGCAGGCCCTTTGATGCGTCAGACATTCCATGCTTCCCGTTCAGAACTTCTTGTCTGGATGGAGCCAGCCCAGCGCCGAGGCGCCAATCAGGTTCCAGCCTGCTGGCCGGGGCGTTTGTCCAATCTGGGGAAGATGAGGCGAAAACGTCCGGACCAGCGCGAGGCTAGCCAATAATGCAAATGCCACAAATGGCGATAGACGTTTTCATCGGCGGCTTTATCGCCCTGAGCAGTGTTGCCGTCAAGTCGCTGATCCCGGGAAAAAGGTAGCGAGGGCTAGCAAAAGCATCGCCCGATCAGACGGAATCAGTCAGTGAAACATTTTATTAAACATGTCGGCACAGTCATGAAACATTCGCCGGCTAGATCACCACGCGTCACGATTTGGTCGGAATCAACCAGCAAACGCAGACACGGAAACGTTACCAGGGAAGAGAAACATGCCTCGAAGCAAGCAGGAAGCCAACCGCGCCAAGCAACCGGCGCTGGCCAACCACTATCGCGCGATCGGCCCGGCCGCCATCGTCGCCGCCCTTCTCCACACCGCGAAGAAGAACAAGCCGGCGCAGAAGATCGTATCGCCCCGCGCCGCCTGAAATGACGCGGCTGGCGCAATCGCCGGCGATGGGCGCGCGAACAGGCGTCCTGAACATAGACCTAGATAGGTTTCGCTAGAGCAGCGTCATCTGACTGTCGTCCGCGCCAGGTTTCTGGCGCCTCACGTTCTCGAGTTCCGGCCCGATTTCGCCCCTCTCTTGAATCTCTGGTCCGGTGTTGGCAACCTTGTTGACGAGGTCGGAGACAGGAATCGCCTCGAAGAAATCGGACCGCGCCGGCCGCAGCAAATTGACGACATCGCGCGGTTCGAGCGTGCGGCAATCCAGCCAACGGGCAAAGTCAGAAATATCCACCACCACCGGCATGCGGTCATGGATATGGGCGATATCGGCGTTGGCGTTGACGGTCAGGATAGCGCCGGTATCCATCTCCGAGCCACCGGGCTCGGCATAGGTTTCGATCAGACCTGCAAAGGCGATCAACCCGCCATGCCTGGGCCGGATCCAATAGGGTTGTCCCTTCTTGCCTCCGGTCTGCCGCCATTCGTAAAAACCGGATGCCGGCACCAGCGCGCGGCGATGGCGCATGGCGGCCTTGAACGAGGCCTTCTCCATCGCACCCTCGGAGCGCGCGTTGAACAGCAGCGGAAACTCCCTGGTGTCCTTCACCCAAGCTGGGATCAGGCCCCAGCGCACCAGCATCGGTTGCCTGTCCGGCAGATTGGAGCCCGGGGCTCGCGGCACGCCAGCGGTCACCATCAGGACCGGCTGTGTCGGTGCGATGTTGTAGCGTGCCGGGAAATCCTCCAGCTCCGCAAGGCCCAGCGAGGCAGCGGTCTGCTCCGGCGTGGCGGTCAAGGCAAAACGTCCGCACATGATCGACTGTGTCTTTCGAATAGCTCGGTGTTGAAAGTGGCGATCGAACCTGCGTTGCGCAACCGCTAAAGCTTGCCCATGCTGTCGATCCACAAAAGACCTGTCTCGAATGAGTTGATCAGGGATCGATGAACACAGCACGCAAGGTACTTCCGGCCGTCTCGGTAGCCGTCGTGCGCGGCGACACCGTACTCTTGGTCAAGCGGGCGCGTCCGCCCTCGCAAGGGCTCTACGCCTTTCCCGGTGGTAAGGTCGAAGCCGGTGAGACGCTGGAGGACGCGGCACGGCGTGAACTGATGGAAGAGACCGGTTTGCTCGCCGACGGCTTTCGCCCGCTTCGGGAAATCCACATCGACGGCAGGCACGAAAGCCACCCGGTCGATTATCTCCTCACGGTCTTCGGCGCCGCCTATGCCGGTGGCGAGGCCGAGGCCAGCGACGACGCCGAGACAGCCGCCTTCTATACACTCAAGGAGATGATGCTGCTGCCGCTCGCCGGCTCGGTGTTCGCGGTCGCCCAGGAACTCCTCGGTCCCGTTCAAGCCCGCTGACGCAGCACTGAAAAACCGCCTTGCAGGCGACAAATTGTTTCGTCACAAGGCTTATGTTGTCTCGCCAGCCACGACGTCTCAGGCCATCAGGCAGACCACAAGGCCTAAGCCGTCGGGCAGAGAAGGTTTATGAACCGTCCGTCAATGCTCCTTGCCATTTGCCTTGCCGTCAGCGCGGTCGTCCCGGCGCGGACTGCCTTCAGTGCCGAGTCGCCGTTCGAGCCGGGGCTGATGCGATTGGCGGAAGTTCTTGGGTCGCTGCATTTCCTGCGCAATCTGTGCGGGGAGAAGGGCGACCAGTGGCGTGGTGAGATGGAAAAACTGCTCGATTCGGAAAACCCGGACCCAGAGCGCCGCGCCCGCTTCATCGCCAGCTTCAATCGCGGCTACCGTTCTTTCGGCGGCACTTACACCCAGTGCACCGCTTCGGCCACTGAAGCCATCAGCCGTTACATGAAAGAAGGCGAGACGCTGTCGCGCGATATCGCCTCGCGGTATGGCAACTGAGCATTCATCAACAGATATCCGGCCCGTCGCCAGGGATCTCGATATATCCGGCTTGTGCCCGCCTTACCTTGGTGCAATTCTGATGTTGCACTTTTGCCACAGCGTTAATCAAACGTTATCGCGCGAATGCGCAATTAACTCAAACTGAAGGTTTTCGCCCCGCAGGCCAGCCTAATCGGCTAAGTTCGATCCGGGTTGAAACGCAGCTTCGCCAAATACAGTTGGTCCCTGTAAATAATGATCAAAAAAATGTCGTATTTACAGTTACTTAGTTGCAGCTGCGTATGAATGGAACAGATCAAGCCTGATCCACACTGATGGGTTGCCGCTTGGAAGGGTGGACATCGCTTATGGAACATGCTGCCAACGACATCGACGCGCTGGTCAGGGAAGAGAAGCGCCTGACGGCGGTTGAGAGCCACAGCGAAGCCTGGGCGGAAGGCCTCTCGGCCGGCATCGAGCCAGAAATCATCGCCGAGGCCGCCCTTGAGACGGCATTCGGTGAAATGTTGCGCGCCAACGGCGAAACCTCGGCCCTTGCCCTGCTCGACCGCATGCGCGAGAAGGTGATCGCAGGCGCCTTCGAACCTGAGCGGCTGCGGCACTGAACCGATATCAGGTTCTCTGACGATCGAATGCCGTTCGGGCGTCATGCCCGGAAGTAGGGAGATACGGGCAGTGAATTTTCCGGTGTCAGGCAAGCCGAAGGGCTTGGTCCTCTACATCCGCCTCGCTGCTTGCTGTGCCGCGGTTGCCTTCACGACTTGCCTGGCTAGCAGTCCGGCCCATGCACTGAGCGAGATTAAACGCGAAGAGCTCCCCGCGCCAGCCACACCGTCGGACGACGATGTTTCGCCGCCCGGAAGCGCGATTCCCATGCCTGACCCGGTGGGAACGCCGCCTTCGGCCAGCCAGCCGGCCGGTCCCGACGCCGCTGAGCCGGACAGCCCATCGGATGGCGGCAGTAATAGGCCGCGCGTCGATCCCGAGGCGCCTCCGCCGGAAGTCGTCTATGATCTTGGCAAGCTGCCCGAGCCCGTGCGGCGCATGCATGACCTGATCATCGAGGCCTGCAAGAGCGGCGACATCGAGAAGCTCAGGCCCTTGATCGGCAAGGGCGATAGCATGACCCAGCTGTCGCTGGCCGACATCGAAGGCGACGCCATCACCTTCCTCAAGGGGATGTCCGGCGACCCTGACGGTCAGGAGATCCTGGCCATTCTGGAGGAGGTGCTTTCCGCAGGCTACGTCCATGTGGATGCGGGCACGCCACAGGACCTCTATGTCTGGCCGTATTTCTTCGCGCTGCCGCTGGACAAACTCGACTCCAAGCAACGGGTCGAGCTGTTCAAGATCGTCACCGCCGGCGATTTCGACGACATGAAGCAGTTCGGAGCCTACATCTTCTATCGCGTCGGCATCACGCCAGCCGGGCAGTGGACCTTTTTCGTCGCCGGCGACTGAAGGTGCCCTGCCTGGTTTGCGCCAGGATGCGAACAGCATCGTAGACGATGTTGCTATTTGAGCGGGTCGGCAGGTTTTGCACTGATGGCGGCATCCGGCCAAATGCGAATGCTTTCGTTTCGAAGAATCGAAATAGCACCGCTAGCCTTATCAGCGTCCATCTGCAGAATCTCGGCTGCGTAACTCAACTCTTCTCCATCCCGAAGCTTGTTGACCACCCACGCAACCTTGCGTTGGATATCCTGTCCATATGCAGTCCGGGCTTTCGCTAAGGCGTCACTCGGGATCTGCCCATAGGCACCGACCAACATTCCGAGGTCAATAGCGTCGCGATAGCCGACAGCACGGTCTTGGCATCGGTCGGCATTCGCCAATAACTTCTCGGCGAACATGTCCGAGAGAAGCAAAGAAGGTACATTTAGATCGTCATCGAAATGACCTTGCAACGAGATGCGGGCTTCACGAACAATTTCGAACTTGATCAATTGCCCCTTCAACCGCACCACGGTCCTCAAGCCATACTGATCAATGCGAAAATCTCGCATGGCCTCAACTGGTTCAGGAAAGAATGCCCTCACCCCGCGTTCGACTGCTGACGTTCGCAATTGCCGATAGCCGTCGGCATCCGCGCACAGGAAATCGACATCCAACGACCGACGATACTCGCCCAGTTTCAACACTATCGCTGTCCCGCCACCGAACCAGCATTGGGCCGCGGTCAGGAAATCGCGGTCCATAAGCGCGAGGGCTTCAGAGATAATCCTGTGCTCAGGCTTTCTGACTTCCTTCATGGCCTTCGCTCGCGACGTGTCCGGTTTAATGTTGCAGATACGAGGCGAAAAAGAGCACGGGAGGACAATTCAGCCGGCAGTCAGAAGGATACCGTGACCGAATTCCCTGGCGAGATTCTGGATAAGCAATTTCTCGCGCGTCGTAAGCCGTGTCTGATCGACAAAGCGCCAATTGCGCTCGTACAACGCAAATGCTTCGTTGGCCGGGATCAGTCGCGCGACATCGCGATTCCACAAGAGCGCTTGCAGCTCTGGAAACTCGGCGGGGTCAATCATAGGCGCGACATGTGTCTGCATTATGCCTTGAACATAGTGCGGAACGCTTAAAAATCAAAGACGTGACGCACAGCCACAGGTGGCTAACCCGGCAACGCCTCGGAAAACTCCACCGCCGTGCCCAGGCCTGGCGTCGCGATTTCACCGTCCCACATAATGCGCTGACCGCGAATGACCGTGCCGACCGGCCAGCCAGTGACCTGCTTGCCGTCATAGGGGGTCCAACCGGCTTTCGAGCCGGCTTGCGCGTTGGTGATGATCTCGCGCCGCTTCATGTCGACAATGGTGAAGTCGGCGTCATAGCCGGCGGCGATGCGGCCTTTTCTGGCCATGCCGAAGATGCGCTGCGGGCCATGGCTGGAGAGATCGACGAAGCGCTGCAGGGTCAGCCGGCCGGCGTTGACATGGTCGAGCATGATCGGCACCAGCGTCTGCACGCCGGTCATGCCCGAGGGCGAGGCCGGATAGGGTTTTGCCTTCTCGGCCAGCGTGTGCGGCGCGTGGTCGGAGCCGAGCACGTCTACGATGCCTTGCGCTATGCCATCCCAGACGCCGTCGCGATGGCGTTTGTCCCGCACCGGCGGGTTCATCTGGATCAGCGTGCCAAGCCGCGCATAGTCGTCGGCGCTCAGCGTCAGATGATGCGGCGTGGCTTCACAGGTCGCAACATCCTTGTGCTGTTCGAGGAACAAGATCTCCTCGGCGGTCGAGATGTGCAGGACGTGGATGCGGGCACGAACGTCGCGCGCGATGCGCACCAGCCGCTCGGTGCAGCGCAAAGCCGCGATCTCATCACGCCAGACCGGATGCGATGACGGATCGCCCTCGATGCGCTCGCCAACGCGCTCGCGCAGCCGGAACTCGTCCTCCGAATGAAAAGCGGCGCGGCGGCGCGTGTTTCGCAGGATGGAGGCGACGCCTTCATCATCCTCGACCAACAGGTCACCGGTGGACGATCCCATGAAGACCTTTATTCCCGCGGCCCCCGGCAAACGTTCGAGCTCGCCAACGTCCCTGGCGTTGTCGCGGGTACCGCCAACCCAGAAGGCGAAGTCGCAATGCATGCGGCCGCTGCCGCGCCGGACCTTGTCGGCAAGCGTTGCCTCGCTGGTAGTCAGCGGATTGGTGTTGGGCATTTCGAACACGGCGGTGACACCGCCCAGCACCGCGGCCCGCGATCCCGTTTCCAGGTCTTCCTTGTGTTCCAGTCCCGGCTCACGGAAATGCACCTGGCTGTCGACGACACCGGGCAGGATATGCAGGCCCCGGCAGTCGATCGTCTCGCCAGCCGATGCTTGGCGCAGATCGCCGATCGCGGCGATGCGCCCGCCCCTCACACCAATGTCGCGCAGTCCTTCGCCGTCATGATTGACCACTGTGCCGCCTGTCAGGATGAGGTCGTAGGTCATGGTGATGCTCTCTTGCGGGGGGAGTGTCAGCGGCTTACGTAATGGCCAACCGTTTTGCAAGATCAGGCTTTTAATCCGCCCCATGCCCTTTGCCCTGCTGAAAGATCGCGCGCTCATCACCGTCTCCGGCCCGGATGCCGAGCATTTTCTGCAGAACATCCTGACTACCGATCTCGATACGCTTGGCAATGGCGAGGCAAAGCCGGGCGCGCTTTTGACGCCGCAAGGCAAGATCCTGTTCGACTTCCTGATCTCGCGGGCAGGCGAAAACGCCTTCCGCATCGAATGCCGTGCCGACATTTCAGACGATTTCATTCGCCGGCTGATGCTCTACAAACTTCGCGCCAAGGTTGAGATTGCCAAGTTGGCGCAGGCAGTTGTCACAGTTGCCTGGGGAAAAGAGTCAATCGCCTCAGAAAGCGATTCAACCGCGCTTGCCGACAGGCGCTTTGGCGACGAAGGCGTCACGCGCTTCGATGCCGGCGCCCCAGACGCTGGCGACATTGGCGCGTGGCAGGCCTTCCGCATTGGCCACGGCGTCGCCGAGAGCGGGGCGGATTATGCACTTGGCGATGCGTTCCCGCATGACGTTCTGCTCGACGAAATGGGCGGTGTCGGTTTCAAGAAGGGCTGCTATGTCGGCCAAGAGGTCGTCTCGCGCATGCAGCATCGAGGCACCGCCCGGCGGCGCGTGCTGATTGTCGAGGCTGGGCTTCCCCTGCCCGCTGCGGGTGCCGAGCTAACTGTCGGTGGGCGGCCGGTCGGCACGCTCGGCTCGAGTGCTACCGTGACAGGGCTCGCCATCGCCCGCATCGACAGGGTGAAGGCGGCGCTTGATGCCGGCCAGCCGATCCTGGCGGGTGACATACCGGTGACGCTCACCATCCCCAGTTGGGCCAAATTCGGCTTTCCGCAAGAAACGCCCGGCGTGGAGGAAGCCTAATGGCGGCAGACCGCGCCGGTGCGCCGCCACGGGCCTGGCAGCGTATGCTGTCCGGCCGCCGGCTCGACCTGCTCGACCCTTCGCCGCTCGATATCGAGATCTCGGACATCGCCCATGGGCTTGCCCGCGTCGCCCGCTGGAACGGCCAGACCAGCGGCGAGCACGCTTTTTCGGTTGCCCAGCATTCACTGCTGGTCGAGGCACTGTTCAACGAGCTGGCGCCCCGGGCTTCGGCCGACGACCAATTGGCTGCGCTGCTGCACGATGCGCCCGAATATGTCATCGGCGACATGATCTCGCCATTCAAGTCGGTGATGGGCGGCAGCTACAGGGACTGCGAAGTGCGCCTGCAGCGCGCCATCCATCTGCGCTTCTCGCTGCCGCCGGAACCGGCTGCCATCCTGCGCAAGGAGATCAAGCGCGCCGACCAGATCGCCGCCTATTTCGAGGCGACGCTGCTTGCCGGGTTTTCGACCGCCGAGGCGACCGAGTTCTTCGGCCGGCCGCGCGGTTTTTCCGCCGAGCGCTTCGACTTCGCGCCACGCTCGGTGACCTCAGCGCAGAATGCGTTCCTGAAGCGGTTTTCGGTGATCGAGAAGTCGCGGCATCACGTTCCGACATCCGCGCTTGGGTAGAAAACGCTAAATTAACCGGAAGCGTCAACAGTGTGATGTTCGATCAAGCATCGCAGGGGCGCCTCATGCCCGTCTTGGATGTCAAAGGTGGTTCGGTCGTCCCGGAACGGGCGGCCGGAGGCATGGAACATCAGCGCCGCATGCAAGATGAGCTGCGCGAGCAGAACGAACGCTTTTCAGCTGCTGTCGAAAACATGTCGCATGGCCTGTGCATGTTCGATGCCGACGAACGCATGATCATCTGCAACGGCAACTATCTCAACATCTTCCGCCTCGACGCCAAAGTGGTACGGCCGGGCATCTGCTTCGTCGACATCCTGCGGCACAGCGTCGATATCGGCGTTGCCTCGCAAAGCGCCGAAGAACTCTACGCCATCCGCAAGCCCTATATCGACCAGGCAAAACCTTCGACTTATGAAGAGACTCTGTCGGATGGCCGCATCATCAACATCTCGCACCGTCCGTTGGCCCTGGGTGGATGGGTCTCGATCTACGAGGACATAACCGAACAACGGCGCGCCGAGCAGGATCTCAAGGAGCAGCATCGCCGTTTCGACGCGGCACTCGCCAACATGTCGCAAGGCCTGCTGATGTACGACGCCGACGGCAAGATGATTGTGCGCAACAGACGTTTTCTGGAGCTCTATAACGTCTCCGCGGAGGACTTCCCGCTTGGAACGACGCACCGCAACGCGCTCGAACGATTGCTGGAACTCGGCATCTACATGAAGATCGACGTCGACAGCGAAGTCGCCAAAACCGAAGCCTGTCTGGCGGCGGCAAAGACGCATTCGGCCTACCGGCATCTGACCGACGGCAGGACGGTTCTGGTCACACGCAGGCCGATGAGCGGCGGCGGCTGGGTGGTGACTTTCGACGACGTGACCGAGCGCCGCCGGACCGAAGAGCGCATGACCCATCTTGCGCATCACGACACGCTGACCGGACTGCCCAACCGCTCGATGTTTCGCGAGCGGCTGGATCTTGCGCTGGAGGACGCGGCAGCCAAGCCGTTGGCGATCTTCTCGCTCGATCTCGACCGCTTCAAGGCGGTCAACGACACCTGGGGACACCCTGCGGGCGACTGGCTGTTGAGAAGCGTCGCCGAGAGACTGCGGCATTGCGTCCGCAACGAAACAGACATCGTCGCCCGCTTCGGCGGCGACGAATTCGTCGTCATGCAGTTCCATTTCAAGGGCATTGGCGATACCGAAAAACTGGCGAAGCGCATCGTCGACGCAATCGCAAAACCATTTAGAGACAAGAGCCGGGACATGCATGTCGGCATTAGCATGGGCATTGCCGTTTTCCCCGGCGACGGCAAGGACGCCGACACGCTGCTGAAAAACGCGGATACGGCGCTCTACCGGGCGAAGAGCGAAGGACGCAACCTCTATCGCTTCTTCGAGCCCGGAATGGATGCTGTCGTGCAGGCCCGCAGGGCGCTTGAAGTAGACCTCGAGGCAGCACTGCCGCGCCAGGAGTTCGATCTGCATTTCCAGCCCATCATGAACATCGCTTCCGGCGAGATCACCGGCGCGGAAGCCTTGATGCGCTGGCATTCGCCAGGGCGTGGCACTGTCGCGCCGGACGATTTCATTCCGGTCGCCGAAGAGACCGGGCTGATCGTGCCGCTCGGCGAGTGGGCGCTGAGGAAAGCCTGCGCAGAGGCCGCAAGCTGGCCACCCGGCTTGCGTATTGCGGTCAATGTCTCGGCCGTGCAGCTCAAAAGCAACGGGTTTGCCCGCGGCGTGATCTCGGCGCTGGCATTTTCCGGCGTTCCGGCTGGACGGCTGGAGCTGGAGATCACCGAAACCGTGCTGATGGACGAAAGCAGGGCCGTGCTGAAAACGCTGCGCCAGTTGCGTGAGCTCGGCATCCGCATCGCCCTGGACGATTTCGGCACCGGCTATTCCTCGCTCGGCTACCTCAGGCGTTTTCCGGTCGACAAGATCAAGATCGACCGATCATTCATTCGCGACATGGGCAACCGCGACACGGCGGCGATCGTTCGGACCATCATCGGGTTGGGTGCCGAGCTTGGCATCGTCGTCACGGCCGAAGGCGTCGAGACCGAGGCGCAACTCGACATGCTGCGCGACAATGGCTGTATCGAGGCGCAAGGCTATTTGATCGGCGTGCCGTCGAAGCCGGCCGACATCCAGCGCCTGCTGAAGTCGCGTGCGACACGCAGTCAGACCGGCTGATGGCGTCAGCGCAAGGTCAGCGCAGCGTTTCCAGGTATTTCTCATGGAAGCTGACATAGCCGGGCTCGACCACCTTGAGATGCCGCTCGATCAGCGCATGAAACAGCGGCAATTGGTGAAACGGAACGCCGGGATAGGCATGATGCTCGGCATGGAACGGCATGTTCCAGGCGAGCTTGCGCACCGCCCAGCTGGTCAGCGTCGTCCTGGTGTTTTCCAGCATGTTGGCCACGAACGGACAACGGCCGTGCTCGGCCAGCAGATAGAGGCGCAGGAATGGCTGTCCGAGCAGAGCGGGAACGATCCAGACATAGAAAAGCACGGTGAGCCGGAAATACACGGCGAGCAGAATGAGGACAGCGTAGAAGGCAATCATGGCGCGCGCCTCGGTCCGCACCTTGCGTCGGCCTTTCGGCGGTACATAGTTCTCCTGACTACCGCCAATCGCATTGGCGTAGAGTGTCTTGAGATGGCCCCACCACACCGGAAGCCCCGAGACGTGGACAATGTATTGCCGCAGGGTCTCGGGCTTCGGGAAGGCAAGCTCGGGGTCGTTTTCGGGATCCTGCGTGTACCGGTGGTGGGCGAAATGGAAGTAGCGGAACCAATCGGCCGGCAGCGCGATCGCCAGGCTGCACAGCCGCGCCACGCCGTCGTTCAGCCACTGTGTTTCGAAAGCCGTCCGGTGCGCCGTCTCGTGCAGCAGCGTGAACAGGAACACGATCAGGATGCCTTGCGGCAGCATCAGCAACGGCCAGAATGGGACCTCGGCCGCGATCAAAGATCCAATGAAGATAATCGCACCCAAGTGAGCGCAGAGCTGGACCATGCCCGCAACATCGGACTTGGCCGTCAAGCGGTTGCGCTCTTCCGGTGTTAATGACGCAATGATGTCGCGATGGTCCATTGGCTTCGATCCAGGCTGAAGATTGATGAAGCCATTCTAGTCGACGAAAAAGCTTTCCAGAAACGACGATTCCTGCGATTTGGATAAGCTTACCTTAGCTATCAGCGATCATGGTCTCATCCCCATCCCTGAAAGGGCTTCAGGCTTTCGAGGCCGCGGCGCGCACCGGCAGCTTTGCCGCGGCGGCGGAAGAGCTTTCGGTTTCGGCCGCCGCCGTCAGCCAGCTTATCCGAACCGTGGAGGAGCAGATGGGGCGCAAGCTGTTTCATCGGGTCAACCGCCGCGTTGTCCTCACCGAGGCCGGCGTGGAAATGCTGCCTCGGCTGACGGTGGCCTTCCAGGAGATCGGCAGTGTCTCGCGCGAACTGGGCGCCGATGCATTCCGCCCGCGCCTGGTGGTGTCGGTGCCGCCATCCATGGCCATGGGCTGGCTCTCGCGCCGCCTCGCCGGCTTTGTCGCAAGCCACGGCGCCGCTGACATATCGCTCCGGGGCGATGACGACCCGGTGTCGTTCGACCGCGAGTTGATCGACATCAGGCTTTCCTATGGTCCGCATTATCGCGAGCACCCGACCGAGGAGATCGCCCGGGACGCCGTCTATCCCGTCTGCGCGCCAGGGCTTGCCGGCATCACCAAGGCGGGTGGCGAGCCGCTCGCCGGGCTGCCGCTCATCCACACCGACTGGGGGCCGACAGGCGCATCGTTTCCGTCCTGGCCCAACTGGTTCGAGGTCGCGGGTGCTCACCCTGGCCGAGCGGCACGGCGCGGCCTTTCGGCCAATTCGTCGCGCGCGGCCCTAGACCTCGCCATTTCGGGGTTGGGCGTGGCGCTGGCGCAAGGGATTTATTGTGCCGAAGCGGTGGAGGATGGCAGGCTGGTCCGGCCGGCCGTCGGCGCGATTGCATTGCGCCAGCCCTATTGCCTGACGGTTCCAGAGCGAAGCGCAAGGCGCGATGTCGTTGCCGCGTTCCGCGATTGGCTGGTCAACGAATGCCAGCACGCGGTTGGCTCGCCGGCGCTGCGCTGACCGGGAGGGTTATGGTCAGAGGTGCCCGCTCAAGGCCGCCACCATATCCTTGCTGGTCGCCACGGGCACGATCTCGAACTCGACCAGATCAGCCCATTCGATGACCCAGCGCTGCAGCGACGTGACGTCATCGCTCTCCACCAGCAGGAAACATCGGCTCATATCAGCCGCGATCCAGCTGTGATGCACGACAAGCTCCTCCGGCTTCAGTCGGCCGCGGTCGCGGAACCGGCGGTAGATTTCCTTGCGGTCGCAGCCGGTGAAATCCTCGATGACGATGAACTGCATATTCCCCTCGGATGAATTACCGCCCAGGCCTGTCGAGCCGCTCCAGGAACCACTGCGTCAGCCGCACCCAGACCTCGTCCTTCTCGCCGGAATCCTCCCAGCCGTGATCGAGGTTTGGATTGTCGTTGACCTCGATGACGAAGACACCGTCCTTGGTCTCCTTGAGGTCGACGCCGTAGAGACCGTCGCCGATGCAACGCGCCGCCTTGACGGCGGTCTCGACGACATGGGCCGGCGTCTCCTTCAGCGTGAAGGTCTTGATGCCGCCCTGGTCGGGCTTGCCATTGGCCTTGTGGTTGACGATCTGCCAATGTTTCTTGGCCATCAGATAGTGCACGGCAAACAGCGGCTGGCCACCGAGCACGCCGACACGCCAGTCATATTCGGTCGGGATGAATTTCTGCGCGATGAGAAGGTCAGATTCCTCCAGCCATTCGGTCGCGAGCCGCGTCAACTCCTCCAGGTTCTCGCATTTCTTGACGCCGCGAGAAAAGGACGAATCCGGGATCTTCAACACGAGAGGAAAACCCAGCGTCTGTGCGGCCAGTTCGAGGTCAGAGGTGCCGGCGATCATCACCGTCGGCGGCACCGGCACCTTGTTGTAGGCCATCAGTTCGTTGAGATAGACCTTGTTGGTGCAGCGGATCATGGACAGCGGGTCGTCGATGACCGGCATGCCTTCCTGCTGGGCGCGGCGAGCGAAGCGGTAAGTGTGGTTGGAGATCGAGGTGGTCTCGCGGATGAACAGTGCATCGTAATTCGCGAGCTTGGCCAGATCCTTTCTGGTGATCGGCTCGATTTCGACCCCCATCTTTTCGGCGATCTTGGCCCAGTAGCGCAGCGAAGAGATTTCCGAGGGCGGCAATTCCTCATGCGGATCGACCAACGTGGCGAAGGTGTAACGCGCCGGCGTGCGGCCCTTGGTGTCGCGCCACTCGCGGTTGGTGTAGGTCTCCAGGCACTGGATGAAGCTTTTTTCCTCGTCCTCCGTCATCCGAGCCAGGGGGTGGAAGCCGATCTTGCGGATCGAAGCCCATTCGGCGCTGTCCTTGATATGGACTTCGAGCGCCGGCGCCCGGAACCAGTCGAACAACAGCTTGGCGAAACGGTCCCAGACCTTGGACGGGCCGATGCCGAAGAAGATGCAGACCTTCGCCGGAAATACGCCGCCGAGATCCTTGCGGCATTTGTTGAGCGCCAGTTCCAGTTCCGGCAAGGCGTGCTCGTAGAGCTTGCGCTCCGACAGGTCGATCATCGTCTCGACCGTCGGGATGACCTTGTGGCCGCGCGAACTCGCCAGCAGCGAGGCATAGTAGCCACGGCTCTGATAGCCGTAGTTGTTCGACAGGTTGATGACCTTAGGCCGCTGACCGCGAAACAGCGAGGGATGCGCGAGATAGTCGCGATTGGTGATGATCTTGTGCGGCGTCGCCACCTGGTCGAGATCGCTCTGCCTGCCGGTAAGAATGACCCAGGTCATTATCTCTTTCCCAAAGTGATGGCGGCACGCAGTCCGTCGCGGCCGAACTGCGCCATGTTCATGAAGATGCCGTAAGGCACGGGAATGTTGGCGGCATCAAGGATGGTTTCCTGCCTTTCATCCTCGACCCACGGATCGTGGATCAGAATATGATCGCCATCATCGCCGATGGCCAGCACCCAGTGCGGCACCTTCTTGCCGAACATCAGGAAGCCGCTGATCAGCACCAGCACCAGTTTGCCCCCGGCGAGAGCCGCCCTGATATCGTCGATGGTGAATGGACGGTAATTCACCGGGATGCCGTAAAGTTCCGCGCGGCGGCGAAAGTCGACCTGTGCCAGTTCCATGACCCGGCGCTTGTCCTCGCTGCGCACCGACTGCAGGAACAATGCGCCGTAGAACGAAACGTAAATCTCCGCCGCAAGCCCGCTTTCGTAGCCCGAGACAGCCAGGCCGAATGGTTCGCAGCCGCCCGGTCCTGACATCATGAAGACGGTCGTCGCCTCGCGCCAGAGTCGGATTTCCATCACGGGGTCGGGCACGAAGCCACGATCGAAATTGGCCATGGCCATCATCAGGCAGCATGGGCCGCAGGTGAACTCGCAGGTCTGCTGATAGAATGGCACCCTGGTGGCGACCGGAAGGTCGCCGCGCAGGGTTTTTTCATAGCGCAGTGCCGTCGCGCCGTCCTCGTAGTACCCGGGCTCGCGGCCAATCTTGCGGTAGCCGGCCTGTTCATAGATGCTGATGGCACGGCCATTGTCCTCGCGCACTTCGAGACGCAGCATCATGCGGCCGTGTTCGAAGGCTGTCTCTTCGGCCGCGGCCAGCAATTGACGACCTATGCCGAGCCCGCCGAAAAACGGTCCAACGGCGATCGAATAGAGCCGTGCCACCCCACTGCCCTTGCGAAACAGCACGATCGCATAACCGCCGACGCGGCCATCGATTTCGGCGACCAGCGTCTCGGCGGTCTCGCGCTCGATGAACAGGCGGAAGGAGCGGCGGGAAATGCGGTCGCTCGAGAATACAGCTTTCTCGATGGCGGCGAGGTCATCGACGTCAGACGCGCGGGCCGTGCGGATCTCGGCAGGCATGCGGCTTGAGAAAACCTCGATTGCGTTGCGGCAACGGCCCCGGTCGAAAAGCGTCGCAGACACCGGCCGAAGCGCCGGTATTCACCAAGCGCTATCGCTCCTTGATTAGGGCCGAATTGTGACAGCTTCCGCGACGGCAGGGAAGCCGGCAAGCTTTGAACGGAACCGCTGTTTTCATGCCAGCCGGCCGCGCAAGATCGCTGCCGGCTCAGCTGGACAGACCGGCCAGAAGCTGGCCATACGCGCTCTTGGCCACGGCCGCCAACTGCTCGCGCGGCAGCGAACCAACGACGGCACAGCCATAGCCCTTATCCAGCCAGTAGACGGCCCGCGGACCGTCCTGCGCCGAAGCATAGGTGCCCTTGGCATTCTCGGTCGATTCCGACGTCACGAAGAGGGATATGCGCTCGCCCTTATCGTCTTCGTAGAGCAGCATCGCGGCCTTGCTTTCCCCCGCCGGCAACAACCGGCCGCCAACCAGCTGAAAGCCGTTCGCGCTTAGGTCCGGTGCCACCAGTTTCAGGCCGACCCGGTTGGAGAGCCAAGTCTGCAGATGATCCTTGTCGCTGGCCGGCACTTCCACCGCGTGCCGCTTCTCGGCGGCATAGATGACATGGGCGGCGATCGCCTGTTCGGCGAGCTGATCCTCCGCCGGATCCTCCTGCCCGATCCTTCCGATACCCGCAAAGTAGCCGCCAAATCCGCCCGTGGCGAGAAGGACGGCCGCGGCGGCGGCAAGCCACCAGCGTGAGCGTGGCGCAGCAAGCTTAACAGGCGCTTCACCGAGGACCACCTTGCGCAAGCGCACTGGCACCACCTCGTCCAGCACGCCGGCAAAGGCCGAGCGCAACGCCTCCCGGTCGGCGGTGAAGCGGGCGCTCCTGGCCTTCATCTCGGGATTGGCGTCGAGCCAGGCATCGTAGGCGGCGCGCTCATCGGCCGGCAGTTCGCCGTCGAGCGCCATATGGATGTCCCGTTCGGAAAAATCGCGGCGGATCATTTCTCGACGATCCTTATGGCGCGGCGGCGCGCTGTGTCGTCCAGCAGCCCGCGCAATTCCTCACGCCCCCGCGCGATGCGCGACATCAGCGTGCCGGCGGGAACGCCCAGAATGTTGGCAGCCTCGGCATAGGAAAAGCCTTCTATGGCAACCATGACAATGGCCGCGCGGCGATCGGGGCTGAGCGCCTGCAACGCGTCCATGATCTCGCGCGAAGCGATGCCATCCAACTGTTGGGGCGGCTGGGCAACCGCCTCGCCCGCCTCCAGCGGCAGCATCGCCGCTTCGCCGCGGCGGTTCACCTTGCGCATCTGGTCGATGAACAAATGATGCATGATCGTAAACAGCCACCTCCTGGGGCTTTCTCCCGTCTGCCAGTTGTCGAGCCGCAACAGCGCACGCTCGAGGCAGTCCTGAACGAGGTCGTCGGCAGCATCACGGCCGCGCAGAAGCGAGCGTGCGTAGCGGCGCAGGCGCGGTATTTCGCCAAGGATTGCTGCCTTTTTTTCGTCCATGACCGCTGGTTCTGAGGTCGCCCTTGTTGATCCCGATAGAACGCGCCTTCCCGGCACGGCGCAAGCAGCCAGCGCGAAGCGGTCCACCGCTCCGGTCACCCAAGCATTGAGATAACGCCGGCGGATGGCGGTTTATTCCCGCACAGCGTTGAATTCCGGCTATTATTGTTCGCCGGCCAGCAATTTCTCCTTTGCCGCCCGCGTCAGCAGCCGCTGGTAGAACAGACCGATGCCGATCAGAACGGCGCCGAGCCCGATGAAGGACAGCGCCCTGAGCACCCCTTCCAGTTCCGACATGTCGAACAGGAAGACCTTCAGGACGGCCACCGCGATCAGCGCGGCGGAGGCGATGCGCAGCACCTGCGATTTCAGCCAGACGCCAGCCGTGAGCAGCGCCACGCCGATAACCAGCCAGAGCGCCGAATAGGTATAGGTCTCCAACTGCCCAAGGCCGCTCCACATGCCGATGAACTCGCCCTTGAACAGGCGCCTGACCGAAAGCGTGGCATAGGCGAAGGCAAGCAGCGCCGCCATCAGCGCCAGCATGGCCGAATACCATTTCGGTCGCTTGCCCCTGCTATAGAGCGCCAGACCACCGGCGGCGACGGCGGGCAGGAGATAGGCGAGGAACAAGAGGTTGAAGACCGGGATCCGGCCGGTCGATTCGTCCGTGAACAACGGATTGAGCACCAGGAAATGCTGGATGACGATGAAGGCGGCCGAAAGCACGCCCACCGCCATCGAACCATAGCGCAGCACCGAGCTTGGCGAGCGCCTGTCGATGGCGATCAGGATGGCGCCGGCACCGATGGCGATCAGCGTGTAGATCGCCTGTTCGGCGAGCGTCGGCGCATCGCTGTTGATGGCGCCGCCATGCATTGCGTGACGCACCAGCATGGCGAGCGTCAGCAGCGCAAACAGTGCCGCCGCCGCTTCCATGGCCAGGCGTGGACGGCCATCGGTGGTTCGGGCGAGTTGCCAGGCCGCGAAGCCGAAGGCGAGCGCCGGCACGCCGTAGCCCGGCAGCAACCAGTTGAAGATCGGTGTCGTCGACAGGAATTCGGCGCCGACGATCGTCGGATCGAAGGCGGCGCGGCCAAGCACCACGATGACAGCGGCGACCGAAATCCAGCCGAGCACAGGATAGGAGCGCCAGCGCGTGGCGAGCGCCGGCACGATCGCGGCGGCACCAAGCAGGATGGTGGTCCAACCGGAATCAAAAGCCATATGCAGCATCAGGAGGCCGGCGACTGCCGCGCCGCCCAAAACAAACGACACTGCGGCTCCGCCCTTGAGCGACGGTTCCTCAGCCCGCGCGATCCACTCGCCGCCGGCGGCGAAGGCCAGGACCAGCAGGGCCGCGACGGCGGCATAGACAAAGTCGCGGTCGAGATTGCCGAAGGTGAACCAGAGCGCCAGCAGGATGACCAGCGGCACGATGACACCCCATGCAGCCCAAGAGGCTGCTCGGATCTGCGCCGTGGCGACGAAGCGGCGCGCGGCCCACAAACCAGCGGCGACGAAAACCAGACCGAGGCCAATACCGATACGCAAGCTTAGCGCGTTGGCGCTGGCCACGGGCGCTCCATCAACACCCAAAGCGCCGCCCGAAAAGTCGGAAGCGATAGACGTTGGCGGGATGATGCCGAGATAGATAAGCACCGTCACCAGTCCAGCGGCGTAAAGTAGTGGCAGCGCCAGTGGGCGGTAGAGGGCGACCGTTACCATCACGATAAGCAGCACCGCGCCCGGCAAAGCATCACCGGCAGCGGCGAAGACCGGGTCAACCGAGAGGCCAAGCGCCGAGAAGGCGACGAACAGTCCAGGCACGATGGATGGCCAGTCGAAAGTCCCTGCTTGTCCGGTCTGGCCGCCACGACTGCTCAGCCAGACAAGGGCGAGCACAGCCAGCGTCACGGCGTCGATGAGCAAGATGGCGGAGAGGTTCGCGCCCGGTGCGTCGGTCATGTAGAGGATGGTCCAGACGCCTGTGCCGAAAAAAGCGGCCGCCATCAGGGCATTCCAGTCGCGCATGCGGGCGATCACGCCAGTGGCGGCGAGCACGATGGCGAGATAGCCGAACAACGCCCACGGATTGGGCGCCTGCGAAGCGATCAGCACCGGCGTCACCATGGCGCCGACGAGACCGATGCCGGCCAGCGCCTGGCCATGGACGAGAGCGGCGGCGATGGTGGCAATGCCGATCGCACCGAGCAGCGTAAAGGCAAGCGCCGGGCCGATAAAACCGTAAACGCCATGGGCGGCATAGACGGTGCCGAACAGGATGAAGGCGCCGGCCGCGGTCAGGATCGCCGGAATATAGGCGCCCGCAATACCTTGCACCGGTACCTTGAAGCCGGTGCGGCGAATGAACTCGCCGCCGGCGACCAGCACCAACCCGAGCACCGCCGCCATGGTGAGCCGCACGCCGGGCCCGAAAATGCCGGCCTCGATGGTGTAGCGGATCAGAAACAAGCCGCCCAGAGCCAGCGCAATGCCACCAACCCAGACCGCCCAACGCGTGCCGAGCGCGGTCTCGACGTCGGACTGGCGAGCGGCTTTGGCGACCGCGGCCGGCGCGACCTCTGGCGTTTTCGGTGTGATCTCGGGCGCGCTCCAAGGGCCGGGCACACTCTCTCCTGCCGGAATTTCCGACTCCGTGGCCTGTAGTGCGGGTGCCGGCTCGCCGATTGCTGCCGGGGCGATGTCGGCAGGCGCGGCCACCGGAGCCGTGTCGGCCGTGCCCTGCGCCACTTCCAGTTCCGATGGCTTGACCGTGGGCGATACCGCGCCCGAAAGCACGAGGCTGCGCAGTGCGCCAAGCTCGCGCTCGATCAGGCCGATGCGGCCCTGCTGACGCGAAATGATGACGAACAAGGCAATGATGGCGACGAGGCCGATCAGGCTCTCAAACATGGCGGTTCCCCCAAACCAGGCCAGTTTTCACTGACGCTTCATCTCACTGACATTCAATTACGGCGGCTAAACGGCTGAAAATTCAACGTGCCGCCAGATTGGCGGCTGGAAATATCGAACATGTCTCGGTACCGAAAGCCAGCAGCTTGCCGCCGGCATCCTTCAGCGTCGCTTCCGAAACGGCAAGCGTGCGGCCTTTGTGAACCACCTTGCCTTCGCAGACAACCTCACCGGTCCTGGGCGTGATCGGCCGCGTTAAGTCACCTTGAACTCTGCAGTGGTGTAAGCCTCGCCGTTCTCAAGCAGGGTCCGCACCCCGCAAGCCAACGCTGAATCGAGCAGCGTCGCCGCCCAGCCGCCGTGAACGCCGCCCAGCGGGTTGAGGTGGCGTTCATTCGGCACGCCGCGGAACAAGGCGCGACCTTCCGATACCTCGGTCAACGCGAAGCTGAGCTGGAGGGAGATCGGTGGTGCCGGGTATTTGCCGTCGACGATTCGCTGCAGCAATTCCAGGCCGGTGTATTTCAGGACGTCGGCATGAGGAATGGTGCCGAGGCCGAGCGGCGGCCCGGATAGAGTTCGACTTCGCTCACCGGATGATTTCTCTGGCCGCGCTCTCTCCGGCGATGGGCCTCTGCGTTGCGTGGTGCTTGCGCAGTGCGGCCAGAAAGCCGGCGCGCGCGTCGGGCTGATCGATGCCGCGCGGCTCGTAGACGTGGCGGGTGAAGAAGAAGCCGGTCAGGCGGAAGGCGTCCGCGATCGCCGCCTGATTGGCGCGCTGGCCGGAGCCACGCTGCAGGAAGGCGGGCAGCACCAGCATCTTGTCGTGCCATGGCGCCCCGGCTTCACGCGACACCGCGCGCCCGGACTTAGGCGAGACATAGGCCAGATCCTGCCTTGTGCCGGTGGCGGCGCATTGGCTGAGATCGAGGCCAAAGCCGAGTTCATCGAGAATCAGAAGCTCGAAACGCGCCACCAGTTCGCCGGCGGCATCCGCGTCGTCGAGGTGCACGATCATCACCGAAAGCGCCTCGTAGAGGCCGCCATGGGCATCGCGCTCGGGCAGCAGGCGCAGATGCGCCGCCATCGTCTGCAGGCCGTAGACGGCAATGGCACTGTCCATCAGCCGGGCGGCGTTCATCTCGATCGCTTCGGCCTGGAAGGTGCCCAGGTGCTCGTCAAGGCGCGCGCGCCACAAGAGATCGACACGATTGCCTGGCTGGAGAACGGGCTGCTGCTTGCGGGAGCGGCCGCCGCGCACGAGGCCGAGATGGCGGCCATGGGCGCGCGTCATCACCTCGAGAATGGCGCTGGTTTCGCCATGCCTGCGGGTGCCGAGAATGATTCCCTCGTCGCGCCATTCCATACTAGAAGCTTTTCACCGAACGGGTGGCGAAATCAAGGTATGGGTCTGGCGCCTGTGCCGGCTCTCGCAACGAGGCAAAAAAACCGCCCGCAGCGATGTGCCGCGGGCGGTTGCTGAGGTCAGTCCAAGCCTTAGAAGGAGCGCTGGAAGCGGAGGATGCCGCCAACGTTGCTTTTCTTAGTCGCGCCAGCCCAAACGGAGTTGGCCGGGGTGTCATTGCCGACGTTCTGGTAATCGACTTCGGCCGTGACCGTGAATCCGGGCACAACAGTATAAGCGATGTTGGCGGCGATGCCGAGGTTCTTCCAGTCGTCATAAGAGACCTGGGCGTTGAACGAAGTCTTGGCGTTGAACTTGTAGGTGCCGCCGCCCCAGACTGCCCAGTTGCCGCCCCACTGCTTGTAGAAGCCGCGACCTTTGGCGTTGATGAAGTTGGTTGGATCGGTGAGGTTGTCATCGGTGCCGTAGCCGCCCATGACGAACAGCGACAGTTCCTTGGTGACGTTGACGTCCAGACGAACCTTGCCGGCCACTTCCTCATAATTGCTGTCATAGGCGACAACACCGGTGATCGCGCCCCAGTCGGCCTTGTACTTCAAGCCGCCGACGACATGCGGGACATAGCTGTCGATGGTGCCGGTTTTGCCAGCGCCTTCTTCGAGCGACACCAGCCCCGAGAAGCCGTTGCCCGCGTCGAAGTAGTATTGAACGACATTGCTCTCCTGTCCGCCATAGGGGACGATCGTATCTTGGATGACGTTGCCGGCATAGCCGATGAACGTATCGAAAGCCGTATCGTCCTTACCGACGCGCAGACCGCCGAGCTGAATCCAGGCGAAGCGCAGCGAGAGAGACTTGTTACGGCCCTGCCAATCGTCGGCGTTGGAGGCGCCTTGATTAATGTAGTCGCCGGAGCTGTTGCCGTAGTTGAAGCGGGTCTCCGTGTAGGTTTTCAGGGTACCGAGTTCGGTTTCCTGCCCCGTCCAGGTCTTCAGTGTGAAGCGGGTGTTCTTGTAGTAGGTCGAATGTGTACTGCCGTCCTGGTGATCCGGAACGTGGTTGACGCCATCGAACGAACCGGCATCGCCGACGCCGATGTCGTAACGGACATACCCGCCGATGCGCAGGCAGGTCTCGGTGCCCGGGATGTAGAAGTAGCCGGCGCCGTAGACGTCGCAGATCTTGACGTATTCGGCCGGTTCCGGTTCGGCGACGACAACCGCGTCCGCGGCGCGCGCGCCGGACACCGCGATCAAAGCCGCGGCTGAGCCGAGAAGGAGGCTCTTGATGTTCATTTTCTGACCTCTCCAGTCAAGTTTGAAAAATGGCTTCTGAATTGTGGCTGGCGGATATGTTTTCCCGCCTCACCCCCACAATGAAAAAGGCCCGCACCGCGTCCCCTTTTCGCGGCGAACATACCCACCAATCGTCCACCTTCAATGACAATTCCATAAATGCGCTGGATTCTCGCCACAGATTAAATCCGTGTTGCACAAATAACACTAGGCGATGCTGGCTTGAGTTTTTTAAACGGCACAAATGGAACGTCGTCATATTTTTGTAATAATTAGATTTATCCTTCTACATTTGCCGGTCAATTCTGTGGATTACAGTCTTCTAAAAGTATAAATCTAAGATAGCTCGATAAATCTGCGATTTCTGTCCTCGTATCGCTGTCGGCGCGAAAACAACACCATCAGCGGCTCCAGATCACCGCGCTGAAAGCCGGCCTCATGGCGCGTCGCCGCTTCGTTGGCGGCTTGCCAAGAATCTGAGTTGGTCTCGCGCCATGGCGGGCCCGCGTGGAGGAACCGGCGCTTCGCCTTAGCTGCTTTCCGGCACCCGGGGAGCGGTTCCCGTAAAGCCGCGGCGTGCTCTACAGCTCGTAGCGGCGAATCGGATTCGCCGACCTGCTGTAAGCTTCCGATTTTATGCATGTCGTTGTCCCGGAACCGAGGACACTTCCGGGCGACATGCGTTGGCCTCACGCCCAATGCTTGTGGTCGGCCAGCACCGCGCCGATGACGTGCCAGGATTTTTCGGCCTTAGCGGGGGAACTCCAGCCCCATCTCGCGGTAGCGCTCGGGGTCATCGCCCCAGTTCTCGCGCACTTTCACGAACAGGAACAGGTGGACCTTCTGTTCCAGTATGCCTGATATTTCCATCCGCGCGGCCTGGCCGATGGCGCGGATGGTCTCGCCCTTGTGGCCAAGCACGATCTTCTTCTGGCTGTCGCGCTCGACAAAGATGGTCTGGTCGATGCGCACCGAGCCGTCCTGTTTCTCTTCCCATTTCTCGGTTTCGATGTGCGAGGAATAGGGCAGTTCCTGATGCAGCCTGAGATAGAGTTTTTCGCGGGTGATCTCGGCTGCCAGCTGGCGCATCGGCAGGTCCGAAATCTGGTCTTCCGGATAGTACCAGGGACCGGCCGGCAGCGCCTGCGCCAGATAGTCGAGGAGGTCCTTGCAGCCGGAACCGGTCAGCGCGGAGACCATGAAGGTGCGCTGGAACGGCACTTTCTCGTTCGCTGCCGCGGACAGGGCCAGCAGCGCCTCGTGCTTGACCCGATCGACCTTGTTGAGAATCAGCACCATCGGTTGGCGCACGTCCTTCAGCCGTTCGAGGATGGCGTCTGCATCGCCCCTGATGCCGCGCTCGGCGTCGATCAGCAGCAGCACGATGTCGGCGTCCTTGGCGCCTCCCCACGCGGTGGTCACCATCGCGGTGTCGAGCCGCCGCTTGGGTTTGAAGATGCCCGGTGTGTCGACAAAGACGATCTGCGCGTTGTCGTGCGTGGCGATGCCGCGCACGATGGCACGTGTCGTCTGCACCTTATGGGTGACGATCGAGACCTTGGCGCCGACCAGCTGGTTGACCAGCGTCGACTTGCCCGCATTGGGCGCGCCGATCAGCGCAACGAAGCCGGAGTGCGTGACGGGAGCGGCTGCAGTATCTTCTGCGGTCATGCCGCGCTCCCTTTATTGGCCCACACGCCTTCGCGCACGAGAAATGCCGAAGCCGCCGCTTCTTCGGCCGCTCTGCGGGAGCCGCCGGTACCGATGGAAGGTGCAAAGCCGCTAACCTGCAAAGAAATAGTGAAGACCGGCTGATGGTCGGGCCCTTCGCGTTTTTCGATCACATATTCGGGTCGCGCGTCACTCGACTTGGCAATCCATTCCTGCAAATCGGATTTCGGATTAAGTGGCTTCGTCACAACCGTGCTCGAACGTGGCTCCCAATAACGCAGAACGAACCGCCGCGCGGCGTCGATACCACCATCGATGTAAACTGCCGCGATTAGGGCTTCGACGGCATCAGCCAGATAGTTTCCGCCGTAGCCGCGCGATCGCGTCTTCAAGGCGGCGTCGGCCCGAACCAGATTCTCCAGCTGCATCTCGATGCCGACTTCCGAGCATGTTTTTGCATCGACCAGCGCATTGAAACGGGGCGCGATTTCGCCTTCCGGTGCATCGGGGAATTTCTCGAAAAGCATATCGGCGACGACAAGACCAAGCACGCGGTCGCCGAGGAATTCAAGACGCTGATTGTTGCTTGTCGCCTTGACCGCGCTGGAATGCGTCAAGGCCGTCTCAAGTAAGCGGATATCCCTGAAAACATGCCCGGTCTTGGCCATCACCAAACCGGCCAGAGTCTCGCCTGTCGGGCGCTTCAACGCCATCAGTTGACGAAGTGGAACAGGCGCGAAGCGCGCATCAGCGACGGCCATTTCCAGATTTNGGGCGCTTCAACGCCATCAGTTGACGAAGTGGAACAGGCGCGAAGCGCGCATCAGCGACGGCCATTTCCAGATTTCGAGCGGGCTTGCCTTGCCGGCGATCGAGAAGAAGACAAGGTTGGCGCGGCCGACCAGGTTCTCGGCTGGAACATATCCGACGGTGAAGCGGCTGTCGGCGGAATTGTCCCTGTTGTCGCCCATCATGAAATAGTGGCCGGGGGGCACGTCGAATTCGCGGGTGTTGTCGCCAATCGAGTTCGGCGACAGGTCGAGCGTGTCGTAGCTGACACCATCGGGCAGCGTCTCGCGATAGACGTCGATCGGATAATCCTTTTCCGTGATGTCGGGATTGTCGATCTGGCCGGTCTTGACGCGCGGCACGCCGACGCCATTGATGAAGACTTGGCCATCCTTCATCTGGATCTTGTCGCCGGGCAGGCCGATGACGCGCTTGATATAGTCGACGGACGGATCCGGCGGGAACTTGAACACCACCACGTCGCCACGCTTGGGCACTGAGCCCCAGATGCGGCCCGAGAAAATGTCCGGTCCAAAAGGCAGCGAATAGCGTGAATAGCCGTAGGACCATTTGGTGACGAACAGATAGTCGCCTTCCAGAAGCGTCGGCCGCATCGAGCCCGACGGGATCGAGAACGGCTGGAACAGCAGCGTGCGAATGACCAGGGCGAGCAAAAGCGCCTGGACGATGACGCTGACGGTTTCGCCAAGCCCGCCGGATTTCTTCTGAGATTTTTCAGCCACGCTCATGTCGTCCTCGATTGTGCGTTGGATGGTATAGAGTCTCGGCGCGCGCTGGGCAACGTCCATGCCGGTCGTCAGATGCAATCAATGTGGCGCTTCTTCGACCGGTAGCGCCTCTATGATCACAAAGGCTTGAGCGAGCGGGAAATCATCCGTGATGGTGAGGTGGATCGCTGCCCGATGGCCTCGAGGCACGATCTCTTCCAGCCGCGCCAGCGCCCCGCCGGTCAGCGCCATCGTCGGCGCACCGCTTGGCAGGTTGACGACACCCATGTCACGCCAGAAGACCCCTTGTGCCAGACCAGTGCCCAGTGCCTTGGCGCATGCCTCCTTGGCGGCAAAGCGCTTGGCGTAGGAAGCCGCGCGGGCGCGCCGGTTCTCCGAACGCGCCTGTTCCACCTCGGTGTAGATCCTCTGGATGAAGCGCTGGCCGTGACGCTCAAGCGATTTCTCGATGCGTGTGATGTCGATCAGGTCGCTGCCAATGCCGATGATCATTGGGCGGCAGAACCGACGCTTCCGCCGGAATGAGGCGAATGCTCACGGCGTCTCGCGCGCTCGGCCAGCCGCTTGCGCCTCTGTTCGCGGAAGACATTCATGCCCCAGCGCGTGATGCCGTAGAACACCAGGCCGAACACCAGCCCGAGCGGCACCGCGCCGATCAGCATCGGCTCCAGTACGGGATGCCATAGTTTGGCGAAGGAAAGCGTGTGCAGCATCTCGCCCAGATGCGCCGGCGGACCGTGTGTCGGCAAGCGATCGTGCAGGATGAGCTTGCCGGTTTCCCAGGATGCGCCCCACAAGAGCGGAAAAGTAAGCGGATTGCCGAAGAATACGGCTCCGAGAGCGGCGGCCACCAGATTGCCGGCGATCACCCAACACAGAACGGCGGCAATGATGAAGTGGAAACCGACGGGGAAGAACGAAGCAAAGACACCCGCCGCGACACCCGCGGCCACCGCATGCGGGGTGGCCTTCAGCCGCAGAATGCGCTTGGAGAAATATTGAAGCGAGCGCGAAAACGAACGGCGCGGCCACAGATAGGTACGCACCCGCTCGAAAAGGCCATCAGGCTTGCGGCGACGAAAAAGCACTCTATTCCTATTCCAGACAATTCACAGCTTACACGCCGGCTGTTTCCAGCCAGGTTTCGACTGCCACATCTTGCGCTTTACGGTCGCCAGAAGGCAATCGCGACTTTGATATAGCCATCCGCAAGCCCAACGACAACCGAAGGCCTTACGCTCAGCGTCCGCAGCGCCAGGTTTTTGCTCGGATCCATCTCCTCCACATCGGATAATCGCGGCGAATTTGAGAAGTGGTTTCGGCTAATTGTCGCAGCCGGATGACCGATATGCGGCCAGGGGTTCCGACCGACTTCGACAAGGTCGCCATCAGGGGCCAGACGATAGCCTTCCGGCACGGCGCCTACTTCAGATATTCGCTGACCTCGACCAGATTGTCGTCGGGATCGCGGAAATAGACCGACATCATAGCTCCTTGCGCGCCGACGCGCTCGACCGGACCGACTTCGACGGCAACGCCTTCGGCCGCGAGGCCGGCCTGGATTTCGGCGAGAGGCACCGCCGACACGAGGCAGAAATCGCCAGAACCCGGCGTCGGCGTCCTTGCCTTTGGCTCGAAAGTGCGGCCGACTTCGTGCAGGTTGATCTTCTGCGAACCGAACAGAAGCGCTGTCGGCCGGTTCGGCTGATCCAGGCGCCGCATGCCAAGCACGCGCCGGTAGAAGTCGCAGGTCGCTTCAACCGAGCGGACCGTCAGCACGAAATGGTCGATGCCGGCGATCATTTCGACCTCCTCGTCAGATGTTGCGGCTGCCGGGCTTGATGGCCGGGATGGCGGCAAGCTCCGGCGGCAACCTGTCCGGCGGATAGGCTGGAACTTCATATTCGGCAAGCGCGATCAACGGCACGCCGACATGGGTCTTGCCGGCCGAACGGTCGATGATGCAGGCGGCCGCGACCACCTCTGCGCCAACGTCGCGCAGGCAATCGATGGTTTCGCGGATCGACAGACCGGTGGTGACGATGTCCTCGACGATGACGACGCGGGCGCCTCGATCGATCTCGAAGCGGCGCAGGCGGAACTCGCCCCCCTCCCGCTCCACCCAGATCGCTGGCACGCCAAGGTGGCGCGAGGTTTCGTAGGCAGGGATCAGGCCGCCGATCGCCGGCCCGACGACATAGTCGATCTTGCCTGGCACGGCGGCGCGAATCTTCTTGGCCAGCGCCTTGCAAAGCCGCTCGGTCTTGTCGGCATGCATGAAGACGCGTGCCTTCTGCAGGAAGACTGGACTGCGCAGGCCCGACGTCAGGATAAAATGACCCTCCAGAACAGCGCCAGCCTCACGGAATATGTCCAGCACTTCGTCGGTATTCATCTCGTCCCCCATGGTCGGCTATCGCTAGCCATTGACGCGCCGCGCATCGCTGACGCTCGAATTGTCCTTGAGCTGCGACAGCAGCCGGTTGAGATGCTTCAGGTCCCAGACTTCGAGATCGATCAGCATTTCGGTGAAATCGGGCGCGGTGCGCACCATCGACAGCGTATGGATGTTGGCGTCGTTGGAGGCGACGACCTGGGCGATATCGGCAAGCGAACCCGGCGCGTTGATGGCGGTGACCGAGACGCGCGCGGGGAACCGCTCCTTGGTGCGCTCGTCGATGTCCCAGCGCACGTCGATCCAGCGCTCCGGTTGATCGTCGAAGGCCTGCAGCGCCGGAGACTGGATCGGGTAGATGGTGATGCCGGTGCCCGGCTGGACGATGCCGACGATACGATCGCCAGGGACCGCGCCTTCCGGCGCGAAGCGCACCGGCAGGTCGCCGCGCACGCCGCGGATCGGCACGGCGCCGGCGCCTGGTTGGTCCTTGTCCTTGCGCGCGGCCCGGCCAGGTATCTGGAACAGCATGCCTGCGGCATTGCGGATCTTCGACCAGCCTTCCTCGCGCTGCTTGGGCGCCGCCGGCGTGACGCGCTCGTCCTTGTAGTCGGGGAACACGGCCTTCATGACATCCGTCGACGCCAGTTCGCCGCGGCCCACGGATGCCAGCACATCCTCGATGTCCTTGCGTGCGAGCCTGTGCAGCACGGGCTTGAGGCTTTCCCTGGTGAAGGTCTTGCCGGCTCGTTCGAAGGCACGCTCCAGAATACGCGCGCCAAGGCCAGAATACTGCTTGCGGATCGCATTCTTGGTGGCGCGGCGGATGGCGGCGCGCGCCTTGCCGGTGACGACGACCGATTCCCATGCGGCTGGCGGCACCTGCGCCTTGGAGCGGATGATCTCGACCTCGTCGCCATTCTTCAGTTCCGTCATCAGCGGCATGATGCGGCCATTGACCTTGGCGCCGACGCAGGTGTCGCCGACATCGGTGTGGACCGCATAGGCGAAATCGATCGGCGTGGCGCCCCGCGGCAAGGCAATCAGCATGCCTTTCGGCGTGAAGCAGAACACCTGGTCCTGGAACAGCTCAAGCTTGGTGTTCTCGAGAAAATCCTCGGGATTGTCGCCCTCGGCCAACTGCTCGATGGTACGACGCAGCCAAGCGTAGGCGTTGGTCTCCTTCGAGATCGCATGGCCGGCGCCGTTCGTCTTGCCGCCGGTGTCCTTGTAGATCGAATGGGCGGCGACGCCGTATTCGGCGATCTTGTTCATCTCGCGGGTGCGGATCTGCAGCTCGACGCGCTGGCGCGAAGGGCCGACGATGGTGGTGTGGATCGAACGGTAGTCGTTCTGCTTCGGGGTCGAGATGTAGTCCTTGAAACGGCCGGGCACCATCGACCAAGTGGTGTGGATGGCACCCAGCGCGCGATAGCAGTCCTCGACGCTGTCGACGACAACACGGAAGCCGAAGATGTCGGACAGTTGCTCGAAGGACAGCGCCTTGGCCTCCATCTTTCGGAACACCGACCATGGCTTCTTCTGCCGGCTCTTCACGCCGGCGTTGATGGCGTGCTTCTCGAACAAGGCCGACAGCGCCTTTTCAATGTCGGTCAGAACGCCCTTGTTGCGCTCGAATATCTCGGCGAGCCGGGCGGTGACGGCCCGGTAGGCTTCCGGATTGATGAAGCGGAAGGCGATCTCTTCCAGCTCCTCGCGCATGCCTTGCATGCCCATGCGCCCGGCCAGCGGCGCGTAGATATCCATCGTCTCCTCGGCGATGCGCAGGCGTTTGGCCTCGGGCATGTGATCAAGGGTGCGCATGTTGTGCAAACGGTCGGCGAGCTTGACCAGCAGCACGCGAACATCTTCCGAGATCGCCAGCAAAAGCTTGCGCAGGTTCTCCGCCTGCTCGGCTTTCTTCGAGACGAGGTCGAGCTTCTTGAGCTTGGTCAGGCCCTCGACCAGCTTGCCCATTTCGGGACCGAACAGATCGTCGATCTCGGCCCGCGTCGCCGTCGTGTCCTCGATGGTGTCGTGCAGCAGGGCGACGGCGATGGTCGCCTCGTCCATGTGCATCTCGGTGAGGATGGCGGCGACTTCGAGCGGATGCGAGAAATAGGGATCGCCGGAAGCGCGCTTCTGGTGGCCATGCTTCTGCATGGCGTAGACATAGGCCTTGTTGAGCAACGCCTCGTTGACGTCAGGCTTGTAGCGCTGGACGCGCTCGACAAGCTCATACTGACGCATCATGGGCTAAATCTCTCGGCGATGAAATGAATCATGCGCCGCACTGTTGTACGGCGCATGTCATAGATAGCCACGAAACCGCCGGGACGGAAGTGCCGGAAGATTCAGCGACCGCCGGAACGGACGGCCGACTTAGTAGTCGTCGCTCTTTTCCGGGGGCACCAGGCCTTCGATGCCAGCCAGGAGATCTTCCTCGGTCATCCGGTCGAAGGTGACGTTCTCCTCGGCGTCGTCGGTTTCGGCGGTCGCAACAGCGCCGCCGGTCTGATCGGCGATCACTTCGCCATCGGCTTCAGGCTCGTCGACCTCGACATGCTTCTGCAGCGAATGGATCAGATCTTCCTTGAGATCGTCGGGCGACAGCGTCTCGTCGGCGATCTCGCGCAGTGCGATGACCGGGTTCTTGTCGTTGTCGCGCGGGACGGTGATCTGCGCGCCCTGGCTGATCTGACGGGCGCGGTGGCCGGCCAGAAGCACCAGCTCGAAGCGGTTATCGACCTTGTCGATGCAATCTTCAACGGTTACGCGGGCCATGGACTGCCCCTTTCATGCCTGGATTTGATGGAAAACAGGCGCGGTCCTTAACCCGAACGCGGCCAAAATACAAGCATCATGGCGATGCGGGCCCACAGGGCACTCAATCTCAACATCGAACTCCCGATCTAGCAAAGCCAGCCGGGTCCAGGGTTCGGCGCCACGATCACAATTGCTTGCAGTGCGCCACATGCCCTTGGATTGCCACCAAACTGGCGTTATCTCGGTGGGTCCAAGGTCGGCCGGTTTATTATGAGCCTGACCGAAAGTCGCTACCGCATTTCGTTTAGACGGCCGTTTTTTCGAAAAGGACTATTTCCATGTTCGACCCTCGTGAAAAAATCGCCCTGTTCATCGACGGCGCCAATCTCTACGCCACATCGCGCGCGCTCGGGTTCGACATCGACTATCGCAAGCTCCTGGCGAGCTTCCACAAGCGCGGTTACCTGTTGCGCGCCTATTATTACACCGCGCTGGTCGAGGACCAGGAATACTCCTCGATCCGGCCGCTGATCGACTGGCTCGACTATAACGGCTTCAAGGTGGTCACCAAGCCCGCCAAGGAATTCACCGACTCGACCGGCCGCCGCAAGATCAAGGGCAACATGGACATCGAGCTCACCGTCGATGCGCTGGAACTCGCCGATGTCGTCGACCACTATGTCATATTCTCCGGAGACGGCGATTTCCGAACGCTGGTCGAAGCGCTGCAACGGCGTGGCCGCAAGGTGTCGATCGTCTCGACCATGTCCTCTCAACCTCCGATGATCTCAGACGACCTGCGCCGGCAGGCCGACCATTTCATCGACCTGGCGTCGCTGAAGAACGAAGTTGGCCGCGACCCCTCCGAACGGCCGGCACGGCGGCCCGAACCGGCTGAAGTCGACGAGGACGACTACTGAGGCCGGTCGACTTGACCGCCCTCTCGCTTTCCGAACCCAGCCGCGATTGCCCGCTCTGCCCGCGGCTGCATGATTTCATCGCCGAATGGCGGCAGCGCGAGCCGTCATGGTTCAACGCCCCGGTGCCGACCTTCCTGCCACTGGGCGGCGAAGATACCGTCCAGCTTCTGATCGTCGGTCTGGCGCCTGGCCTGCGGGGCGCCAACCGCACCGGGCGCCCCTTCACCGGCGACTATGCCGGCGACCTGCTCTATTCGACACTGATTGCCCACGACTTCGCACGCGGCGAGTTCAAGGCGCGGCCCGATGACGGGCTGGAGCTCGTCGGCACGGCGATCACCAACGCGGTGCGCTGCGTGCCGCCGGAGAACAAGCCGGTCGGTGCCGAGATCGCCACCTGCCGGACATTCCTGGTGCCGACCATCGCTCGCTTTCCAAACCTGCGCGCCGTGCTGGCGCTGGGATCGATCGCGCACCAGTCGACCGTGCGGGCACTGGGCGGGCGCGTCGCCGCCTATCCGTTCAAACATGGCGGCCAGTTGGAAGCCGGCGGCATCATGCTGTTTTCGAGCTACCATTGCTCGCGTTACAACACCAATACGGGTGTGTTGACCGAAGACATGTTCGTCAGGGTGTTTGGCGAGATCGCGGCATTCCTGAAGAACTGAGCTCTCGGATACCGTGCGGTCCGCGGTGCCTGCTCACACCGGCAGCAAGGCATCCGGCTTCACGTCGCCGATCGAGGCATAGGTATGTGTCTCCTTCACCCCCGGCAGCGGCAGGATGACGCGTTTGAGAAAGTCCTGATAGTCGGCCATCTCGGCAATGCGGGCCTTCACGAGATAGTCGAAGCCGCCGACGACCATGTGGCATTCCAGTACCTCGGGCGCCTTTGCCACCGCCTCGGCGAAGCGGTCAAAGATATGCGGGGCCGCGTGATCGAGCCGCACCTCGATGAAGACAAGCATGCCGCGGCCAATCTTTGCCGGATTGAGCACCGCCCTGACGGCGGTGATGAAGCCGTCGCGAAACAGGCGTTTCACGCGCTGGCTGGCACCGGTCGGTGACAGGCCGACGCGCGCTGCCAGGTCGAGCGTGGTGCGGCGTCCATCTTCCTGCAACAGTCGCAGAAGACCGCGGTCGACGGCGTCTAGGTCGACTGGTTCAGGATTCACGTTCAAGCCATCCTATTTGCGTGAATTTCACTTCAAATTGTGAAAAACAGCGTATTTTGTCGCGGCCCTTTCGATAATAGGCTCCGCTTCATCGCAAGGTCGGGGCTGTCGCGTCCTGGCGGCATGAACATGCGGCGGAACTGACATGGCCGACGGACGAGACACCGGAGACACAAGACTGGCGGTGATCGCCGGTCTTGTCATGATCGCCATCTATGCAGCGCAGTTCGTGGCCGCCCGCTTCAGCCTCAGGGAGCATCTGACGGCCACCGACATGGCCGGCCTGCGCTTTGCCGGTGCCGGCGCGGTGTTCCTGCCGATCGTCTGGAGGCGCGGCCTGGCGACCATGAAGGCGCTGGGCTGGCGGCGTGGACTGACGTTGGCGGCACTGGCCGGATTGCCCTATCCGCTGATCATCAACTGGGGCCTGACCCACGCGCCCGCCGCCCATGCCGCGGCGCTCTGCCCGGCCTCGATCGTGTTCTTTTCGTTCCTATTGTCGCTGTTCAGGGAAAGCGCGTCGCGTCGGCGAATCATTGGTGTCGTCACGATCATCGCCGGCTTGTTGCTGTTCATAGCGCCGGCGCGCACCGGCGCCAGCGATGTCCTGTTCGGGGACCTGCTGTTTATCGGATCGGGCGCGATGTTTTCCACATACGCCGTCCTTGTGCAGCGATGGCGTGTCGACCCGGTCACGGCGACCGCGAGCGTCGTGCTTTTGTCCTGCCTACCGCTGCCACTTCTCTATGTCTTTGCGCCAAGCGGCCTACATGCCGCCGCAGGCGCCGAAATCGCCAGCCAAATCGTCATTCAAGGTCTTCTCGCGGGCGCTGCCGCAATGTTCCTCTACACTTACATTGTCGACCGATTGGGCTCACAAGCCGCATCGCTATTCCTCCCAGGTGTGCCGGTGGCCACCGTGATGGTCGGCATGGTCGTGCTTGGCGAGACCCCGCTGGCTATCCAATGCGTGGCCATCGCCATCATGGCCGCCGGGATGGGCTATTCGGCGATGGGTCGACGCCGGGAAAATCTGGCTGTCTCGACATCAGCTGGATCGTGAATGGTTTCAGGGCATGGCAGGCTGCCGAAGAACCGGACCGGCATCAGATCGGGCCTGTTCATCAAGGTGTGGAGGCGAGCAGCGCCGCCAACTTCTCCGGCCCGCCCTGCAAAACGTTCAGATCGACGTCCCCCTCGATGCCGTTCACGCGCCCCCTGTTGTGGTACTGCCAGTAGATCCAGTCACGGCGGTCCGGTTCCATGAGCAGTGAGCGTAGCCAGAGTGGGCGAGCGGCGATTTGCCCGCCATAAGCGGCCTCGGCTTCATCCGTCAGATAGACGATCACCGGCTTGCCGAATGCCGCCTCGACAGGTCCGAGGAAGGCCTGAAGTTCGGCATTCAACTGTTCGGGCGACGGTCGCCGCGGGCAGTTGCCGCCGAACTCGATGTCGACCACGGGCGGCAGCAGCGGCTGATCGTGCGGCACCACCGAGATGAAATTCCTCGCCTGGTCGGCGCCCGGCCGGCAGAAGGTGAAGAAATGATAGGCGCCTACGGCGAGGCCGGCGGCGCGGGCCTCGCGCAGATTGCCGCCGAAGGCGTCGTCGACATGGTCGCCGCCTTCAGTCGCCTTGATGACGACGAAAGCCACATCATCCGCGGCAACACGCCGCCAGTCGATCCGGCCTTGATGATGGGAGACGTCGATGCCTCTGAGCGGATATCGGTCGCGGTCGGGAGAGTAGGTGCGGAAATAGGCCACTCCCCCCAAAGCAATGACACATGCCAAGGCAAGAGTGGCCACGCCCCAGAGAACAATCCGCTTCTTCAAGACCATCCCCTGTTGGACTTGCCGGTGTTCGAGGTTGAAAACCCGATCGTTGGCTTTCCAGGCTATCTCCCGATCACCCGCGTTCCTTCAGCAGCCGGCCTTTTTCGCGCGACCAGTCGCGTTGCTTTTCGGTCTCACGCTTGTCGTGCAGTTTCTTGCCGCGGCCGACGGCAAGCAGCAGCTTGGCGCGTCCCTGATCGTTGAAATAGATTTTCAGCGGCACCAGCGTCATGCCTTCGCGGTCCACGCTCTGCGACAGCTTGGCCATTTCGCGCTTGTTGAGCAGCAGTTTGCGGCGGCGGCGCGGCTCGTGGTTGAAACGGTTGGCCTGCAGATATTCCGGCAGATAGGAATTGATCAGCCAGATCTCGCCGCCTTCGACCGAGGCATAGCTGTCCTGGATGTTGGCCTGGCCCTGACGCAGCGACTTGACCTCGGTTCCGGTCAGCACAAGGCCGGCCTCGATCGTGTCGAGCACCTCATACGAAAACCGCGCCTTGCGGTTTTCGGCAACGGTCTTGTTGTTGGGATCGGCTTTTCTGACTTGGTTCATGAGGTCTAGAGTCCGTTTCGAAACTCGCTCCCGCGAGCCAGATGGTGGCGCTACCGAGAACCGGAGCGGAGCGTACATATAGTACGGGAGCACCGGAAGCGCAGGTGGCGCCTTCAGATCACCGTGGGAGCAGACTTCCCAAACGGGCTCGCTAATTGATCAAGCCGGCGTGCTTCATGGCCGCATCGATCCTCTCGGCCGTTGCCGGCTCGACAGTCACCAGCGGCGAACGCAGCACGTTCTCGACCTTGCCAAGCTTCGACAGTGCATATTTCGCGCCGGATACACCGGGCTCGATGAAGATTGCCTTGTGCAGCGGCAATAGACGGTCCTGCAGCTCCAACGCCTTCGCACTGTCGCCCGAAAGCGTTGCTGCCTGGAATTCGGCGCAGAGCCGTGGCGCGACGTTCGAGGTCACCGAGATGCAGCCGACACCACCATGCGCGTTGAAACCCAGCGCGGAAGCGTCCTCGCCCGAAAGCTGGATAAAATCCTTGCCGCAGGTCATGCGCTGCTCCGACACTCGCTCGACCTTGCCGGTAGCGTCCTTGACGCCGACGATGTTCTTGAAGTCGTGTACCAGCCGGCCCATCGTCTCCGGCGTCATGTCGATGACCGAGCGCGGCGGGATGTTGTAGATGATGATCGGCAGCTTGGTCGCCCTGGCGACGGCGGCGAAATGCTCGTAGAGGCCGCGCTGTGTCGGCTTGTTGTAATAGGGCGTGACGACCAGGGCGGCATCAGCGCCGGCCTTTTCGGCATACTGCACGAGCCCGACGGCTTCCTCGGTGTTGTTGGAACCGGCGCCGGCAACCACCGGGGCGCGGCCCTTGGCCACCTCGACGCAGACCTTGACGACATGGCGGTGCTCGTCATGCGACAGCGTCGGGGATTCGCCGGTCGTGCCGACAGGAACCAAGCCCGTCGTGCCCTCGCCAAGCTGCCAGTCGACGAACACGCGAAAGGCTTTCTCGTCGAAACGCCCGCTCTTCTCGAACGGTGTCACGAGCGCGGTAAGCGAGCCTCTCAGCATGTCGTCCAACTCCTTGGGACTTCTTGGTTCACGCATGTCGTTGTCCCAAAGCCGGTATCCACTTTTGGGCGCCATGCACTTTGTTGGTAATGCAATGTCGTTACCCCAAAACCGGTATCCACTTTTGGGCGCCATGCACTTTGTTGGTTATGCATGTCGTTAGCCCAAAACCGGTATCCACTTTTGGGCGCCATGCATCGGCGTTTCGTGGTGCGCGCCTTCTAACCGAAAGCGAAGCCGCGCACCATAGTCTCGACATTGTTGCGCGGCAAGCATTGCCATGGTGCCAGCAAGCGTAATTCCAACGGCCTCGATAACCCTTTGTTTACGAGCCCTTCACGACCTAAGTCTAGGCTTCAAGGCTTCTTCGCCCGCCGGTAAGATGCTGGATTAAGGAAAGACACGTCATCATGCCGACCAGTCGGCCTCATCTGTTCGCGCTGCTTGGCGCCATGGCCGCGCTGATGCCCGGCGTGGCGATCAGCGGCAGCGTCGATGTGCGGGTCACCTCGGCCATCCCGGTGGCTGGTGTACAGGACAAGGCGCAACAGGCCCCCTCACCCAGCGTCGCGCTGTTGAAAAGTGGGCTGGATGCGCTGGCGGCAGGCGATATTGCCGGCGCGCGCGGTGTGCGTGATGCACTGCCCGCACAATCGCTCGACCAGCACATATTGGCGTGGGCGATCGCGCTTTACGGCGGAGACAAGGTTCCGAGCGGCGACATCGCGGCGGCCGCGAAGATGCTGCCCAACTGGCCTGGCACCGTTGCCTTGCGCAAAAACAGCGAGCGCGCGCTCTACCGCGAAAACCCGGCGGCGGACGTCGTCGTCAAGGCATTCGACGGCAGCCAGCCGCAGACATTCGAAGGCGTGATGGTTCTCGCGCGCGCCTATCTGTCGTCCGGCAACGCCAAGGCGGCGCGATCGGTGCTGTCGCCGTTCTGGCGCACCGCGATCCTGGAAGCCAAGGACGAGACGGCTCTGATCAAGGAGTTCGGCAGCGTTGTTCCTGCCGCCGATCACCGTTTTCGCATGGAGCGCATGTTCTATGCCGACCGGGTGAATTCCGCCTTGCGTGTCGCCGGGCTCGCCGGCGCCCAGCAGCTTGCCGACGCCTGGGCGGCGGCCGACAGGGGCGACAAGAATGCCGCCAAACTGCTGAAGGCCGTGCCGGCCGCGCAGCATTCGGCCGGCTATTTCTTCGCGCAGGCCGAGTATCTGCGCAAGCAGCAGGATTTTGCGGGCGCCGCGGCGGTTGTCATGAAGGCGCCGGCGGACCGTGACTCCCTGGTCGATCCGGATGCCTGGTGGGTCGAACGCCGGGTGCTCTCGCGCGAACTGGTCGACCAGGGCGATATGAAGACGGCATACAAGATAGTCGCCACGCATGCCGCCGAAAGCGCGGCCAATGCCGCGGAAGCCGAGTTCCATGCCGGCTGGTACGCGCTGCGCGGCCTGAACGATCCCAAGCTCGCGGCGATGCATTTCACGCGCATCGCCGACCTTGCCCAGGGACCGATGACCCTGTCGCGCGCCTACTACTGGCTCGGCCGCGCCGCGGAAGTCGGGGGCCCCGGCTATGCCAAGGACTATTTTGGACGTGCGGCGACCTACGGCACCACGTTTTACGGCCAGCTCGCCGCCGAACGTGTCGGCCGGCAGGCACTCAACATCGTCTATCCCCAGCCAAGTGCCGCCGACCGGCAGAGCTTTGCCGGCCGCGAAGCCGTCTCCGCCATCAAGCGCCTGCAGGAGGCGGGCTACGACCGCTATGCCGAAACGCTCTACCGCGACCTTGCCGGGCAGTTGACCAGCCCGGGTGAACTGGCACTGCTCGCCGTCCTGGCGGAAAAGCAGGACAACCATTTCATGGCTCTGAAGATCGGCAAGATCGCCGGCGCGCGGGGCATCGACGTCGGAGCGCTGTCGCATCCGCTCGGTGTCATCCCTGATTCGGCCAATATTTCCGGTTCCGGCAAGGCGCTGGCCTACGCGATCGCCCGCCAGGAAAGCGAATTCAATATTGGCGCCATATCCAGTGCCGGCGCGCGCGGGCTGCTGCAGCTGATGCCGGCAACCGCCAGGCAATTGGCGAAGAAGGCTGGATTGCAGTTTTCGCAGAACAGGCTGACAACCGACCCCGCCTATAATGCAACGCTTGGTTCGGCCTTCCTCGGCGAACAGCTCGATCGCTTCAACGGCTCGTACGTATTGACCTTCGCGGGCTACAATGCCGGCCCGAGCCGGGCCGGCCAGTGGGTGGCGAAATATGGTGACCCGCGCGGCAAGGACATCGATGCGGTGGTGGACTGGATCGAACGGATTCCCTACACGGAAACAAGAAGTTACGTGCAGCGCGTAATGGAGAATTACGAGGTCTACAAGATGCGTATCTCCGGCAAGTACGACATCGTCGGCGATCTCGTGAACGGGCGCAGCTGAGGCTCTTGCTCTTCCTCGTGACGACAAGGAGGAGCCTTTCCCATTTGACCCTCCCGCGCTCCGCCTATAGCAGACGTGGACGATCCTTCGGCTAAGGAGCCCGTCCCGTGTCGAGCAACCCAGGTTTCTCCGACTTCTTCCATGCCGCGCCAGATGGGCTGAGACTTCACGCGCGCGTCTATGGCGAAGCGAATTCCGCTCATTGGCCGGTCGTCTGCTTGCCTGGCCTGACACGTAATGCGCGGGATTTTCACGGGCTGGCGCTCTATCTCTCAACGCGATCCGCCCTAGCGCGCAAGGTCATCGCCTTCGACTACCGCGGACGCGGGCAGTCGGCCTACGATCCCGATGTCAGTCACTATAATGTCGGCGTCGAGGCGGGGGACATCCTTGCCGGGCTGACGGCGCTCGGCATCCAACAGGCGGACTTCATCGGCACCTCGCGCGGCGGGCTGATCATCCATGTGCTTGGCGCGATGCAGCCGGCGGCGCTGAAAGCCATCGTGCTCAACGACATTGGGCCAGTGATCGAACCCGCCGGCCTTGCCCACATCCGCACCTATCTCGATCCCGTGCCAAAACCGAAGAGTCGTGCCGAGACTGTCAACGCCCAGCGCGACACCCATGGCGGCGACTTTCCCGCCCTCGCTTCGGCGGATTGGGAGCGGATGGCGTCAGCGCTCTATCGCGAGACGGATCAGGGGCTGATGCCGGATTTCGACCCGAGGCTGGTTGAAACGCTGGCCGTCCTCGACCTCAGCAAGAAACTGCCGGATCTGTGGAGGCAGTTCGAGGCGCTGGCCGCCATGCCTATGCTTGTCATACGCGGCGCCAACTCCAGACTTTTGTCCGTCGAGACGCTTGAAGAAATGAAGAAGCGCCACCCCAAACTCGAAGCGATCACGGTCGAGGGCCAAGGCCACGCGCCTTTCCTCGAGACCGGCAGCCTGCCCAGCACCGTTGCTGCTTTTCTCGATCGCGCCGAGAGGCAATAAGCCCCAAGACCAGATCAGATCCCGGGGCTGTTACGGCAGCAAAGGCAAACTGTCGGAACTAATTGGCCTTAGAGCTTTTGCGGGTCGCTTTTGGCTGCGCCTTCGCCGAAGCGCCCTCATCCGTCTGCTTCCGCTTCGCCGACGGCGTCGTCACCGGCGACGAAAACAGCGAGCTTTCCGCGCTGCCGGCCGCTTGCTCGCCGCGAGGCTTCTCCAGCACGACAACGCAGCCATCGAGATCATTGGTGGCCGAATGCGCGTAGCGCATGGTCATCGACAAGGGCTGGTGGCCAAGCCACATCTGCACGCTGCGGATGTCGATGCCGCCCTGGACAAGACGCGAAGCGCAGGTGTGGCCCAGGATGTGCGGCACGACCTGGTCGTCGGCACCTTCTGGCGGCGAAACTCGGGCAGGCTGTGGAATATCTCCCATCTTGTAAGCCTTGCGCAGCAGTTTGCTGAGAGCGGCCATCTTTCGATTGATGGTCGCGTTGCGTCGGGTGCGCACCGGAAACCGCGATCAGGGCCGCAGCGGAGCCGAGAAGAAGGCTCTTGATGTTCATCTTCTGACCTCCAGTCAGAATCGTGAGCGAAGGCCGACGAAAAGCAGCCAGACGAGCCGTTTTCTTTTTTATTCCGGACAGATGATCTGGGGGCCGGTTAGCGAGGCTCGGTCTGCAGAACTCCGCAGGGCGTAGGGTGGCGGAGAGGATGGGATTCGAACCCACGAGAAGCTTTTGACCTCTACTCCCTTAGCAGGGGAGCGCCTTCGACCACTCGGCCACCTCTCCGTTGCGCCGCTGGATAAAGAAAAGCGCCGGCACAATCAACAAGCCTGCGCCATTATATGGAAAAATAACAGCGCGCCGGCCCAGAGGCGTCCCCTATGCGGCGGTTATGCGGCAAATCGCTGGCGACTGACTGGCGACCTTCTCTTGATTCCGCGGGCCGGTTCGTCGGATTCGGTTGGAAAGCCGGTTGCGGCGGGTCCGATGGTTAACGAGAGCTTTCTGAGTGAGGCCAAATTGGTGTCATTTGCGCAACAACGCTGGGGGATGGCAGCCTGACAGCCCTTTCGCCGGTACCATCGTGGTTGAACGCCACCGGCTCATGACGTTGTTCCCGGCTTTACGGTCACGGCCGAGGTCGACTATCAGAACGTCGTTAGCGATGATCTGACGCGGGCCTGGGACGGCGCCGAGAAGAAGAGCAATATCGGCGGCATTCTCCGCTTCCAGTGCTCGTTCTAAGACATTTCGGCTTGTTGAAATCGAAACCCGGCGGGCAACCGCCGGGCTTTTTGTATTTATAGCGATGCTCTATCGCGCAGCTTGCACCGACCGGTGGCGCACGTTAGCAAGAAGCCCCCTTCCAAGCGAGCTTCCGGACATGCCTCAACGCCCTGCCCTCTCACCACTCATCGCCGCGCTTCCGTCGACCGTGCCGTTTGTCGGTCCCGAAGCGCAGGAGCGTGAGCGCCGGCGCGCTTTCCGTGCCCGCATCGGCGCCAATGAGAGCAGCTTTGGTCCTTCGCCGCGCGTCATCGCCCGCATGGAGAGTGTCGCGCGCGACCAGTGGATGTATTGCGACCCGGACAATTACGATCTGAAGGTCGCGGTCGCCGAGCATCACAATGTGGCTGTCGAGAACGTCGTGGTCGGCGAAGGCATTGACGGTCTGCTCAGCCTGGTGGCGCGCATGTATGTGGCGCCCGGCGATGCCGTGGTCACCTCGCTCGGCGCCTATCCAACCTTCAACTTCCACATTGCCGGTGTCGGCGGCCGGCTGGTGACCGTCCCTTACGAGAATGACAGGGAAAGCCTGGACAGTCTGCTCGCGGCAGTCGTCAGGGAGAAGGCGCCGCTGGTCTATCTGTCCAACCCGGACAATCCGATGGGCAGTTGGTGGGAAGCCGACGAGGTCATCCGCTTCATCGAAGCCTTGCCGGAAACCACCATGCTGGTGCTCGACGAGGCTTATGGCGAATTGGGACCAGCCTCGGCCCTGCCGCCGATCGACATCTCGCGGCCGAACGTCATCCGCATGCGAACCTTTTCGAAGGCCTATGGACTTGCCGGCATACGCTGCGGCTATGCCGTCGCGGAGACGCAAGTGATCAGCGATTTCGAGAAGATCCGCAACCACTATGGTGTCAGCCGCATGGCGCAGATCGCCGGCGTCGAGGCGCTCGCCGACCAAGCCTATCTCGAGACGGTGGTGGCCCGGGTCGCCGCCGGACGTCGGCGCATTGCTGACATCGCCGAACAGAACGGGTTGAAGCCGCTGGCCTCGGCGACCAATTTCGTCACCATCGACTGCGGCCATGACGGTGCTTTCGCCCTGAAAGTGCTGCAGGGGCTGTTGTCGCGCGACGTCTTCATCCGCAAGCCGATGGCGCCACGGCTCGACCGCTGCATCCGGGTCAGTGTCGGTCTCGTCCACGAACTGGACATCTTCGCCGAGGAATTGCCTGGCGCCTTGGCAGCGGCGCGCGGAAACTAGGGCACTCCGCGGCGCTCGGGAGCCATCGCGGCGCCGAGCAGATGCGCGGCACGCGCCAGCACATCCGAAAATTCCGCGGCTTCCCTGTCATTCAAGTCAGCGGTCAGGCGGGCGAGATCACGATCCGTGGCCGCATCAAGTGCCGCAAGCGCGGCCTGGCCGCGCGCGGTGGGCGAAAGAACGCGCGGCCGGAGTGGCGCGGGACCGGTGCACATCTCGGTCAGGCCGGCGGCAGAAAATGTGCGGATGATTCTCGCAACATAGGCGGCTTCCACCTGGAGGTCCCGGGCGATTGGCGCCATGGCAGGAGCGACGGCCGAGCTTGAACAGCACCCGCGCCTCGACCAAAAATAGACGGAAGCCGGTCGATTTCATCGCGGTCACTCTGTCAAGCCGTTGCCTTCGTTCGATGCCGCGCCAGACTCAATGCAACGGAGCGAGCCATGAATGACCGGAAAAGGGCAGTGCAGGCGCACATATTCGGCACGGTCCAAGGGGTCGGCTACAGGGCGTGGGCACGCGGTGAAGCGACAAGGCTCGGGCTATTGGGCTGGGTGCGCAACGAAAGAGACGGCTCGGTGACGGCATGGCTCACCGGCGGCGACGCGGCGATTGCGGCCATGATTGAACGGCTGCGGCAAGGCCCGCCGTGCGCATCTGTCTCGTGGATCGATGTGGACGAATTGGAGACCTGGACCACCCCTGGAGACTTCAGAATCATAGCATAGACCGATTTCCGCCACTTGAATTAATTGAACGTTCGTTTTATTACGTTCAGTGAGGTGACAATGGCACGCACCACGGGATCAGACGGCGGCCGAACCGAGGCGGCTATCCGCGAAGCGGCGGTCACCCTGATTGCGCGTTACGGCTATAAAGCAATGTCGATGCGCCAGCTGGCCGCCGAGGTCGGCGTGCAGGCCGCCGCGCTCTACCGCTATTTCCCGACCAAGGAAGGCCTGCTGTTCACGCTGATGCGCGAACATATGCAAGGGCTTCGCGAAGCCTGGGAGCACTCCAGGCCGGCTGGCGCGGATCCGGCGCGGCAGCTTGCCGCCTATGTGCGCAACCACATCGCCTTTCATATCGAGCGCCGCCATGCCACGCATGTGTCGAACATGGAATTGCGCAGCCTGTCGCCCGACAGGCTTACACAGATCCTGCGCATGCGCACGGCCTACGAAAAGGAACTTCGTTCGATCCTGCGCGATGGCGCCGAGGCGGGTATTTTCAGCATCGAGGACACCGGCCTGACGGCCATGGCTCTGATCCAGATGATGACCGGCGTCATCGTCTGGTTCCGGCCGGGCGAGCGATTGTCGATCGCCGAGGTCACGCAGACATACCTTTCGATGACAATGCGCCTGGTCGGCGCGAAGATGGCTACCGATACTACAGCGTCGCGCGTCCCTTCGGATGTGCAAAGGATGCTGTAGCATTTTGATTTCGCGCGGGATCCTTTCCGAAAATCGAAGTCGGCTTTCGAGAGGCATGCGGCAGGAGGAACGACATGTACACGAACACGCTCAGCTTCGGGCATGACGAGGACATCGAGGCGCTGCGCGACCTTGTGCGGCGCTTCGCCCAGGACAGAATCGCGCCGATAGCCGCCGACATCGATCGCGAGAACGAATTCCCGGCGCATCTATGGGGAGAACTCGGCGCTCTTGGCCTGCTCGGCATAACCGCCGATCCCGATTTCGGCGGCAGCGGCATGGGCTATCTCGCCCACGTGATCGCGGTCGAGGAGATTTCGCGTGCCTCGGCATCGGTCGGCCTTTCCTACGGCGCCCACTCGAATCTCTGCGTCAACCAGATCAACCGCTGGGCAACGCCGGCACAGAAGGAAAAATACCTGCCGCCGCTATGTTCGGGCGAGCACGTCGGCGCGCTGGCCATGTCGGAACCCGGCGCCGGCTCCGACGTGGTGTCACTCAAGTTGAGCGCCGAAAAGCGCAATGACCGCTACGTGCTCAACGGCACCAAGATGTGGATCACCAACGGCCCGGATGCCGAAACGCTGGTCGTCTACGCCAAAACCGACCCGGACCGGAAATCTCGCGGCATCACCGCCTTCATCGTCGAAAAGGCGATGCCGGGGTTTTCGGTGGCGCAGAAACTCGACAAGCTCGGCATGCGGGGGTCCAACACCGGCGAACTGGTCTTTTCGGACGTCGAGGTGCCGTTCGACAATGTGCTGCACGAGGAAGGACGCGGCGTCGAGGTGCTGATGTCCGGCCTCGACTATGAGCGCACCGTGCTTGCCGGCGGCCCGATCGGCCTGATGGCGGCCTGCCTCGACGTAGCGATCCCCTATGTTCACGAGCGCAAGCAGTTCGGCCAGCCGATCGGGGAATTCCAGCTGGTGCAAGGCAAGCTTGCCGATATGTATACGGCGATGAACGCCGCGCGTGCCTACGTATACGCCGTCGCCGCCGCCTGCGACCGCGGCCAGACCAGCCGCAAGGATGCAGCCGGCTGCGTGCTGTTCGCCGCCGAGAAAGCGACGCAGATGGCACTCGACGCCATCCAGCTGCTTGGCGGCAACGGCTATATTAACGACTATCCGACCGGCCGGCTTTTGCGCGACGCAAAGCTCTACGAGATCGGCGCCGGCACCAGCGAGATCCGTCGCTGGCTGATCGGGCGCGAGATCATGACGGAGGGGGTGTAGCATGGCCGTCTTCCAGACCAAGATCTCGCCCTCCTCCGATACCTTCCGCGCCAATGCCGAACGCATGCGGGCTCTGGTCGCCGACATCGCCGAAAAGGCCACGACTGTCGAGCGCGGCGGTTCGGAAGAGGCGCGCGAGCGCCATGTTTCGCGTGGCAAGCTGCTGCCGCGCGAACGCCTGGCGCAATTGCTGGACACCGGCTCGCCCTTCCTCGAGATCGGCCAGTTCGCGGCCTGGTCCATGTATGGCGAGGAGATTGCGTCGGCCGGCCTGATCGCCGGCATCGGCCGCGTCGAGGGCACCGAGGTGATGGTCGTTGTCAACGACGCCACGGTGAAGGGCGGCACCTACTATCCGCTGACGGTGAAGAAGCATTTGCGCGCGCAGGAGATCGCGCTGCAGAACAATTTGCCATGCGTCTATCTGGTCGACAGCGGCGGCGCCAATCTGCCCAACCAGGACGAGGTCTTTCCCGATCGCGAGCATTTCGGCCGCATCTTCTACAACCAGGCCAACATGTCGGCTGCCGGCGTTCCGCAGATCGCCTGCGTCATGGGCTCCTGCACCGCTGGCGGCGCCTATGTGCCGGCGATGTCGGACGAGACGATCATGGTGCGCAACCAGGCGACCATCTTCCTCGGCGGACCGCCGCTGGTGAAGGCGGCCACCGGCGAAGACGTCAGCGCCGAGGAATTGGGCGGCGCGGATGTACACACCAGGTTTTCCGGCGTCGCCGATCACTACGCGCTGGACGACGAGCATGCGCTCGCCATTTGCCGGCGCATCGTCAGGAACCTGAATCGGAACAAGGCTGTAAGCCTCAATTTGCAGAAACCGATTCCGCCGCTTCATCCAGCGGACGAACTCTACGGCATTGTTCCGACCGACTTGCGCCAGCCCTATGACGTGCGCGAGGTGATCGCGCGCATCGTCGACGGCTCCGAATTCGATGAGTTCAAGCAGAACTACGGCGCCACTCTGATCACCGGTTTCGCCCACCTCCATGGCATGCCGGTCGGCGTCATAGCCAACAATGGAGTGCTGTTTTCCGAAAGCGCGCTGAAGGGCGCGCACTTCATCGAATTGTGCTGTCAGCGCAAGATTCCGCTGGTTTTCCTGCAGAACATCACCGGCTTCATGGTCGGCCGGAGATACGAGGCGGGCGGCATCGCCAAGGACGGCGCCAAGCTGGTGATGGCAGTGGCGACCGCCAAGGTGCCAAAGGTGACCGTCATCATCGGCGGTTCGTTCGGCGCCGGCAATTACGGCATGTGCGGCCGCGCCTACTCACCGCGCTTCCTGTGGATGTGGCCGAACGCGCGCATCTCGGTGATGGGCGGCGAGCAGGCGGCGACGGTGCTGGCCATGGTCAAGCGGGAAGGCATCGAGCGCAAGGGCGGGGAATGGAGCGCCGAGGAGGAGGCGAAATTCAAGAAGCCGATCCTGATGAAGTACGAGCATGAAGGCCATCCGCTCTATTCCTCGGCAAGGCTCTGGGATGACGGCATCATCGATCCGGCCAGGACACGCGAGGTGCTGGCGCTCAGCCTGTCCGCCGCGCTCAACGCCGAGATCGAGGAGACACGCTTCGGCGTGTTCAGGATGTGAGATGAGCAAGGCCCAAGACAGGATCCAAGTCCACACCGGGGACATCACGAAGCTCGATGTAGACGCCATCGTCAATGCCGCGAACACTTCGCTTCTTGGTGGCGGCGGCGTCGACGGCGCCATTCATCGCGCGGCAGGCCGCGAGCTTGAATTCGAATGCCGGATGCTGAATGGCTGCAAAGTCGGCGATGCCAAGGTAACCAAGGGTTACAAGCTGCCGGCTCGACATGTCATCCATACTGTCGGGCCCGTCTGGCAGGGCGGTGGCAAGGGCGAAGCCGAGCTGCTGGCGTCCTGTTACCGGCGTTCGCTTGAACTAGCCGTCGCCAATGATTGCCGCTCGGTTGCGTTCCCAGCCATCTCGACAGGTGTATACCGCTATCCGAAAGATGACGCGGCCAAAGTTGCCGTTTATGAGGTCAATGACTTCATCAAGCACAACGTGCTTCCCGAAATCGTTGTGCTCTGCTGCTTCGACGAAGCCATGGCAAAACTATACCGACGGCATCTTGCGATATTGGGTGAATATTGAATTTTATAGACCAGGCCCTTCGTTCGCTCACGAAATCGCGAGCTCATCCCGCGGCTCTGGCGGCGCCGGAGAATATTCGCTATCGCTCCTCCTGCACTTTGCAGTTGGGATGGGGTGAGAATGAAACGGAAATATTCACGGAATGTGTCTACTTTAATACTTTCGGCATTGCTGCTAGCCGCCTCGTACGGTTTGGGCGTGGCCGGATCGCTGACGGGAAGCGAGGGAGACAAACGTTTCCCGCCCTATTTGCCACGAAACTCGAAAGATCCATGTACCAAGGCCTACAAGGCGTATGTGGCGGCCGGCGGCCATTCGGCCTACGCCACCACGCCCTATGCCCGGATCATGTCATCATACATAATCTGCGGCGGGCATCTGAACGCGCCGTCACAGAAGGCAGCGGAAGAACTGGCTATGAAATCCTGTCTGGCCACGCGCACGCACTACAAGGTAACCACCGGCGGCGCCTGCGAGATCGCCGCTTCGAAATAGGCCGGTGCCTGCCAAAACGGCGCCGCCCGATACTGACCCGGGAGGCTCCATGTTCACGAAAATCCTGATCGCCAATCGGGGCGAGATCGCTTGCCGCGTCATCCGCACGGCTCGCAAGCTCGGCGTGCACACTGTCGCCGTCTATTCGGATGCCGACGCGAGATCCCTGCATGTCGAGATGGCCGACGAGGCGGTCCATATCGGTCCTTCGCCTGTCGGCGAGAGCTATCTGCGTGGTGACAGGATTGTCACCGCGGCCCTGACCACGGGTGCGCAGGCTATCCATCCCGGTTACGGCTTCCTGTCGGAAAACCCCGATTTCGTCGACCAGGTGGTGGCGGCCGGCCTCGTTTTCATCGGCCCGTCGGCGGCCTCGATCCGCGCCATGGGGTTGAAGGACGCCGCCAAGCGGCTGATGGAAAAAGCCGGCGTTCCGGTCGTTCCCGGCTATCATGGCGAGGCGCAGGAAATCGTGCTGCTTGCGTCAAAAGCCCGCGAGATCGGCTATCCCGTACTGATCAAGGCGCGCGCTGGCGGGGGCGGCAAGGGCATGCGCCGCGTCGAGCACCCCGATGACTTTTCCGAGGCACTCTCCAGCGCCCGGCGCGAAGCAAAGGCCGCTTTCGGCGACGACCGCGTGCTGGTCGAGAAATATGTCGACAAGCCGCGGCATATCGAGGTGCAGGTGTTCGGCGACAATTTCGGCAATGCGGTGCATCTCTACGAGCGCGACTGTTCGGCGCAACGCCGCCACCAGAAGGTAATCGAGGAGGCCCCCGGCCCCGGTATGACGCCGGCTTTGCGCAAGGCAATGACCGAGGCGGCGGTAAAAGCCGCCAAGTCAATCAACTATTCCGGCGCCGGCACCATCGAGTTCATCGTCGATGCCTCGCAAGGCCTCGAGGCCGACCGCTTCTGGTTCATGGAAATGAACACCCGGCTGCAGGTCGAGCATCCGGTCACCGAGATGGTCACCGGCACCGATCTCGTCGAGTGGCAGTTACGGGTCGCCTGCGGCGAGAAACTGCCGAAGACACAGAGCGAGATCACGCTTTCCGGCCATGCTTTCGAGGCGCGCATCTATGCCGAGGATGCGGCCAAGGGGTTTCTACCGGCGACAGGCACGCTGCACCACCTTAAATTTCCGGACGTTGCCCCCGAAGGCGCCGCGATGCGCATCGAGACCGGCGTGCGGGCTGGCGATGCCATCTCGCCCTATTACGACCCGATGATCGCGAAGCTGGTCGTTCATGCCGGAGACAGACTGGCGGGGCTGGAAGCGCTCCGCACCGCGCTCGCACAAACCGAGATTGCCGGCTCCACCGTCAACACCGCTTTTCTTGCCGCTCTTGCCGCCGATCCGGATTTTGTGGCTGAAGACATCGATACCGGCCTGATCGGCAGACACCGGGAGGCGTTGACGGCGGTCGCGCCGCCGACCGGCGAAATCATCTCGGCTGCCGCCATGGCGGCCTCGGGTGCCGGAGCGTTGCCGTCGTCGAACGACCCATGGTCGTCACTCGCCGGCTATGCGCATTTCCACGGCGTGGCGCGGCGCATGCGGCTGAAGTTCGGTGACGAAGCCATTCAGGCAAGGATTTCAGTGCGATCGGACGGGCGCTTCCAGGTGGCGCTCGATGCGCCTTATGACAGCACCAATTCGCATGATCTTCGCGCCGTTCCCCGCCTCGCCCGCTGGCCTGGCCATATCACGGTGTTCGAAGGCGCCGTCGGCTATACTTTCGCGGTGCCGGATCCCTTGGCCAGGAGCGATGAAGCGGCCGCCGCCACCGGCAGCCTGCGCGCGCCGATGCCAGGTCTGGTCAAGCTTGTGCGCGTGGCGAAAGGCGACGCTGTGATCAAAGGGCAACCTCTGCTGATCCTCGAGGCGATGAAGATGGAGCACATCATCGCCGCCCCGCATGATGGGGTGATCGCCGAGATCGCCGGTGAAGGAGCGCAGGTCACCGACGGCACGGTGCTGGTGCGGTTCGTCGAGGACCAGAGCGCATCCACCGCGGCTGCCGGCGGATAGAAGGAGCGCACCGCGTATCGCAAAAGGAAATGGCCGGGACGAACCCGGCCATTCCGTTTACTCGACTGCCAGGGCGATTACTGCGCGATCGGCGCGTACTTGCCGTCATGCCACTGGTTGATGTCGTAGCTGGCATTCTTGAGGTCGCCCTTCTCGTCGAAGGTGACGTCGCCGACAACCGTGCTGATCGCCGTGCCATTCTTCAGCGCCTCGGCAACCTTGGCCGGATCGTCGCTGCCGGCACGCTTGATGCCTTCGGCGAATGCCTGGACCACCGCATAGGAGAACAGCGTGAAGCCTTCCGGCACGAAGCCGCCGGCCTTGATCTTCTCGACGGCTGCCTTGGCTTCCGGCTTTGCCTGCGGATCCGACGGGAACACGAACATCGTGCCCTCGCCGGCCGGGCCGGCAACCTGCCAGAACTCCGGCGAGGCGATGGAATCCGGCATGATCAGCTGGAACTTGAAATTCTGTTCGGCCGACTGGCGCAGGATCAGACCCGCCTCAGGGTGGTAGCCGCCGAAATAGACGACGTCGGCCTTGAGATCCTTCAGCTTGGTGACAAGCGCCGAATAGTCCTTCTCGCCCGGGTTGATGGCGTCATAATAGACCTCCTTGAGGCCACCGGTATTCATGGTTGCCTTGACGGCATCAGCCACGCCCTGACCGTAAGCGCTCTTGTCGTGCAGGATGACGACGTTCTTGCCGGCGTATTTCTTGGCGATCCACGGGCCGATGAAGGCGCCCTGTGCGTCGTCACGCGTATAGAGACGCATGATCGTGGACCAGCCGGACTTGGCGGCCGCATCGGTCAGCACCGGGTTCGAGGAAGCCGGGCTCATCATCAGCGCGCCGGCCTCGGCATAGACCGCCGAGGCCGGAATGCTCGAACCCGAGCAGGCATGCCCGTCGATGAACTTGACGCTGTTGGCGACGATGCGATTGGCGACCGACACCGCCTGCTTGGGATCGCATTGGTCGTCCTCGATGTCGAGCTTGATCTGGGAACCGTTGACGCCGCCAGCCGCGTTGATGGCGGCGGCGGCGGCCTGTGCGCCCTGCTTGAACTGATCGCCGATGGTGGCGAGCTGTCCCGTCATCGGGCCGACCACCGAGATGGTGATGTCATCGGCGAACGCGACCGGCGCGCTCATCATCAGGCCGAAAATGGCCGCGCTCAAAACACTCATTTTTTTCATGATGATAGAACTCCTCCACTCACGCGCGGCCGCCCGGCCGCGCTTCTTCCAGAGAGGCGGGACAATTTCATCCTTCATCGGACCTGTCTAGGCGCATTGGCGCCACTCGATTGGGCCTGCGTGGCCTCATCCACGCAAAAAAGCCACCCCAGCCTTGTTTCGGCTGGTCATGGCTTTTTTGCCTGTCAGGCTGTTTCCCCAGCGCCCCCGCGCTGTGAACCCAACCCACCTTCCCTGTCTTCCTGTTGACCATGATCGTTGCGAAACCGGAGTGTTCGGGATCATGGTTCGTTGCGCGGCTTGGACCTGTCGGCGTGCCGCGTTCTCGTTGTCGATGGCCGTGGCCTGGCTGTCTGCGCAGCCTTGTCCCTGTTGGCCCGACCGTCTTCTGCGGTCTTGGCCGGAGCGTCCCCGTCTGGCGGAACTCAGTGCATGGTCATCCATTCGCGGGCTTCGCGCAGCGCCTTGGCGATCTCGACCTTCGACATGGCCGCCGAGAGTTCCGAGCGCAGTTCGGCGGCGCGGGCCGAACCCTTGATGGCGGCGATGTTGAACCATTTGTGGGCGGCAACGACGTCGGTTTCGCAATCGCGGCCGGTCGCATACATCATGCCCAGTTCGAAGAGAATGTCGGCCTGGGCAGTTGCCCCCATGGCGCCGAAGCCTGCTTCAAGCATTTCAAAACGTGCCATTTTTAGTCCCCTGTCTGGCTCCCGAGAGCTGCCTCCGTTCGTCTTGTCCGGGCCGCTCTTTCGATGCTTTCGAGAATGCCGCTCAGGCTTGAATCCGTCGTTAAATGGCGTGCTTAATTTGAGGAAAACAAAGCTAAAACAAGAGGTAAACGCGTAAATTCGTTAAGGATACGAAGCCAGCAATTCAGCTGTTTTTCGCTAAATTTGAGGAAAATTTTCGAGCGCGCGGTCAACACTCTGCTAACCCTAGAAAACAAACACGAGGCGCCGGTCGTTTTCATTTCCGGGCCAACAGGGCGAATTCAGGCGCTTTCGAAATGCCAAAGCCTTCCGTCGCGGCACCGCTTTCGTTTTGACGGAAGCTGGATTAGCTTACGTTTGCGTAAGCGGCAGACCGGCGAGGCGGAGCATCCGGCTGGCTATCCAAAGGGAGTAAGACATGTTTCGAAAAGTGAGCCTGGCCCTGGCGGCCGCTTTGATCCTGAGCGGAGGGGCGTGGGCCGATCCAATCGAGGGCAACTGGAAAACGCAAGCCGGCGACACCGCTGCCATTTCCGGCAGCAGCTCGTTCTCCATCACGCTCAAGTCAGGCAAATATGCCGGCAAGACCATTGGCTCGCTCAAGGCGGCCGGGGACAACAAATACACCGGCAACATCACCGATCCGGCAAATGACAAGACCTATTCGGGCAAGGCAACCTTGTCGGGCGCGTCGCTCAAGATGAGCGGTTGCGTGCTCGGCGGATTGATCTGCAAGAGCCAGACCTGGCATAGACTGTAACTCTGCATAGTGTTATCGGACGGTTTCCAAGGTGCCAACGGAGACCGTCCAGCCATGCTTCAGCCCAGAGACCTCAAGGGACGCAACGCGATTTCCTATGCTCGCTGGTCATCCGGCAAGCAGTCCCAGGGCGACAGCGCGGCGCGACAGTCGGAGAACGCCAAGAAGTTCTGTTCGGCTTATGGGCTCACCCTGGACGACCAGCTTGTTGATGAAGGCATCTCTGCCTTCAAAGGTTTGAACCTTGAGGCAAGGCTTGGCCAGTTCATAAGCGATGTGAAGGCAGGGAAGATTCCCAGCAATGTCGTGTTGATACTTGAGAACCTCGACCGCTTCACCCGCATCAATCCCGTTGATGCTCTGCCTGTGTTGCTGGAACTGCTCAAGACCGGCCTGACCTTGGTAACCCTTCAAGACGAGCGTGTGCATACCCGCGTTGGTTACGCAGACAACACGATGCATATCATGATGTCCCTCATGTCCATGCAGGCGGCCTATGAGTACAGCGCCAAGCTGTCTGATCGAGTGGGCGCGGCGTGGTCGCGTAAGGCAGAGAAGGCCCGTGAGGCAGTCGCCAGTGGCGCGAGTAGGGTCAAGGTTGCCAAGCTGCCCTTCTGGATCGACCGGGAAACCTACGGCCTCAACGCCCGTGCCGACGACGCGCGGCTGATCTTCGAGCTTGCTAAGGAAGGCCACGGCCAGCAAGCCATCACACAAATTCTGAACTCTCGCGGCATCCCATCACCCGCAGGGAACTCTTGGGCTCAGGTTGTGGTCGGCGATGTCCTCCGCTCTCCAGCCGCCTACGGGTGCCTTGTCCTCAAGGGCGAGGAGGTGCCGGGCTACTTCCCTGCCCTGATCAGTGAGACGGAATGGTTGGCCACACGTCAGCGCACCAAAGCCCGGCTGCACAGCAGACAGGTTGGACGCACGTCAAACCTGTTTTCTCGCATGGTCCATTGCGGCCATTGCGGCTCCTCAATGGCCCTCACGTCCTCCAAGAAGGGTGGTGTATCGTGGGGCTATTTCATCTGCACAGGCAAGGCGTTCAAGAGTAGGGTCTGCACCGCGCCCAACTGGCGCTATGACCAATTCGAGCGGGAGATGCTCGACCGTCTCGGCTTCCTTGCCGTTCCTATACCGCAGGACCAAACGGCCCCCGATCTGTCGAAGGGACTTGAGGAAACCATAGGTGCCCTTGAGGCCAAGCGCGAGAACGCCCTTGCTGGTGCCCTCGACGCTGAAACCGCCGAAACCCGTAAGGCTTTCTCGGGGAAGGCCGATGAACTCACCCGCCAGATGGAGGCCAAGCGTCGGGAGATCATAGCCATCCGCGAGAATGACGCGCGGTGCCGTGAGAGCGCGGCGGCTGTCATCGACTTTGAGGAGTACCAGGAAGAGATTGGGCGGCTGGCCAAGGAAGACCGGAAGGGAGCACAGAAACTCATCTCCAATCTTGTGTCACGCATTGACCTTGAGAGCGACGACCTAAGCGCCCGGTCTCGAAAGGGGTTGCGCCGCGCCTCAGTCACCATGCGGAATGGCTACACCCACGCACTCGTTTTCGATGACACGGGAGAGCCGGCATAATCAGAGCCCCATTCAGGTAATAGAAAGTGAACATTAGCGACGTCTAGAGTCGTCATATAGAGACATGCGAACCACCCGCGAGTAATTACCGCCTCATATAGATACATGCGAACGGCCTCGCTCACGTTCACTCACTCCTTTCCCTCTCTGTTCCCTGTTTTTGTCTCGGTGGTGCGTTCTGTCCGCCGAGGCCCCTCGTCTATATCTCGCGCTATATCGCGCATCACATACAATATCTGGACACATGACCTACACCGCAGACATCGCCGCTGCCGTTGACGCTATGCGCTCGGCTCCCAAAGTCCCCTCACTTGCCTCAACGTTCCCACTCGCCCGCCACTGGCATCAAAGCCGACATGCCCCGCTGCCCGTGCGTTACACCCGAACTGCCCGCAGGGCGGCCCATTGTGGGGCCATGGCTCCCGAGGGCTGCTCTCCCAGAGACCTTCAACGTATCCGGGACAATCACCGGCTCAACGTTGAAAGCATAAAGGGCGTCCTCACCACGCTTTGGGCCTTCCGCCTCCTCGGGTGGCTCCCATCGGACACCAACTATCTGGAGTATGAACAGATAGCGGAGTTCGTCACGACCGGCACCCGCCGCCCCAAGGACACGCAAGAACTCATGCCCCAGTGGTTCACCCGCCGCTACTCAGTAGATGAACTCAAGGTCTTTCGGGACGGCAATGACGCATAGCGTCTCCTCGAGTTGCGGACGCGCCTTGTAGTGCCGTCACAGCACCCCGCCTTCCTATGCCCATCAAATGCTATCGCCTGTCCTGAGTCACCTGTGACCCGAGGAGGGCCTATCCAATCCAGTAAAGGAATTTCCATGAGCAGTCTTATCGAAGCTACCGAAGCCCTCGAATTCATCCGCTCGGCTCTCGACAAACACGGCTCCACGCCGCCTACCCCTAACACCGATCTCAGCCTCAACCGGAAAGAGATTTCCATGATGGCCGAAATCTTCCAGCCCCGCGACCTGGACCGGATGTACGTGGCCGACAAGCGACACATTGCATCGCTCGCAGATGCCATCGGAAGGAACGCAAGTAAGCCTCACTATCTCGATCGCATCACGGTTTGGTGGGGTGGGGACCGCTGGTATGTTATCGACGGTCACCATCGTCTTGAAGCTTACGCTGCTCGCGCTGTTCGAGACGCTATCCCCTGCCGTGCCTTCGCAGGGTCCCTTGACGACGCAATGGCCTTCTCAGGGCTGGCCAACTCCAAGGATCGTCTGCCGATGAGCAAGACCGACAAGCTGAACTATGCTTGGCGTCTCGAACTGCTTACCGATCTGTCTAAAACGAAGATTGCCCAGGCATCGTCCTGCGCCAAGCGCACCGTCGCGAACATGCGCATAGTCAAAGCCGCGCTTTTGTCCGACCCCGAGAACTGCCTGGAAGATCTGTTGGTGTGGGGATGGAAGCGGTGCGATGCACTGGCGCGTGGCATCACGTTTGACGCGTCGAATTATGATCACGACGAAGCAATCACGAGACGGGCAGACATCTACAGGGACCGTCTCTACAAGGCACTCGGCAACAAACCCCACACGGACCCCGAGGCGTTCGCCCTGGCGTTGCTTCGCTCGGATGAACGGTTCCCGGCAGCACTCATGCAGACAGCAGCATGGCGTGAAGCCTTCCACGACGCAGTGATCGCGTTGCGGGATGAGCAGGATACCGAGGCCTCACTGGCTGCCGCCTCGTATCTCGACGGCAATGCCACGCACGACGACTACTAACCACTCAGGGTGTGCATTTGCACGGTGTATGGGATGCACACCCTTAGCCCTTGTGCATCTTCCCAACACCCCAGTTGCCACCCCGAGTATCCTCGTAGCCTCTTTCTATCCAACCAAAGGAAACACCATGTGTGACATGGGAATGTTCCTCGGCTTAGCTGCCGGGGCCGCAAGTGCTGCCAGCGAGGTAGCTACCGCGAGCAAGAAACAAGAGATTGCTCTCTCCAACTACCAGCTTGACCAAGCCGTCAATGAACGCGAGTTCATCGTCAAGACCAATGCCGCAAACAAGGAGGGCTATCAGGCGACCCTTGAGGGGGACCGCGCGAAATCCCTTGCGGTCGCGTCGGGCGCTGGCATGACCGGCGCAGCCCCCGGCCTGCGTGTGGCCGAACAGTCCCGCCAGACCGCATTGTCCATCGCCAACGCCAAGGACCATCGTGAGGGTGCAAAAGCCAACTATGTGATGGCGGGCAAGTCCCAGCAGATGCAAACCCAGCAGACTATCAACAGCCTGCGTCCAAACCCCATGGCCTCGCTCATGGACATCACCTCGTCGGGCCTCAAGGGCTACGGCGCCTTCACGTAAACCCAAGGAAACCCCATGGCATCTCCCGTCACTCGGGGACACCCGCGCGACTGGCGTGTGGGCATTCAATCTCCTGACCACGGTCACCAGCTGCGGTGCCGTCAAGTCCTCAACGAAACGAGACCCTGCGATTGTCCCGGCTGCGCTCGCAAGCGTTCCGGGGTCTCCCGTTACTGTGGACCTCACCGGGATGCCGCGAGTTCTCGGGGTGACCCCTTGGCTCGCCTTCCGGCTCGTAACGAACTTGCCATCTTCAAGAAGGCTATCGGCATCTACATACACACGGACCCCAAGTTCGCCGCGCGTGTGGCGTTCGACCTCAGGTCCCTTGAGCGGCGCATGGTCCTGCCTCAATCCTTCTGCCTCGGTGTCGCTGACTTGCACCCTAAGCTCCCGGCCATCGCCAAGGCCAAGGGTCTCCTGGCCAACTGGCAGCATAAGGACAAGCGCACCTATACCGAGGCAGTCATCCGCACTGTGGCCTTGATTGGGTGGATGCAAGTCTATTTCCATCCCGGTCCTGCCGGGGGCCTCTGGGTGAACCACCAGAGGTTCCTTGAGACCCGCGCGGGTGCCCTCATGGGTGACTTTCGCAGGACCATCGGCACTACCGCGCTCATCAAGAAGGCCTCAGGCGCAACCCATAGGCACCTTGGCCGCGACTTCGTCCGACACGCCCAACACATCTACGGCAAGGACTTCTGGTCCTCAGCCGTCTCCACCCATGACGGTCAATCCATGACCATCCTCGACTGCACCAAGCGAGCCCTCAAGGCCGCTGGTCTCCTTTAAGGAAACCAATCACATGCCCTACTCATACGATGACGGAATGCTCCGTCTGCCCAACCCCATGGACAGCCGCTCTGGCTGGACCGAACGCTCCGACAACCCCAACTATGCCACCGGCTCCGCTGCCGGTCCTGCACCCGAGGGCAAGGTGTTTGTTCCGGGCATGAACACTTACGTCGATCTCGACATTGCCGAACAGCTTGGCCTCATGGCCCCTCAGGGCAACCTGAGTGGTCAGAGCCCGGAAGCCGCCCAAGCCGTCTTCGATCCCCGCGCCATCCCTGCCGGTGATGATCCCTTTGAAGACATCGCCATTGACGACTTGTCCGACGCAGACCTTGAGGCCCTCCAGCAGGAACTTGAGATCAAGGATGACGACGAAGCCCCGTCACTGTCCGCAACCCTCGACACCATCGCCGAATGCTTCACCCCCGAGGCCTTCGTGGATGGCGTGGAGACCATGGTGGAGACGGGCGACTTCAACGACACGATTGCTCGGCTCTCCGAGGCCACCGGGGTGGATGCGGCCACGGCGTCGACCCTTGTCGAAACAACCGTGATGGAAGCCGCCCCCATTGCGTGTGAACAGATCGGCGAGGACCGCTGGCATGCCATGCTGTATGCGGCCTCCCGAACCGACGACCGTTTGGCCCGTCGCATCGTCTCGGATGTGGTCACCGGGCGGCTGGACCCTACCCGACTGGCGAACGCCTATGACCTCTGGTTCCAGTCGCTGCCCGACGCCGAGGGCTGATCGATGCTGAACCTCACCGTTGTCCTGTACGTCGCATCGATATGCGGCCTCTGCCTCTACTCACTCATTTAACGAAAGGAATAGCCACCATGGCCAAGAAGCCAACGACCCGCGAGGAACTCCTCGCTCAACTCGAAACCCTCGACAACTCCACCGAAATCAACAGGCTCAATGCCGAGGTGTCTCGACTAACCGAGGAGAATACCTCCCTCGTGTCTCAGCGCCGGGAGCTTGAGCGTCAGCTTAAGCAGGAACGGGACGCCGTCCAGATCATTCGCGACGCGCTCCGCACGGTGGACATCAAGACCCGTCCACTCAGCGCGGATCGCCCTGGCTATGCCGAGATGCAAGAAGCAGCGGCACGGGCCAGTCGCCTTGAATTGACCACGGTGCGGCTTGGCGTCCAGAAGGGCACCCATGATCCCGCAACCGGCTTGCCGTATACCGCCGACACCAGACCACAGCGCGTTTTGGCCGCCGGGGCACCCAAGGTGACCGATACGGAACTGGCGTCTTTCTTCCCGTCCCTCAGTGGCCCCGAGGTAGACGTGACGGTCACCGCCGACGCCCTGCTCGATGCCCATCTGTCGGAACACAAGACTGCCTTGGACCTTGCCACCGGCAACTAAGTCGTAGCGGTCAAGATAAAGCTGTCCCGTCCTGCCCATCCTTCTTGTCTTAAGGGTCTCGAAGGAGGCAGGACGTGACGCCGCAATTCTTGTCCCCATGCGTGTAACTTGCGGTTTGCGCATGGGCGTGCGTCCATCAATCTCTCTGCGGTAGAGGCTTGGTCAACCCAGCCCGTTTTCTAAGAATATGGAATGCCCTGAGGATGACCTTGTCGTCTTCCCTGTCGGTCTCTTCTAAAATCTCTTCTGAGGAGGCTTCTTCGGCGTGAAAGTCCCTTGCTGTTGACGGCATATTCTTCCAGCCCCACTGGCAGGCGTCCCAATGGCTTTCGCAAGGGACGGTGCGTTGGGCAACAATCTGGCCGTGGTTCCCAAAAAATACGATTTTGAAGTTTGTCATAGCATCGGCTTTCCACAATGGCATGATTGCCGATGCCCATGTTTCACAAATCAACTCCCAAAAAAATAGGTTCTTGCGCAGACGTCCTGATAGCGGAAAATCTACGCTAACGAAGGCATTTGCGAGGTGAATGACCAGTAAGGGATAGTAACGGCGTTTCTATCATCTATCTGTAGTCCGAACGAAACGAAAATGCTAAACGTTTCACGGGGGGATCAAGATGAATGGGATCAGAGGCGCGCTGACCGACGTGCTACCCATTGCGATCGTGTTCTTCAGTGGTTGGGCTTACTTATCCAGCTACGTAGGCGAATTTGGAGTGGACGCTACTGAGATAACTGTCCCTCTACCAACCGTGTTGGTATATGCATTCTCGCCCCTGAAGTCCCCTAGGACGTAGACTCATTACCGCGCAACCAGATGCGGATTGAGACGAGTTTGAGGGCGGCAAGGTAGTTCTCAGCCAGCTTGTCGTAGCGGGTGGCGATACGGCGGAACTGCTTGGCCTTGTTGAAGAAGCGCTCGACGAGGTTGCGAGCCTTGTAGAGGAAGGGGCTGAAGCAGATCGGGTCCTTGCGGTTGGCCTTGGGCGGGATGTTGGCCCATGCCTTTCGCTCGGTGACAGCATTGCGCAAGGCGTTGGCATCATAGCCCTTGTCGGCGAGAAGCATGGCACCCTCCGGCAATTCCTTGATCAAGTCCGCTGCGGAGGCGATGTCACTCATCTGGCCAGCCGTGAGCGTCAGCTTGATCGGCCTGCCTTGGGCGTCGACAAGAGCATGGATTTTGGTTGTCAGCCCGCCTCGGGAACGACCGAGACAATGATCTCGATCCCCCTTTTTGCCGTCGCGCCCTGCTGATGGACGCGAACAATGGAGGTGTCGATCATCTGCACCGTGCCGTCATGGGCTTTGNGACGTGTGCTCTTCCGATCTGTCGACAAGAGCATGGATTTTGGTTGTCAGGCCGCCTCGGGAACGACCGAGACAATGATCTCGATCCCCCTTTTTGCCGTCGCGCCCTGCTGATGGACGCGAACAATGGAGGTGTCGATCATCTGCACCGTGCCGTCATGGGCTTTGGTAATGTTGGCCATGAGGCGGTCCCACACACCTGCTTTCCGCCATCGGACAAAGCGATTGTGGCAGGTGGTGCGTGGGCCGTATCGCTCTGGCAGATCGCGCCATGGCGCACCGGATCGCAGCACCCAGAAGATGCCGTTCAGCACCCGCCGGTCATCTACGCGCGGCACCCCTCGCGGCTTGTTGGGCAACAGGGGCTCGATCACGCGCCATTCGAAATCGGTCAGGTCATATCGGCTCATTGCTGAGCCTGAATCAGATTCCGCCGCAATATGAAAGTCTCGGTCGAAAACGGCCCATTGCGGACCTACGCCCAAGAAGGATATGTTGAGGCAGCGCGCGTAGGCATTCCGCTTCACCATCGCGCATGTTTCATGAAAGAAAATAAGAGATTCTACTCGCTCATGCACGCGGTCTGTGCTGGTCATGGCTATTGTGGAGGAATGCACGGCGACAAGTTCATGGATGTCAGGGATTTTATTCCTCAATCCGGTCATGTTACAGCGGATCAATTCGTCGAATGGGTATTTCTAGCTGAGTACGAGAATGAGAGTGAGCGAATGTCTCCAAGATGGGATCGGCATCGCCAGAGGATACGAGACTTTTTTGTTGAGCATATGGGATCAGACGCCGTCGATGCCAGCCAACTAAAATGGGAAGTGGATGGCTGAACCAACCCCTTTACTCTGCTTCCCACCCCTCTCGGTCATACCGCATTTATGAGTTTACGATCTAGTCCGTTGCGGCTGGGAATTCACATGGAAACCTGCCAAGAGTCGGTGAGCTGAAAGAGACACTCAGGGCAGGAACATGTTTAATCGTGGCGTTTGGCGAGGGCGATACGGCGAAAACGCGTTGCCAAAATTCCCGTGTCCAACATGCAACATGGGGATTCTGAAAAGGGACAAGGAAACATACTTAAAAAGGTTTCCATACGTCAGCGATGACGATTTCGATCCGATGTTCCAGCGTGCGCGATTCTCCTGCCTTCTGATTTGCGATAAACCTCATTGCGCCGAGGTGGTTGCGCTCACCGGCAATATCACTTTTCAGCAATTCCACGACAACGATGGGGACCTGATCGAGTCTGCGGAGCTAAACCCGCTGAGCATGATACCCGGCTCGCCCATCATAAAGATTCCCCGCCAGACACCGGATGCGGTTAGGGCGGCGATTGTCTCGTCATTCTCGGTATTCTGGAGCGACCGCGCTGCGGCAGCCAATCGCCTTCGGATGAGCGTCGAGCGCATTCTTGACCACGAGGGCATTCCAAAACTCGGATTTAGGTTGGCCCCACGGATTGAAAGGTTCGCACAAAAGTATCCCGATCAAAAAGATACTTTGGAAGCTCTCAGATGGGTCGGAAACGTTGGAAGTCATGATGACGACGTGAGCCGAGAAGCGCTACTTGATGCATACGAAGTCTATGACTACTGGCTGCGAAATTTTTACGGGAGAGAAAAAGCGGCTATCGACGCGAAGGTACAGAGGCTGATCGATACAAAGGGGAAATACGGGACGTGACGGGATTGCGTGAGTCAGCCAATGGGCAAGCCGAATAAACATCATTTTCTACCCGTTTTTTACCTAAAAGCCTGGGCCCGCGAATCCGATGGAAAACTCGTGGAATTCAGCAGACCGTATAAAGACAAGCTGAAGACCCGGTTTGTACACCCCGAGGCTACTGGCTTCATAAAGAGACTCTATGAAATACGCGGCCTTTCTCCGGAGTTGGCCCAGAAGGTTGAAGAAACCTTTTTCTCGCCAGTTGATAGCCAGGCTGCCGATGCGCTGAAGCAGATACTTGAGTTCAAAGCTGGCGATCCATGGAAGGCAGGTCGTCGGCTCGCCTGGACACGCTTTATCCTCAGCCTGCTATTTCGGATGCCGGACGATATTCGAAAGTTGAAGGCGAACGTCCGCGACGATTGGATTCTTTCAGTGCCCGACATGCAGGAACGGTACGCCGAGGTCAGACGCGAAACTGACCCGGAGTCACTTGTGGACTTCCTCGATCAGCAAGAGAACTCGGTTTACGAGCAGTCCGCTATGGATATTGCAATGCGGATGATCGGACACCAGAACGTCGCTCGCACAATCCTAGACATGAAATGGTCTCTCGTGGAACTCGAGAAATCACCGTTTCAGCTTCTCACGTCTGACCGGCCAGTAATTATGACGGAACAACTGAAACGGCCGGATTCACACATTCTGCTGCCGGTCGGTCCCCGACACCTGTTCGCAGCCGTGCAAGACCCAAACCATTCACGGAAGCTCAGAAGAATGACCTATCAACAGCTCGCGACTTTCGTGAATCGAGCCGTAGTAGGGAATGCTAATGACCTCGTTTATGGGCGGGATGAAAGTCAATTCCGGTTCATTGAAAATAGAATCGGTAAAGACCGGCGACCGTCCTATTTGGACCGACTACAAAGCCGCAGGCGCGAACTGGTGCTCCGAAAAAGCGAAACCACGGTTGGAAGGATTCGAACAGCTCCTGGTTTGTCCGAAACTTCTAAATAACCCGGTCTGACTCTCGCAAAGGTTACCCGGCAACTGCTCCATGGGCGGCCCGCCTCCTATAGCAATACCGTTGCCAATGCCCCCAGTTTCGAACGCATTGCAGCGAGAAGATCAGAATCGACTGACAAACGCGCCAACGCTGCCTTTTCATAATCTGCACGACTTGGGAAATGGAGGGCTTTGGCAATCGCATCGAGAACGCCGGACTCTCGTACCGGATAACGCTCTATTGCAGCATCCAAATCGCCAGTCGACGCCATTTCCTTCAGTCGATCTAATTCAGCCGGGTAGGTCGAAGGGACAGACACGGAAATTTCCGCCAGATTTCCCGAGGTCAATTCCTCGCGGACTGGCAGTGCGGACAAGAACGCGTCCCGCAGCTTCCTCTCAGCGACGCGGCTTGCCAGGTATTGAGGTCTATCTCCAGATGTCAGTGCGACCAACCCTCTCGCCCTTGCATCGTCTATGTATGCTTGGGGATCGGTTGCAGCCGTCTCGGCCTGCCGCTCTGCCAATGCGTTAATAAGCTCAGGGGAATAGTATAGGCTTTCTATAGAAAATACCCCTAGCGGGTAGATGCCCTGCGCCTCGAAGGTACTCACCTGCCCATTGTCCATTCCGTCGCTGTCAATTAAGCCGAAAGCGCGGGCCCTATGAAGGTCCTCGGTGCCTCGCAAGCCAGCCACCGCTCTCATGACTTCGCGGCAGCTCTCCCGGGCACGCACCGACACTGCCGGAAAAAGTAACGCATACATCGGATGATCGAGGCTCGAGACGGTACCCTCTATGAAGAGAATTTTCCGCCGCGACCCAAGAACGTCAACTCTGACGTCTTCGGGGATCGAACTGGTTGTTGGGATCAAATCGATGTCCCAAGTGGAGACAATTCCATCCTTCCAGTGGCAGCCTCGGACAATTGCCACCTCTACGCCCGGCAGCTCGGCAGCAAGGTCAAGCTCATGTGTGCTTACGACAAATGTGCAGTCATGTCTCTTCACGACTAGGGATTTGATAAGTGGTACAATAATCGCCCGATGCAAATGCAGCTCTGGCTCGTCTATGACAAACACTGCGCCAGCAGGTGCTGATACCACCTCTGCAATCGTGACCAATGCGGTGCGCTCACCATCTGACATCCGTGCGACGCTATAAGTCGAGCCGTTTTGGGAAGCCTTTATCTCGGCCTTCTCAACAACAACCCTTAAAGGCAAATTTGCTTGGGCAAGAAGCACGTTGACATTGTCCACCGGCGAATCGCTGCCCTGCAATCTTGCTATAGCAGCTGACTCCTTCCCGTAGCGCTGGATCTCGTTGGCTGCGTCAAGCTTGTACTGAGTTTCGGCAGCAGTGAGGTCGTGAATGGCTTTTTCGTTTCTCGAAGTGCCAGCGTGAGATTTCCAGCGAACGTCTGTTTGGCGATCCCAACTGCGTAATCGATCCCCAAGTTGACGGCGACTAGCCGGTGTCAGAGATAGGCTTTCACTATCAAAATAGCTTGGTCTCGAACCAGGCAGATAAATCGCTTCATCACCCAAGTTCGACACTAGAAGTTGCACTATTGCAGATTTTCCCGTTCCGTTCCGGCCAATGATAAGCAACGGCCGATTTGAGCTTGCCGACAGGCGCGTGGGTCCACGCTCGCCGGGAACATCAAAATTAAATGGCATACTGTACCTGCTGAAAATTTGAGGTTTCGAACGCGACTGACGGTGATAGTGCGAGAATACCGGAAAGATTGCCGCATTTCGGCTTCCAGCCCTTCCTTTTCCTTTCTAGCCAAGCCCTTCTCCACGGGCCGCCGCTTCCCATTCGCGGTCTTCAGGTGTCATGGGCTTAGGCTCGTGCGGTTGCTTAGGCTTAACGGCGCCCAGCCACCGGATTGCTTCCATTAGCTTTGGCGGAGCGCGCATCTCGGAATCAGTCGCAGCCATCCGTGCGCGTCGTGCCCTACCCTTTCCATAGATGGAGGGAGGATACCGGTCCAAAATCTCGCGAGACTTCGTTTCTCCCATCTCGGCAATTATCGCTTGCTCATAGTCAGGGTCGAGGCACCAAACCCGCGCTTGGCCATCGGCGCTGGCCATCCCATCGAGGCGAGCGTTATAAATACCCTCCTCCTCTTTGTTGGTGATCTCCTTGCTATCTCGGTCATAGATTATGCCGGTTGGTATACCGAAAGAGATCGCTAGTTCGGCAAAGTCGATCAGCGCGCGCTTGCCACCTGCCTCAACAATGGTCCCCCCGGCCGCGTCGAGGTCGACACCTATCCTGCGGGCAAACGCAGGGATTACCAACTTCTCAGTATCTCCCTCAACGACTAGGACGCGTTTCGCAAAGAACAGCTCCCCCCGCTCGCTGTCTATGGACTGCCGAAGCTTCTCTAGGCGGGTAGCAGTGGCTTGGAGATGCGACTGCACCACCGTCGTCCCAACCGCCTCTTTCTTGCGAACGAGGGCAACATTGCGGTAGTCGGGAATTGAGACGAAGTGCGGCGAGTGCGTCGTATAAATTACCTGATTGGTCTCCCCCAACCGCTCAATGGCTGAATAGAGACTCCGCTGCATCTGCGGGTGTAAGAACATCTCGGGTTCCTCGATCAAAATGATTGCGCCCTGACGCCTAGTTTCCTCAAAGGCCCGAAGCACAGCCAAGACGATTGCGTTCTGCATCCCTCCACCCATCTCTGCTGCGTTGGTCGTGAAACCGCTCTCCTTCACCACAAGAGAGAGCGACTTGTAGAAATCCATGGTATCCATCGGCGTGAAGTAGAGATCGATCGCCCCATCCTCGTCGTCCATGCCCAGTTGTTCTAGGGCATGCTTCTTTATGGACGCCTCAAGCGTATCGAACTCCTTGGTGCGTAGGAGTTTCATGGCTTCCCTCATGAGTTCTCTGAAGCGATCTACACGGCGGACAGGAGGGTGGGAGCCGTCGTGGGACGGGACATCCAACAGCTCAGTTGAGGCATTGAGCCCTCTATCAATGTCCTCGAACACGCGCCGCAGTAGAGACCACCGAGCGCTCGGGAGCTGTTCCTTAAGTGATCGGTCGATCCCGATGTGGATGAAAGGAATTTGATCGCGCACGTCCGCCGGTATGCCCACTACAGGCTCGAAGACAGGTCCTCGTCCGGCCTTGCCCCAACCTGTTTGAACTACCGGCACCTTACCGTTGCGGAGACAGCTTTGCTCCAGCCGCCGTTGGCCTTTCCTTTCGGTCACCTTGTAGCGGGTCCAGCTAAAGCTAAGAGTATCGATGCCAACCGGGTCCGCCTTCTGGAGCTTTCGGAACTCAATTGGTTTATCGAAGGTCAGGCGTATCTCGATGTCTCCTTCAGGATCGCGTAGGTAGACATCATCCTCTGTAAAATTCGATGTGCGCGGACCAAACTCGAAGCCAAGGACTCGGCGAATCGCCTCCAGAATGTTGCTCTTGCCAGCGTTGTTTGGGCCGACCAAAGCGCAAATCTTGGGAATCTCAATGCCCAAGGATTTGATTGAACGAAAACCTTCTATTTCTAATCGTGCGATGCGCACTTGGAGACTCCCCAGTAGGATTGCCAATCAGCTCAACAGCCTAGCAGTACCGCTGTTTCCACAGTCTATACAGTGGATCAATAAATGAACGCCTCTCTCGATTTGCCTAGAAATGGATGAGATTCGCCTGCACTGTTTGGATGCTTAGAGGGGAGCGTCATCAGACATTAGGCTTCGACGGCGACCATTTTTTCAAAAAATTCGTTTGCGTATTACATACATGAGGGAGCCGCAACTCCCCCCGTAGGGTACCTGAGTAAGTGCAAAAAACATGTACATCACGGGACATCGGACTGCGCACAAAGCCTTGTCGCGCAAGGTCGCCAGCAGGCGTCAGAGGCTCTTATCCGCAGAATAGATTTCCCATGAAGCTGCTACACGGGATTTGCAGAGCTGGAACGTCGCGGCAGAGCTATGCGTCCAACACATTCCGTAAAATAAAAGCTAAGTCTGGCACAAGCTCTAAGCGACCATTTCCTTGTGATCTCCAACGGGGCCCGGCGGGCCCCGTTTTCGTGTTGTCGACGAGCAGGCAGCGCTCGGTCGGCATTCTGGTTGCCCGCAACCCAGTCAACATCTCTTCAATCAATTTGAACGGCAGATGAACGCCGGCATCAGAGCCGGTTCAGAGGCGTCAGGGCATTCTCATACGTGTGTGAAGGAGACACGGACCCAATGCTTGCTCGCCGCTTCACCATTGTCTGCCTGCTGACGAGCCTGTTTGGAATGTTCTTCGCCATCCTCGTCGCCGAAGCGGGCCGTTCCCCGCGCTCCTGGGACGAAGCCAACAGAATGTGCCACCTCGCCTGCCCGACCGATTTTCGTCACTGAAACAGAGAACCCGGACCTCGAAAAGAAAAGCATAGAGATCATGAACCGCATCGCCGCCAACCTCTCCAAGACCCTCCGGCTCCTGCCGCGGGCGGCGCTCATCCTGATACTGCTGGCCGCCCCGGTCCTGGCGGTGCCGATGATGCGCGCCGATAGCGGCTCGACGATCGAGGCGCCGGCGCTCAGAAAGTCCGGCGTCGGGTTCGTACTGCTGGTCAGCCTGCAGCGGGGTTGAAGAAAAAAGGGCGCTTTGAGCGCCTTCGGCGGCGAGCCCCCTCCCAACCGCCCGTCCAAGTCTCTATATTGAGCCATGGAAAAGCGAATCTATCCCCAGGCCATCGAATCTGTCGTCATGCCCGAGCCTTTTGGCCGGCAAAGCTTCGATAACGCCGAGAAGGCCGTTGCCGCGCTGCAGGTGCTCTACGAACGCAATACCAAGTTTCTGCGCGATTCCTTCGCGGCCCTAGCCGCCGGCGGCGACAGCAGCAAGCGCTACCGGGCCTTCTACCCCGAGATCGGCGTCACCACGAGTTCGTTCACCCAGGTCGACTCGCGCCAGGCCTATGGCCACATGCCAACACCAGGGCATTTCGCCACCACGGTTACCCAGCCGGACCTGTTCGAGACCTACCTCATCGAGCAGCTTCGGCTGATCATGCGCAATCATGGCGTGTCGGTAACCGTCTCGGAATCGACCACGCCGATCCCGCTGCATTTCGCTTTTCTGGAAGGCACCTATGTCGACGGCGCCGCCGCCGAACGCATCAAGCGGCCGATCCGCGACCTGTTCGATGTGCCGGATCTCGACGGCACCGACGATCAGATCGCCAATGGCACGTTCGAAGTGGCCTTCGGCGAGCCCCGGCCACTGGCGCCTTTCACGGCGCAGCGCATCGATTATTCACTGCACCGCATGACGCACTACACCGCAACCAGCCCGCAGCATTTCCAAAACTTCGTGCTGTTCACCAACTATCAGTTCTATATCGACGAGTTCGTCGCCCGCGCCCGCGACCTGATGGAAAAGGGTGGTGACGGCTACACGGAATTTGTCGAACCTGGCAACGTTATCACCCGGGCCGGACAGAGCGCGCCTAGCGAAGGCGTAGCGCCACAGCGCCTGCCGCAGATGCCGGCCTATCATATGAAGAAGCCGAACCATGGCGGCATCACCATGGTCAACATCGGCGTGGGTCCTTCCAACGCCAAGACCATCACCGACCATATCGCAGTGCTTCGGCCACATGCCTGGGTGATGCTTGGTCACTGCGCCGGGCTGCGCAACACCCAGGCGCTGGGTGATTATGTGCTGGCGCATGCCTATGTGCGCGAGGACCACGTGCTGGACGACGATCTTCCGGTCTGGGTGCCGATCCCGCCGCTGGCCGAGATCCAGGTCGCGCTGCAGGAAGCCGTCGCCGAGGTCACCGGCCTGTCGGGCTATGATTTGAAGCGCATCATGCGTACCGGCACCGTCGCCACCATCGACAACCGCAACTGGGAACTGCGCGACCAGCGCGGACCGGTGCAGCGCCTGTCGCAGTCGCGCGCCATCGCACTCGATATGGAATCGGCGACTATCGCCGCCAATGGCTTCCGCTTCCGCGTCCCTTACGGCACGCTGCTGTGCGTTTCCGACAAGCCGCTGCATGGCGAGTTGAAGTTGCCTGGGATGGCGACCGAGTTCTACAAGCGGCAGGTGGCGCAGCACCTGACTATCGGTATCAGGGCGATGGAGAAGCTGGCGGAGATGCCGATGGAGCGGCTGCATTCGCGCAAGCTCCGGAGCTTTTCGGAAACGGCATTCCAGTAGGCGACCGCGAAGCCTCGGCGAGGCAATTCGTCGTCTTGCTCAGGCCGCAATTTGGCCGATATCAGATCGAACGGACCGACAGGCGACATTCAGCGGATACGACCTCGCAGACACGACCTCAATGACAACAGGCGCGCGCTTGAATATGACGGCTGGGCTGGCATTCCTGGCGATGACGGCATTGTCCGCCGCTTTGTTGGCCGGATTTTTCGGCGCGCTGCACCCGGCGTTCGATTCCTTCTCGCATTTCCGTATTCATCTCAGCGTGCTGATGGCACTTCTGGCGCTGCCGCTGCTCGCCAGCCCGTTTCGGCTGCAAGCGGCGGCCGGGCTGCTTTTTGCCATTTCCTGCCTGGCCACAACGACGGGTGCGCTGCCCAAAGGGTGGCGACAACAGGCGGCCGCCAAGCCGACCGGCCAGATCGTTTACAGCCTGCTGCAGATGAATCTTCGCTTCAACAACCCGACACCGAAGAAAGTGCTCTCACTGATCGGCCGCACCAATCCGGACGTGATCACGCTCGACGAGGTGTCGCAGATGTGGACGACCGAGCTTGGCTACATCGCCACCGCCTACCCCTACCGAATCCTCTGCCCCTACCCAAACGGCATGTTCGGCGTGGCGCTGCTGTCGCGCCGGCCCTTTGCCGCCGACGCCGCGCCGCGCTGCGAGCCGCGCGGCGCGATGGCTATCGCCACGGTCGACTTCGGCGGCACCGATGTCGATGTCGCCGCGATCCATTTGAGCTGGCCCTGGCCGAAGGAGCAATACTGGCAGATCGGCGAACTGGCGCAGCCACTCGCCGCGCTCGCCGAGACCGCGATCATGGCGGGCGATTGCAACGCCGTGCCGTGGAGTGCCGCGGTGCGGCGGGTCGCGGCTCTCGGCGGTCTGACACTCATGCCTTCCGCCGGCCCGACCTGGATCCACCGGACACTGCCGGACTTCCTGCGCCGCTATGCAGGCCTGCCGATCGACCAGGTGTTCAGCAAAGGCGGCGTGACGATCCTGTCTTCGACGCGGCTGGAAGATACCGGCTCCGACCACCTGCCGGTGCTGGTCGAATTTTCGGTCCGGTCCGATGAGAAGCAGCCTGACGATGGGCACGCCACTGCGCTCGCGGCGCACGATTTGCCTGCTGAGCCGCACAGCTGACGCGTCAACGAATGGAGCACCCGCGCCGCGGCGAAGCGTTGAGATGGCGAACGGATCACTCGTTCAAGGTTTCCCGATCAAGGCAGCGATCAAATGTTCGACATGGCCGCCATCGCTATGCTCGCGCCGATCGAAGGCGTTTTGTCTCGCCTCATATTCTGCATAAACGGTCTTGATGCGAAGCCGAGCCTCGCGGCGCGCCTTGTTGCATGATGGGTCGTTGGCGACCCGCAGGCCAGTTATCGACCTTTCTGTCACGCGCATCATCTCCCTGGCGATGCGCCCATGTGTTTCCTCATGGGCGCGAACACCCGCGGAAAATCTGTTCCAACGCCTCTTCAACGTCGGCGCCATGGGCGAGCCTACGCGAGGGAAGGTGTAGAACAGATTGAGCGTGCCGTTGACCCGCCGCAGCCGGCAGACGCCGTTCTCCTGGCCTCCGCCGAGATCCCAGTCGACCGTATAGGCGGTTGTGGCGATGGCATGCGTCATGAAGCCATGCTTGGGGCCCTTGCTGTCCATCGCGTCGATGAAGGCCGTACCCGAGCTTCCCGTGATGTCGTAGGTCCGCGTCTGGACGATTGCCCTGGTGCCGGCCAGGGCCTCCGGCGCGCACAGTGTCCCGATGACGATGAGGCATGTCAGAACTGTCCGGCGCATCGGCCTTCTCCTTGTCCCCGGAGAAGGGAACCATAAGCCGGTGATAGTTTCAACGGTTCTGCTGTGCTGCATGCTCTTGCAGCCAGAACTCCGCTTCAATTTTGCTGCCACGCCCTGGACGGCCCGGCGCGCAGGGGTCACATACCCTGGTAGACCGGGCCTTCACCGCCTTGCGGGGGCACCCAGTTGATGTTCTGGTTCGGGTCCTTGATGTCACAGGTCTTGCAGTGGACGCAGTTCTGCGCGTTGATGACGAAGCGCACGTCCTTCGCCCGCGGATCGGCGGCGGCGTTGCCGTCCTTGTCGACCCATTCGTAGACGCCGGCCGGGCAATAGCGTGTGGAAGGTCCGGCAAAGACATCATGTTCCGAGCGTTTCTGCAGGTCCATGTCGCCGACCAGCAAATGGACCGGCTCGTTTTCCTCGTGATTGGTGTTGGACAGGAACACCGAGGAGAGGCGGTCGAAGGTCAGCACGCCATCCGGCTTTGGATAGACGATCTTCTTGTGCTGGGCGGCAGGCTCGAGCGTCGCGTAGTCGGCCTTGCCGTGCTTTAGCGTGCCGAAGGGCGAGACGCCGAACAGCGTGTTCAGCCACATGTCGAGGCCGCCCAGGCTGACGCCGATGATGGTGCCGAACCGCGACCAGAGCGGCTTGACGTTGCGCACCTTCTTCAGGTCCTTGCCGATGTCGGTCGCCCGCCAGGCATCCTCATAGGCTGAAAGCTCGTCATTGGCACGGCCGGCGCCGATCGCCTTGGCGACATGCTCGGCCGCCAGCATCCCCGACAGCACCGCATTGTGCGAGCCCTTGATGCGCGGCACGTTGACGAAGCCCGCCGCGCACCCCATCAGCGCACCGCCCGGGAACGACAATTTCGGCACCGACTGCCAGCCGCCCTCGGTTATGGCGCGCGCTCCGTAGCCCAGGCGCTTGGCGCCCTCGAACGTGCCCGCGATCGCCGGATGGGTCTTGAAGCGCTGGAATTCCTCGAAAGGCGACAGATAGGGATTCTTGTAATTGAGGTGGAGGACGAAGCCGACCGCCACCTGGTTGTCCTCCAGATGATAGAGGAACGAACCGCCGCCAGTCTTCATGTCCAGCGGCCAGCCGAAGGAATGCTGCACCAGACCCGGCCGATGGTTCTCCGGCTTGACCTGCCAGAGTTCCTTGAGGCCGATGCCGTATTTGCCGGGCTCGCGGCCATCGGAGAGTTTATATCTAGCGATCAACTGCTTGGCCAGCGAACCGCGCGCGCCTTCGCCGATCAGCACATATTTGCCCATCAGCGCCATGCCCGGCGCGAAGCCCGGACCATGCGTGCCGTCCTTCTCGACGCCCATGTCTCCGGTGACGACGCCGGTGACGGCGCCTTCTTCATTGTAGAGCAGGCCGGCCGCGGCAAAGCCCGGGTAGATCTCGACGCCGAGCGCCTCGGCCTTGCCAGCCAGCCAGCGGCAGACATTGCCGAGCGAGACGATATAGTTGCCGTGGTTGTTCATCAGCGGCGGCATGAAGATGTTGGGCAGGCGGAACGAACCGGCGGGGCCGAGCACCAGGAAATGGTCCGCCGTGACCGGCGTCTTGAAGGGATGACCATCCTCCTCGCGCCAGCCAGGCAGCAACCGGTCGATGCCGATCGGATCGACGACGGCACCCGACAGGATGTGGGCGCCGACTTCGCCGCCCTTTTCCAGCACGACGACGGAGAGCTCGGGATTGACCTGCTTGAGGCGGATGGCCGCGGCGAGGCCGGCCGGTCCGGCGCCGACGATGACCACGTCGAATTCCATGCTCTCGCGTTCGATATCGCTCATCAACCCCTCCGCACTGGCTTGCCGCCGTTGGCGTATCTTGCTGGCTCCTGCGCTGCATAGCGCATCAATTGGCGACAGGAAACCGGCGCATACGTGACAATGCCGAATTGGCCAAAAAGTCGCGCTTTGCGCGGCAGAGAAGCCATTTCCGCGCGGCGCGACCCGCCAGGCTTGCGTTTTTTATTGTTCGACGGCTTGCTTATCGGCCATACTTCCCGCCATGCGCATTCCCGGGCCAGGCGGCTTCTCTTCGACGCGCTTTCCATCAACGCCCGGCCGGGCCTGCCGGGCGCTTACTTTGGCCCTTCTGGCGTTGAGCCCGGATCATGCCGTCGCGGATGAAGTGAAGGTCTGGGCGACAGGCGCGTACTCGTTCTCCGACGAGCTTGGCGGTTTCCGCATCACCGGAGCCTCCGGCATCGGAACCAAGGACGATCCGCTGGTCATCACCGAAGAGCTGAATTCGGCGACACCCGTGACGCTGACCATCCGCACCACAAAGCCGATCCAGGCATTCGGCAGAGCAGGCGAGTTCGCCAACGGCATCATGTATATGCGCATTGACGTCCTCAACAACAGCGGCCAGGCTTGGATCGAGTTCCAGTTCGAGCTTCAGGAAATACTGGACCAGCCAAGCGTGTTCGGAGACGGGCTTTCGTTCGACCAGCGCAACAAGACGCCCGACAATATCTGGTCGAGCAATTTCGCCGATTTCGACCGCGATTTCGAGCCCTATGACCGGTTGCTGTTCAAAAACGGCAAGGTGGACCCGCTGAAGACCGCCAGCTTCGAATTCCTGATGACCGACTACACGCCGCGATGGACCTTCTATCTGGTGCAGGATCCACGCATACCCACTGGCTAGACCGCGACCTCGCCTTGGCAAGCGGGATTGGCTGCCGCCACCGACTTCGCCGAGGTTGCAAATTGATCCGGCCCGGACGATGGTGCGGCCATGACTGCCGCCTCTCCCAACAATCCGGTCGATTTGGCCGATCTGCTCGCCTTCTACGCTAGCGCGGGTGTAGACGAGGCTTTGGAGGATGTGCCGGTCAATCGGTTCGCTGAGGCCGTGCCGAAGCCGGCGGAGCGCATGCCGACGGCGCTACGCGAAAGCAGCGCACCGGAGCCGCGCACAGCTCCGCCCCGCCTCGATGGGCGCGCCGTGCCAGATGCTCCGGCCCCGCGCCCGCCCACCTCGGCCGTGCCCGACGAAGCGCAGGCGGCACTGGCGCGCCAGCTGGCAAACGCGGCAATGTCGCTGGACGAATTACGCCAGCACATGGCCGCTTTCGAGGGCTGCAATCTCAAGGCCACCGCCAAGAACCTCGTTTTCGCCGACGGCAACCCGCAAGCCGCTGTCATGCTGGTCGGTGAAGCCCCCGGCCGCGACGAGGACATTGAAGGACTGCCCTTCGTCGGCCGCTCGGGCCGCCTGCTCGACCGGATGCTGGCCGCGATCGGCCTCGACCGCAGCTCGGTCTACATCGCCAATGTCATTCCCTGGCGCCCACCCGGCAACCGCACGCCGACGCCGCACGAGACCGAGATCTGCCGGCCGTTCATCGAGCGCCAGATCGAACTGGTCAATCCCAAGGTGCTGATCAATCTCGGCGGCCCGTCGGCCAAGACCTTGCTCAACACCTCGGAAGGAATCCTGCGGCTGCGCGGCAACTGGCGCGTCCACACAACGGGTTCCGGAGTTGCCATCCCGGCCATGCCGACATTGCACCCGGCCTATCTCTTGCGCACGCCCGCGCACAAGAAGCTGGCATGGCGGGATTTTCTCGAAGTGAAGGCGAAGCTGCGGGAAGTGAGCTAGCGATGACCTCGCGGGTAATTGAAATGCATTCAGCGTCAGCCTAGTCGTCCTGCATGACAACGCCCCAAGCCTCCGCCGGTAGCTTGATCCGCGAATGGCGCACGCGCCGCCGCATGAGTCAGCTCGACCTCGCCATGGAAGCGGAGATTTCGCAACGGCATCTCTCCTTCGTCGAAAGCGGGCGTGCCGCGCCCTCGCGCGACATGGTGCTGCATCTGGCCGAGCAGCTTGCGATCCCGCTGCGGCAGCGCAATCAATTGCTGCTGGCCGCGGGCTTCGCGCCGAGCTTCAGCGAACGGCCGCTCACCGATACGACGCTGGCACCGGCAATGGCGGCGGTCGAGATGGTGCTCAAGGGGCATGAGCCGTTTCCGGCATTGGCGGTGGACCGGCACTGGAACCTGGTTGCGGCGAACACGGCGATCGGGCCATTCCTGGCCGATGTTTCCGAACCCTCGCTGCTCCAGCCACCCGTCAATGTGCTGCGGCTCAGCCTGCACCCAGGTGGTGTCGCGCCGCGCATCGTGAACCTTCAGGAATGGCGCACCCACCTGCTCGAACGGCTGAAACATCAGAACGATGCCGCCGGTGACCCGGTGCTGGTGGCATTGGAGCAAGAGCTTCGCGGTTATCCCTCTGGCCTGCAGAGCAGCCGGCCGAAGCCGGTCGAGCCGAATGCGATCGTGCATCCGCTGCGGCTTGCCCATGGGGATACGGTGCTTTCCTTCATCAGCACCATTACCGTGTTTGGCACGCCACTGGATGTCACCCTTTCGGAACTGGCGATCGAATCCTTTTTCCCGGCCGATGAGCAGACACGGGTGGTGCTGGTACGCTTGGCAAACGAGCGGTCGGAACGGTCCTGATCACCCTTGCGGCAGCGCAGCCTTGCGGGTGCGCGTTCGTTCCAGACCCAGCTGCCGTTCGCGCCAGATGATGAAGATGCCGGCGGCGACCACGATCATGCCACCGACCAGCGTGCCGGGTGAGGTCACGTCGCCGAAAACGAAATAGCCGACGACGACGCCGAGGATCATCGAGGTGTATTCGAAAGGCGCCACGACCGAGGCTTCGGCATGACGATAGGCCGCGGTCATCAAAATCTGGCCGAGGCCGCCACAAAAGCCGGCGAGGATGAGCAACGTGGCTTGTATCGACGTCAGCGACTGCCAGCCGAAGGGCAGCGTCAGCAATGAGAGCACGCTTGCCGTCGACGAGAACCACAGCACGATGGTCGCCGTCTTCTCCGTCTGCACCAGATTGCGCACGAGTAGCATGGCGACAGCCGAGATTGCCGCGGCCGCCAGCGCGGCCATGACGCCCAGGACCTCCTGGTCGTCGAGACCTTCATCCGAATTGAGCAGCGTCAGTTCCGGCCAGGAAATGACGAGCACGCCAATGAGGCCGATGGCGACAGCGCTCCAGCGATAGACGCGGATCGTCTCGCCAAGGAAGACCGAGGAGAACACCACGACCAACAGCGGCTGTGCATAGTTCAGGGTGATCGCCTCGGGAAGAGGCAGCCTGGTGAGCGCGAAAAAGCCGAGCCCCATGGCACCGACGCCGACGACGCCACGCGCGACGTGGTTGAAGGGGCGTTTCGTGACGAACGCCGTGGCCAGATGTCCCTTCAACGTCAGGAAGACAATGATCGGGAAGATGGCGAAGAAGGAACGGAAGAAGACGATCTGCCCGGCAGGCACATCGCCTGCCGCCTTGATACAGGTTTGCATGCCGACAAAAACCGCAACGGAGACGATCTTCAGCACGATGCCTCTCAGCGTACCGTGGCCGCCCGTCGTCTCTGGTTGCGCCCCCGCTCCTGATGTCACTTTGGCAATGCGTCTCTGCCCGCGGTCGAGGGCACGTTGCGGCTCTCGGAACGGTAGAACGGGAAATTGTCGGCGCGCCGAACGAAAGCGCCCATCCCGAATTTCGGTGTGACGGCCGTCATGACTGCCTCGCGACAAGGAAAGGATGACCTGAATTAGGCCCCGCCACAGTTTTGTCGAGGGAGTGTTTCGTGTAAAGAGCGCGGACTTCGAATTTTTGGACCAGTCAGATCATGTCCGGTCCCCGGAAAAGACAGGAAAAGCCAGGGAATGCGCACCGATACCGGCCAGGTCTTCAAACTCGAGGACTATCGCCCCAGCGACTACCTCATTCCGGAAACCCACCTTGAATTCCGTCTTTCGCCGCAGGCAACGGTCGTCACCGCGATACTGATCGTCGAACGCCGCGAGGACATATCCACGTCGGCTCCGCTGGTGCTCGACGGCGATGGTTTGACGCTCAAACGCATCGAGGTCGACGGCAAGATGGTGAGACCGGCGGATCTGCTGGCGAGCCCCGACCAACTTACCCTGCTCAAACCGCCGGCGGCACCTCGTTTCCAACTGCTGATCGAAACCGAGCTGGCCCCAGCCGGCAACGAGGCCCTGATGGGCCTTTACCGCTCGAATAACGTGTACTGCACGCAATGCGAGGCGGAGGGTTTTCGCCGCATCACCTATTTCCTCGACCGCCCCGATATCCTGTCGGTCTACACGGTGCGCATCGAGGCGCGACGCGACGAGGCGCCGCTGCTCCTGTCGAATGGCAATCCGGTCGAGAGCGGCGATCTCGCCGAAGGCTGGCACTACGCCAAATGGCACGACCCCTTCCCCAAACCGTCCTATTTGTTCGCCCTGGTGGCCGGCAATCTCGGCCAGGTCGCCGACAATTTCATCACTATGTCCGGCCGCAAGGTCGAGCTCGGCATCTATGTCGAGCTCGGCANTCGGCCAGGTCGCCGACAATTTCATCACTATGTCCGGCCGCAAGGTCGAGCTCGGCATCTATGTCGAGCTCGGCAAGGAGGCGCTCGCCGGCTACGCGATGGACGCGCTGAAGCGGTCGATGCAATGGGACGAGGAGGCGTTTGGCCGCGAGTACGACCTCGACGTCTTCAACATCGTCGCCGTGTCGGACTTCAACATGGGCGCGATGGAGAACAAGGGCCTCAACATCTTCAACGACAAATACGTGCTGGCCGACCAGGAGACGGCGACGGACGCCGATTTCGCCAATATCGAGGCGATCATCGCGCATGAATATTTCCACAATTGGACAGGCAACAGAATCACTTGCCGCGACTGGTTCCAGCTTTGCCTGAAGGAAGGGCTAACGGTCTTCCGCGATCATGAGTTCTCCGCCGACCAGCGCTCGCGCGCGGTCAAGCGCATCGCCGAGGTGCGCACGCTGCGGGCCCACCAGTTTCCCGAGGACCAAGGCCCGCTGGCGCATCCGGTGCGGCCGCGCCGCTACCGCGAGATCAACAATTTCTATACGGCGACGGTCTACGAGAAAGGCTCCGAAGTGGTGCGCATGATCCGCACCATTCTCGGACCCGAAGTCTTTCGCGCCGGCATGGACCTCTATTTCGAACGCCACGACGGCGAGGCCGCGACCATCGAGGACTTCATCAAGGTGTTCGAGGACGCGTCCGGCCGCGACCTGTCACAATTCGCGCTCTGGTATCATCAGGCTGGCACACCCAACCTTACGGTCAGTTCGACCCACAATCCGGCCGCACAGGAATTCACGCTCGAGATCGAGCAGTCGGTGCCGCCGACACCCTCCGAAAGCCGCAAGCGGCTGATGCATATCCCGCTCGCCTTCGGCCTGATCGGCGCCGGCGGCAAACCTGTCGCATATAGCGACGTCGAGGGCGCCAGCGTCGAGGACGGCGTCATCCACGTCCGCAAGCGTCGCCATGTGGTGCGTTTCTCGGGCGTGGCCGAGCGCCCGGCGGTGTCGCTCAACCGTGGCTTTTCGGCGCCGGTGACGCTGTCGGTCGAGCAGAAGGCGGCCGACCAGTACTTCCTCGCCCGCCATGACAGCGACGCCTTCTCGCGCTGGCAGGCCTTCAACACGTTGCTGACCGATGCGCTGATCGCTGCCTTCCGCCAGATCCTCGGCGGCAAACAGCCGGACTTCGCCCCACGGCTGACCGAGCTTGCCGGCAGCATCGCCAGCGACGAGACGCTGGAGCCAGCCTACCGGGCCCTGGCGCTGGCGCTGCCGGGGGATGCCGACATCGCCCGCGACATCGGCAAGAACATCGATCCCGATGCCATCCATGCGGCCCGACAGGCGCTTGCGCGGGCGATCGGCATGGCCAATGGCGAGGCCTTTTCCGGCCTCTACGACAGCCTTGCCGACAAGAGCGCTTTCAGCCCGGATGCGGCGAGTGCGGGACGGCGCGCCTTGCGCAACATTGTGCTGGATTATCTCTCGCTGCTGCCGGGTGGAGCAGCATTGGCTGCCGGGCATTTCCACTCCGCGACCAACATGACCGACCGGGCAGCCGCATTGGCCGTGCTTGCGCATCGTCACCACGGATCGCCGGAGGCAGGCGAGGCGCTGGTGGCTTTCGAACAGACATATGCGTCGGACCCGCTGGTGATGGACAAATGGTTCCAGATCCAGGCCAGCGTGCCTGGGCCGCAGGCGGTGGACACGGTTCGCGCCCTGACCGCTCATGCCGGCTTCTCTATGGGCAATCCGAACCGGGTGCGCTCGTTGATCGGCACATTCTCCAGCGCCAACCAGACCGGCTTTCACCGCGCCGACGGCGAAGGCTACCGCTTCTTCGCACGAACGGTGCTTGAGGTTGAAAAGCGCAATCCGCAAGTGGCGGCAAGGCTGGCGACGGCGCTCAGGTCATGGCGCTCGCTCGAACCGGGCCGGCAAGCCAAGGCCCGAGAAGTGCTGGTTTCGATCGCCAATGCCGAAAATCTGTCGGCGGATCTGCGCGACATCGTCGAGCGCACGCTGGCTTAGGCGCTCCCGCCTTCTTCCCCGCGGGAGAAGGCCGGGTTCAAAAGCCCACTATTTTAGTCGATTTTTAATCTTTTTTCGCCGGACCACTGGACAAGGCGAATCACCTTTGATTCTTTAATGGCGATTCGGAAGTGCGGTGTTGCCGGATCACCAGCACATAGAAATGCGGCATACTGAAATCGGGGAGTGCCATTTATGGCAAAGGCGGACGCGTGGGGCGCGCCCGGCGGGATGGTTTTTGCGCGTCGCGAGACGCGCGGCGACGGCCTTGCCGGGAATACGCGGCTCATTGCCGAACCGGCCTACAAGCGGCTTCTGGCGGCCGAACCGCTGCTGCGCCGGTCGATACCGGCCCTCATCGTCATCTTCCTGCTCGTCATTGCGGCGCTGCGTGTAATCTCGCTGATGAACGAGCGCGACGACGTGGAGCGCGATGCCAAGGCTATCCTGACGCTGGCGGCCGCGCAGCTCGCCAGTTCGCTCGCCACCACATCAGACACGCTGCCGGGCGCCACGCAGGACCTGCTGGAGACCACCAGCCGCCAGGGCGCCATGGGCCGCAGCCATGTGCTGGTCGTCACCGACAGCGCTTTCAGGATCACCGCGGTGACGCCGCGTTCGGTGCCCTGGCAAGGCCATTCGCTCGACGGCCTCGTCCAGGGCGGCCAACCTCTGTTCATGTTCGGCGACCGGGCTGGCGTCATGGAGGTCAACATTGGCGGGCAGGACTGGTACGCGGCGGTCAGCCTGAGCAAGGACAGGAAGGGAGCCGCGGCGGCGCTCGTCCCCCAAGAGGCGGTCTTCGACACGTGGCGCAAGACCGTCTCGCTCAACGTCACCCTGTTCGTGCTGACGGCCGGCGTGCTGATCATCATTCTCTATGCCTATTTCGGTCAGGCGGCGCGCGCGCAAGCAGCCGACCGCATCTATGTCGAAGCGCATCAGCGTATCGACATGGCGCTGGTTCGCGGCCGGTGCGGCCTGTGGGATTGGGACATGGTGCGCGGCAAGATGTACTGGTCACGCTCGATGTACGACATGCTGGGCTATGAGCCCTGCGAGGCGATGCTGTCCTTCGGCGAGGTCGACGAGATCATCCATCCCGAGGACGGCGACCTGTTCGAACTCGCCAACAGGATCGTCGCGCGCGAGATCGACCACATCGACCAGGTGTTCCGGATGCGGCATGCCGATGGCCAGTGGGTGTGGATGCGCGCCCGCGCCCAGGTCATGGACCCGGAAGCGCCGGAGATCCAGCTCATCGGCATCGCCGTCGACGTCACCGAGCAGCGCCATCTGGCGCTGCGCTCCGAAGCGGCAGATCTTCGCCTGAGGACCGCGATCGAGAACATCAATGAATCCTTCGTGCTGTGGGATTCGGCTCAGAACCTGATCATGTGCAATTCCAAATACCAGCAGGACAACGGGCTCTCGGACCGCGACGTGATGCCGGGTGTGACGCGCGCTTCCCTGGAAGAGCGGATGCTGGCCTTCGCTTCGGAACGCCGGCTGGCCAATACCAACGGTCCGCAGGGCGGCGCCACGTTCGAGCGGCAGCTGTCCGACGGCCGCTGGCTGCAGGTCAACGAGCTCAGGACCAGGGACGGCGGCATCGTCTCGGTCGGGTCCGATATCACCCAGATCAAACTGCACCAGGAGAAACTCGTCGACAGCGAACGCCGGCTGATGGCGACGATCCATGATCTCAGCCTCGCCCGCCGGGCCGAAGAGGAACGGGCGCGCGAACTGGTCGACCTCAACCGCAAATACATGAAGGAAACCGAGCGCGCCGAAGCGGCGAACCGCGCCAAATCCGAATTCCTGGCCAACATGTCGCATGAGCTGCGCACACCGCTCAACGCCATCATCGGCTTCTCCGAGCTGATGGAACAGGGGCTGTTCGGTCCGTTGGGCTCGGAGCGCTACGAGGAGTACGCCACCGACATCAACAGCAGCGGCAAATATCTGCTCGGCGTCATCAACGACATTCTCGACATGTCCAAGATCGAAGCCGGCCAGTTCTCGCTGGACCAGGAACAGATCGACCTCGGTCCGCTGATCAGCGAGACGGTGCGTGTCGTCTCGCTGCAGGCGGCGCAGAAGGCGATCACCGTGGAAACGCGCATTGCCGACGCCTTGACTTTGTTTGCCGATCGCCGGGCGATCAAGCAGATCGTCATCAATCTCCTGTCCAACGCGGTGAAATTCACCGGCCAGGGCGGCCACATATCGGTCAGGGCCCGCAACACATCAGGCGCGCTGGTGCTGACGATCGAGGACAATGGATGCGGTATCCCGAAGGAAGCCCTCGGCAAACTGGGGCGCCCCTTCGAGCAGGTGCAGAACCAGTTTTCCAAGAACCATGCCGGCTCCGGCCTTGGCCTTGCCATTTCGCGCTCGCTGGCCGAGTTGCAAGGCGGTGCACTGAAGATCCGCTCGACCGAAAGTGTCGGCACGATCGTATCGGTGCGCATTCCCGTGAAGAAGGCGCCAACGGCGGTCAAGGCCGCGGCCTGAGCGACAGGCTCCGGTCGACGACTCGGAGCCCGCCTCAACCAAATCTTACTGCACGCCCCCGTCGTTGCCTTCGTCATCCCATTGACGGTCATCGCGCCCGTCCTTCGGCAGTTCGCCCTTCTCGATCTTGCCGTCATTGTTCTTGTCGAGTATCGCGAAAAGCTTCTTTTCGCGGCCGGTGATGTCATCCGATGTCAGCGTGCCGTCGCCCTTGCTGTCGTAACGGGCGATGATGCGTCTGGCCATGCGTTCGAAGCGCGCCTTCTCCAGCGCGTCGGCGAGTTGAGCGACAGTCAGCTTGCCGCCATTGTCAGTGACAAGCTTCTTGAGCCGCGCGTCCATGACATCGGAGAACTGCTCGAAGGTGATTTTGCCGTCATTGTCCTTCATTGCCTTGTCGAGCCGCATCATGGTGCGCTCACGCACGTTGGCGCTGTCGAGGTTCTCGCCATAGGCCGCGCCGCCGACGGCTCCGGCCAGGGCGATGTAGGCAAGTGCAAGCTTGGTTGTCTTTCTCATGGTTTTCTCCTGTTGCATCGTCACCCCCGATGCGGCCGAACGGTCGTTGGTCACGACCCTCCGGTACGAAGCAGAAGGTCGAAATCCTTCCTAACCTTTTGCGACGTCTCCTTGAGATGTGCTTCCAGCACACCGAAATCCGGCAGGTCGGTGACCGCCAGAAGCAGATCCGAAAGCCCCGGCGGAACGTCGTCACGTTCGAACGGTCCGGTGAGGCACAGCCGCGTCATCTGGGTCAGTGCCAGATAAAGGGTGTAAGCCTCGCCGAGGTCCTGACTGATCACGGCATTGGCGAAACGGGGCGTCAGACGAGACAGGATCTCGGCCGTACCGGTGGCGCGCGGCCCGGCCTCGACCTGCCCAGTGATGACAGCCACCTGGGCGATGAATTCGAGATCGATCAGACCGCCCGGGATCAGCTTGATGTCCCACAGGTCGCGGGGCGGTTTTTCCTGCTCGATCATGGCGCGCATGTCGGAAGCTTCGGTTTTCACCTTCGCCGCGTCGCGTGGCTGGCCGAGCAGCGCGGCGACTTCCGCTTCAACCTCGGCGCAGAGGCCGGCGTCGCCAGCAATCGGCCGCGCCCGCGACAGCGCCATGTGTTCCCAGGTCCAGGCTTCCTTGCGCTGGTATTTCTTGAAGGCATCGATATGGGTGGCGACCGGTCCCTTGTTGCCGGACGGCCGCAAACGCAGGTCGAGCTCGTAAAGCACCCCTTCCGCCGTCGGTGCCGATACCGCGGATATCAGCCGCTGCGTCAAGCGGGTGTAGTAATGCGACGGCGCCAGCGGCTTTTCGCCATCAGAGTCCTCGGCGTCCGCGTCGTGATCGTAAAGCAGGATGAGATCGACATCCGATCCGGCCGTCAATTCGCGGCTGCCAAGCTTGCCCATCCCAAGCAGCGAAACCACGCCACCGGCGATCGTGCCGTGGCGCACCGCGAATTCGGCCATCACCGCTTGCAAGGCCGCCGCAATGGTCAGGTCAGCAAGATCTGAAAAAGCACGGCCGGCGCGGGCCGGATCGATCGAGCCCGCGAGCAGCCGCACACCGATCAGGAATTTCTGCTCGGAAGCAAATATGCGTAAGCGGTCGAGCACGTCCTCATAGGCCCTGTCGCCCTCGAGGAAGGCGGAAAGCCGCCCCGAGAGATAGGCGCGGTCTGGCAGCTCGGTCAGCAACGCCGGGTCGAGCAAGCCGTCGAACACATGCGGCCGGCGAGTGATGATGGCCGCCAGCCTTGGTGCCGCGCCCATGATCGTCGCCATCAGCTTGAGCAGTGCGGGATTCGACTGCAGCAGCGAAAACAGCTGGATGCCGGCCGGCAGGCCGGCGAGGAACTCGTCGAAACGGACCAGCGCCTCGTCGGCCCGGCGCGTCTGGCCAAAGGCCTTGAGCAGTGCCGGCGTCAGTTCCGTCAGCCGCTCGCGCGCCTCCGCCGACTGGGTGACGCGATAGCGGCCGAAATGCCAGCCGCGGATGACGCGGCAGATATCGCTCGGCCGCTGAAAGCCGAGGCCGTGCAGGGTCTGCAGCGTGTCCGGGTCGTCGACGTCACCGGTGAAGACCAGGTTGCCGATGCCGGCCGAAAGCTCGGGCGCGGTTTCGAACAGCGCCGCATAGTGGCGCTCGACCTGCTGCAGCGAGGCACGGAAGGCCCCGGCGAACTCGGCGGCACCGGCAAAGCCCAGCATGCGGGCGATGCGCTCCAACCCTTCATCGTCTTCCGGCAGCGTGTGCGTCTGCTCGTCGGCCACCATCTGAATGGCGTGTTCGACCCGGCGCAGGAACCAGTACTGGAGGGCGAGTGCGTCTCGTGCGTCCGATGTGATCCAGCCTCGGGCCGCGAGCTGACCGAGCATCGGCACGGTTTCGCGGCCGCGCAGCTCCGGAAAGCGGCCGCCGGCGATGAGCTGCTGGGTCTGGACGAAGAACTCGATCTCGCGGATGCCGCCGCGCCCAAGCTTGACGTTGTGCCCTTTCACGGCGATCTCGCCATGGCCCTTGTGGGCATGAATCTGGCGCTTGATCGAATGGACGTCGGCAATCGCCGCGTAGTCCATGTATTTGCGCCAGATATAGGGCTGGAGTTCCTTGAGGAATGCATCGCCCGCGGCGAGATCGCCGGCCACCGGGCGCGCCTTGATCATCGCGGCGCGTTCCCAGTTCTGGCCACGCGCTTCGTAATAGCGAAGCGCGGCTTCAACCGGGATAGCCAGCGGGGTGGAGCCGGGATCGGGACGCAACCGCAGATCGGTACGGAAGACATAGCCGTGCTCGGTGCGGTCCTGCAGGATGCGAACCAGCCGACGCGTCAGGCGTGAGAACAGGTCGGTGACGTCGAGAGGATCGACCACGGCGGGTGCCTCCGGATCGAAGAACACGACGAGGTCGATGTCGGACGAGAAATTCAGCTCATGCGCGCCGAGCTTGCCCATGCCGAGCAGGATCCAGCCCGATCGATGCGAGGGGTTGTCGAGGTCGGGCAGCTTGAGCTTGCCCAAGCCATGCGCGTCACGCAGCAGGAAATCGACTGCCGCGCGGGTGCAGGCGTCGGCGAGATCGCTCAACCGCCTTACGGTCAGCGAGGTTTCGGCCTCGCCCGAAAGATCGGCGAGCGCGATCAGGAAATGTGCCTCGGCCTTATGCCGGCGCAGCTCCATCATCAGGCCGGATTCCGAGACTGTTTCGGCCAAGGGCGCCTTGTCGATCGCGGCGGTGATCGCCTTCAGACGGGCCTCTATCGGCAGGTCGAACAGCCCGTCCAGGATTTGGGGCCGGCGGCGCGCCGTATCGCGCAGGAATGGCGAAAGGTCGAAGACAGCGGCGAGGAGATCCTGCGCCTTGCCTTTGCCGGCCAGGAATTTGGCCACCCGTGTCAGCCCCTCTTCGCGCGCTGCGTCCGCGATTTCGGTGAGCTCCTGTCGTGCCCGGGCCTCGTCGAGCGGGACAAGCGGGGTTTCCAGGCTGAGCAGCCAGTCTGTCTTGCTCCGCTTGGCGACGGCCTCCATCAGTGATCCTCGCGCGCCGGGAAACTCATGGCCACGGATAGTCCTGGATTGCCAGGCAGCAGGTCAAGCCGCCCGTAATGGAATGTCATGACCGCCTTGGCGAGACTGAGGCCAAGGCCAGAACCAGGCTGCGAACGGCTCTTCTCCAGCCGCACGAAGCGCTCCGTCGCCCGGGCGCGATCGGCGTCGTCTGGAATGCCCTGGCCATTGTCCGTGACGGAAAGCCTGATCTCGCCGTGCGTGCGTTCGAGCTTTACACGGACCGCCGGCTTGGACGTCGAATCGGTCGAGTACTTGATCGCATTGTCGACGATGTTGGAGAGCGCCTGGCCGATCAGCTCGCGGTTGCCGTCGACGACAAAAACACCATTCACGTCGGTGTCCAGCGAAACGCCAGCCTCCTCGGCCACCGGCTCATAGAGTTCGACGACATCACGTACGGCCGCCGCCAGATCGACGCGGTGGGTGTGCTCGGAAGAATAGCCCGCCTCCAGCCGGGAGATCATCAGGATGGCGTTGAAGGTCTTTATCAGCTGGTCGGACTCGGCGATGGTGCCTTCCAGCGCCTGCCTGTAGTCCGATGTCTTCTGCTTGCCGGAAAGCGTCGCTTCGGCCCGGTTGCGCAGCCGGGTCAGCGGCGTCTTAAGGTCATGCGCGATGTTGTCGGAAACCTGCTTAAGGCCTTCGTTGAGCGTGGCGATCCTGGCCAGCATGGCGTTGAGGTTTTCCGAAAGCCGGTCGAACTCGTCGCCGGTGCCGGTCACCGGCAGCCGGCCGGAGAGATCCCCGCCCATGATGCGCCGGCTTGCCTCCGACACGCCATCGATACGCTTCAGCGCCGCGCGGCCGACAAAGAACCAGATCAGGATGCCACCCAGGGCCATCATGCCGAGCGCCAGCATCAGCGAACGGCGTATGACGGCACGGAACCGCTCTGGTTCCCCGAGATCGCGGCCGACCAGCATGATCATCTGGTTCGGCAGCCGAAGCACCAGGGCAATGGCGTTGTGGCCCTTCTCGCCCTGCGCTTGCGTGTCGCTCTGGTCGGGCTGTGCGGTCCCCTTGTCGGCAGGCAAGTTGCGTAGACGATCGAGTTCTCCCTCGCCAAAGCGCTGATAGGAAAATGGGCTGGTGGTCCAGCCTTCGTTTTCGAGAACGCCCGGCTCGAGGCTCTGCACGTTACCGGTCAGGATCTGGCCGTTGGCATCGGCGATCAGATAGAGATTGGCGCCGGGCTGCCGCGAGCGGGCCTCGACCACGCGGACCAATACCGGAAGGCCACCGCGCTGATAGGCGCGGGCAAGGCCGAGCACCTCGTCGTTGATGGTCTCCTGCGTCTGCCCGGTCAGCATGCGCGCCGAAAGCGAAGTCATATAGAGGACGAGCAGCACCGCGCAGAGCGCGAAGAGCAAGAGATATAGCGCCGAAAGCCGCGCGGCCGTCGTCTTCATGATGGCGGGCACGGAAAGCGCCATGCCGCCGCCTAGCCGCCCTTCAGCATGTAGCCGGCGCCGCGAACGGTATGCAGGATCGGCTTGTCGAAGCCCTTTTCGATCTTGCCGCGCAGCCGGGAGACGTGGACGTCGATGACGTTGGTCTGCGGATCGAAATGATAGTCCCAGACATTTTCGAGCAGCATCGTGCGCGTCACAACCTGGCCGGCATGGCGCATGAGATATTCGAGCAGGCGGAATTCGCGCGGTTGGAGCGTGATCTCACGCGCCGCCCGGCGGACAGAATGCGAGAGCCTGTCGAGTTCAAGATCGCCAACCCGGTAGACGGTCTCGGCCTCCTTGGCGCTGGCGCGTCGGTTGAGCACCTCGACACGAGCCAGAAGTTCGGAAAAGGCATAGGGCTTGGTCAGATAATCGTCGCCGCCGGCGCGGAGGCCGGTGACCCGGTCATCGACTTCGCCCAGCGCCGAAAGGATGAGCACCGGCGTCGTGTTGCCCCTGGAGCGGAGAGCGGCAATGACCGACAGGCCGTCGCGGCGCGGCATCATCCGATCGATGACCATCACATCGTAGTCACCCGCATCGGCAAGCGCGAAGCCGGTCTCGCCGTCACCCGCAACATGCGCGGTATGACCGGCTTCGGTGAAGGCTTTCTGCAGATAATCCGCAGCCTCGCGATCGTCTTCTATGACGAGAATCTTCATAGGGCCGTTATACGCGATTTCGCTTGAAGGTTGAGTAGCCGGCATCTGCATTTTAGCCTTAGCCAAAGCGCATCGCGATCAAGACGATCGAGAGCGTACGCGACAAAATCTTTGTTCCGTGGCGTCGTTAGGCCGAACATGCCAGTTTCCGGTCATGTCGTTACCTGCAACCGGGACCAACCGGCATCGGGCACGAGGCCTGAGTGGGCAGCCACATGCGGGCGCGGCAACGGGCGATGGGAAGCCCGCTGCCGCTGAGAAAGAGCACGATGACTGACTAACGGGCTCTCCTCCTACTTTCCCATGCGGCGACTCGGGGGTGTTGAAACCGCCGCATTGGAAAAGTCGTCTCAGCCCTTGGCCACCGGCACCGCGACGAAGCGGTTGTTGTCGTCACGGGTGATCTGCATCAGCACCGCCTTGCGTCCGGATTTGACCGCATCGGCCATGGCCTTGGTGACGTCTTCGGTGCCGTTGACCTCCGCCGAGTTGACCGCGGTGATGACGTCGCCCGGCTGGATGCCGCGATCGGCGGCGGCGCTGTCGGGGTCGACGTCCGTCACCACCAGACCCTTGCCGTTTTCAGACTTGGTGACGGTGAGGCCAAGATCGGCCAGCGTGTCAGGCTTTGCGGGAGCGGCAGGCTGCTGTTGCTGGTCGTTCGAGGCCTGCTTGTCGCTCGCCGGCAGTTTGCCGAGATCGACCTTGACCGTCTGACTCTTGCCGTCGCGCCAAACCGTCACATCAACCGACTTGCCCGGCGAATAGGCGCCGATCAGGCGGGCGAGTTCCTTCGGGGACGCAACGTCCTTGCCGTCGACCTGGGTGATCACGTCGCCGGCTGATATGCCGGCCTTCTTGCCGGGGCCATCGTCCTGGGCGCTGGACACCAACGCGCCATTGTTGGACTTCAGGCTGAGCGATTCGGCTATGTCGGAGGTGACCGGCTGGATTTCGACGCCGAGCCAGCCGCGCTGCACCGCACCGCTCTTCATCAGGTCGCCCACGACCTGCTTGGCGGTCGAGGCCGGAATGTCGAAGGCGATGCCGACACTGCCGCCCGAAGGCGAGAAGATGGCGGTGTTGATGCCGACCACCTGGCCGTTGAGATTGAAGGTCGGGCCGCCTGAATTGCCGCGGTTGACCGAGGCGTCGATCTGGAGGAAATCGTCATAGGGGCCGGCGCCGATATCGCGGCCGCGCGCCGAGACGATGCCGGCGGTGACGGTGCCACCGAGACCGAACGGATTGCCGACAGCCACGACCCAGTCGCCGACACGAACCTTGGAATCGTCGGCGAAGTCGACATAGGTGAACTTGCCGCCACCATCGACCTTGAGCACGGCGAGATCGGTGCGCGGATCGGTGCCGACCAGCTTGGCGTCGAGTTCCTTGCCGTCATTGGTCACAACGGTGAAGGCGGTGCCCTCTTCGACGACGTGGTTGTTGGTGACGAGGTAACCGTCTTCGGAGATGAAGAAGCCGGAGCCCTGCGCTACCGGGCGCGGCTCGCCGTTGTTGCGATCGCGATGACCGAAGCGACGATGACCTTCGTCGTTCTGGCCGCCCTGGTCGCCAAAGCCACGGAATTCCTTAAAGAAACGACGCAGCTGCGGATTGTTGGGAAGATTGTCGAGGCCGTCCTGATCGTCGGAGCCATCATCGGCGGTCGGCTGAATCTTGGCCTTGACCTTGACGCTGACCACGGCCGGCGACACACGCTCCACGACATCGGCGAAGCTCAGAACCTGCGGGGCTTCGACGCGCACGGCGTCAGCGAGAACGGGGCTGGTTCCGCTGGTCAACGCGCCAACGCCGATCGCACCGGCGACCGCGACAGACGCGGCAGCAGCCAGAAGACGCTTGCGGGTGCGGAAATATGAATCGGGGGCAATATTCATGGATCTCTTATCCTCTTTCAAACGGACGCGCCTTGATCGGCATCCTCAAGGAACAACAATTAGGGAAGCGCACATTACGACGCCATTTCCGGCACATGAAACTTTGGTAATGTTGGCGGGCGACGGCAACCGTCAGTCGCGGCGGAGGATCGCATCCAATGCCGCCTGCTCTTCGACCGAAAGCGCTGCCGTTGCTGGAAGCCGGCGTGACCGTGCACTGAGCACTATGAACACGCCGGCCAAAAGCAGGAGAACCGGCGTGCCCCACAGCATCGCGTTGCGCAGATCGAAGCGTGGCTTCAGCAGCACGAACTCGCCATAACGCGAAACCACATAATCCATCACCTGGCGGTCGGTATCGCCCGCGACAAGGCGTTGTCGCACCAGGATACGCAGGTCCCTGGCAAGGTCGGCATCGGACTCGTCGATCGACTGGTTCTGGCAGACCATGCAGCGCAGGCCCTCCGACAGCGCCCGCGCCCGCGCCTCGAGTGCCGGGTTGGCCAGCATCTCGTCGGGCTTCACCGCCATTGCCGTTCCGGCGAAGAACAACGCCAGCAACAGGACTATCGACGTCAACGAAAGCCTTGCCCTCATGGCAGGCCTGCAGGCGCCACCGCCTGCTTGCGACGGCGCGATGGCGCGCCGACCCGCAGGCGCCTGTCCATCAGCGACATCGCCGCACCCGCCATCATCACCAGGCCGCCACCCCAGATCAGTGTCACCAGCGGCTTCCACCACAGACGCACCACGACCGAGCCGTCCTTGCCCTCGTCGCCGAGCGAAATGTAGAGCTGAGAAAGGCCAATGGTCTTGATGCCGGACTCCGTCGTCGTCATCTGCCGCACCGGATAGAAACGCTTGGCGGAGCTGACTTCGCTGACAGGGCTGCCGCTGACGCCGATCAGCTCGAAACGCCCGCGATCCTCGTTGTAGTTCGGTCCCTGCGCAGGATAGAGCCCGACGAACCGCACCATGCGGCCGGAGATTTCGACGGTTTCGCCGGCATGCATGGACAGGATCTTCTCCGTGCCGAAGCAGAGCGTGCCAACGATGCCGAGCACGGTCAGGCCGAGGCCAAGATGCGCCAAAGCGGTCCCGAAAACCGAGCGTGGCAAACCAACCAGACGCCTGACCATTGTCGGCGTTGCGACACTGCCAATCCCCGCCTTGATAGCAAGGTCGGTCAGCGCGCCGAGGATCAGCCAGACGCCGAGGCCGACGCCAACCGCGGCAAGCACCGAAGCGCCGTCGATGAACAGGACCGTAACCAGCGTCGCAAGAAGCGCGGCCGCGAACGCGGCCATCAGACGCTGCGCGACGCCGAAGACATCGCCGCGCTTCCAGGCCAGCAGCGGCCCAAAGGGAACCATCACCAGCAGCGGCACCATCAGCGGGGCGAAGGTGAGGTTGAAGAACGGCGCTCCGACCGAAATCTTGTCGGCCGAAAAAGCCTCGATCGCCAGCGGATAGAGCGTGCCGACGAGCACCGTGGCGGTCGCCGTGGTCAGGAACAGATTGTTGAGGACGAGCGCGCCTTCGCGCGAAACCGGGTGAAACAGGCCGCCTGCCGTCAGCTTCGAGGCGCGCAGCGCAAACAGCACCAGCGAGCCGCCGATGAACAGCGTCAGGATGCACAGGATAAAGACGCCGCGCGTCGGATCGGTCGCAAAGGCGTGGACGGAAGTCAGGACGCCCGAACGCACCAGGAAGGTGCCGAGCAGCGACAGCGAGAAGGTGAGAATGGCGAGCAGCAGCGTCCAGATCTTCAACGCCGAGCGCTTTTCCATGACGATGGCCGAATGCAGCAGCGCGGTGCCCGCCAGCCACGGCATGAAGGAAGCGTTCTCGACCGGATCCCAGAACCAGAAACCGCCCCAGCCGAGTTCGTAATAGGCCCAGTACGATCCCATGGCGATGCCGCCGGTCAAGAACATCCAGGCGACCAGCGTCCATGGCCGTACCCAGCGCGCCCAGGAGGCATCGATGCGACCCTCGATGAGGGCGGCGACCGAGAAGGAAAAGCAGATCGAGAAGCCGACATAACCGAGATAGAGCATCGGTGGATGAATGGCGAGGCCAAGATCCTGCAGGATCGGGTTGAGATCGCGGCCTTCGATCGGCGCCGGATTGAGCCGGATGAAAGGATTGGAGGTCACCAGGATGAACAGGAAGAAGGCAGCGCCAATAGAGCCCTGCACGGCGAGCACATTGGCGCGCAGCGTCGCCGGCAAGTTGGAGCCGAAAGCGGCGACAAGCGCGCCGAAGAAGGTCAGGATCAGCACCCAGAGCAGCATCGAGCCTTCGTGATTGCCCCAGGTTCCGGTGATCTTGTAGATCAGCGGCTGCAGCGAATGCGAATTCTCCCAGACGTTCGCCAGGGAAAAATCAGAGCTTGCATAGGCGCTCGCAAGGGCCGCGAAGGACAACGCCGTCAACGCGAAACCGGTGACCGCGACCGGACCGCCAACCGCCATCAGGCGCTGGTTGTTCAGCCGCGCGCCAAACAGCGGCACGATCGTCTGCACCAGTGAAAGCGCGAACGCCAGAACCAGGGCGAAATGTCCGGTTTCAACCATTCGCGCGACTCACGCTTGCTGTTCTGCCAGAGTTATTCACTCTTGCTCTCCTGCCAGACGCCCTTGGCCTTCAGGCCGTCGGCTACTTCCTTGGGCATATAGCGCTCGTCGTGCTTGGCCAGAACGCTGTCGGCGACAAAGACGCCGTCAGGGCCGAAGGTACCCTCGGTGATGACACCCTGCTCCTCGCGGAAAAGGTCGGGCAAGATGCCGGTATAGGTCACCTTGACCGATTTGTGGGTGTCGGTGACCGAAAAGGCAACCGTTGCGCCCTGGCCGCGCTGGATGGTGCCTTTTTCGACCAAACCGCCGAGCCTGATGCGCTGGCCCGGCTGAACGCTCGCCGTGGTCAGATCGGCCGGCATGTAGAAATAGGACGCTTTCTGGCCAAGCGCATAGAAGGTCAGCCCGGTGGCTGCACCCAGAAAAACCAATCCGCCCGCGATCACCGACAATCGTTTCTGCTTGCGCGTCATACCCAATTCTACTCCGTCGCCGTCAAGCCGAGCGAGGCGGCAAAGGCGGTGAATTTCTTGGCTTCGTCACTATCGACCCCAAAGACCGCAATGGCGCGGCCCAGCGCATCGCGCGCCTGATCGGCCTTGCCCAGCACGACATAGGAACGAACCAGCCGCATCCATCCTTCCGGGTCGCGCGGATTTTGACGAAGTTTGTCGTCCAGGCCGGCGACCATGGTGTTGATCATGGCTTCCCTGTCCTGCTGCGACATGGAGGACGCCGCGTCGACATCGGCGGCATCGGGGCCTTTCGCGGCCGTGCCAGAGGCGACTTCCGGGCCGCCGGATTTGGCCAGCGCCTGTTCGACAGCGCCGCGCCATGGCGAATCCGGCGGCAGAGTACCAAGCATTGCCTGCCAGGCCGCCCCCGCTTCCTTGGCACGGCCCTCCTGCGCCAGTGCCATGGCCAGATAGAAGCCGGCTTTCGCATTGGCCGGGTCAAGCTTCAAGGCCGCCTCGAAGGCATCCTGGGCATCGGCCGAAACAATGCCGCCCGCCGCACCGGCGATCGCCTCGCCGAGACCGGCCTGACGGACAGCGCTGTCGCCGTCGAGGCGAATGGCGTTGCGGTAGGCCGCCGCGGCGTCGGCAAAGCGCTGCATACGCAGATAGACCGGCGCCAACACGTCCCAGCCCCTGCCGTCGGAAGGATTGGCGGCAAGATGGGCCTCGGCTCGCGCCACCAGCTCATCGACCGAACTGTCGGCGGGGTTCTTGGCCAACCGCTCGCTGAGCGGCTGCGATGGCAGGTCAGGCGAGCCGATCTGACTGTAGAGGCCCCAACTGACCAACGGAACCGCCAGCACCGCAACGGTCGCGAGAAGCCGCACGCTGCCCGATGGCCTGCCGGACGTCTTGGCCGCCAGGTCCGCGTTGCCCAGGCGAAGGATGCGGCGCGCGATCTCGGCGCGCGCCTCCGCGGCTTCGGCGGGCCCTATCAAGCCACGCGCGGCATCGCGGTCGAGTTCGGACAGTTGATCGCGATACACTTCCAGATCGTGATCGCCGCTCGATGATGCGCCCTCGGAGGCACCGGCCAACGGCAAAAGCACCGCCAGGCTGGCGCCCAGCGTGAGAATTGCGGCTATGACCCAGAACAGCATGGTTCTTCCAATAACGGCAGAGCCCTGCCCTGCCAACACAGGCATCCTGCGACGCTTTGACGGCACGCGCGCCGAATGTCGCGATCGAAATCCACCGGCCGGATCGCAACGGGACCCGGTTGGCTAGGTCAATGGCGTCCAACTGCCGTCGGCATTGCGACAGGCTGTTCCGTGCGCCGTGACGCTGGCGCCGCCCGCGAACACCGTCTGCGTGTATTGGCGGCAATCCTGCGAACCGACGCGGTAAGGCTGGGCTGGGACGACCTCTCCATAGCGCGAGGCCTGATCGCCCTTCCAGGTCACCTTCTGGCCGCTGGTGTTGTATTCGAGCGCCTTGTATTCGGCCTCGAGCGCGCTGCGCTTCTCCGTGTCGCTCAGACCGTTGCCGATCGACCCGCCAATGAGGCCGCCGCCCATGGCGGAAATGATCGACTTGGTGACGACCTTGCCGCCGGCCGGAGGCGTCGAGGCCGGTGTCGCCGCCACGGTCGGGCCCTTGCCGCTGAAGGTGGTGCAGCCCGACACGGCCAGCAATGCGGAAACAAGCGCGACGCGAATCTTCATGCCAACAACCGGTTTTCTTGAGTTGGAGCCTGCCATGGATGCGCCGGGGGCCGCGTCATCGGAGAAAGTAGGCGTGGCGATAGTGTTGATATTTGTCGGAAATTTGGCCGCTGGCGGCTGCTCCGGGGTCAATCGATATGCCGCCACAACATGCGCCTTCCATTGCTGCCGATTGGCTTGGGTAGCATTACTGCAGGCTCCGCAATCGCACCGCCGCCTTCAGTCCTCCCATGCCGGACCGATCGAGCGCCAGGGCGCCTCCATACTCGTTGACGAGATCGGCGACAATGGCAAGGCCCAGGCCTGTCCCAGGCTTGGTCTCATCGAGGCGCCGCCCCCGCTTCAGCGCTTCACGGGCCTTGTCCTCGGGAATACCCGGTCCGTCATCCTCGATGCTGATCTCGAACAGGCTCTCATCCTTGCCGGCCAAGGGCACGACCGAGACCGCGACAGCACTCCTTGCCCATTTCACCGCATTTTCGAGAAGATTGCCAAGCAGTTCCTCGAGGTCCTCGCGTTCGCCGGCAAAGACGATCTCGGTAGCCGGCAGCGACAGCGAAAGGCTGGTCTGCGGGTTCAGCTTCTGCAAAACGCGCACCATGCGCTGCACCAGCGGTGCCACCGGCGTGCGATAGACGACGCTGTCGCGCTGCGCCGCGACGCGGGCACGCTGCAGGTAATGGTCGATCTGCTTTTGCATGGAGGCGGCCTGCTCGGCGATCAACTGTCCCTTGGCGCCGCCAAGCGCCCGGCCCTCGTTGAGCAGAACGGCGAGCGGTGTCTTCAGGGAATGGGCGAGGTTGCCGACCTGGGTCCGAGAGCGCTCCACGATGCGTTTGTTGTTTTCAATCAGCGCGTTGGTTTCGTTGGCTAACGGTTCGATCTCGGCCGGGAAGCGGCCGTCGAGCTTCTGTGCGGTGCCCTCCCGCACCATGGCAAGCGCGTTCCGGACCCGGCGCAGCGGCTGCAGTCCGAGCAGGATGGCAATGGCGTTGATGGCGATCATGCCGATGCCGAACAGGCTGAGATAGGTCAGCAAGCGGCGTTGGAACGTTCCTATTTCCTGCTCCAACTCGGTCTTGTTGCCCATGACGCGGAAGCGCGCGGCGCGGTTCTTCGCATCGAGAACGAATTCGCTCTCGAATACCACCAGTTCCTCGCCATTGATGCCTTGCGCGGCATAGCTGCGCTGGAAATTGGCGTTGAAGGGAACATCCGCCACGTCCGGCGACGGGATGGTCCGGGTCATGGACGACGAGTGGAGATCGCCGTGAACGCCTTCCGAGGCGGGCTCGACGGACCAGTACCAGCCCGAATTCGGTTCCGAGAAACGGAGATCGCCAAGATCGGGGGAGCCCGTCAACGCGCCGCTGTCGGAGATGCCGATGGAGCCGATCAGGTTGAACAGATGCGCCGACAACAGGCTGTCGAAGCCCCGCTCGCTGGCCTGCCGGTAGAGGGTGGTGATCAGGGTGAAGATAACGACCAGGGTCAGGATCGCCCATACCGTGGAGAAGGCGATGACGCGGAACGTCAGCGAGCGCGGCCACGCGCGCAGCGAGAGCCGTCCGTCCACGGTCGGGTTGGTGGGGAGCGGTTCCGCCTTACGCCTCCGGCTCACGCATGCGGTAGCCCATGCCGCGTACCGTTTCGATCATGTCGATGCCCATCTTCTTGCGCAACCGCCCGACAAAGACCTCGATGGTGTTGGAATCACGGTCGAAGTCCTGGTCGTAGAGATGCTCGACCAGTTCGGTGCGCGAAACGACCTCGCCCATGTGGTGCATCAGATAGGCAAGCAGCCGGAATTCGTGCGACGTCAATTTCAGCGGCACGCCGTTGACATCGGCCTTCGAAGCCTTCGTGTCGAGACGCAGCGGCCCGCAGGTCAGTTCCGACGAGGCGTGGCCGGCCGCGCGGCGGATCAGGGCCCTGACGCGCGCCAGCACCTCCTCGATGTGGAACGGCTTGGTGACGTAGTCGTCGGCGCCCGCGTCGATGCCGGAGACCTTGTCGCTCCAGCGGTCACGAGCGGTCAGGATCAGCACCGGCATTTTGCGGCCGCCGCGACGCCAGCGCTCGACCACGCTGATGCCGTCCATCTGCGGCAGGCCGATGTCGAGCACAACGGCATCGTAAGGCTCTGTGTCGCCGAGGAAATGGCCCTCCTCGCCATCGAAGGCACGATCGACGACATAGCCGGCATCGACCAGCGCATCCGAGATCTGCCGGTTGAGATCCTTGTCATCCTCGACGACGAGTACGCGCATACGGGGACCAATGCCTGTTGATTGAAGATTTCAGGTATAGGCCGATTCCGCCGGCCTGGGAAACGGAGGGAGACCGGTCAGTTCTGTGGAACGACGATTTCGGAGCGGCGCGGACGTTGTCCGTCCTTGCCGGGCACGAGAACGACGATGACGCAGACCGGCTGACCGCCACGCGTCGATGCCGAGGCCTTGGCGAGCGTTCCGCCATTCTGCTGAGCCACCTGCTGACCGATCGCATAGCAGTCGGATGCAGCCAGGACGATCGGGCTGGCCTGATCGGGCTCGATGACCGGTATCGCCATTGCCTGCGACGCAAACAGCCCGGCGGCACTAAGCGCCAGGGTCGCGGTTCGGAAATGGAAGCGAAGCGTTTTCATGACCCGCGTTGTAACGCATCGGTGCTGAACGTGAAATGAACAGTGAACCGCGCTGAAACCATGCTCGCCACCCCTCTGCAACGCGAGACAGACACCTTGGATTTCACCGCCCCGCCAGTGAGACCCGCGAAAGCTCAATCTAGACTCCGTTTCGGTGATATTGAAAGTGCGTCACGCGTTTTCCTGCGTCAGCGCACGGAATCGCAGCAGCCCATGGTGGACAAGGAGTTCCTCATCATAGCGCGCCTCGCTGAATTCCAGCGACAGCCGCGTCTGGCCACGCGGGCCTATAACCAACACCGCTCCGGCAAGCCGCGCCTTGATGGCATCCATGATCGCCCGCGTCTCGTCCTCGCGATGCGCCTTCGACCAGACATGCAGCGTGATCAGCTGGTCGTCGTTGTTCTCGGCGCCGGTGTCCCATTCGAAGGCAGACGTCTGGCCTGAAGTCACGTAGGGAAAGGCTACGTTGTCGGTTGCCCGCTCGAGCAGTCCGGCGCCGCCCAGCAGCGCCGATAGCGACGCATCGCTTTTCAGTCTCAGAAACAGGGCCTGCTGCAAATCGCCGGGCGCGGTCATCGTCCATTTCCTTAAGCCGTTGCGCCATCGACAATGCTTTTCGTAAAGCCTGCCCATGTCCGCATCCCTTCTCAGATATAGCGGTTCGCCACGCGAAGACGATGGCGATTCGTCATCAGAATTATGAACGCCGATGATCTCGAAAATACGACTTGCCGACAATCTCGTCAGCCGGCGCGGTAGAGCCTGGCAGATTGACCATGAGCTTGCCTCCGATTGTCTGGTCACGCGATCTTGCCCCATATAGGCTGGTCCATGCGACGGAATGTTCCTTGCCGGCTTGGCCGGACAGAAGGCATGTTCCCGGTTTCCGGAGCTGACCATGCTCGATACAGAAAAGGCCAGGGCCGCGTCACGTCTGCTGGTAGGCCATTGGGACAACGGCACCCATCTCAACGCCATACCCGAGGAACAGCGGCCGAAAACACGCACCGAAGGTTACGCCATCCAGTCGCATGTCATGGAGCGTTCGGCGGCCCCGCTTTTCGGCTGGAAGATCGCGGCAACCAGCCTGGCCGGTCAAAGGCATATCAATGTCGACGGCCCGATGGCCGGGCGTCTGCTTGCAGAAAAAGCGGTCGAGATCGGCGGGATCGTCTCGCTCGCGACCAGCAAGATGCGGGTCGCCGAGGTCGAATTCGCGTTCCGTTTCAGCCGCCAGATCCCACCTCGCGCGGCACCTTATGAAATCGCTCAAGTCATGGACGCCGTGGCGACCTTGCATCCGGCGATCGAAATACCGGACTCACGATATGATGATTTCCGCGCTGTCGGCGCGCCGCAGCTGATCGCCGACAATGCCTGCGCCAATCTGTTTGTCATCGGCCAGCCCGCGGAAGGTGATTGGCGCGACGTGAACCTCGCGGAGCACCCCGTGACCGGTCTCGTCTCGGGTAAGTCGCGGCACGATGGAACGGGCGCGGCTGTATTGGGAGACCCGCGTATCGCGCTCACATGGATCGTCAATGAGCTGTCGGGGCTTGGCATAGCGCTCCAGCCGGGACAGGTGGTGATCACCGGAACTTGCGTGACACCGATCAGCGTCGCCGCCGGTGACGAAGTCATTGGCGATTTGGGCAGGTTTGGCAAAGTCTCGGTGCGGTTCGTCTAGAGCGGCCTGCTCCCCCGGTTCAGCCTGACCACGACGCTCCTCACCGCCAGAACCAGCACGGTGATGATGATCAAAATCACGGAAAGTGCGGCGATCGCCGGGTCGATGTTGTCGCGTAGTCCCATCCACATCAGGCGCGGCAGCGTGATGGCGTTGACCGAGGTGATGAACAAGGTGACGCCGATCTCTTCCCAGGACAGCACGAAAGACAGCAGTGCCGCGGTGACGATGCCGAACTTGATGTTGGGCATGATGACGCGCGTGGCGCGCTCCCAGACACTTGCGCCAAGCCCCCGCGCGGCAAGGTCGATGCGTCGGTCTAGCTGGCTAAGCGAGACCAGGATCAGCACCGTCGCGAACGGCACCGTCATCACCGAATGCGCCATCGCAACGCCAAGCCAGGTGTCGTAGCCAAAGAAGGAACTGACGCCCGAGATCGAGGTGAGCAGGAAATACAGCGTGACCGCCGAAACCACCGGCGGCACCACCATCGGCAACAGCACGAAGCCGACCAGGGTCGCGGTGAAGCGCGGCTGGAACATCCAGACGCCGAGGCTGAAGCAGAGCGCCAGCACAGTTGAAATGGCGCTGCTGACGATGCCGATCCGGATCGAAAGCAGGATCGACTGGAGCCAGCGCGGATCCTCGATCAGCGATCGGTAGTGGCGCAACGACAATTCCCCGGTCGGCATAGCCAGCATGCGGCTCGGCGTTAGCGACACGGGAATGACGGCAAGCAGCGGCAACAGCAGGAACAGCGCCACCAGGGCGGCGATAACCAGCGAGACAGGACCGGGGCGATAAGTCGGCATCAGATCAGCTGCTTCGGTCTGACATAACGGAACAAGAGCGCCATCAGCGCGCCGACGAACAATACCAGCACGACGCTGATCGCAGCCCCCAGCCCCCAGTCCGGGCTCTGGAAGATCCTGAGATAGATCAGTTCGGCGATCATCACGCTGCGCCCGCCACCGAGAATCGCCGGCGTGACGAAGAAACCGAGCGAGAAGACGAACACGATCATCGCGGAGCCGATAATGCCGGAGCGCGTCATCGGCACGAACACCGTCCAGAAGGTGCGCATGCGGCTGGAGCCGAGGCCGCGCGCGGCGAGCAGCACACGGTCGTCAAGGCTGCGCATGGCCGAAGCCAGCGGAAAGACGGCGAAAGGAATGAGGAAATGCGTCATGCCGACAATGACGCCGAATTCGTTGCGCACCAAAGTCAGCGGTTCGGAGATAAAACCGATCGACTGCAGCCAGGTGTTGATCAGGCCGCGATTGGACAGAAGCGCCACCCAGCCGAAGGCGCGTGTCAGCACCGAGATCCAGAACGGCACCAGGATGCAGAATTCGGCCATGAGACGCTGCGCCGGGCTGCCGCGAACCCAGACGAGCGTGATGGCATAGGCGGCGGCGACCGACACAATAGTGACAATCGCGGCGATGCGTAGCGTGCGGATGAACACCGACTGGACCAGATCGTCGGTGAGCAATGCCTGGTACTGGCCAAGCCCGGGCGTCGGCAAGGTGAAACTCCATTTCACCACGCCGAGAAATGGCCAGGCATAGGCAAGGCCGAGAAAAAGGAGCAGCGGCGCCATCAACAGCGCCGCGCCCATCCTGTCGGAGAGAACGCCTCTCATGTCAGATCAGCATCGCCGCCGCTCAGGCGGAGATGATCTTGGTGTATTCGTCGAGCGCCGGCCCATAGTTCTTGGCGTACCAGTCCATGTCGAGCGCGATCTGCTTCTTCATGTTCTCGGGATCGACGGGGTTGATGCGCTTCTTGTCGGCGGGGATCAGCGCGTCAGTCGCCGGATTGGCCGGGCCCTGGCCGAGCTTGTCGAACATGACGAGCTGCTTTTCCGGATCCTGGGCGCTGGCGATGAACTTCATCGCCGCATCCTTGCCGCCTGGGTTGTTCTTGAGCACGGCCAGCGCGCCGGGCGAGATCAGGCCCTGGTCCCAGATGAACTTGATCTTGCCACCGGAATCCTGCTCGATCAGCGAGGCGCGCGTCGACCAGACGATCGCCATCGAGGCTTCGCCATTGAGCAGCACGCTCTGGCTCTCGGCGCCGCCGCCCCAATAGGCGACGACGTTTTCCTTGAAGGCCGATATCTTGTCATGCGCACGTTTTAGGTCGAGCGGGTAGAGCGAAGCCGGCGCGATGCCGTCGGCCAAAAGGGCCGCTTCCCAGCTCGACACGCCCCATTTGTAGAGCGAACGCTTGCCCGGGAATTTCTTCACATCGAAGAAATCGGCCATGCCGGTCGGTGCATCCTTGCCGTATTTCTCGGAATCGTAGGCGATGACATAGGAGAAGAAATAGGTCGAGGCGGCATAGTCCCAGCCGAAGCCCGGCCGCATCTTCTTCTTGTCGACTATGTTGTAGTCGATCGGCTCGAGCATGCCTTGGGCGCCGAGCGTAATGGCCGAGAACGGGTCGACGTCGACCAGGTCCCAGGTCGGGGCGCCGCTCTTGGATTGCGCGGCGATAGCGCCTTCGGTCGGGCCCGAGCCGTCCATCTTGACGGTGATGCCGGTGTCCTTGGTGAAGGCCTGGCCATAGGCCGCGTCGTAGGCCGTGATGGCATCGCCGCCCCAGTTGACCAGCACAAGTTCCTTCGCTGCGGCAAAGGCGCCGGTCGAGCGCAGCAGCATCGGCGTGCCGGCGAGCACGAGGGCAGCGAGTTGCGTGAATTGACGACGCGAGATCTCGCCGCGCCTCGTCCTTTCGGACAGCGTTTCGATGGCCTGTTTCTTGGTGTCGTTCATGTCAGTTCCCCTTTGTTTTCGTTGATTTTAATTCCGGAAGCCGGTGCGGCGGATCAGGCCGCGCCGGCGCTCATTGTCCTCCGTCCGGAAGGAGGAAACCCTTTTCCGCCGGCCATGTCAGCCACACGGAGTTGCCCTTGCTGAGCGCCGCCGCCGCGACCTCGTTGGGCACCGAGACGGTGACTTTGGCACCCTGGCGCGTGGTGAGGTCGAGCTTGGTCGCCGCCCCCAGGTAGGTCGAGGCGATTGCCGTCGCGGCAATGCCGTTCTCTCCGGCGGCGGCCTCGCGCGCTATCGACATGTGTTCGGGCCGGATCGCCAGGATGGCGTCGCCACGGACCTTCTCAGCCTTGCAGTGCATGCTGACCGCGCGGTCCTCACAGAGGCCGGTCGAGCCGTTGTCGAGGGGCTTAACCCCTTTCAGCGGCAGCATGTTGATCTCGCCGAGGAACTCGGCGACGAAGCGATTGTCCGGCCGGTCGTAGACCTCGTCCGGCGCGCCGACCTGCAGCAGTTTGCCATGATTGAAGATGGCCACGCGCGAAGACAGCGCCAGCGCCTCGCTCTGGTCGTGGGTAACGAAGACGAAGGTGGTGCCAGTCTCCTGGTGCAGGCGCTTCATCTCTGCCTGCATCTGGCCGCGCAGGCTCTTGTCCAGCGCCGAAAACGGCTCGTCGAGCAGGAGCACGCCCGGCTCGAACACTAGCGCCCGGGCCAGCGCGACGCGCTGCTGCTGGCCACCGGAAAGCTGCGAGGGCAATTTCTTCTCGTGGCCGACCAGACCGACGCGCTCGATCATCTCGCCGACACGCTTTTTGATCTCGGCGGCCGATTTCTTGCGGACCTTGAGCGGGAAGGCGATGTTGGCCTCGACGCTCATATGCGGAAAAAGTGCATAGCCCTGGAACACCATGCCGGCGGCACGCTGCTCGGCCGGGCGGCGGGTGATATCGGCGCCGTCGCTGAAAAGCCTGCCCTCGGTCGGCTGCACGAAGCCGGCCAGGATCATCAGGAAGGTGGTCTTGCCGGAGCCGGAGGGCCCAAGCAACGTCAGGAATTCGCCGCGGCCTATGTCGAGCGTCAGATTGTCCAGCGCACGGAACGAGCCGAAGCTCTTGCCGATCCCGATTGCCTTGATCTCTGCGGCCCGGCCGGGTTGCTGCATCCTGCCTCTATCCTTACCGTTGAGCCAAATCGTAGGCAGGGCCGAAGCTCACCGCAACCAAATAGTTTTCGCCTGATCGGCAAATTTCATTCATCTATGGCGGGCTGGCGCCACCCTGCCTCTCAATAAGGCTGAATGCGGTTCTCGGAGAGAGTCGACCTCAGCCATCCCGCGAACGCTTGCAGGACCGGGTGCGAGGCCTTGGCGTGTTCGGAGACCAGAAAATAGGAGCGCGGCGAATTGATCGCGATGTCGAAAGGCCTGACCAGACGGCCTTCGCTCAGCGCACGGCGGCTGGTCAGTTCGTCACCCATGGCGATCCCCTGCCCGGCAATCGCCGCCGAGAAGACGAGGTTCATGTCGGAAAAGACGATGCCGCCTTCGGTGTCCGGGTTCTCGACCTTGGACAGCGCCAGCCAGCGTGCCCAATCCTCGGTGTCGTCGAGATGGAGCAGATTGGCGCGCAGCACGTCCGCCGGCCGGGAAAAGCCGCCGACCTTGTTGAGCAGCGTCGGGCTGCAGAGCGGGGTGAACGAGATTTCGCACAACAGCTCGGCCATACGGTTCGGCCAATTGCCCACGCCAAATGCGATGAAGGCGTCTGCCTCGGCATTGCTGACATCGTCGAGCCGCCGGGGCGTCAGGATGCGCAGCGCGACATCGGGGTACATCTGCCGGAACTCGCCGATATGGGTGCACAGGAACAGCGAGGCGAAGCCCGGTGTACAAGAGACGGCGAACGAGCCGCCGACGCCAGTGCCGGCATCGCGCGTCACCGCGTCACCCAGCACGGTCAGCGCCTTGCGCACGTCGCTGGCATAGCGCTGCCCACGCGGGGTGAGCGCCACCCCCTTGCCGATGCGCTCCAGCAGATCGAAGCCGAGATCGCGCTCGAGCAGCCGCAATTGGTGGCTCACCGCGCTGCGGGTCAGGTGCAGTTCGTCGGCGGCGCGCCAGACGCTGCCATGCCTGGCAAAACTGTCGAGCGCGCGTAGCGCCTGTGTCGATGGAATTCTCAAGAGGTGAACCGAATTTGCATGAACCAGGAAAACATATCACTTTTTGGCGAGCCGCTTCACTGCTTTCTTCTAGAGCATGGACAAACCGGTGACGACATCGGCGCAAGAGACCGCGCTTGCCTGCCTCGACGGCATCCAGCCCCTGCTGTCGGCATGGACACGCACCATCTTCGATTTCGGCGAGACCGCCTGGCGCGAGTACCAGTCGGCCGCCTGGTATGTCGATCGGCTCAAGCGCGAGGGATTTTCGGTCGAGGAAGGCTCGGGCGGCATGCCGACCGCCTTTTGCGCCCATTGGACGAACGGTGCCGGACCGACAGTGGGCATGTATGCCGAATATGATGCCGTGCCCGGCAATTGCCAGGACGCCGTGACTGTGAGGCAGCCGCGACCTGGCCTTGGCGCCGAGGCCGGCGGCCATACCGACCCGCATTCGGGGCTCGGCATAGCAAGTCTCGGCGGCCTGCTCGCCACCAAAGCCGCCATGCAGCGCCACGACATTCAAGGCACGCTGCGCTTTACCGGCGAGCCGGCTGAGAAAGTGCGCGGTTCGAAGCCGATCCATGCGGCAAAAGGCTACTATGACGGCCTTGCCGGCATGATCTCCTTCCATCCCTTCTACATGCTGCCGCTCTGCAATACCGCGCGCTGGGACACGCATTGCGGCGCGGCCTACGCGATGATCTATCGATTCGTCTGCGACGAACCCGAAAATTGGGTTCGCGCAAGCGACGGCGCACCGATCCCGCAGGCGCATTCGGCCGTCAGGGCACCGGGCGCCAACGACGCACTGATGACCATGTACATGGCCTCCAAGGCGTTGCGCGATTCCATGCTGCCGCACCAGGGCGGCTGGTCGATCAGCGAGGCGATCCTGACGGCCGGCCAGGCCACGGCCGACAATCTGCCGGCGGGACTGGCGGAGATCCAGTACATGATCCGCGTGCCCACCATCGGCATGGCCGAGCAGGTAACGGCGGTGCTCGACCGCAATGCCGCGGCCGCGGCCGCGATCAGCGGCTGCCGCTACGAGCGGCACTGGGTGTCGAAGTCGCGGCCTGGGCTCGCGAACCACGCCATGGCCGGGATTGCCTATGAAGCCCTGTCGACTGTCGGGCCGCCACGCTGGGACCAAGTCGCCAGAACGATCGCGCGGGAAATCCAGGTCAATGCCGGCGGCACTGCTACCGAAAACCCCTTTATCGAGGAGCTTGAGCGGCTGATTTCGCCACAAGAGGCCGAGGCAGTCCTGCGCCGCGACCTGCCGCCCTCTCAGGTGAACTCGACCTCCGACGACTACACCGACATGAGCTGGCACGCGCCGACCGCCCGCTTCTATGTCGCCCGCCCAGCGCTCCGCTCCGCGAATGGCAGCGCATATCCCTCTTGGGTGATGAATGCGCTGGGTGGCATTCCCGCGACGATCGACCCGATGGTCATCTGCGCCGCCAAGACGGTCGCGCTGACGGCGCTGCGCCTGCTCGAGGACCAGACCGCCCGCGACGCGGCAAAGGACGAGTTCACCACCCGTACCGGCGGTGGCGTCGGCGGCTCCAACTGGATCGCGCCACTCTGCGACTACGACCCGCCCATCAACTTCCGCTGGCCGGAATATGTCACCACCGCGCGCGGCCGCGACTGGTGGATCCCAAACAACGCATGACCTGAGCAACCCTTTAGAACGAGCCCACGAGGAGAACCCGCATGACCGTCCATGACCGCATCATCGCCGAGCCGTTTTCGCTTCAACGCCGCAACCCGGCCGGCGGCACCAAGCCGCTGACCGTCTGGGGCTTCGCCAACGAAACCGATGTGTTGACCGACGTGCTGCTCGGATCGCCGAATTTCCTGCGCCACCTGTCGACCAGCTCGCTGTCGCGCAAGCACCTGCGCGAAGCCCCCTGCAACGTCCAGATCGCGCAGGCGCAGCACAAGGATCTTGTCGCGGCCTACGAGCATTTCGGCGTCAACATCCACTGGCACGAGCCGACGCCGGAATTGCCGATGCAGGTCTATTCCCGCGATTCCAGCGTCATGACGCCTTATGGCGCGATCATCACCGCCATGGCCAACTGGTGGCGGCGCGGCGAGAACTACGCCGCCATCCGCACCTATGAAAAGCTCGGCATCCCGATCTATGACATGGTGACGGCCGGCACTTTCGAGGGCGGCGACTTCAATGTCATCGAGGACGGCGTGGTGCTGATCGGCTGCGGCGGCGCCCGCACGCAGGAGGAAGGCGCCCGCCAGGTGCAGGCCTGGTTCGAGAAGGAAGGCTGGGAGACACGCATTGCCTTCATCGACGAATATTACGTCCATATCGACCTGATGGTGGTGCCGATCGCCGAAAAGCTCACCGCCGTCTGCCTCGCCTGCACCGAGCCCGGCATCGTCGACTGGCTGAAGGGCAAGGGTCACGAGATCATCGACGTTCCCTTCCAGGACACGATGGCGCTCGGCTGCAACTTCATGTCGCTGGGCAAGGACCGGGTGATCGCGCCGACGTCCAGCAAGACGCTGATCGAAAAACTCAAGGCGCGCGGCTTCGAGGTCGCGGCAGTCGACATGAGCGAAATCTCCAAGACCGGCGGCGGTATCCATTGCATGGCACAGGCGCTGAAACGTGAGGCGGCATAGAGGACCGCCGCTCTCACGAGCATTGGAGAGGCGCGCGGCGGCGGCCCTGGATTGGTCTTTGACCTTATCCGACGACGCGCTGTCCGTTTTTCGCAGGATGGACAACGACCGGGATCGGTTTTACGAGTCAGCGCTACCAGCGGAGATGTTCGCGCACCCCAATGAACAAGATCGATACCCATAACAGCAAGCACGGCGACGAGCGCTCGACCGCGACCAGCCTCTTGCGGCTCGGCACACGCTTGAAACTCTCCCGGCAGACGCACGGCCTGACCCTGAAGGCGCTGGCTGCCGCCGCCAACTGCTCCGAGAGCCTGCTTTCCAAGGTCGAAAACGGCAAGGTCTCGCCCTCACTGCCCATGCTTCACCGGCTGGTCGAGGTGCTCGGCACCAATATCGGCTGGATGTTCGAGGAGTCCGACGGCGAGGAAGGCATCGTCTTTCGGGCCGGGTCGCGACCGCTGATCGCTCTCGATCCGCTGCGGCGCGGCGAAGGCATTTCGCTCGAGCGCGTCATTCCCTATTCGCCGGGCCATCTCCTGCAGTGCAACATCCATCACATCGAAGCGGGCGGTGAAAGTGCCGGCCCCATCCAGCATGCTGGCGAGGAAGTCGGCTATCTCCTGGAGGGCGCTATCGAACTGATGGTCGGCGAAAAGACGTTTCGCCTGACGGCCGGAGATTCCTTCGTTTTCAACTCCGAACTGCCGCACTGGTATCGCAATGTCGGCGATGAACGCGCCAGCATTTTCTGGGTCAACACGCCGGCGACATTCTGATCCCCATTTCTTTCGTTCAAGCTGCTAATTCAAGTGACTTGACAAGAAATCAAGTATCTTGAATTATCCGTTTGCGCTCAGTGCCAAATGAGCCCGATCAAGGGCCTTTTTGCAACATCAAGGGGAACCGAAATGCGTCTTACCAAGATTCTTTCAGGCTGCGCCGCAGCCATCGCCATGACCCTCGCCCTCGGCTCTGCTTCCGCCATGGCCGAGACCTATGCGCTCGTCACCATCAACCAGCAGGCCCTGTTCTTCAACCAGATCAATGACGGTGCTACGGCCGCGGCAAAGGCCGCCGGAGTCGACCTCGTCATTTTCAACGCCAACAATGTGCCGAGCGCGCAGAACGACGCGATCGAGAACTACATCACCCAGAAGGTCGACGGCATCATCCTCGTCGCCATCGATGTCAACGGCGTGAAGCCGGCGATCACAGCGGCAAAAGCCGCCGGCATTCCGGTCATCGCCATCGACGCGCAGATCCCGAACGGCGACAACGTCGCCTTCGTCGGCGTCGACAACACCAAGGCCGGCGAAGATATCGGAAAATTCTATGCCGACTACGTCAAGACCAAGCTGAACGGCACCGCCAAGATCGGCGTCGTCGGCGCGCTCAATTCGTTCATCCAGAACCAGCGCCTCGACGGCTTCAAGAAGGCCGTCACCGATAGCGGCCAGAAAGTCACCTTCCTAGATACGGTCGATGGCCAGAACGTACAGGACGTGGCGCTGTCAGCCTCCGAGAACCTAATGACGGCCAATGCCGACATGACGACCCTTTATGCGACTGGCGAGCCGGCCTTGCTCGGCGCGGTTTCCGCCGTCACCAGCCAGGGCCGTACAGGCGACGTAAAGGTATTCGGCTGGGATCTGACCAAGTCGGCGGTACAGGGTCTAGAAGAGGGCTGGGTCATCGCCGTCGTCCAGCAGGATCCGGCCGGCGAAGGCAAGGCTGCCATCGAGGCCTTCGGCAAGCTCAAGAAGGGCGAGAAGATCGATCCGATCATCAATGTTCCGGTCACCATCGTGACCAAGGAAAATGTCAGCCAGTTCAAGGGCATGTTCAAGTAGTATCCCCAAGACCGCCGGGCCGCGCATCGACCTGACGGTGGCTTGCGCGGCCCGGCGACCGATTGAACATGTCGCGCTTTAAGAACTGGAACCATGATGAGCGATGGCGAGACCTACCGCGTCAGGATGACCGGTATTTCCAAACGATACGGCCCCATCCAGACGCTGGACGATGTTTCGCTGCAGTTGAAGCCCGGCGAGGTGCTCGGCCTGGTCGGCGACAATGGCGCGGGCAAATCGACCCTAAGCAAAGTCCTGTCCGGCGCCGTCATTCCGGATTCCGGGTCCATCGAGATCGACGGCAAAGCTGTCTCTTTCTCGTCGCCGGCGGATGCCCGCGCCTCACGGGTGGAGATGGTCTACCAGGACCTTTCGCTCTGCGACACCGTGGATGTGGCGGGCAATCTCTTTCTCGGCCGCGAACCGCGCCGCCACGTCCTCGGCGTCCCGTTTCTCGACAACAGGCGCATGCATGACCAAACGCGCACCATGCTCGACCGGCTCGGCATCGTCATCGCGGACACAAGGCTCAAGGTCGAGAACCTCTCCGGTGGGCAGCGCCAGTCGATCGCCATCGGCCGCGCCGCCTCCTTCGATCCGTCGGTGCTGATCATGGACGAACCGACCGCGGCTCTTGCCGTGGCGGAAGTCGAAGCGGTGCTGGAGCTTATCCGCACGGTCAGCGCTCGCGGCGTCAGTGTCATCCTGATTACCCATCGGCTTCAGGATTTGTTCCTGGTCTGCGACCGTATCCAGGTCATGTATGAGGGCCGCAACGTCGCCGAACGAAAAATCGGCGACACCAGCATCGAGGAGGTCGTCAACCTGATCGTCGGCCGGAAATTCAACGCGCGTTCGGCGCGCGCCAGCCGTGATGAGGCGGTACAGCCATGAACGCCACCTCCCCGTCGGCCGATATTGCGGCCCCGTCGTCCAAACGCGCCCGCAAGAACGGCTGGAAGGATATCGCGCTGGCCAATGGCAGTGTCGTCTCCATCGCGCTGTTCTTCATCGTAGTGTGCGTGGTGTTTTCGATGATCACCGGCACCTTCCTGACGACGCCCAATCTGCTCAACATCGTCCGCCAGTCGGCCCCGCTGTTGATCGTCGCGGCAGCCATGACCTTTGTTATCACCACCGGCGGCATCGATCTGTCGGTCGGCTCCGTGCTGGCGCTCGCGGCGACGCTGTCAGCCGTCCTGCTGCAGGCTGGCCTGCCGTGGCCGCTCGTCGTCGTCGCCATGCTGGCGCTGGGCGCGGCGATCGGCGCCTTGCAGGGCTTCTTCATCGCCTATGAGCGCATTCCGGCCTTCATCGTCACGCTGGCCGGTCTTTCCGTCATCCGCGGCGTGGCGCTGCTGATCACGGGTGGCTATTCGATCCCGGTCGAGCCGACGAGCTTTTTCGTCAGCATCGGCCGGGCGTGGTTCCTCGGAGTGCCGGTGCCGGCGCTGCTCGCCCTTGTCGTGCTGATTGTCGCCTACCTCGCCTTCAACCAGACGCCGTTCGGCCGCTATGTGACCGGTATCGGAGCCAACACCGAGGCGGTGCGCCGCGCCGGTGTCGACACGCGCTTCATCACGCTGTTCGTCTATGTACTGTCGGGCATGGCGGCGGCGTCCGCCGGCATCATTCTCGCGGCCCGGCTCGGTTCGGGCTCATCGAACTCCGGCCAGGGCTTCGAACTCGACGTCATCGCCGCCGTGGTGCTTGGCGGCACCAGCCTGTTCGGCGGGCGCGGCACGATCATCGGCACCGTACTCGGGGCACTGACCGTCGCGGTCATCGGCAACGGCCTAATCCTGGCGCATATGTCGCCGTTCCTCACCCCGATCGTCACCGGTACGATCATCCTCATTGCCATCTGGCTGAATTTCCGCCTGTTCAAGGGCGCGGTGCGGAGCCGCTGACATGGATCACCTTTTCGACGACAAGCCGAGGGAACGGGCGCCGATCGGGGTCCATTCCGGCACGGTGATGACCGTTACCGGCCCGGTCGCGATCGCCGATATGGGCGTGACGCTGATGCATGAGCATATCCTGCTCGACGGCGCGACATCCTGGAAATGCCCCTGCCATCCCGACGAGAAGAAGATCGCCGAGCAGCCGGTCAGCATGGAGATCATCGGCGAACTGCGGATGAACCCCTACATGAACCGCGACAACGTCTCGCTCGACGACAGCGACCTAGCCCTGTCGGAACTGGCGAAATACCGTGCGCTCGGCGGCCACACCGTGGTTGATGCCACCAATATCGGCATTGGCCGCGATGCGGTGAAGCTGGCGCGCATCGCCCGCTCTTCCGGCTTGCGTATTGTCATGGGAACAGGCTTCTACCTGCAGCACACCCACCCCGATTGGCTGAAGGCGATGGACGTCGATGACGTCACCGAATTCCTGGTCAACGATGTCGGCGGCGCGAAGACGCAGCCCGAAATCATGGCCGGCATCATCGGCGAGGTCGGCGTCAGCAAGGATTTTACCGACGAGGAGCGCAAGTCGCTGCGGGCTTCGGCGCGCGCGGCCAGGATCACCGGCGTGCCGCTGACGATCCATCTGCCCGGCTGGGAGCGGCTGGCGCATGACGTGCTCGATGTCGTCGAGGCGGAAGGCGCGAATCTCCGGCATACGGTGCTTTGCCATATGAACCCGAGCCACAACGATCTCGCCTACCAGAAAAGCCTGGCCGCGCGTGGTGCCTTCCTGGAATACGATATGATCGGCATGGATTTCTATTATGCCGACCAGAACGCGCAATCGCCGTCCGACGAGCAGAATGCGCAGGCGATCCGCTCGCTGATCGACATGGGGCTGGTCGACCGTATCCTGCTGTCACAGGACGTTTTCCTGAAGATCATGCTGACCCGCTTCGGCGGCTTCGGCTACGGTTTCATCCTCAAGCATTTTGTGCCGAGGCTGAAACGCCATGGCGTCGAGCAGACGGCGATCGACCGCATGCTCATCGACAATCCAAAGACCGTGTTCGCCGCGAGCCTCTGAGCCACGGCCCTAAGCAATAAAGGAGTATGCATGTTCAGGAAGAAGGTTCTTCTCGCAGGCGAGTCCTGGGTTTCGACCGCGACCCACATCAAGGGCTTCGACCAGTTTCCAACCGTGACCTATCACACAGGCGCCGACGAATTGTTGGCCGCATTGAAGGACGGTCCATTCGACGTCACCTTCATGCCAGCGCATGAGGCGCAGCGGAATTTTCCCCAGACCATGGAGACGCTTTCGGCCTACGACGCGGTCGTGCTTTCCGATATTGGCGCCAACACGCTTCTGCTTCATCCCGACACCTGGGTCCACTCCAAGCCGACGCCGAACCGGCTGCGCCTGCTGCGTGACTATGTCGGCAATGGCGGCGGCCTCTTGATGTTCGGCGGCTATTACAGCTTCCAGGGTATCAATGGCGGCGCGCGCTATCACAAGACGCCTGTGGAGGATGTTCTGCCGGTCACCTGCCTGCCGGTGGACGACCGCATCGAGGTTCCGGAGGGCTATGCGCCGGTCGTTGTCGGCCCGCAGAGCCATCCGATCCTCCAAGGTCTGGGCAAGGATTGGCCGATCCTGCTCGGCTTCAATGAGGTCACGGTCAAAGACGATGCTGAAGTTCTGGCCACCGTTTCTTCCGACTACCGTTCGCTGCCGCTGCTGGTGACGGGCAAATTCGGCAAGGGCCGTACGTTGGCCTGGACGTCGGATGTCGGCCCGCACTGGCTGCCGCCGGGCTTCATCGCCTGGAACGGCTACAAGACGCTGTTCGAACAGATGCTCGGCTGGGCGACATCCAGGGATTAGGCTATGCACCTCCATATCGTCGGCAATGTCTGCGTCGACACGACGTTTCGGCTGGACCGGTTTCCGCATCCTGGGGAAACGTTGAACGCTGCAGAACACGCTGACGGACTTGGCGGCAAGGGAGCGAACCAGGCGGTGGCCACCGCCCGCACCGGTGCCGATGTCCGCTTCCATGCGGCGATCGGCAACGATGCCGCCGGAGCATGGATAAGAGAACAACTCAGCCGAGAGCTCGACATCAGCCATCTGACGATGCTGCCACTGCCCAGCGACAGATCGACTATCATGGTCGATGGGCGTGGCGAGAACCTCATCGTTACCGGCGCCAGTTGCGCAAAGGCTTTCGATCCGCTGGCAAATAGCGATCTCCTGCAATCGATCGAACGCGGTGACATCGTGGTGATGCAAGGCAATTTGGATCCGGATGTAACGGTCGCTTGCCTGCGGACCACGCGCGCCGCGGGAGCCATGACGATCTTCAATCCAAGCCCACTGGCGGCCGGTCATCCACCGGATTTGTGTAACGTCGGCCTGGTCATCGCCAACGCCGGCGAGGCAGCAGTTTTGACCGAAGCCGCGGAGCCTGCCGAGGCGGCCCGCGTTTTGATCCAACAAGGGGCTGGTGCTGCGATCGTGACCCTTGGCGCGCAGGGCTGCATGGTGGCCTACGGTAGCGGACAAATCCAACGGATCGCGGCGCCCAAAGTGGCCGTGATAGACACCAGCGGCGCCGGCGACGTCTTTTGCGGCTGCCTCGCCGGTTGTCTTGCGGCAGGCATCGACCTCGCCAAAGCGGCGCGGATCGCGGTACGCGCCGCGGCCATCTCGGTCGGACGCGCCGGCACTCTCCAATCCTGCCCCGACAGGCGGGAGATGAAAACGCTCATGGAAACGACGGAAGCGGAAACCGCATGATAAAATCCCCCAAAGCCATCGGATCCAAACAAGTCACGGACGACGCGCTGCGGTCGATCTTCGGCAGGAGCAAGGTGGTGATCGGCGTCGTTCACCTCGCCCCCCTGCCGGGCGCGCCGCGCTACGATGGCGAGGCGGTGGAGGCCATCTACCAGCGCGGCCTGGACGACGCCAAAGCTTATCTCGATGGCGGCTGCGATGGCGTGATTGTTGAAAACCACGGCGACGTGCCGTTTGCCAAACCGGATGACATCGGGCCGGAAACTTCCGCCTATATGTCCGTCGTGTCCGACCGTATTCGCGGGGAATTGGGCCGGCCGATTGGCATCAACGTGCTCGCCAATGCTTCCATTCCAGCGCTGTCGATCGCCAGCGCCTCGGGCGCGGCCTTCGTGCGCGTCAATCAATGGGCCAACGCCTATGTCGCCAATGAGGGGTTCATCGAAGGCGAAGCGGCGCGCGCCATGCGCTTTCGCGCCAAGCTTCGGGCCAATGGCATCCGCATCTTCGCCGATGCCCATGTCAAGCATGGCGCCCATGCCATCGTTGGCGACCGGCCGGTCGAGGAACAGGTCAAGGATCTGGTGTTCTTCGATGCCGATGCTGTGATCGCCACCGGCCAGCGCACCGGCCACGCCGCTGACCTCGGCTATATCAGGATGATCAAGGAAGCGGCCGGATTGCCGACGCTGGTTGGCAGCGGAGTCACGCCTGAAAATGCCAACGACATCCTCGACATCGTCGATGGCGTCATCGTCGCCAGTTCCCTGAAATATGACGGAGTCTGGTGGAATGAGGTCGATCCGCAACGGGTGAAAGCCTTCATAGGCGGCCTCAAGCGGTGACTTTGGTGCCGGAGATCAATGGCGAGCGGCTGCTCGAACGGCTCGACGCCTTCGCCCGCATCGGCGCGACACCGGCCGGAGGCGTCAACCGGCAGGCGTTCAGCATTGAGGATCGCAGCGCCCGGCGCCTGCTTGCGCAACTGGCACTGATGCGCGGCTTCACGATATTTCAGGACGGCATCGCGAACCTCTTCATCCGCCGCGAAGGTTCGGATGCCGCGCTGCCGCCCCTCATGATCGGCAGCCATCTCGACAGCCAGCCGACCGGCGGGCGCTTCGACGGCGCGCTCGGCACGCTTTGCGCCTTCGAGGTGCTTGAAGCGTTGGAGGACGCGATGATTGAAGCCAGGCGGCCGATCGAGGTGGTCGCATGGGCCAATGAAGAAGGCAGCCGCTTCGCGCCGGGCGTCATGGGCTCCATGGCCTTCACCGGTACCGATACGGCTGCATGGAAATCGATCGTCGGTGTCGACGGAGCGTCCCTCGCAACGGAACTCGAAGCGACGATCGCGGCCTTGCCGGAAGCGAGGCTGCGCCCGACCGGCATGCCTGTATCCGGCTATATCGAATTGCACATCGAACAGGGGCCGTCGCTCGAAAAAGAGCTGACGCCGATCGGTGTCGTCACCGCCGTTCAGGGCACGCGCTGGCTGGAAGTTTGCATCGAGGGCAGTGCCGGTCACGCCGGCACGACTGGCCTTTCCTATCGCAGAGACCCCATGGTCGCCGCGATTGCCGCGATACACAGGCTGCAGACGACGATCATGCCGCTCGACGCGAGCGCACGACTGACGGTCGGCCGGATATCGGCACAGCCGGGATCGATCAATGCCATACCGCAGTCCGTGACCTTCACAGTGGATCTGCGGCATCCACAGCTGGAGCGGCTCGATGCTATCGAGGCTGAGGTGCGCGCGGTCTGCGCCGCGGAGGTGGACGGCCAGCATTGCTCCGCAACGATCAGGCGGTCGTTCGACATGCCGGGTGCAGCGTTCTGTCCCGATATGATCAAAATCATAGAGGATGCCGCCGAGTCCCTGGAATTAACCTACAAACGGATGATATCGGGCGCGTTCCACGACGCGTTGTTCATCGCCCGTGTGGCGCCTGCGGCGATGATCTTCGTGCCGTGCCGTGACGGGCTGAGCCACAATGAGGCGGAATATGTGGAGCCGGCGGACGCGATCATCGGCGCACGGGTCCTGCTGCAGGCAACAATCGCAGCCGCCTCGCGCCCCACCCGGACAAGGTGATCTCGGCGACCTGAAACCGGCCAGGCGCATTGTTTTGGAAGTCGCGGCGGCCTCCCCTGCCCCTTCGCATCAACAAACCGTGCCCCTGTGTCCTCGCCGCCCTTGTGAGTGTCCGTAAATGGATGAATAGTCGGACAGGGTGCCGCCCTGAAATTGCCCGCTTGCGGTTTTCAGGTCGCGCCAGAACCGAGCCGGGTTTTTTGAATGGTCAGCCCTGAACCACGCAGAAGAAGAGGTCCGATCGCCGCCTGGTTGCTGGCGCTGGACGCGTGGCTCGATTCCTCGCTCTATGAAATCGGGTTCAAGGCGCGCCTGTTCTGGGAGGCCGCGACGATCTTCTCGCGGCGCTTCCGTCTCAAGGGCTGGCGCCGCGGCTTCATCGAACTTTTGAGCGAAGGTTTTACACTCGGCGCCGGCGGCATGGTGGTGATGCTGGCGCTGGCAATACCCGCTTTCCAGGATACCACCGGCGACTGGCGCGCCCAGGGCGACTTCGCCGTCACCTTCCTGGACCGCTATGGCAACGAGATCGGCCAGCGCGGCATCATCCAGCGCGATTCCGTGCCGGTCGACGAGATGCCGGACCATGTCATCAAGGCGGTGCTCGCCACCGAGGACCGCCGGTTTTTCGACCATTACGGTATCGACGTGCTCGGCCTGTCGCGCGCGATCTTCGAGAACGTGCGGGCGAATTCGGTCGTCCAGGGTGGCTCGAGCATCACCCAGCAGCTGGCCAAGAACCTGTTCCTGACCAATGAGCGCACGTTCGAGCGCAAGATCAAGGAGGCGTTCCTGTCGCTGTGGCTGGAGGCCAATCTGTCGAAGAAGGAAATCCTGCAGCTCTATCTCGACCGCGCCTATATGGGCGGTGGCACGTTCGGCATAGAGGCGGCGGCGGACTTCTATTTCGGCAAGAGCGTCAAGGACCTGAACCTTGCCGAGGCGGCGATGCTGGCCGGCCTGTTCAAGGCCCCGACCAAATACGCGCCGCATATCAACCTGCCGGCGGCGCGCGCGCGCGCCAACGTAGTGCTGTCCAACCTCGTCGATTCCGGCTTCATGACCGAAGGCCAGGTGCTGCAGGCCAGACTGCACCCGGCCGACGTCGTCGACCGCGGCGAACAGAAGAGCCCCGACTACTACCTCGATTGGGCCTTCGACGAGGTCAAGAAGATCGCCAAGCCCGGCCAGCACTCGCTGGTTGCCCACACCACCTTCGACGCCAACATCCAGAAGGCGGCGGAGGAGTCCGTCGAGTTCCACCTGCGCCAGTTCGGCAAGGAGTACAACGTCACCGAAGGGGCCGTGGTGGTCATCGAGACCAATGGCGCGGTGCGGGCGATCGTCGGCGGCCGCGATTACGGCGCCAGCCAGTTCAACCGCGCCACCAAGGCACTGCGCCAGACCGGCTCGTCGTTCAAGCCCTATGTCTACGCCACGGCGATGGAACACGGCTTCACGCCGAACTCGATCATTTCTGGCGGGCCGATCAGCTGGGGCAACTGGTCGCCGCACAATTACAGCGGCGAGTCGGCGGGCAACATCACGCTGATCATGGCGATGGCCAAGTCGATCAACACCGTGCCTGTGCGGCTGGCCAAGGACCATCTCGGCATCGCGCCGATCAAGGCATTGGCGGAATCGTTTGGGGTGGAATCGCCGCTCGAAGGGCACAAGACGATGGTGCTCGGCACCTCGGGCATGACGGTGATGGACCAAGCGACGGGCTACAGCGTGTTCGCTCAGAACGGCTTCGTCGGTTCCCGGCACGGCATCACCCAGCTCGTAACCCGCACCGGCGACGTGGTGTATGACTGGACCAAGGACGCGCCGCCGCCGCATCGCGTCCTGTCCGAGCAGGCCCTGAAGTCGATGAACACCATGCTGGCGGCCGTGCCGGTGATGGGCACGGCGCGGCGGGCGCAAATTCCCAACATCGTCGTTGCCGGCAAGACCGGCACCACGCAATCCTACCGCGATGCCTGGTTCGTCGGCTTCACCGGCAACTACACGGCGGCCGTGTGGCTGGGCAATGACGATTTCACCCCGACCAAGAACATGACCGGCGGCTCGCTGCCGGCGATGGTGTGGCAGCGGTTGATGGTCTACGCGCACCAGAACATCGACCTGAAGCCGATCCCGGGGATCGACAAGCCCTTCGTCGACGAGGAGGTCGCGGCCAAGGCCGCCGAGGCACAGAAGAAGAGCGAGGAGCAGGCAGCGGCCGATGCCGCCGCCGAGCGGCCGCCGGTGCTGTCCAGTCGGACCACACAGACGTTGCGGGACATGAGCCAGATGTTCCAGGCGGCCCCCAAACTCGACGCCCCCGCTCCACCCGAAAGGTTGTCGGCGCTGTGATATCCGCCCGCTGAGACAAGACCGACAGGGAAATCCATCACGCCTGCTTGCCACAAGGCCCCGCACCGCGATATCCCCGAACGGCAATTCCGCGCGCACCTGGCCCTTCATGCTCAAGAACGCCTTCCTGATGCTGATTTCGCTTGCCATAGCCATTGGCGGGGGCGGCGCCAGCGTCTGGTATGCGCTGAAGATCCAGGACGGTGTCGGCGCGATCAGGATCGGCCAGTGGACTGCCTTCCCCGACATCGGCACACCGGCCGCGGACCCCTATTCCAAGGCCCGCGTGGCCCGTGAGGGCGTGCTGGCGCTCGGTCGCGCCGAGGGGCTGTCCTTCGTGGCTGAAAAGGATGCCGCCGGCGACCAGCTCAAGCGGGAATGCGCCTACAGGATCGAGGGCGGGTTTCCGACAGCGCGGTTCTGGACGCTTTATGCCGCCGATCAATCGCTCGGCGTCGTCGAGACCGGCAAATCGCGGCTTGCGGCTCTTCAGTCCTACGAGGTGCTGCGCCAACCGGACAATTCCGTGATTATTTCCGTAGGCCATCAACCCATGCCGGGCAACTGGCTGCTGACCGACGGTTCTGGACGGATGTATTTCGTCCTGACCCTCTACGACACGCCGATCGCCAGCAGCACCGGCCTGTCAGACGTTTCGCTGCCCAGGATCGTCAAGGCGGGCTGCGATGCGTAGATTGCGTGCCGCGTTGCGCAGGCTTCTGCACGCCATCCTGCTCGGCCTCGTCGGCGCCGGCATCGTCCACATTGTCGTCCTGCTTCTGGTGCCGGAATTTTCGGAACGCGACGCCTGGTCGCGTCTCTCCATGGCTTCGGATCTCTACAAGATGAACCGGCTCGATGCCGAAGCGGGCGGCGCACCGGTGGTGAAATCGGTCGACCCGCTGTTCTACGCAACGGCCTGCCGCTTCGACCTCGAGGAAGGAATGGTCCGGATCAAGGCGCCGGGAGACGTCCCGTTCTGGTCGGTGTCGGTCTATGACCGCAGCGGTCACAACATCTATTCCTTCAACGACCACACGGCGGCGGGCGGCAAGCTGGATGCCGTCGTGCTGACGCCGGCGCAGATGATCGACGTGCGCAAGGACCTGCCCGAGGATCTTCAGGGAGCGATCTTCGTCGAGGCGCCCGTCGATGAAGGCATCTTCGTCATCCGCAGCTTCGTACCCGACGAGAGCTGGAAGCCGATCGTGTCGCGCTTTCTCGATCAGAGTTCCTGCGAGTTGCAGGATTTCTAAGCCGCGATCCTCGATCGCGGATCCGGAGCAGAGGGCCTGACGGACCGCACCATGGCTTCAGCAAAGCTCAGTGGGGGACTGCTCAGTGATGGGGGACTGGCGTCCGTGGCGACCCCGGCTTGTCTGGCCCTGCAGGCCGGGCTTCGCCGGTGCTGGACCGCTCATAACGGATGCCGGGAAATATGATCACAGCCGCCGGTCTTTCGGTGGTTTGCTTGGCTCGATTGGCCGGTGCCGCACGCGGCACGAAAGACAGTACCATGCCCATGATTCGCGCATTCCTCTCGGTTTCCCCGGAGCACAACGCCACGCCTCCAAATATCATTAAGGCCGGCAGAGGGTTAACGGAGCGCTAACGGATCGCCGCTAAATTGATCTTTGTTCCCGGGGTCAGAGAGTTCTGACCGAGGCAATCGCGAAACCGGCATAGTCCCGGTGCCGCGAGGTCGAGTGTGTATCTGGTGTCAGGCGTATCCTTCGTGTCATCTTCGGATTTCAGGCAAATCGCGATAAGGACGCAATCGGGAAAAGCCGAAAGGCTGTTCCGCGCCGCCGTTTCCGCGTTCTGCTCGCTGACGCGACCGTCGCGCCGGGAGATCGGCCAGCTCGAAGACCTGACGCTGCCTCTGTTCGACGATGTATCCGTCGAATCGCGGCGCTACGTGGCAGCCGCCCTTTCCGAATGCGAATACGCACCCGCGGCCCTGGTGCGGCGCCTCTGCGAGGAACCGGTCGACATTGCCGCTCCACTGCTCATCCGCTCGCGCGCCATCAGCGATATCGACCTGATCGCGCTGATTGGCCGGCATGGGTTGCCGCATGCGCGCGCCATAGCGCGGCGCAAGGACCTGAACCCGACCATCGCCGATCTGATCAGAGCGCTCGAAAGGCCGACCCTGGTGCGGAGGCGGGATCCGGACGCAGCCCCGGCGCAGAGCCTTGTCGTGCAGGCGCAAGCGACACCGGACAGCGCGACAAGCCAGCAAACGCCCCGCCAGCAAACGCCCGGCCAGCAAACGCCCGGCGTTGCCGCCGAGAGCGCGCGGCGCAAGCTGCGCTCCATGATGCGCACTGGCGACCAGGCCTTGGCGGCGAAGGTCGAGGCGTTTCCCGGTGCGGACACCTTTGTCAAACTGCGCGAGACGGCACTGACGGGAAACGCCGCGTTGTTCCACACCGCGCTAGCGGACGCTCTCGACATCGATTTTGCGATCGCGCAATCGCTGACCGCCCACCAGAATTATGCGCCGCTGCTTGCGGCGCTGCGCTCGCTCGACTTCAGCGAGGACCGGGCATTCCTGGTCACGGTCGCCGTCTATCCCGGCCTGTTCCCGCATCCCCAGGCCATCCGCACCTATCTCGACCGCTACCGCCTGCTGCATCGCGACGCTGCCCTGGATAAAGTGCGGGAGTGGAAGGCCGCAACCCTGTCCAAGGCGGTTCGCGGCAAACCACCGGCAAACGGCGACAGCCGCAAGGCCTCCAACAGCGACGAAGCCGACGCTCCCGACCTCAGGGCGTCTTCACGAAAATAAGCTGCTCGACGGGAACGCTCCCGGCCTCGATCTCGACCACCCAGATGTCGGGATCGAATTTTTTCTCGCGTTCCAGTCTCGCATCGAGTACGGCGGCATCCTCGCTGGCGGCGAGAAGGCTGAAAAAACGGTCTTCGGGCTTGGCCGAATCGTAGCTTGTCTGCGGTGCCGGCCCGTAGAGAGCCGTTTCACCCAGCCTGCCCCGCGCCAGGATGAACACGGCCCCGGCCTCCGTCGCACCGCGATTGACCACGGCAGCAAATCCGCCTGCGCTGAAAACCCGGCGCAACAGGGCCGAGACCCACAGATCAGCGGTTACACGCATGGAGGACTCCCGAGGACATGCGGGCTCTCTACCGAAATTTCCCGTGGAGGGCGAGGCGTCGTTTTCGGCCGTCAGTTGGTGAGGCCGATCTCGCGCATCTTGACATAGACGATCTCGTCGGGCTCGCCGGTCTNTTTTCGGCCGTCAGTTGGTGAGGCCGATCTCGCGCATCTTGACATAGACGATCTCGTCGGGCTCGCCGGTCTGCGGCAAGCCGAACAGCGACTGGAACTCCTTGATCGCCGCCTTGGTGCGTGCGCCGACGACGCCATCCAGTTGCATGTCGTCATTGCCGAAGGCCTTCAGCCCGGCCTGGATCTTGACGATGCGGGGGTCAGGCCCCTGCAAAGCGGCATTCGCCTGTGCCTCGTTGGTCTGCAGGGACACGGGAACGGCGGCTGGCGGCATGTCAGGACGGGGTTGCGGTTTCGGCACGGCAGCCGTCTTCGGCGTTGCACCCAGTTGATCCAGGAGCAGCGCGTCGATCTCGCCCGATGCGTTCAGTCCGACCTTCTGTTGATAGGCCTGTATGGCCTTGCGCGTGTTCGGGCCGGAGATGCCGTCGACGGTGCCGGAGTAGAAATCAAGGTCCTTCAATATGCCTTGCACCTGCTCGACCACCGGGTCGCCCTTTATCGGGGCGGGCGCGGCATTGGACCTCACGATGTTGATTGTCGTCTCGGGCTCGTCCGCGCCAGCGTGCGGAAAGCCCTGGAAATTGCGTGTGGCGAAAAACGCCCCGGCGTGCGGGAAAGGCTGATACCATAGCGCATTCGCCGAGACGTAGAACAGCGTCACCAGGAATGCGGTCGATCCTCCCACCAGGACAGGATTGCGCGAAATCATGCCGCCGACGGCGATGGCGCCGTCTTGAAAGGCATTGCCGCGGCGTTTGACCGCCTTAGCCTGTTTTGCGGAGCGAGCCATTTCCGTCCCCTTTCGCTCTCGTCACCGGCATTGTCAGCACTCCGGTCGGGTTGGCGGGGCGCCCCTTCGGCCCGCCGACCGGCAGGCTAATGGTCACCGTGGTGCCCTCGCCCGGCATGCTTTCGATCGACATGGTCCCTTCATGCAAGGCCACCAGCCCCTTCACCAGGGAAAGGCCAAGACCCGTGCCCTCGAAACGGCGGGTATAATCGTTCTGGATCTGCGTGAAGGGTTTGCCGAGATTGGCGAAATCCTCCTCGGCAATGCCGATACCGGTGTCCCTCACCCAGAAATGCAGACGTGAGCCGATCCGCTTGGCGCCGACGACGACATCGCCACCGTCAGGGGTGAACTTGATCGCGTTGGAAACGAGGTTGATGAGCATCTGCTGTACGGCACGGCGATCGGCATTGATATCGCCGGCGTCAGGGGCGATCTGCGTCTGCAGGTCGATATTCTTGGCCTGAGCCTGCAGCCGCATCATCGACTGGCACATGTCCACGGCTTCCACGAAACGGAACGGCTCCGGCTCGGTGGCGTAGACGCCCGATTCGATCCTCGATACGTCGAGTATGGATGTCACGACTGCCAGCAGATGCTGGCCCGAATCCCGCACCAGACCGACATATTCCTTCTGGCGCGGATCCTTGAAGGCGCCGAACATCTCGTGCAGCAGCATGTCGGAGAAGCCGATGATGGCGTTCAACGGCGTGCGCAGTTCATGGCTCACGACTGCCAGGAACCGGCCCTTGGCCACTTCGGCGGCGGCCGCCGTCTCATTGGCTTGCGCCAGTTCTTCGCGCAGTCGCGCCATCTCGTCATTCTGGCGCAGGACAAGCGTGAAGACGTCGCCTTGTTTCTCGCCACGCACCAGTTCGAGCGCGAATTGCTGGTAATTGTCGGCCACAAAGCCGTTTCCGTTGTGGGCGCCGTTGCCACTCTGGGGCAGCCTGATGCGCAATTCGAGGCGGCGCGACCGTGCACCGTCACGCATGTCGGCCAGGGCGCTGAGATAGGAGACACGGTCCGACAGGTGGACCCGGTCGAAGAGGCCCGTTCCAGATAACAGCTCAGGCGGCAATTTCAGAAGCGTACGCGACTTGGCGGATGCAGCCACGACTTCGCCGTGGCGGGCGACCCGCAAGACCACCGCGTCGATGATGTCTTCCAGTCGGTCACCCGAATGGAGCGTATCGGCCGCGCCGGAAGTGCCGCGAAAGGCCGATGCGCGCGGGATGAGGGCCAGCGCCCAGGCCAATGGCACCAGCCAGTGCCAGGCGGCGATGTGCGCGTCCGCGAATGGAAGGAAGGCAGCCGACAACGACGGAAGGGCGATGGCGATGACGGCTGTTGCGCCCCCCCATAATGCCGAACGCCGTGACGCGCCGATCCACCAGGCTTCGAATGGCAGCGCCAGGGCAAGCATGGCGACAGGTGAACTCAATCCGCCGGCGGCACCGATGAGACCGGCAAGGGCAATCGCCGCCATCGCCAGGGCGACCGGCCCCGCGGCAGCCATCTTGCCGGTCGCGGCTACCAGCAGGGCGACGAACCAGCACAGGCCGAAGGCCGCGAAAATGGCGGCCATGGTAACCGCGGCGCCCATCCCCGATGTAACCAGCGTGACCGCGGCACCCGCGGCAAAGAACGGCGCGGCCAGCATCACCCCGATGAAACGGCGCTGGCGCTCGCGGTCGCTCCGTTCGAGAACGCTGGGATGAACCATGCGCTCACAACCGGCCGCCATTGCACCAGGCAATTCAGCGTATCTGGCCTCGATCGGCATCAATTCAACGCACTCGCACTCGTCGTGAACAGCTCTGCTTTTGCAGATTGTCTTGATTGGCTTTGAAACTCGCATCCAGCGTTTAAGGAATGGATAAGGCAGGGCCGACCAAGGCCCGCCCTGCGGCAAATATCGGGATGGCGGCGGCCGAAAACCCGGTCAAATGCAGCCATAGTAAACGGAGGGTTATCCCGGCAGGCCTGTCATGGGACCGCCGGCCAAGTCACCGAAGCCGCTTTGTTTCATCAAAGACACAATTCATTCAACGGGATAGATGGTTATCGAATGGTGAGGAGAATCGTCCCGATATGAAACAAATCCGCAGCAAAACGTTTCGTTTCGAATTTGCCTAAAATTTGAGGAAAATTCTCGGCGATCATGCAAGCCGTCCTTCGTGCCTCTGTGCCAACATCCTGCCCATAAAAGAGGTCATGCCATATGATGCATGATCCGGTCACGACGAGAGGCAAGGCATGTTCTTCCTGATAAGAATGGCTTTCTGGTTTTCACTGGTGTTGCTGGCGCTGCCGCTGGGTGTCGGGTCCGATGAAACGGGCCAGGAAAGCGTCGGGCCGATCCAGGCTCTGTTCGCGGCGCGAGACGCAGTCGGCGACATCGCCGGTATCTGCGAACGCAAGCCCGATGTCTGCGAGACGGGTAAGTCGGCGATGCACACCATCACCGCACGCGCCAAGGAAACCGCCAAGATCGCGGCTGCCATGCTGGACGACAAATCCGCCGGTCCCGACACCTCGACAATGACGGGCAGCGTACCGGAAGTGGTCCTGCCTGAAACGGTCAACCTGCGGATAGACAATTAAGCCGTCTCGACGGCGCACCGCGGGCAGTCTGCCCTCTCGACGCCCGCGGTGTCCTTGTTTTTTCCGTGACGTGGCGCCGCCGCGTGACTATATCCGGGTCATGACGACCACGATCCAGACCATCCGCGACGACTTCTCGTTCCTTGACGAATGGGAGGATCGTTATCGTTACGTCATCGAACTCGGCGAAGCGCTGCCGCCCTTTCCCAATGCGGAGCGCAACGCCGCTAACAAGGTGCCAGGTTGCGTCAGCCAGGTCTGGTTGACCACCGAACGGGGTCCGGGCCCCGACCCCGTCATCACCTTTACCGGCGATTCGGACGCCCATATCGTGCGCGGACTGGTTGCGATCATGCTGGCGCTGTTTTCCGGAAAGACGGCCAGCGAAATCCAGAAAACCGATGCGGAAGCGACGCTGAAGGCACTCGGCCTCGACGAGCACCTGTCGCCCCAGCGTGCCAACGGCCTTCGCTCGATGGTCAAGCGCATCAAACGCGATGCCGAGATGGCGCTCGCCCAGACTGCCTGACCGACCGGTCGATCTTCCACCCACCCCCTGAAATCAAACGGCGCCCGAAGGCGCCGTTTGATTTCAATCCAATCTGGCAAGTAGCGACTACCGCGCCGCCTTGCGCTTGCGGCCGAGACCCATCTTCTTGGCAAGCTGCGAGCGGGCCGCCGCGTAGTTCGGGGCAACCATCGGATAGCTTGGGTCCAGGTTCCACTTTTCACGATACTGATCGGGCGTCAGATCGTAGTGGGTCATCAGGTGACGCTTGAGCGACTTGAACTTCTTGCCGTCTTCAAGACAGACAATGTAATCGTCATGAACCGAACGCTTCGGGTTGACAGCCGGCTTCTGCTTGTCCGCAGGCGCCTGTTCGACGATTCCGCCCACACGCCCGAGGGCGGCATGGACATCGGATATCAGGTTCGGCAGTTCGCCGACCGGCACGGGATTATTGCTGACATAGGCTGCCACCACATCGGCGGTGAGCTCGATCAGCGCGTCATTGTTTCTGGAAGGTGTTTCGACAATATCCATGGTCTTCAGGCCCCAACAAGAGTTACGTCGGTCTGTGCCCCTTTTTACAGGCAGGGCATCGCACGAATTTGCGCACATAGAGCTGCTGCGATTCGTGTCACGGGGACATCAATGCGGCCGCAGGTCAAGTAAGTCAATTCGCTGTGTGCATTATATTTGTGAATGTTGGTCAACTATTACGCGATCAGCTTCAATCTTTCGTGCATCATGTAATTTTTCGATATTTCGCCCGCCAAACCGACAAAGCCTGACGTAACGTCAGCCCACCATTACATTCGGGATAACTCACAAATCAGGTTTCAATGCTCTCGTTTGCTTTGCCGTCGCTTCGGCAAACTTGGTTGTTCTCATCTGTCCTCAAAACCACAGGTTGCCGCTCATCTCTGTCGGGCGGGCAACTAGGCGACATGCCCGCCGGCCGAACCCGTCGGGGCCAAAATCGGTGGTGTTCAATACGGGATAATGTATCTGCCATAGGCCCAGCCGGTCACGAAGGTGCCGTTCTTGGCCGGCTCATGCCAGATTTCGCACCAGCGATAGCGAACCGTCTGCTGCTGTTTCCATGCCGGTTGATTGGCGATATCGAGCAGGTTTACGCCGCCGGTGCATCGCCCGGTCATCTGCAGGACGGTCCCGTTCGGATAGGCGGCCTGCTTCTGGGATGTTCCCGACGGATATTTGCGCACATTCAGCGTGTCGCCGAACGGCACATTGGCCACTTGCCAAGCCGAAAATACGGTCGCATGAGACTGGCCGGCAAAGGCCAGACCTAGCGAAGCGACGGCGAAAACCGCAGCAATACGAGACCGAATGCTCATCTTCTCTCCTCCCGGCCGTCACATGGGCCGACACCACCTCTACGCCACGGCTCTTGAACCTGCCCTGATCGGCGTGTTCATTCGTCATTCAAGATATTTCCAGAGCGAGACGCAATGACCAGGACTTCCCGATTTCCAATCGCCAGCGCCCCTGCCCCCGAGAAAAGGCCCGTCTCGGACACGCATCACGGCATCACGCGAACCGATGAATATGCTTGGCTGCGAGCAGATAACTGGCAAGAAATGTTCAGGGATCCTTCCTTGCTCGATCCTCGGATCCGCGCCGAACTCGAAGCCGAGAATACCTATCAGTCGACGCTGATGGCCGACACGTCAGATCTGCAAAAGCAGCTTTTCAAGGAAATGAAGGGCCGCATCAAGGAAGATGATTCTTCCGTTCCCATGAAGGACGGGCCTTATGCCTACGGCTCTTCCTTCAAGCTCGGCGGCGAGCAGCCGCGCTATTTCCGAACGCCGCGCGGCGGCGGACCCGAGCAGATCCTGCTTGACGGCGACGCCGAGGCCGAGGGCAAGGCCTATTTCCGGCTTGGCGGCGTCGATCATTCGGCCGATCATAGCAAGCTCCTGTGGGCCTTCGACGACAAGGGTTCGGAATTCTACACGCTGCGTGTGCGCGACCTTGCCGACGGCAAGGAACTGGCGGACCAGATAAAGGCCACCGGCGGTTCGGGGGTCTGGGACGCGGGCAATGACGGGTTCTTCTACACGCGTCTCGACCCCAACCACCGGCCGTCGAAGGTGCTGTTCCACGCACTGGGGCAGACCCCTGAAAACGACCGGCTGATCTATGAGGAAACCGACCCCGGCTTCTTCATGAACGTCGACGGGACCCGCAACAATCAATGGATCATGATCGGCATCAACGATCACGAGACTTCGGAATACCGCCTGTTGAGCGCCAGCGATCCATTTGCCGAGCCGAAGCTGGTTTCGGCGCGCGAGACCGGCCTTCAATATGAACTTGAGGAAGGCGGCGACATTTTCTTCGTGCTGACGAACGCGGACGGTGCCAAGGACTTCAAGATCATGACGGCGCCGGCGAGCGACCCGGTCCGCGCCAACTGGCAGGAACTGGTGCCGCATGAACCGGGCCGGCTGATCCTGTCGGTGATCGGCTTCAAGGACCACATGGTCCGGCTCGAGCGCAAGGAAGGCCTGCCACGCATCGTCGTGCGGGATCGGGCCAGCGGCGAAGAGCATCTGATTTCCTTCGATGAGGAAGCCTTCTCGCTCGGCCTTTCAGGGTCGCTGGAATACGACACCGAGATGATGCGTTTTTCCTACTCGTCGATGACGACACCGTCGCAGATGTTCGACTACAACATGCGCACTCGTGAGCGTGTGCTGCTCAAGACCCAGGAAGTGCCGTCCGGCCACGACCCGCATCTCTACGTCACGAGGCGGCTGATGGCGCCAGCGGCCGACGGCGAACTGGTGCCGATCTCGCTTCTGCATCACCGCGACACGCCGCTGGATGGCTCCGCGCCATGCCTGCTCTACGGTTACGGCTCCTACGGTATCACCGTGCCGGCGGCCTTCAACACCAACTGGTTCTCGCTGGTGGACCGCGGGTTCGTCTTTGCCATTGCCCACGTGCGCGGCGGCAAGGACAAGGGATATGGCTGGTACGACGACGGCAAGCGGGCGCGCAAGATGAACACCTTCACCGATTTCATCGCCTGCGCTCGTCACCTCGTTGCCGAGCGCTATACCGTGCATGACCGGATCGTCGCGCAAGGCGGCTCGGCCGGCGGTATGCTGATGGGCGCCATCGCCAACATGGCGCCGGATTGCTTCGGCGGCATCGTAGCCGAGGTTCCCTTCGTCGATGTACTCACCACCATGCTCGACGCAACCCTGCCGCTGACCCCGCCGGAATGGCCGGAATGGGGCAATCCAATCGCGTCGGCCGACGATTACCTTACGATCGCCGCCTATTCGCCATACGACAATGTCGCCGCGCTCGACTATCCCCCGATCCTGGCGCTCGCCGGTCTCACCGATCCGCGCGTCACCTATTGGGAGCCGGCCAAATGGGTTGTGCGGCTGCGCGACCGCAAGATCGGCGACAATCCGGTACTGTTCAAGATCAACATGGATTCCGGCCATGCCGGTGCCTCCGGCCGGTTTTCACGCCTGGAGGAGATCGCCTATACTTATGCCTTCACGCTGAAGGTTACGGACAAGGCATAGCTCACGGAGGAACGCCGCGATGATCGATCTGTCCACAGCGATAGCCTACATGGCGGTTGTGTTCGGCTTTGTCTTCATTCCGGGCCCGGCCACGCTGTTGACGATCGCCCGCGCAACGAGTTCGGGGACGAGGGTCGGGATAGCCACCGGCGGTGGGATCGCGGCCGGCGATGTGTTTCATACCGTCATGGCGATGGTCGGGATCTCGGCGATCATCGCCACATCGGCGACGCTGTTCAGCATCGTAGAGTATATCGGCGCGGCCTACCTCGTTTACCTCGGCATTCGGGCCATCATCGAGAAAGTGCCAACCGATCCGACCGCCGGCGCGCTTGCAACCTCCGCCGGCAAGGCGTTTCGACAGGCTGTCCTGACCGAGGTGCTCAACCCCAAGACCGCGCTTTTCTTCCTGGCGTTCCTGCCTCAGTTCGTGCGGCCCGAAAACGGATCAGTGATGGTTCAATTGGCCGTATTTGGGATCATCTTCGTCATGCTGGGGCTTTTCAGCACGGTCGTGTTTGCCGTGAGCGCAGGGCGGCTCGGCGGTTTCCTGCGCCGAAATCCGACAGTGCTGAAATGGCAAGGCAAGGTTGTCGGCGGCATCTACTGCGCCCTGGGTGTCCGCCTCGCCTTGCAACAGCGCTGAGGTCAGGCGACCCACGTCGGCATGATCATCATTTTTGAATTCCGCGCGGCTCATTTCCGCTCGCAATTGCGACGGTCGCGCGCTACCCAAAGCACGATTTTCCCGGGCACGACGCCCGCACTTGCACAAGGGTCCACTATGCTGCTCGTCGACGTCTATCTCGACAAATCGCCGATCCAGGGCATCGGTGTGTTTGCCAAGAACCATATTGCCAAGGGCACGCTGGTGTGGAAGCTCGACCCCCGGTTCGATCGGATCATCGACGTCGAGACCTATGAGGGCGAAACCGGGCCGGTGAAGAACTATCTCGACCGCTATTCCTACCCCGACCGTCGCGATCCGGCCTATATCGTCTTCGAAGCCGACGACGCCCGCTACATGAACCATGACGATGAGCCGAATTGCGATGTCTCGTCGCCCGAGGAGACCTACGCCTTGCGCGACATCGCGCCTGGCGAGGAGATGACCTGCAACTACAACCTTTTCTTCGAAACGGGCTTCGATTTCCTCGGCGATCGCCACCTGCAGTCCGAGGATTAGTTCGTACTTTTCTTGCGCGCCGGATAGCCGTTGGGATGCGGCGGCACCGCCTTGAGATAGGCAGCAATCGCCGCACGGTCCTCCGCCGTCAGCTCGGCCATGTTGCGCTGAACGTCCACCATGGCGCCGCCGACGGAATCGAAATCCGGCGTGAATCCGGTTTCGAGGTAATTTGCGATGTCGGACGCGGACCAGCTGCCGATACCTCCCTCGCCCGAAGTGATGTTCGGCACGACGCCCGAGCCCTCGGCGGCCACCGCACCGGCCAGCCATTCGCTTTTCCTGGTGCCGCCAGCCAAGTCGCGCGGCGTATGGCATTCGCCGCAATGACCCGGCCCTTCGACCAGGTAGCGGCCTGACATCACAGGGTCTGACGGGCCATCAGGCAGGGGCACGACAGGCTTGTCACTGAGATACAGCCGCTTCCACAGACCAATGCCGCGCCGGATGCTGAACGGGAACGCCAGCGAATTGCCTGGCGCCTTGCCGGCGACGGCGGGAAGCGTCTTCAAGAAAGCATAGAGGTCGGCGACATCTGACGGTTTCATGCGAGCATAGGAGGCATAGGGGAATGCCGGATAGAAATGCTCGCCCGAAGGCGACACACCTTTCAGCAGGGCGTTAGCGAGATTCCCGACCGACCATGCGCCGATGCCGTCCTTGGGATCTTGCGAAATATTGGGCGGAACAAAGGTGCCGAATGGCGTCTTGAGTTCAAGCCCGCCTACGAGCTGAAGGCGTGCGTCGCCCTGCGACCCGGGCTTGGCATGGCAGGAGGTGCAGCCGCCGGCATAGAAGATACGCTTGCCCCGGGCAACATCGCCTGGGCCGAGTTGCGCCAGGGTCGCCGCATCAAGCGTGACCGGTGCCGACAGCAGCCACCCCGCCGACGCGCCGGCGACGCCCAGGACGAGGGCCGCGCCGACGAGTTTCTTCAGCCATGCCATGGCTGGCGATCAGCCCTTTTTGACCCTGTAGCCCTGGTGGCAGGTACCACAGTCCGAGCCGATGGTGCCGATCTGCGTCTTCAGTGCATCGACGTCGGCCGGAGCCGCCGCGACCGCAGCCTTGACATCGGCGAGATACTTATCCTCGGCCGCCTTGAAGCCAGCCATGTCTTCCCAGATTTTTGGCGACGCCGTGGTGTCGCCGCTGTCGGTGCCCTTCGGGAACAAGGCCTCTACATCGAACTTCTCGGCATTTGCCTGCAGTGCCTGCAACTGGGTCAGCACCGCGGCGGCGTCAAAGGGCTCCTCGCCCTTGACCACTTTCGACAGGCCGCCGACGATCTTTCCGCGTTCCTTCATCAGAGCCTGCCGGTCGAGGATCGGATCGGCAAAGGCCGCCGATGCGGCGAGTGCGAGCATGGAGATGGCGATGACAAGCTTTCTCATTCATTTGGCTCCGTGGTGAGGCATTTCAGGACACGACGTTAACGGATGCGGAGGTGGAATATTCCCATTCTCCCGCATGAAATTGCACGACCCTTGCCGTGGGGTTCGAAACGAAAAGAAAAGGCCCGGGGGTGCCGGGCCTTTCGGAAGACTGATCAGGCATTCGCCTTTTCGTAGAGTTCGAGCACGTGATCCCAGTTGATAAGGCTATCTACGAAGGCCTCGAGGTATTTCGGCCGGGCGTTGCGATAATCGATGTAGTAGGAGTGCTCCCAGACGTCGACGCCGAGGATCGGCGATGCGCCATGAACCAGCGGGTTCTCGCCGTTCGGTGTCTTCGAGATCGCCAGCTTTCCGTCCTTGACCGAAACCCAGGCCCAGCCCGAACCGAACTGCGTGGTGCCGGCGGCAATGAAATCAGCCTTGAACTTGTCGTAGCCGCCGAGATCGCTCTCGAAAGCCTTCTGCAGCGCGCCAGGGAGCTTGTTGCCGCCGCCGCCCTTCTTCATCCATTTCCAGAAATGGATGTGATTGTAGTGCTGGGCGGCGTTGTTGAAGAGACCGGCATTCTTGCCGAACGATTGCTTCACCACCTCTTCGACCGAAAGATCCCCAAGGCCGGCTTCGGCGGCGAGCTTGTTGCCGTTGTCGACATAGGCCTTGTGATGCTTGTCGTGGTGATACTCCAGCGTCTCTTTGGACATATAGGGCTGCAGGGCCTCGTAGTCGTAGGGCAGAGCGGGCAATTCGAAAGCCATGGGTAGTACTCCCTCGTGGAAAATCCGGTGTGGATACCGGAGTAAGATAGGTCGGGATTGAGCTGGAGCAACTCCGGAAGTGAAGCGCCGGTTCCCTTTCTAAGCGGGTTCCCCGGAACTGTCACACGCTTTTCCTGCGACCAGCCGCGCGGCGACAAAAAGGCCGGCTATCTCAGCCAGCCGAGGTCGAATGCGCCCACTCCCAATAGAGTTCACGTGCTTTCTTGGCCACCGGGCCGGGTTGCAGATCGCGGCTCTCCATGCGGGTGACCGGCACCACCTTGGAGTGGTTGCCGGTCGAGAAGATTTCGTCCGCTTCGAGGAAATCCCGCACCGACAGCGTCTTTTCAGTCGTCGTGAACCCATAGTCGCCGAGCAGCGTCATCGTGCGCGCGCGGGTAATGCCGGACAGGAAGGTTCCGTTCGGCGCCGGCGTCAGCACATGGCCGTCCTTGACCAGGAAGATGTTCGAGCTTCCCGTCTCCGCGACATTGCCCAGCATGTCGAGCACAAGCGCGTTGTCGAAGCCGCGCGCCTTGGCCTCTAGGATGGCGCGACCGTTGTTGGGATAGAGGCAGCCGGCCTTGGCGTTGGTCGGCATGGTTTCGATGGTCGGGCGCCGGAATGGCGACACGGTCACCGAAAAGCCGGTCGGCGAGATCATCGGCGATTCATAAAGGCAAAGGCAGAAACGGGTCGAGGCGGGATCGGCCGGCACGCCCATGTAGCCGCCATGCTCGGCCCAGTACATCGGCCTGATGTAGACCGCCGTCTTGCCATCGAATCTCTTCAACCCGTCCCAGGTCAGCCCGACGATCTGCTCGGGCGTCATGTTCGGCGCCAGCCCAAGCGCGATCGCCGAGGCATTGACGCGTGCGGCATGAAGTTCGAGATCGGGCGCCACGCCTTCGAACCAGCGCGCCCCGTCGAACACGCTGGTGCCGAGCCACATGGCATGGCTGCGCGGCCCGAGAATGGCGACATTGCCTTCGTTCCAATCGCCATCGACGAAAGTCCATGTCGCGGATTGCGCCGCCGCCGCCAGTGTCATCGCGTTTTCCCGTTCCGGTCAATCTTGTGTGACAACATTGGATGATGCTTTGACCGCCGCCGTCAACCAGCATTGGGGAGTTTTGTTGAGGCCAGCGACGGGTGCGCTGCAATCAAGGCTTGCACCTTGTCCCGCCTCGCCTCAAAACTGTTGCCATGCAATACGCCGCCTACGTGTTCGATGCCTATGGCACGCTGTTCGACGTGCACGCCGCCGTGCGCCGCCATGCGGACGCGATCGGCCCGGACGGCCAACTCCTGTCCGAAATCTGGCGCGCCAAACAGCTCGAGTATTCCTGGGTTCGCACGCTGATGGGCGCCTATGTCGATTTCTGGCAGCTGACCGAACAGGCGCTGGACTTCGCCTTGCGCAAGGTTCCTTCGGCCGATCCGAGCCTCAAGGCGAAACTGCTGGAAGCCTATTGGCGACTGGACTGTTATCCCGAAGTGCCCGCCGTCCTGAAAGCGCTCAAGGCTTCGGGCGCCAGGCTGGCGATCCTCTCCAACGGTTCGCCCGAAATGCTGGAGGCAGCGGTCAAGTCGGCGGCACTCGACCAGGTCCTGGACGACATCTATTCGGTCGATGCGGTGCGTCGCTTCAAGACCGATCCTGTTGTCTACGACGTGGTCGCCACCGGATGGCGCCTCTACCCCGGCGCGGTCTCCTTCCAGTCCTCCAACCGCTGGGACATTGCGGGCGCCACCAAATTCGGCTTCCGCACGGTCTGGATCAACCGCTCCAACCAGCCGGAGGAATACCAGGACTTGCCACCGGCCCTGATCCTGCCATCGCTGGAGGCCCTCGTATCGGGCGCCTAGCTGGCCTGTGGCCCCAGCGCCACAGTGGCGGCGCAGTCACAGCTTCGCCTTTGTTTGTCCACGTTCGGGCCAGAATCGGAACCGCCTATCGCCTCAGGTGTTGTCAGGCACCCGCAGCGAACGTCGGCGTGTTGACGCTTTGTTGCTATTTGAGTCTTAAAGAAGGCAGCCATGTCCATAACCGAAATCGAATCCTATCGCCTGAGCCGTCGCGGCTTCCTCAACGCCGCAGCCCTGGGCGCCGCCTCGATCGCGGTTTCCGCATGCGCCACTACCGGACCGGGGCCAGCCGAGCCGCCGCCACCAACCTATGTCGAGCCTCCGCTCGCCGACTATGCGTCGATGTACGCGGCGGTCAACGATGGCGGCTTCGATCTGCCGGCCATCCCCGTCGACAGGATCGATCCGCAGTTCCTGCGCCAGATCGTCCCCGACCCGACCGGGCAGAAGCCGGGGACCATCGTCGTCGATACGACAGGCCACTTCCTCTATCTGGTTCGCCCGGGCGGCCAGGCCATTCGCTATGGGGTCGGCCTTGGTCGCGCCGGCTTCGAATGGTCGGGCGACGCCGTCGTCCAGTGGAAGCAGAAATGGCCGAAATGGACGCCGCCGGATGAGATGATCGCCCGCCAGCCGGAATTGAAGCAGTACAGCGCCGACAATGGCGGCATGCCTGGCGGCTTGAAGAACCCGCTCGGCGCACGTGCGCTCTATCTCTTCCAGGGCAATGTGGACACGCTCTATCGCCTGCACGGCTCGCCGGAATGGCGCTCGATCGGCAAATCGGTGTCGTCGGGCTGCGTGCGCCTGATGAACCAGGACATTATCGACCTTTATGACCGCGTGCCCTCGAAAACGCCGGTCATCGTGACCAGCGACGCTCGCCAGCCGATGGTGGCGACGGCCAACCACAAGGCGATCCCGATCGATGCCGGCGTGCCGGATGGATCGGTGCTGCTCGGCCCAGTCAAAGCGGTCACGAACGCGATCTTCTGAGTTTCAGGGGACAGCGGCGTTGCCGCTGCCCCGATCTACCGCCCCCGCGACAGGCTGCCCAATATTCCGCGCACAATGGCACGTCCGACCGACGAGCCGACCGAGCGAACCACCGACTTGATCGCCGCCTCGGCCACTGTCTGGCGATTGGAGGGGCGCGGCGCCGGCGCGCGCCGGCCACCGGACCGCGGCGCCGGATCGTCATTGCCGAAGCCTGGAATGGTCCAGCGCGAGCCGCCGGTGCCGGTCTGCTGCGCCTGCGCCTCGGCGTCCTGCGCCTGCTTGGCCTTCTTCTGCAGCATTTCGAAAGCCGATTCGCGGTCGATAACCTGGTCATACTGGCCGGTGACCGGGCTTTCCCCGATCAGCTTCTGCCGCTCGGCCGGGGTGATGGGTCCAAGCCGCGATGACGGCGGGCGGATCAGCGTGCGCTGGACCATGGACGGAATGCCCTTGGCCTCCAGGGTCGACACCAGCGCTTCGCCGGTGGCGAGTTGGGTGATGGCGGTGCCGCAGTCGAAATCGGGATTGGGCCGGAAAGTTTCGGCCGCCGTCCTCACCGCCTGCTGCTCGCGGGGCGTGTAGGCGCGTAACGCGTGCTGCACGCGGTTGCCGAGCTGGGCCAGGACCTTTTCGGGGATATCCAAGGGGTTCTGCGTCACGAAATAGACGCCGACGCCTTTCGAGCGGATCAGGCGGACCACCTGCTCGACCCGGTCGATCAGCACCTTCGGCGCCTCGTCGAACAAGAGGTGCGCCTCGTCGAAGAAGAACACCAGCTTCGGCTTGTCGGGGTCGCCAACCTCGGGCAGTTCCTCGAACAGCTCCGACATCAGCCAGAGCAAGAACGTCGCGTAGAGGCGCGGATTCATCATCAGCTTGTCGGCGGCCAGCACGCTGATGGCGCCGCGCCCGTCCCGGGTGGTGCGCATGATGTCGGCAATGCGCAAAGCCGGCTCGCCGAAAAAGTTCGCCGCGCCCTGCTGCTCAAGGACCAGAAGCGTGCGCTGAATCGCCCCCACCGACGGCTTGGTGACGTTGCCATAACGGGCGCTGATTTCTTCGGCTCGCTCCGCGATGTTGGCGAGCAGCGCCTGCAGGTCCTTGAGGTCGAGGAGAAGAAGGCCCTCTTCATCGGCAATGCGGAAGGCAATGTTCATGATGCCTTCTTGCGCGTCGGTCAGGTTCATCAGCCGCGACAGAAGCAGCGGTCCCATTTCCGAAATGGTCGCGCGGATGGGGTGGCCCTGCTCGCCGAACAGGTCCCAGAAGATGACGGGAAATTCCTGGAAGTCGTACGGGTCGAGCTTGACCTGTTCTGCCCGCTTGACCAGGAAATCCTGGGCGGTGCCCATCATGGCGATGCCGGAAAGGTCGCCCTTGATGTCGGCGCAGAAGACCGGCACGCCGGCGTTGGAAAATCCCTCCGCCAGGATCTGCAAGGTGACGGTCTTGCCGGTACCGGTGGCGCCGGTCACCAGGCCGTGGCGATTTCCGTATTGCAGCAGCAGGTTTTCGGCGCGCTGATAGCTGTCGTCGGGTTTGCGGCTGGCGCCGATGAAAATACTAATGTCGTCAGCCATAGGTCGGGTCTCCGCAAAACTGATGTGGTCCAAAGCCAGCCTTTGCCCGAAGGTATAGTGAGGCCGCCGCACAGCGACAATGACAATTGTCCAAGGCGGGGCCAATCAGCCAATCAGGGCTATCGTCCAAATCGGACCAGTCGCCAAAATCGGATTTTGGAACTTGCGGATTTCGATGGTGTTTGGCAATCGTTCATGGTCCGTCCAGGCAAGCGACCTATATCAGGTGGATCGAATATCAGGTGGGTCGAATTCAAGCCCTGGGCGTGCATTGCGATAACTTGCCGGGAACCGTAGATTGAGCTGCCCGGGCTGGTGCGGCCATATAGAACGAGGACGATGAATGGGCGCCGGAGCCTTGACCAGGGATGTTGAGCCAACGAATGCGGAGCGTCAGCGATGGCTGACCCTGGCGGAAAAAGCATTGGCCGGCGCAACCTTCGAGGAAAAGCTGGTCTCGCATACCGACGACAGTATCCGCGTCGAGCCGCTCTATGAACGCGCGACCGGAACGGAACCGATCGTGCGCGCCAATCCTCAATTGCCGTGGATCGTCAGCCAGCGCGTCGACGACCCCGATGTCGAACGCGCCAAGAGCCAGGTCCTGGAAGATATCGCTCAGGGCGCGACGGGATTGTCGCTCGTCTTCGAGGGTGCCCCGAACGCGTTCGGCTACGGCCTGCCGAGGACGGCGCAGGCGCTCGAGACGGTGCTGGAGGGCGTGCCACTCAACCGGGTCCAGATCCGTATCGACACCCACCCCTGGAGCCGCCCCATGGCCGACTGGCTGGTGGCGTTCCTGAGCAAGCGCCGTTCGGATCCGGCAAAGCTCAACCTGTCCTTCGGCATCGATCCGGCTGCTATCCTCGCCGGCACCGGCCGGCTGCGCATGTCGATCGAGGCGCTGCAGGAATCCATGCCGCAATCGCTGGCGCATTTCTTCGCGATGGGCGTTCCGGGTGTGCTTCTGGAGGCGGACGGTCGCGTCTTCCACAATGCCGGCGCCACGGAATCGCAGGAACTCGGCATTATGCTGGCCTCGGCGGTCTCGTATCTGAGAATGTTCGAGAAGGCACGGCAACCGCTCGTCTATGCCGCGCCTCATATCGGTTTCGCGCTCAGCGTCGACCAGGACCAGTTCCTGTCGATGGCCAAGGTGCGAGCCCTGCGCAGGCTGTGGGCACGCGTGCAGGAGGCCTGCTCGATCCCTAATTCCACGGCCAACATCCATGCCGAGACATCTTTTCGCATGATGACGGCATTGGATCCCGAAACCAACATCCTGCGCACGACGATCGGCTGCTTCGCCGCGGCGGCGGGAGGCGCCGATTCAATCTCAATCCTGCCGCATACGATGGCGCACGGCCTGCCGGCGGCGTTTGCCCGCCGCGTCGCGCGCAACGCGCAGTTGATCATGGCCAATGAAAGCCATGTCGATCATGTTGCCGATCCCGCCCATGGCTCCGGCGCCGTCGAAGCGCTCACCTCAGACCTTTGCGAAGCCGCGTGGGCCGAATTACAGGCCATCGAGGCTGAAGGTGGCGTGCTGTCCAGCCTTCGGGACGGACATATCCAGCAGCGCGTCCGCAACGCCGCCGCCCATCGCGCCATAGCCTTCAAGTCAGGCGAGCGGGCCATTGTCGGCTGCACGCTTTATCCGTTGAAAAGCGAGCGGCCGGTCGAGACGCTGGACGCAGAGAAGCGGCCTGCCTTCACCGAGGGCGTCGTCCTGTGCGAAGCGTTGTCTCCGGTCCGCATCGATCAATCCATCGGGGCTGCTTCTTGATTCCGGATTTCAGGCAGATCGGCTGGGTGCCGCCGCGCCGCGCGCCTGTCGAGGTCAAGGGACAGCGAACAACGCCGGAAGGCCTTGTTGTCAAGCAGCTGTACAGTCAGGGCGACCTCAAGGGATTGTCGCATCTCGACACCTATCCGGGCCTGCCGCCCTTCGTGCGCGGCCCCTACCCGACCATGTATGTCCAGCAGCCCTGGACCATCCGGCAATATGCCGGCTTTTCGACCGCCGAAGAATCCAACGCCTTCTACCGGCGCAACCTTGCCGCCGGCCAGAAGGGCTTGTCGGTTGCCTTCGATCTCGCCACGCACCGCGGCTATGACTCAGACCATCCGCGCGTCGCCGGCGATGTCGGCATGGCCGGCGTGGCCATCGATTCCATCCTCGACATGCGGCAATTGTTCGACGGCATTCCGCTCGGCGAGATGACCGTGTCGATGACGATGAACGGCGCGGTGCTGCCGATCATGGCGCTCTACATCGTGGCGGCGGAAGAGCAAGGCGTCGCGCAGAAGGATTTGGCCGGGACCATTCAGAACGATATTCTGAAGGAATTCATGGTCCGCAACACCTACATCTATCCGCCGAAGCCCTCGATGCGGATCGTCTCGGACATCTTCTCCTACACCTCGAAGAACATGCCGAAGTTCAATTCAATTTCGATCTCCGGCTATCACATGCAGGAGGCCGGCGCGACCGCCGACCTGGAGCTCGCCTATACGATCGCCGACGGCATCGAATATGCCCGCGCCGGCGTCGCGGCGGGGCTCGACATCGACCGTTTCGCGCCGCGCCTGTCGTTCTTCTGGGCGATCGGCATGAACTTCTTCATGGAAGTGGCCAAGCTCAGGGCCGCACGCCTGTTGTGGGCAACGCTGATGAAAAAGAACTTCGCGCCAAAGGACGAGCGGTCGCTGTCCCTGCGCACCCATTGCCAGACCTCCGGCTGGTCGCTGACGGCGCAGGATCCCTACAACAACATCATCCGCACCATGATCGAGGCGATGGCCGCGACCCAAGGGCATACCCAGTCGCTGCACACCAACTCCTTCGATGAAGCAATGGCGCTGCCGACCGACCATTCGGCGCGCATCGCCCGCAACACGCAACTCATCTTGCAGAAGGAATCCGGCACCACACGCATCATCGATCCTTGGGGCGGTTCGGCCTATCTCGAGCGGCTGACACACGATCTGGCGGCGCGTGCGCTCGCCCATATCGAGGAGGTGGAGGCTCTCGGCGGCATGGCGGCGGCCATCGAAAAGGGCATACCCAAGCTGCGCATCGAGGAAGCCGCGGCCCGCACGCAGGCGCGCATCGATTCAGGCGAGCAGATGCTGGTCGGCGTCAATGCGCATCGCCCCGGGACCGATATCGCGGTCGACGTGCTGAAGATCGACAATGCCGAGGCCAGGGCCCGGCAACTCTCGAAGCTGCAACGGCTGAAAGGCACGCGTGAGGTCGCCGCAGTGGAAAGCGCGCTCGATGCACTGACTCGTGCCGCACACAGCGAGGACAACCTCCTGGAGTTCGCAATCCGCGCCGCGCGCGCCAATGCCACTGTCGGCGAAATCTCGTTCGCCCTGGAAAGAGCCTATGGCCGCCATGTGGCCACGGTGCAGACCATTTCCGGTGTCTACGGCAAAGCGCTTGGCGACAATCCGGTGGTCGACCGCCTGCAGGACAAGCTTGATGCGTTCGAAAAGAAAAACGGCGGCAAGCCGCGCATCCTGGTGGCCAAGATGGGACAGGACGGCCACGACCGCGGGCAGAAGGTGATCGCCACGGCCTTCGCCGATCTCGGCTTCGACGTTACCGTCGGCGCCATGTTCCAGACGCCGGAAGAGATCGCGAAACTGGCTGTCCAGAACGACGTCCACATCATCGGCGCCTCATCGCTGGCAGCGGGTCACCTGACGCTGATCCCCGAATTGCGCGACACGCTGAAGAAGCTCGGCCGCGGCGACATGTTGATCGTGGCCGGCGGCGTCATCCCGCCGCAGGATTACGATGCGGTGCTGCAAGCAGGCGCAGCGGAAATCTTCCCGCCGGGCACGGTCATTCCGGAAGCGGCTGAGCGGCTGCTGGATCGGCTGCTATCGTTTTGACGAAACTATTATAATATCTGTTGCAACATCCAGCGCACTGAAGACCGGTGATCAACTCCAGATCGTCGAAACGGATAAGGGCACTGCCCTTGAGCCGGTGGATGACAGTTTCGAACGGCAGATGGAAGCTGCTCGCAAGGTCATGGACAAGTACAAGGTCGCGCTTCAGAAGCTCGCCGAATGAGTTGGGAGTTCCTGACCCGGCGCACAGTCGAAGCGATGCATGCAGAGCAATTGCGCAGGCACGGCGGAGCACAAGGTCTGAGAGATGAAAATGCTCTTGAACCGGCGCTTCCCCGTGCCGAAAACAAGGCAAACTACGGGGAGCCTTCGGTCGAGGACCTTGCAGCCGCCTACGTCTTCGGCATTGCCAGGAACCATGCCTTTGTCGACGGCAACAAACGGACATCGATCGTCGCCGCCGGCGCATTTTTGATCGTGAACGGCCATGTCCTGGTGGCCGACAACGGCACGCTCTACGAATTCGTCATGGCCGTCGCTGCCGGCGAGATCGACGAAGCGGGTGAGGCCGCGCTTTTCCGCGACCATGTCGTCAAGCTTGAAGACTAGCTCTCCGAGAGCTTGACGATCTCCCACTCCTTGCCGTTGACGCTGGCCACGTCGCCAACCTTCTTGCCGAATAGCGCAACCGCCATTGGCGAGACATGCGAAATGCTGCCCTTGGCCGGGTCGGCTTCGTCCTCGCCGACGATCTTCCAGTGCACCTTCTTGCCGTCGTCACTTTGCAGCGTGACACCCATGCCGAAGCGGACGACATCACTGCCGGGCTCCGGCACGGAAAGCTCGGCACTCTCGCGCCGCGCGGTCCAGTAGCGCAGGTCGCGCGACACGACCGCAATGCGCTCGCGGTCGGCTTTCCGCTCCGCTTTCGCCATGATATCGCGCAGATCGGCCAGATTGTCCTCGATCTGCGCCATGCCGCGCTCCGTCACTAGGTTGCGGTGCGTGCTGATCGGCCGCTCGCCAACACCGGCGATGGCGTTTTCGCTGTCTTCTTCGCGGGTGAAAGCTCGGCTCATCCCCTGAACTTAGGCGCCGAGTGGCTGCCCGACAAGTCATTGCCGCCGAGAAGAGGCGTGTTGAACGTCTGGCATGATTCCTGCGGCGCCGGGGCTGAACACTGGGATTCTGTGCCGATGTTGAACAGACGAACGCTGCTGAAGCAGACCGCCGGCTTTGCGGTCATGGGCCTCGCGCTCGGCAAGGCGGCGGCCGCCAGCCTGACCGGTATCGAGAAAGCCTCGATGCGCGGCTCGATCAACGCCACCGAACTTGGCGTCCAGCCCGGCACGTTTGACGACCAGAGCAAGGCTTTCGCCAAGCTGCTGCGCGACGCGAATGGCCGTGACATGCCGGTCTTCCTGCCGCCCGGCACCTATGTGGTGTCCAATCTCTCGCTGCCTGAGCGCGTGCGTCTTTCCGGCGTGCCGGGCGCGACGCGGATCGTCTATGGTGGCGACGGCCATTTGTTTATGGCCGAACAGGCCGACCATATCGAACTCAGCGGACTGGTTTTCGACGGCGCGAACCGCTCTATGGGCAACTATGCGCAGGGGCTGCTCGATCTGCGCCGGGTGGCGCACCTCGTGGTGGACAACTGCCAGATCACGGGCAGCGGCAAGAACGGGCTGGCGCTGGAACATGCCGCGGGCCGGATCGAGCGTTCGGACATATCCGGGGCGGCGGACGCCGGCATCTATTCGGTGGAGGCCGCAGGGCTGGCAATCACCGGCAATACCGTCTCCGATTGCGCCAATGGCGGCATTCTGGTGCACCGTTGGCAAGCGGCGGAAGACGACACCATGGTCACCGGCAACCGCGTCGAACGCATTGGCGCGCGCAGCGGCGGTACAGGCCAGAACGGCAACGGCATCAATGCCTTCCGCGCCGGCAATGTCGTCATCTCGGGCAATGTGGTTTCGGACTGTGCCTTCTCGGCGATCCGGGCCAACAGTTCCAGCAATTTGCAGATATCGGGCAATACCTGCTCGCGCTCGGGCGAGACCGCGGTCTATTCCGAGTTCTCGTTCGAGGGTGCCGTCATCTCCAACAACATCGTCGACGGTGCCGCCAACGGCATCTCGATCGTCAACTTCAACGAAGGCGGCCGCATGGGTGTCTGCTCCGGCAACATGGTGCGCAATCTGTCGACATCAGGCCCCTATACCGCGAATCCACCCGGTTTCGGCGTTGGGATCGCCGTCGAGGCCGACACCGTCGCTTCCAACAACGTCATCGAGAACGCGCCGCTCTACGGCATGTCGATCGGCTGGGGGCCGTATCTGCGCAACGTCGTGGCCACCGGCAACATCATTCGCAAGGCAGGCACCGGCATCGTCGTCAGCGTAGTCGAAGGTGCCGGCACGGCCGTCATCTCCGACAACGTCATCGACGGCGCGTCGAACGGAGCGGTTGTCGGCCAGCGCTGGGCCGAGCCGGTGACATCAGACCTCACCCAGACCGGCAGCAGCGGCTATGCGCACCTGACCGTCGAGCGCAACCGCGTCAGCTGATTGTTGCTTTCAGTTCAAGGCCGGCGTCGGCGTCAGCGCCCCGACCTTGGCGCCAATCCGGCTTTCGATGGGCGGATTCGCCAATTGGAGCAGTCTCGCGGACAGGCCCTCGTCCGCATGCAACAACCTGGCAAGCACGGCGGCGGCGATTGCATCGCCGGCGCGCGCGGCACCGTCATCGCATTTCACGGCGATGCCGAGGCCGAGTTCGGGAATTGCGGCACAGTGGACGCCCTCGGCCCCGCCTTTGGCGAAAATTCGTCCGGGAGCGGCTTGCATCAGCAACAGATCGGCGCGGCCGGTGCCGGCGACGAAGAACGGCTCCGCCATGCAGGCCGAAAGCAGCCGCTTCGCGGCCTTCGCCCGCTCCGGGCCAAAGCCGTGGGCCGCGGCCATGCGGGCAAAGCCGAGCGCGAAACTCCTGAGCGGCACCGCATAGGTCGGGATCGAGCAACCGTCGGTCGCGCGTTCCTCGGGGCCGTGCACAGCGCCGGTGACTGCCTCCATGGCGTCGCGCACCATTTCCTGCATGGCGTGATCCGGTCTGACATAGCCGCGATGCGCGATGCCCGAATGGACGCAGGTACAGAGGAAACCGGAGTGCTTGCCGGAACAGTTGTTGTGCAACGCATTCGGTAAACCACCGGCACGCGCGAGCGCAATCTCGGCGTCATGGTTCGAGGGCCAGTGGACCCCGCATTCGAGCGCAGACCCGTTCAGCCCGGCCCTGGCCAGCATGGACCGCGCCAGTTCGGCATGCGCCGGTTCGCCGGAGTGGGAGGCGCAGGCCAGCGCCAGTTCGCGATTGCCGAAGTCATAGGCATCCGCGGCACCCGTTTCGACAAGCGGCAGGGCCTGGATCGCCTTTACGGCGGAACGCGGAAAGACCGGCTTGGACGTATCGCCGATCTCCAGCACCGGCTTGCCGTCGGCATCGAAGACGGCAACGGCGCCGCGATGGGCGCTCTCGACAATGGCGCCGCGCAAAACTTCGATCAGAACCGGATTTGCCATGCTACCTCCCACGAATGCCGGGGCGGTTTACCTGATCCGGTCGAGAATGGAAACGTAGTTGGCGACCGCCGCACCGCCCATATTGAAGATGCCGCCGAGTTTCGCGCCCGGCACCTGGATGCCGCCGGCTTCGCCGACAAGCTGCATGGCGGTCAAAACATGCATGGAGACGCCGGTGGCGCCGATTGGATGGCCCTTGGCCTTCAGCCCGCCGGAGGGATTGACCGGCAGGCGGCCGTTTTTTGCCGTCGTGCCATCCAGCGCCAGTTTTGCGCCCTCACCGGGCTTGGCCAGTCCCATCGCTTCATACTCGATCAACTCGGCGATGGTGAAGCAGTCATGCGTCTCGACGAAGGAGAGATCGTCGAGCGTTACGCCGGCATTCTTCAAAGCGCGGGTCCAGGCCTGCTCGCAGCCCTCGAAGGTCAGGATGTCGCGCTTCGACATCGGCAGGAAATCCTGCACATGCTCGTTAGCGCGGAAGGCGACCGCGCGGCGCATCTTCAGCGCCGTTGCCGTGTCGGCAAGGACAAGGGCAGCGGCGCCGTCGGAGACTAGCGAGCAGTCGGTGCGTTTGAGAGGACCGGCGACGAACGGGTTTTTCTCGCTTTCCTGCCGGCAGAAGTCATAGCCGAAATCCTTGCGCATCTGCGCATAGGGATTGTCGACGCCATTCTTGTGGTTCTTGGCAGCGATCATGGCTAGCGCATCCGACTGGTCGCCATAGCGCTGGAAATAGGCCTGCGCGATCTTGCCGAAGACGCCGGCGAAGCCGGCTGGCGTCTCGCCGTCCTCGGGCAGATAGGAAGCCTTAAGCAAATTCTTGCCGATTTCGGGCCCGGGCGTCGTCGTCATCTGCTCGGCGCCAACCACCAGCACGATTCGGGCGGCGTTCGCATCAATGGCGCGGACACCTTGCCTGACGGCGGCCGAACCGGTGGCGCAAGCATTCTCGACGCGTGTCGCCGGCTTGAAGCGCAACCGGTCGTCCGCCTGGAGAACCAGACTTGCCGTGAAATCCTGCGCCGAAAAGCCGGCATTGAAATGGCCAAGCACGATCTCGTCGACCTCGTCCGGGCCGATGCCGGCATGGTCGAGCGCGTCCGTCGCGACCTTGACGATCAGGTTTTCGAGCGTCTCGCCCTCAAGCTTGCCAAAGCGCGAATGCGCCCAGCCAACGATGCATGCGGTCATGGCGGTCTCCATCTTGGCGCCACCGCCCACGGCTCGTGACGCACTTCGCCTTTATTGTTCAAATATAAACATTCTCACCGGAGCCGTGAAGGGCCGCAACGCGAAAATCGCTTGGTACAGGTCGCGTCGAGGTCGATTTTTTATTGATTGACGCGTCAATAAAAAATAATCTCCCGCAAAAATCGGGAACGGCATGCCAAAAGTCGGAATGGAGCCATTGCGCCGCAGGGCGCTCATCGACGCGACGATCTCGGCGATCGGCGAGCGTGGCTCGCTTGACGTGACCATGTCGGAGATCGCCGGACGCGCCGGTGTGTCTTCTGCGCTTGCCCACCACTATTTCGGCGCCAAGGACGAGCTGCTGTTCGCGACGATGCGGCACATTCTGGCCGAACTGACCATCGATATGCGCCGCGCCCTGCAGTGCGCCGGCACCGCGCGCGAGCGCGTCTCGGTCGTGGTCGCCGTCAACTTCTCCGATGTCCAGTTCCGGGCCGAAACCATCGCCGCATGGCTCGCTTTTTATGTCGAGGCGCAGCAATCGTCTTCGCTGCGCCGGCTGCTCAGAATCTATGCCCGGCGGCTGCATTCCAACCTGATGAGTGGATTGACCGGCATCCTGCCGAGGACAGAAGCCGATCGCGCCGCGGAAGCGACGGCGGCGATGATCGACGGGCTCTACATCAGGCGCGCGCTGAAGGATGGCGTGCCTGACGCCGCGACAGCGATCGCGCTGGTCGAGGATTATCTCGAAACCAAACTTGGCGGACGGCACAAGCAGTGACAGCGAAGCGACCCAATTTCCTGATCGTCATGGTCGACCAGCTCAATGGGACCTTGTTCCCGGATGGGCCGGCGGAATTTCTGCACACGCCGCATCTGAAGGGGCTGGCCGCGCGTTCGGCGCGCTTTGCCAACAACTACACCGCCTCGCCACTCTGCGCGCCGGGCCGCGCCTCCTTCATGAGCGGCCAGTTGCCGTCGCGCACCGGTGTCTATGACAATGCCGCCGAGTTCGCCTCGTCGATCCCCACCTTCGCCCATCATTTGCGTGCGGCCGGCTACTACACCTGCCTGTCGGGCAAGATGCATTTCGTCGGACCGGATCAGCTGCACGGCTTCGAGGAACGGCTGACCACCGACATCTATCCGGCGGATTTCGGCTGGACGCCGGACTACCGCAAACCCGGCGAGCGCATTGAGTGGTGGTATCATAATCTGGGTTCGGTGACCGGCGCCGGCGTTGCGGAAACAACCAACCAGATGGAGTATGACGACGAGGTCGTGTTCCTCGCGTCTCAGAAGCTCTATCAGCTTTCGCGCGAACAGGACGATGCGAGCCATCGGCCCTGGTGCCTGACCGTCTCGCTCTCGCACCCACACGATCCCTATGTCGCGCGCAAGCAGTACTGGGATCTCTATGAGCATTGCCAGGTGCTGGATCCGGAAACCGGGTACATCGCTGAAGACGAGCAGGATCCGCATTCTCGGCGACTGTACCATGCCAGCGACTATCCCTCTTTCGAGATCACGCCCGAAGAGGTGCGTCGTTCGCGCCGCGGCTATTTCGCCAACATCTCCTATGTCGACGACAAGGTCGGCGAGCTCCTCGACGTTCTCACGCGGACGCGTATGTCCGACGACACGATCATCCTGTTCTGTTCGGATCACGGCGACATGCTCGGCGAGCGAGGCCTGTGGTTCAAAATGAGCTTCTTCGAAGGCTCGGCGCGGGTGCCGTTGATGATCGCCGGCAAGGGCATTCGTGCCGGGCTGATCGAGGCGCCGGTCTCCAATCTCGACGTGGCACCAACACTTTGCGACCTTGCCGGCATCGACATCGGGGCGATCGCGCCGTGGACCGACGGCCAGTCGCTGCTGCCGCTCACCAAGGGCGGGCAGCGCACGGCACCGGTGCTGATCGAGTACGCGGCGGAGGGGTCCTATGCGCCCTTGGTGGCAATCCGCGAAGGCAGATACAAATTCGTCCATTGCGAACTCGATCCGCCGCAATTGTTCGATCTCGAAGCCGATCCGCTCGAGCGGGACAACCTGGCCGACGACCCCGCCAATGCGGGTCTTGTGGCGGCATTCCTGGAAAAGGTCCGGGCGCGTTGGGACATGGCCGGCTTCGATGCCGCCGTGCGCGAAAACCAGGCACGCCGCTGGGTCGTCTATCCGGCGCTGCGCAACGGCGCCTACTACCCCTGGGATTTCCAGCCCTTGCAGAAGGCGTCAGAGCGGTACATGCGCAATCACATGAACCTGGACAATCTCGAAGAGAGCAAAAGGTATCCGCGAGGCGAATGATGGCAGACCTTCTCGTTCCCACTCTCGACCATCTCAGGCAGGCCTATGCGGTAACGTCACGGGCGACACAGGTCACGCCGCTGCTGGAATCGGCGGCGCTCGCCAGGGAGACCGGCGCGTCTCGCGTCTTCATCAAGCCGGAATCGCTGCAATGGGCCGGATCCTTCAAGGTCCGCGGCGCTTATTGGCGGCTGAAGCGGCTTTCGCCCGACGAGGCGAAGAAGGGCGTCGTCGCCTATTCCTCCGGCAATTTCGCGCAAGGGCTGGCTGCGGCCGGCCAGGCGCTTGGCATTCCGGTGACCATCGTCATGCCGATCGACGCGCCGGCCGCCAAGCGCGATGCTACCGCAGGCTATGGCGCGCGCGTTGTGCTGACAGACCATGGCGATCGCGCGCGTGAAGAGGTCGCGGCGGCCAAGGCGCGCGAAATCGCTGAAACAGAAGGGCTAGCGCTCCTGCATCCATTCGACGATCCCGAGATCGTCGCGGGTCAGGCAGGTGCCGGCCTCGAGGCGCTCGACCAGCTGTCGGCTAGGGATGCCAGTGCCGATCTCCTGTTCTGCTCGGTCGGTGGCGGTGGGCTGATCGGCGGCGTTTCGCTCGCCTTCCACTATCTGTCGCCGGCGACCGAGATCGTCGGCGTCGAGCCCGAAGGGTTCGACGGCATGGGCTCGTCGCTGGCGCATGGCAGCATCGAGACCATGCCGATCGGTCCTAAATCGATCTGCGACGGACTGATGTCGCGCCGGCCCGGCGACGCGCCGTTCGCCGCGGTCAAGACCGCTGGCGTGCGCGGCATCACGGTCGACGATCAGTCGGTGCGGCGCGCGATGCGGATCGCTTTCGAGCGTATGAAGCTGGTGCTCGAACCGTCAGGTGCGGCGTCGCTGGCGGCATTGCTCGGTGGCAAGGTGGATGTGGCGGAAAAGACCGTCCTGGTGGTGGTTACCGGCGGCAACGTTTCGCTCGCCGATTTTATGGCGCATATGAACCATGCTTGAAGCGGATTTCGTCATCATCGGCTCCGGGTCCGCCGGTTCGGCCATGGCCTACCGCCTGTCGGAAGACGGCAAGCATTCGGTCATCGTCATCGAATTCGGCGGCACCGATATCGGGCCGTTGATCCAGATGCCTTCGGCGCTGTCGATACCGCTCAACATGAGCCTCTACGACTGGGGCTTCGCCAGTGAACCGGAACCGCATCTGGGTGGCCGCGTGCTGGCGACGCCGCGCGGCAAGGTGATCGGCGGCTCGTCCTCGATCAACGGCATGGTCTATGTGCGCGGCCACGCCCGCGACTTCGACCATTGGGCCGAACAGGGCGCGACCGGCTGGGGCTTCGCCGACGTGCTGCCCTACTTCAAGCGCATGGAGGATTCCGACGGCGGCGAGGACGGCTGGCGCGGGCACGGCGGCCCGCTGCATGTGCAGCGCGGCTCGCGGCGCAATCCGCTCTATGGCGCCTTCGTCGAAGCGGGCCGCCAGGCAGGGTTTGAACTGACCGACGACTACAATGGCGCCAAGCAGGAAGGCTTCGGCCCGATGGAGCAGACCATTCTGGGCGGCCGCCGCTGGTCGGCGGCATCAGCCTATATGAAGCCGGCCCTCCGGCGCAAAAACGTCAGACTGGTCAAAGGCTTCGCGCGCCGGGTGATCATCGAGAATCAACGCGCCATCGGCGTCGAGATCGAAGCTCACAAACAGATTCAGGTCGTTAAGGCGCGACGTGAAGTGATCGTCGCGGCGTCGTCGATCAACTCGCCAAAGATCCTGATGCTGTCCGGTATCGGCCCGGCCGGGCATTTGCGCGAAAACGGCATTGCCGTCGTGGCCGACCGGCCTGGAGTCGGCGGCAACCTGCAGGACCATCTGGAGCTCTACATACAGCAGGAATCGACCAAACCGATCACGCTGAATTCAGTGCTGAACCCGTTCTCCAAGGCGATGATCGGGGCGCGGTGGCTGTTCTTCAAATCGGGCCTTGGCGCCACCAATCATTTCGAGGCGGCCGCCTTCGTGCGCTCGCAGGCAGGCGTCGACTATCCCGACATCCAGTACCACTTCATCCCGGCGGCGGTGCGTTATGACGGCAAGGCGGCGGCGAAGTCGCACGGCTTCCAGGCGCATGTCGGACCGATGCGCTCGAAGTCGCGCGGCTCGGTGACGCTACGCTCGCCGGATCCGAAAGCGAAGCCGGTCATCCGCTTCAACTACATGTCGCATCCAGACGACTGGGCGGAGTTCCGCCACTGCATCCGCCTGACCCGCGAAATCTTCGGCCAGTCGGCCTTCGATGCCTATCGCGGACAGGAACTCTCTCCGGGCAGCCATGTCCAGTCGGACGACGATCTCGACGTGTTCATTCGCGATCATGCCGAAAGCGCCTACCACCCCTGCGGCACCTGCCGAATGGGCCACGTCGATGATCAATCGAGCGTGGTCGATCCGGAATGCCGGGTTATCGGCGTCGACGGATTGCGGGTCGCCGACTCCTCGATCTTCCCGCGGGTCACCAACGGCAACCTCAACGCGCCATCGATCATGACCGGCGAAAAAGCGTCCGATCACATCCTTGGCCGCACACCGCTCGCGCCGTCCAACCAGGAACCATGGATCAATCCGCGCTGGCAGGCGTCCGACAGATAGGCCATGATCCGCCGATAGAGTGAGCCGCCCGACAGGCGCCCGCCCAATAGCCGTCGCTTGGGCCAAAACGATTTGGAGACTTCCCATGCGCGCCCAGCCCACGGCTTCGCACTATGTCAACGGACGCTATATCGAGGACGAAGGCGGCGCGCCGCTGCCGGTGATCTATCCGGCTACGGGTGAGACCATCGCCATGCTGCGTTCGGCGACGCCGAACGTGCTGGAACTGGCGGTCGAGGCCGCCCGCGCCGCACAGCCGGCCTGGGCGCGCCTCAAGCCGGTCGAGCGCGGCCGCATCCTGCGCCGAGCCGCCGACATTTTGCGCGCCCGCAACGCCGATCTTGCCCGCATCGAGACGCTCGACACCGGGAAGGCGATCCAGGAGACGCTGGTGGCGGATGCACCTTCCGCCGCGGACTGCCTTGAATATTTCGCCGGCGCGGTCGCTGTCTTCAACGGCGAAGCGGTCGACCTCGGCGGGCCATTCGCCTATACGCGCCGCGAGGCGCTCGGCGTCTGCGTCGGGATCGGCGCCTGGAACTATCCGATCCAGATCGCCGGCTGGAAATCCGCACCCGCACTCGCCATGGGCAACGCCATGGTGTTCAAGCCATCGGAAAACACGCCGCTTTCGGCGCTGGCGCTGGCCGAGATCTACTCGGAAGCCGGCCTGCCCGACGGGCTGTTCAACGTCGTGCAAGGCTATGGCGACGTCGGCGCCGGCCTTGTTGGCCATGATGTCGTCGCCAAGGTCTCAGTGACCGGCTCGGTGCCGACCGGGCGCAAGGTGCTGTCGCTGGCGGGCTCCAGGATGAAGCACGCGACGATGGAACTCGGCGGCAAGTCGCCGTTGATCGTCTTCGACGATGCCGATCTAGAAAATTCCATTGGCGGCGCCATGCTCGGCAACTTCTATTCGACCGGCCAGATCTGTTCCAACGGCACGCGCGTCTTCGTCCAGAGCGGTATTCACGACCGCTTTGTCGAGCGGCTGGTCGAGCGGACCAAGAAAATCCGCATCGGCGATCCGCTCGACCCGGAAACGCAGATGGGCCCGCTGGTCTCCAAGGCACAGCAAGACAAGGTCGTCGGCCATATCGAGGCCGGCAAGCTGGATGGGGCGACGCTGGCCTGCGGCGGCAATGTGCCGTCGCTGCAGGGCTTCCAGGGCGGCTTCTTCGTCGAGCCGACCGTGTTCACCGGCGTCACCGACACGATGCGGATCGCCCGCGAGGAGATTTTCGGCCCGGTCATGAGCGTGCTGAAATTCGACAGCGAGGATGAGGTGATCGACCGCGCCAACGACACCGAGTTCGGTCTTGCCGCCGGCGTTTTCACACGCGACCTGCCGCGCGCCCATCGCGTCATCGCCGAGTTGCAGGCCGGAACCTGCTGGATCAACGCCTACAATCTGACGCCGGTGGAAATCCCCTTCGGCGGCGTCAAGCAATCCGGCATCGGGCGCGAGAATTCGCTGGCGGCGCTGGCGCTCTATTCGCAGCTGAAGTCGATCTATGTGGAAACCGGGGACGTCGCCAGTCCGTACTGATCCCGCCTACTTCTCCGCCGTTCCATCCAGATACTGCGTCAGCGCACAGACCAAATGGTAGAAGATGCTCGCCGGCACGTCAGTTGCCAGCGAGCGGCCGCGTTCGTCGATGCGATCGATCCACAGGCCGAGCGGCGCCGGGTCGACGTGCCAGCGGAACAGCCGGCCGACCCTCGCCTCGATCTCCGGCTTCAGATCGGGACCGCCCGAGCCATCCAGCGCGATCGCCGCCTTGAGCGCCTCGGCCTGCGGCCAGCTGCGCGAGATCAGGTCGAGCGGCAGTCCTTGCCGCGAGACTGCGCCATAAGCAAGGCCAGTGGCCCGGTTGAGGCCATTGGCGACTGCCGAGGCGTAGAGTTTTCGGGCAAAGACGCTCAGTTCGGCCTGGCCGCTGCGGCCGGCGAAATCGACCAGCAGCGATGCCCATTCGAAGTGATGGCCAGGTTCGGTCCAGGTCCCCTTCTCTCCCGGTACCGGTTTCCATTCTGCATCGAAATACTCGCCGAGTGTCCAGCTCTCAGCGTCGAAGAAATGGCTGCGGAAGAGCTCGATGATGCGCGCCGCGCGACGCAGATGCGCACGCTCACCGGTTGCCTGGTGCCAGGCCAGGAAAGCTTCGAGCAGATGCATGTGCGGGTTGGAGCGTCGCTCGCCCGCTCCGTCCGAGGTGTCGAGGAAGCCGGTCATGCGGCTGTCCTCCAGATGCGCGTCAAGGAAGGCGAAGGTCTCTTCGCCGAGCCGCAAGGCGTCGGCATTGCCCGACATATGCGCATGCGCCAACGCCAGCAGAATGCAGGAATGATCGTAGGCGTCCTCGACCGGATCGGCGACGGAGCCATCGACATTCAGCGTGCGCACCCAACCGCCTCGTTCGGTGCGGCCCTGCCCCGCCATGAAGTCGATGCCATGCGCGATCAGCCGGTCGGCCGGCCCGGTCCAACCGCGCTCCTTGGCAACCGCGAAGGCATAGACCTGCCTGGCCTGGGTGCGCATGCGCTTGGGCTTGACAAGCGGCTTGGTGTCGAAACCCAGCGCCTCGTGAAAGCCACCGTGCCGCTCGTCGACGCCTGATGTCGACCACAACGGCAAGGTCTCCTGGAAGAGCCAGTGATGCACGCGCCGCCGCCAGGCGCCACTTTCGATGACGCGGTCATGCGCCGGCGTGAATCTGGTTTCCAGCCGTCCTGATTTTTCGAGTTGTTCGACGATCTTCTTGACGTGCTGGCTGTGGCTCACCGGGGCAACGAAAGTGGCATCCGCCGTCGAGACGATGGCAACGTCCTTCATGCCGATCGCCGACAGCAGGCGGCCATCGCTGCGGATATAGGAATTCTCGCAATCGATGGCGACGACATCGCCGACAACGACGTTGCCCCGGTCGTCGGCGGGACCGACATCGAGGAGCGATTGCCAGGAGCCGAGATCGTTCCAGCGGAAGCCGGCCGGCACCATGGCTATGTCTTTTGCCCGCTCCATGATGGCATAGTCGATCGAGTTCGACGGGATCGCCGCGTAGAGTTCCAGCGGCATATAGAGGCCGGACAGGTCCGTTGTGGCCGCCTCGTAAGCCGCTTCGGTAGCGTGCCAGATGTCGGGCTGGAATGTCTTGAAGGTGTCGCGCATGGCACCGGCCCGAAACAGGAAGATGCCGGTATTCCAGTAGAAATTTCCCGCCTTGAGATAGTCGTTGGCCTTCGCAAGGTCGGGCTTCTCGACGAAACGCGAAACGTCGAACACCCCGCCCCTCTCGGCCGATACCTCGATATAGCCGTAACCGGTTTCCGGCTGGGTCGGTTTGACGCCGAACACCACCAGACGGCCGGCGCGCGCCGCCTGCGATCCCGCCTCGATACTTTGCCAGAATTGCCCTGCTGTCGCTATTTCATGATCCGAGGGCACCACCAGAACCAGACTGTCGCCGAATTCCGACAGCGTGCGCAGGGTCGCCAGTGCGACGGCGGCGGCCGTGTTGCGTCCCGCGGGCTCGAACAGGGGGCCGCCGCCGGCAAGATCGAGACCGGCCAAGTCGGCATGGACACGATCGGCATGACGCTCCGAAGCGATCAGGAAGATCGGCGTTTCGCCAGCCGGTCTCGCCGTCAGGCGGCGCAAGGTCTTGACGAGCATGGAACCGTCGCCCGACAGATCGTGGAACTGCTTGGGATTGTCCTCGCGTGACAGCGGCCATAGCCGAGAGCCGACGCCGCCGCTCATGACAAAACTGACGATGCGCTGGCCCATGGATGCCCTGTCAAAAAGTCTGGTTGTAAGCGCCGACTTCCGGACTGCGGCGCAACACGGCGTCGACGGCATCGAACATCTGTCGGCGACGCTCGGACGAGACCGGACTTTCGACGACCACGACCAGTTCCGGCTTGTTCGACGAAGCCCGCACCANGGACTGCGGCGCAGCACGGCGTCGACGGCATCGAACATCTGTCGGCGACGCTCGGACGAGACCGGACTTTCGACGACCACGACCAGTTCCGGCTTGTTCGACGAAGCCCGCACCAGCCCCCAGGTTCCGTCCTCGGCAACGACGCGCACGCCATTGACGGTGACGAGGTCGCCGATCTTCTGGCCGGCAAAACTGGAGCCATCACGCTTCAGAGCCTGAAAATCGGAGACCACCCGTTCGACGACGCCGTACTTCACATCGTCCGCGCAGTGGGGGGACATGGTGGGCGTGCCGAAGGTCAGCGGCAGGCCCCGGTAGAGATCGGCCATCGAGCTGGCCGGGTTACGCTCCAGCATCTGACAGATGGCGATTGCCGTGACCAGTCCGTCGTCATAGCCGCGCCCGATCGGGNCCGGGTTACGCTCCAGCATCTGACAGATGGCGATTGCCGTGACCAGTCCGTCGTCATAGCCGCGCCCGATCGGGGGGTTGAAGAAGAAGTGGCCTGATTTTTCGAAGCCGGCGGCCGCGCCGAGTTCGGCAACCCGGCGCTTGATGTAGGAATGGCCGGTCTTCCAATAGTCGGTTACAGCGCCATTGGCGCGCAGCACCGCGTCGGTGTTGAACAGTCCGGTCGACTTGACGTCGACGACGAANCCGTTCGACGACGCCGTACTTCACATCGTCCGCGCAGTGGGGGGACATGGTGGGCGTGCCGAAGGTCAGCGGCAGTGCCCGGTAGAGATCGGCCATCGACCTGGCCGGGTTACGCTCCAGCATCTGACAGATGGCGATTGCCGTGACCAGTCCGTCGTCATAGCCGCGCCCGATCGGAGGGTTGAAGAAGAAGTGGCCTGATTTTTCGAAGCCGGCGACCGCGCCGAGTTCGGCAACCCGGCGCTTGATGTAGGAATGGCCGGTCTTCCAATAGTCGGTGACAGCGCCATTGGCGCGCAGCACCGCGTCGGTGTTGAACAGTCCGGTCGACTTGACGTCGACGACGAAGGTCGAACCCGGATGGAGCCGCGAGATATCCCGCGCCAGCATGACGCCGACCTTGTCGGCAAAGATCTCGTTGCCTTCATTGTCGACGACACCGCAGCGGTCGCCGTCGCCATCGAATCCCAACCCGACATCGGCGCCGGTCTCCAGCACCTTGTCTCGGATGGCATGCAGCATCTGCATGTCTTCCGGATTGGGATTGTAGTTTGGAAATGTATGATCAAGCTCGACATCGAGCGGGATCACTTCGCAGCCGATCCGTTCCAGCGCTTCAGGGGCAAAGGCGCCAGCAGTGCCATTGCCGCAGGCGGCAACCACTTTGAGCTTTCGTGTGATGCGCTTGTCTCGGGTCAGATCGTCGAGATACGTCTCTCGAAAGTCGGAAACGAGNCACTTTGAGCTTTCGTGTGATGCGCTTGTCTCGGGTCAGATCGTCGAGATACGTCTCTCGAAAGTCGGAAACGAGATCATAGGAACCGCCGCCAACAAGGTCGAAATCGCCGGCCAGTACGATCGCCTTCAGCGCGCTCATCTCCTCGGGGCCGAAGGTCAGCGGCCGCGCCGCTCCCATCTTGACGCCGGTCCAGCCATTTTCGTTGTGCGAGGCCGTGACCATGGCCACCGACGGCGTATCGAGCGCGAACTGCGCGAAATAGGCCATCGGCGACAGCGCCAGACCGACATCCTTCACCCGCGCGCCGGCCGCCATCAGCCCCGAAACCAACGCCAACTTGATGCCAAGCGAATAGGAACGGAAATCATGCCCGGTGACGATGTCGGGCCCGACGCCGAGACGCCGGANCCACTTTGAGCTTTCGTGTGATGCGCTTGTCTCGGGTCAGATCGTCGAGATACGTCTCTCGAAAGTCGGAAACGAAATCATAGGAACCGCCGCCAACAAGGTCGAAATCGCCGGCCAGCACGATCGCCTTCAGCGCGCTCATCTCCTCGGGGCCGAAGGTCAGCGGCCGCGCCGCTCCCATCTTGACGCCGGTCCAGCCATTTTCGTTGTGCGAGGCCGTGACCATGGCCACCGACCGCGTATCGAGCGCGAACTGCGCGAAATAGGCCATCGGCGACAGCGCCAGACCGATATCCTTCACCCGCGCGCCGGCCGCCATCAGCCCCGAAACCAACGCCAGCTTGATGCCAAGCGAATAGGAACGGAAATCATGCCCGGTGACGATGTCGGGCCCGACGCCGAGACGCCGGATCATCGTGCCGAGCCCCATGCCAAGCGCCTGGACGCCGATCAGATTGAGTTCCGGCGCGACCTGGCCAAACCACCAGCGCGCGTCATATTCCCTAAATCCGCATGCCTTGATCAGCGCAGAGGTTTCAAACGCGAACGTGTTGGGCCGGGCTTCGGAAACTAAATTCAGAGGCACGAGAGGAAACTCCGCAGGACGCAAACGACACACATTCGCTTGTCAAGGCGGTAGCTTACTGGAACCGTTCCTCAGGCCTATCTATCAGTTTGGCTGAGCCTGTCGCGACAGTCGACGAGCGTGGGTGTGGGCCCCTGAGCGGGCCGACACTGCTTTTGGAATGGCGATGAAGCGCGTTCCCGATAATGCAGGAGGGGGAGTCTCGGCAAGCGGTTCTGCCGGCCGATCAATGCTTTTAATATTTTGTGATCAACCCGATTTGGGTTCTCCACAACCGTCTCCGGTGGACCATCTGAGGTTGCTAGAATGTTGCGGGAGAATGCCCTAAGCAGCCGTGAGCAAGATGCAAACCCCGCTTTGACGAGCGGTTTGTTCTTAAGCGCGGATGCAAAATGCCACTGTTTTTTTTCGATGTCCGGGACGGCAAGTCCCATTTTCCCGACACGGAGGGCACCCATTACGTCGGTGCGCGCGAGGCCCGGGTAGACGCAGTCAGAATGCTGGTCGCCATGGCACAGGACGAAGTTCAGGGCGAGTTGCAAAGCAAGCTTTCGGTGGTCGTATCCGACGAAAGCCGTAGGCCCGTGATGGAAGCAAATATTGATTGCAATATAAAAGTCTTCTGAAAATCCGCAAAACCGGCATCAGCTTCGCACGGATGAGCTGCCCCGCAACGATATAGCCGTCGGATGCGCAGGTCAGGTCAGGCAGGCTTGTGGCGCCATCGTGTTGCACTTAATTCGGCAGAGCCCGCAGGCTGCGACCGGCTTTGGCGGCAACCCTCCTCTCCTTGCCAGACGACCGGCGCCCCAGCCAAGGGCGTTCGAGCCCAAGGTCGCCGGTTAATCAACATCGCCGTCCATTTTGAACATGACCGGGCCCTGACACATTGCCAGCAACCTGTGCCGTCGCAAAGCCAACTCGGCGGAACCGGAGTACACGACGTTGGCCGCGCCGTCGGCCGACGCCGGGCTAGATCGCTCGAATGCGGCAATGCCGCGCCGAGCACTGACTCTCGTGGCGCAAACGACTGCAAGCGCAATGAAAAAGAGGATACCTGGATCAGCGCTGCCGCCCGACACCGACATGGCAATTATGCTTGCAAGGGCAGCATTCCTGACGCTGGCCACGACGGCGTCTGTTTCTGGATCCACCCATTGCCGAACCGCCCCCAGCCCCCTAGCCAGGACACACAGCAGGCCCCCCATCATCAGCGACCCGAACAAGCCCAGTTGGGAAAGGACAGCGATCGGCCAACTCGATGCTCTTGAGCTGCCGAACCCCACACCCAGTCCGCTGGTATCGAGAAAAGACTGCAGGCTCTTTACATTCCAATAGGTGCGTTCATGGCCTGAGCCGGAATCCGCTTTGTTGATGATAGTGCTGTTGATCAGCCTGACGAACGGGTCAAACGCCTCGGTCCTGTAAAGACTTATGCCCAATATGGCAGTCCCGCCCAACACCATGAGAGCCATTATCAGTATCTCTTCGCCCTCGACTTTTCCCCTCAGGACCGAGACCAGCATCGACAAAGCAACCGGGATGCATAGCAGTATCAGCCCTACGTAAGCGGTCGATGAAGTCGACAGAATGGACAGGAAGAGCAGGATGGCAGACAGCCATTTGGCCAGCGGTGATTTCGTCTTCTCCAGTAGCTGTAGCAGAATGCCAGGCAGGCGAGCGAAACGCTGGCGAATGAAGAGGCCTCCGAAAAAGGCCCGGTGATCCGCACGAATCCTGCCTCCGTCGCGTTCGATATGATCGCGTAGTTGGCGGTTCTGATCGGGGCCAGCAGGTCTCCCGCGCCCACGTTCTTGCTGATGAAATCGAAGACTCCCATCCCCGCGTGGAGGCCGCACCACAAGAAGAAACCACGCCGGACCTGCTCGATCCGGTCGGAGTGCAGCAGCAGGGAGCAAAGCGCTATAGCGGCGAGTCCACCAAGAACGAAATAGCCGGTCTGAGAAATGTTGCCGGAAACCGGCGCCAAAGAATCTTCTATGACTATGCCGCGGGTCTTGGACTGCACGAATACGGCGGTCTGTCCCGCAAAGAACCTCGGAAACAGCCATGATCCGATGATTGCGTAAACCATGAGGCTTGTCAGAATCCAGACCGGCCGGATGCTTCCGAACACGAGTCCAAGATCAAGCCAGATACGGCGTCTTGCGGCGACGGCCGTGACAAGCAAGGCCGCGAACATAGTATAGATCAACGGAGATGACCCACCCAGAAAGGTCAGTGTCATGACCGCGGTCGCGCCGAAAGCCTGGGAAACGATCAAGCCGATGATCAGCATGCCCCTTGAATAGTAGGACGTGACCAAAATAGCCGCGCATATTAGCAATCCCGGCAGAGACACCTGCATGCCGACAAGTTCCCGCTTGGTTTGACCCTGTGACGCGGATACAGCGAGCTGTCCGATCGCTGATCTTTCGACAGCTGGATGTCCCAGGCAAGAGAGTCAAAGGGGGTAGCCTTCCACCGGCGAAGGGAGGAGCGCGCGAATGCTCGTCCCCATGTCGCTTCCGTGGCCTTGATGATCAAGGTGATGGTGCGCTCAACAGAGCTGCGGGCGGAATGATCGAGTGTCCCATCAAAGTTGCACTTGGTCGTGAACCCGTAAGATTGGTGGAAAAGTGCCTTCAGATCGACGGCGGTCACCTCATCACGAAGGAAAGCCAAGTGGGCATGGTCCATCGAGCAACCATGACCGCGTGAGCCGACCGTCGACAAGCTGCGACAAGTCTGTAGCGTTTATGAGCTTACGACCAAACACGCACCTGATCATCAAGCGAGAACAAAACAGGTGTGCGAAAGGAGCGGGAAACGGGTCATACCCTCCCGCGAATGGCTAAGCCTAGGTTCCGGCGGGCCCCCTAAAGAACGCCTCGACCCGGGAAGCCGACGATCTTACTACAGTCGCACGGCAGTTTTTGATTTCAGCCAGGAAACCCACTGTCAGGCTGACGCATAGTAGGCCGGGCAGCGGAGAATTCCACGATAGGGAGGAGAGGCGATATGACCAGCCAGGGAGTATATCGCGCGTTAGGGCTCAAGCAGGTTAGGAAACTCAAGGAGGTTTACGAGTGTGCACGGGCCGTGAAGGCCACCTACCCTGAGAGTCATATCGCCAGCAAAGCCGCCAAGAGGTTGATCGACGCCTTCGAAGCCGATGTCCAGAATGCCGGACCTGTTCTGGACGCATCTTGGCTGACCGAGAATGATCCCCAGGGGACCGCCTGAGCCCGAGCTGTACATAGCGTAGCTCTGTCGGTGTAAGTGCGGCGGCACCGTGTGCTGCTTCGGACCCTCATGTCCGCAAGGGATGCTGGCGGATTTGCCTTGCCCTTCCCAACCAAACGAGCTGGCATTTGCCACAGCGTCCAAGGAGCGCCAGGGAGATGCCCTACGCGGTCCTTTGCGCGAAGCAGGCGCTTAGATGACAGTGCCGGCGCCTATGCACTCCCCCGATGCTTTGGAGATACATGGCTTTTGACTGCCGGCGGGGCAAGCAGTCCTCGGCTACGCCTATGGGTGAGGACCGCCCAGGCCAGCCGTCTTCGGATGGTTCACCTTCAGAGCGTTGCGATGTCCTGCGATACTCAGACGCTCCACAACATCGACTGGCCAGCTCGCATGTTTACCCAAAACGGTAGCGCCTGCGGCGGCGCTAGCCGTTAGTGTTTTTCGCTGATTCAAAAATTTAACCAAATGTTAATCTAAGTTAGCGCTGGCTGATAAATAGCCCATAAGCTCAGGTTGTTCTGGTTGGGATTGGGAACAGGGAACAGCAGTGGGTGCAAGGCTGGGCAAATTCCAGCTGAAGCTCCCAAAACGGTGGGCGCTATTTTTCAATTTCTGAAGAACTGAAGAGTGAGGGGCTAATTGGGCCGCCGCAGGGCGGATCGCGTGGAAAAAGGGTGGGTAAGAGTATGGGCTCCACAGTAGAACTGCATAAACATACTTCGGCAGATCAGGCAGAAATCCCGGCGGGCGGAGCGGGAATGGTGCAACGAGCAGGCAGGGAATGTCTGCTCATCCTGGACGGAAGGGCGCTCGACCGCGAATGTCTCGCATCGGCTCTGGAAGACCACGATCTCGGCATGGCCGTCGAGGCCATGGGATCGATTGCCGAATGGCGCGCCAAAGAGGGAATGACCCTTGCAGCCATTCTCTTCAATCTGGGCGGCCGGAAAGTCACCGACCAGGGTATCGCGGACCAGATCAGGCGAATTTCGTGCGAGTTCAAGTCGGTCCCCGTAGTGATTTTGGCGGACACCGAAGACCTCGCACAGATATTGACGGCTCTCGAATGTGGCGCGCGTGGCTACATTCCAACCTCTGTAGGGATCGATGTCTGTGTCGAGGCAATCAATCTTGCGGCAGCGGGAGGCATCTTCGTTCCGGCAAGTAGCGTTCTGTCTATGCGGCACCTGATAGATTCAGGCAGCCGTGATGCGCCTTTGACCGGCATGTTCACGCTCAGGCAGGCTGAGGTCGCGCAGGCGCTCCGACGCGGCAAGGCCAACAAGATCATCGCCTTTGAACTGAACCTGCGCGAAAGCACGGTGAAGGTGCACATCCGCAACATCATGAAAAAGCTCAAGGCGACCAACCGCACGGAAGTCGCATACAAGGTCAATGATCTCTTCGCGGAAGGAACTGCGGCTGAACGGTGATCGCAATCCGCCGCCTTCCCTCAATGTACGATCGCGGTCTTATGTAGCGAACGCACCAAGCGGGTCGCGGTCAACGAAAAGCCCGCCACGGTAGCGACCCGGGCGGGCTTCATTCTGAGCGGCTACATCCCGGGGGAATCGACCGCTGCTAGCTGTTTACCATAAGGTTCCTTCCCGGGAATGGCGTGATCACGTGAGGGACCGCTATTTGGCAGGATCGCCTGGAATTTCCGGGATGTCCGGGTGAGGGATCGTACTTAGCAACAGCCGCGGCGCAATGCTCCTCAGCGCGTTTTCGCGCACGCCAAATTGTTCCCCCAGCTTCCAGCGTTGAGCCTAGTTCAAGCAACCTACGCTGGATTAGCTGCTCCCGGCATGGGGAAACGCTGCGCCAACTCATTCGCTTGCGCCTTGATGCTGCTTGTCAGTTGGCGCGTTTGCCGCACAAGACCGCACAATCGCGCCTTCTATCCACCATAAGTGCTAAACCGGTGACCTTATGGAGAACGCGAAAATCCAGGCTCAGACATCTAGACTTTCTGTCGAACTGGAGCAGTCCGCATGCCTGAGCAAAGCCTCTGTTTTCGCAAATCGGGACGCCTTCAAGAACGTGGCCGTGAGCTGATCCCAGGCGGCAGCCACACCTACGCGAAAGGCGAGGATCAGTATCCCATTCTCGCGCCGGGCTTTATCGAACGTGGTCTGGGGTGCCACGTCTGGGATGTCGACGGAAACCAATACATCGAATACGGCATGGGCAACCGTTCCGTCGGGCTGGGGCATGCATACCCAACGGTGCTCAGGGCGGTGGAGGCGGCGCTTGCCGGCGGAGCCAACTTCACGCGCCCCGCAAGGATCGAAATTGACTGCGCCGAAACCTTCCTTGAACTCGTCGGCGCGCAGATGGTAAAATTCTGCAAGGACGGATCGGACGCGACGTCAGGCGCCGTCCGCCTTGCCCGCGCCTACACGGGTCGCGATCTCGTCGCGTGCTGCGCCGACCACCCTTTCTTTTCGACAGACGACTGGTTCATCGGTACCACACCGATGAATGCGGGAATTCCAGAAGCGGTTCAAAACCTGACCCTCACCTTCCGGTACAACGACATCGCTAGTGTCAAGGCATTGTTCGACAAGCACCCGAGTAAGGTGGCCGCTCTGATCCTGGAACCTTCCCGTGGCGACGATCCGGCCGACGGCTTCCTGCATAATGTCCAGCGTCTTTGCCGGGAAAATGGCGCGCTGTTCATTCTCGATGAAATGATCACCGGGTTCAGATGGCATGCAGCGGGAGCACAAAGGCTCTATGGCATCGAACCGGACTTGTCGACGTTCGGCAAGGCTCTTGGCAATGGTTTTTCGATTTCTGCCCTGGCAGGCAAACGCGAATATATGCGGCTGGGTGGGCTCGAGCATACGGATCGCCCCCGTGTGTTTCTGCTGTCGACTACGCATGGCGCGGAAACCCACGCGCTTGCCGCGGCGATCGCGACCGTAGGGGTCTATCGGGACCAGCCCGTTATCGAACACCTGCACCATCAGGGAACGAAATTGAAGGAAGGTATCACGGAGGTTTCCAGACGCCATGGACTGGATCGGCACTTCAAAGTTGTCGGCCGTCCCAGTTGTCTCGCCTACGCCACGCTCGACCAGGACGGCAAGCCCTCACAGACATACCGTTCCCTGTTCCTGCAGGAGACGATCAAGCGTGGTGTGCTGATGCCATCTCTCGTTGTCAGCTACACGCACGACGACGCGGCGGTCATGAAAACCATAGACGCCGTCGATGGTGCTCTGGGCGTGTACGCGAAGGCCCTGGATTCGGGAGCAAGCCAATTTTTGGTTGGCCGCCCCTCGCAGATCGTGTTTCGTCGCTTCAACAATGGCGATGCACAGGCCCCGATACCGGCGGTCTCACAGAACCCTCGGCCAGCGAGCAGTAAGACCAAACGGCAATCAGAAACCCGCGGGCTCGTATCCACTTCATGAGCCGGTAACCCCGATCTGGCACAGCGTGGTGTCCCGAAAGTGTCGTGCGAAGATCGCCAACCACGTCGAGGATGGCTCCTGAAGGAAAAGCCCGACCCGAAGTCTTCCCCAGGATCCATGTGCCCCCTTGGCTCAGACAAGCCCTCAAGCAAATCGGGACGGAAATCCGCTAAAGAAGTCTGGCTTTTCTGAGTGTAAACGCTTCGGCGAAATGGTCCGGCGCCCTGCACTCCATCCCGCGCAATCTCGCCAGCCCCGCGAATGTGTCGCGGTCGAACCAGTCCTTGGAGCGCTGCGTGCCGAAGTGCTGTTGCAGTAGCTCGATCTTGCGTTCCAGCACTGCGGCAGAGAGCGGCACGTAGGCATTTGGCTGGCAAAGATCGCCATCCCATTTGGGAATCTCGTATTCGATCACAAGATGATCGCGAAAGACATTCCAGGTCAGTTGATTGACCTCCCTGTGGTCTTGATGGGCATCGAACCTAGCATGGGTCAGCACCAGGTCGGGATGGACGCGAGATCTTACATCTATCAACCGCTGCTTTATCGCCCGGCTATGGGCCGGGAAATAGCTGTCTTCGAAATCCGCGATGTCGATTACGGACGACTTCGATCCTTTCAGGAACGCCTCGGCCGAAGCGCGGGCCTCGACCGACCGCTGGCCGCCGGCGCTCAGCACACACCAGTGGACGTCCAGTTTCACCCCCGACGCGATCAGACCAAGGATAGTGCCGCCGGCGCCGATCTCGATGTCATCCGAATGGGCGCCAAGGCAGAGGATCGAGAGTTCCTCCCCGCCACGTGCGAGGCCAAGCCCTCTCACGAAGCGGCCATTACCAGACCGCGTCTGGTTTTTTCGGCGGTAACCTTTCTATTCCAGGGCATGTCGCCCCGTTCGACCATGTCTTCGAGCGATTGCCAATCGCGCAGCGTATCCATCGATCGCCAGAAGCCATCATGTTTGTACGCCATGAGCATGTTGTCGTCGATCAGTCGCCTGAAAGGTTCCAGAACGAGCTCCTCGCCATCGCGCATATAGTCGAAGATTTGCGGGCGGAACAGGAAGTAGCCGCCGTTGATCCAGATCTCCGAGGTATCGGTTGTGCGGAACTCACGCACGCGACCGTCTTCCGCGATATCGGCCAAATGGTATGTCAGTGGTGCGCGCACCGCGAGAAAACAACCGATCTTGCCGCTGGCTTCGAATTTCGCCACCACGTCGTCGAGATCGACGTTGGTCAGACCATCGGAGTAGTTGGCCAGGAACATCTTCTCGTTCTTTACCTGGTCCCTTGCCGCCCAGAGGCGTTCGCCGATATTGCGCCAGACCCCGGTATCAAGCAGGGTAATGCTCCAGTCCTTGACCTGGTCGCCGAGCAGTTTCACGTCTTGACCTCCCTGCGTGACCACGCAATCGGAAAAGGTCTGCGGCCGTGTGTTGAGGAAGAAATCCTTGATGACATTGGCTTTGTAGCCCAGGCACAAGACGAATTCATCATGTCCATAGTCGCTGTACCACTGCATCACGTGGCGCAGGATCGGCTGGTGGCCAAGCGGGATCATCGGCTTGGGTATACTGTCGGAATAGTCGCGGATCCGGGTTCCGCGACCGCCGCAGAAGAGGACAACTTTCATCTGCCTAACTCCGATGGATCGATCACCGCCACAAAAGGAATTGGGACCACAAACCTTGCACCCCAGGAGGCGACATGGCGCATCTGTTCGATGATCTCGTCCTTCAGGTTCCACGGAAGGATGAGGATGTAATCTGGCCGGGCTTCGTCGATGGCCTCGACGGATTTGATCGGGATATGCATCCCCGGTGTGAAGCGACCATGCTTGTAAGGATTACGGTCGACCGTGAAGTCGAGGAAGTCGGTGCCGATGGCGCAGTAATTGAGCAGCGTGTTGCCCTTACCTGGAGCGCCGTAGCCACAAATCTTCTTCCCTTCGTTCTTGGCCGAGATAAGGAACGCCAAGAGGTCGCGCTTGGCACGCTGCGCTTTGTGACCGAAGGAGGCATAGGTAATCATCTCCGTCAGCCCGTGGCGTTTTTCTCGGGCGAGAAGTTTGCCCACGCTGTCATCCACGCCCCAGCGACTGCCCTCATGGGCGAGATAGACACGCAGCGAGCCGCCGTGGGTGGGCAACTCCTCGACGTCGATCAGCCGCAATCCGTGGCGCGCCGCCATCAGTTCGATCGTCAGCAGCGAGAAATATGAAAAGTGCTCATGATAAATGGTGTCGAACTGATTCTCCGCCATCAGCCGCTCGATATGTGGAAACTCGAGCGTGACCACCCCCTGAGGTTTGAGCAGGATTTTCATCCCGGCGACGAAGTCATTGAGGTCCGGCACCTGCGCCAGGACGTTGTTGCCAATGATGAGGTCGGCGCAATGTCCTTCGCTCATCATCTGACTTGCCAACCGAACCCCGAAGAAGTCGACCCGGGTGGGTACACCTTTCTCGATCGCGGCGCGCGCAACATTGGCTGCCGGTTCGACGCCCAGTACAGGAACGCCCAGCGGCAGAAAGTGCTGCAGCAGGTAACCATCGTTGCTAGCGAGCTCGACCGCAAGACTGTCACGGCCAAGTCCAAGCCGTCTGGTGATGGCCTCGCAATACACTTTCGAATGAGCCACCCAGCTGGAGGAGAACGAAGAGAAGTAGGCATATTCGCTGAAAATGGTCTCGGGGCTCAGATACTCCTTGAGCTGCACCAGGTAGCAGGTGTCGCAGACAAGCACGTTGAGAGGATAGTAAGCTTCCATTTGGTCAAGCTGCTCGGCCTGCAGGAAGCTTTCGCAAGGTGGAGACATGCCTAGATCGACCAATGTGTGGCGCAGGCGCGACCCGCAGAGCCTGCAACCGACATTCCGGCTTGCCGCATTGTGACCGCGAACGGTTTCGATGGGCTGAATGTTCATTTCCCCGCTCCTATCCGCCGTCTAACGGAGACGCAGGCGCTACGCAGAACCCATGTCTGCCGCGCCTCCGTAGACAGATGACAGGTTAGGATCCGGCCCTCTCCGGTTCGATTTGCCAATCCGTCGGGTGCATTAATCCTTATAGCGAGCCGGCGGCGGCGATGCCGATACCAGGCTCGCCGAACGGGTAGTCAGCTGTCGTCCGCACGTACCGCTATCGGAGAGGCCAGCTAAGGCTTAGGTAGCCCTTACAGCGTGGGCTGGCGACGCTGACAATTGAGGCGGCAGTCTCACTCGGCGCCGGGGAGTCAACCCATGCAGTTTACCGAAACCGAGCTTCAAGGGGTCTGGGTAATCGAGCCTACTCCCATGCTTGACGACCGTGGTTCTTTCACCCGCCTTTTCTGTGAGAAGGAGATGGCCGATTGTGGTCTGGCGACGCGCTTTGTCCAGCACAGCCGGGCTCATTCGATCAAAAAGGGAACTCTTAGGGGGCTGCACTACCAGGAGGAGCCTTACGCAGAGGTCAAGCTGGTCTCCTGTGTCCGCGGCGCGATTTTTGATGTCGTCGTGGACCTGCGCCCGAATTCGTCGACGCGCTACAAATGGCTCGGTTTCGAGCTGACTTCCGAAAACATGAAGCAGCTCTATATCCCTGCCGGGTTCGCCCACGGCCTCCAGACCCTAACCGACGGCACCGAGGTCTCGTATCTCATATCACAGTTCTATACGCCCAACGCTTCGACCGGCGTTCATTACAATGACCCCACCTTGTCCATCGGATGGCCCTTGATGCCGACGGCCATGTCGGAAAGGGACAAAAGCTGGCCCCTTATCAGACGGCGAACCGCAACGGCCTCATAAGGCTACCAGGAGCTCATGTTCTAACAGCAGTTTGGCAGCGGCGGCCAGTTCCTTGAAGGGCAGGTTCGAGCGCTCCGCCATGGCCAGAAGCGAATGCTGCCCGTCGGCGAGGTTCAGCACCCAAAGCAGGGACATCGACGTCGCGCCCGACGACTTCTGCCCTCCCACGGCTGCATAAAGGCCGCGTTTGCCGAGCTGCGGCTCGCCCTTGGGCAAGCGGTTCAACGGCGTCCAGTCCTCTTCGACAATGTCGATCACCTCCATCAAGATGCGGAAGGAATCCTCGAGATGCTCTGGCCTGATGAAGTCAAGATTGTCGGCCGAGGTGTGGTATTCGGGAAATGTGCCGTGGACGCTTCGCTGGAACATGCCGACCGGAAGATTGAAGCCCGGCGAACAATATTGCCGTTCGTCATAACCGTAGGGGGAGAAATCCATCAGCTTTGCCCCGGCTCGACGCCCCAGCACGTGGGACATGGCTCGGTCAATAAAGGCGTCCCCACGGCGGCTGCGCTTGTATGCCGGGTCTCCTGAATCACCAACGCATGACAGCACGAGACCGTGGTCGATGAGACATGTACGGTCCTCGTTGCGCGACAACCACGCGAGCGCGCCGATCGTGCCGGGAGCGAATAGGAAGCGGTAGCTGTATCGTGTCTTCCTTGCCTTAAGACTTCTCGCCAGCATTGCCAGCAGCGCCAAGCCCGAACAGTTGTCGTTGGCAAGTGAGGGATGGCAAATGTGCGCCGAGAGGAGGAATTCCCGCTCGGTCTGACCGCGGTGCAAGTATTCGCCGTATGTGAGAGTGCCGTCCTCGAGCTCGGCGTCGATCTCCACACGGTAGAAACCGTCGGGCAGGTCGGCCACACGCACATGGGCTGCGCAGAAGCCCCAGGTCGGGGCGTAATAGCTGGTGCGGTAGGGGATCAGCTGCGGCTGTTCGGGCAGAGTATGAATGTGCGGCCTCAGCTCGGCGAGCGGCAGGATGCCCTTGAACGGCAAGCTGTAGTTGACGACGTGCAGGTTGGAATCCGCAAAATCGAGGACCGTCTGTCCGTCCGGGCCTGTGATGGTTGCAGAGCGTATGTTCCATTCCTTTGGAACGGTCCAGTCGAACAGCTGCGTCCCGGTGGGCACTTCGTGCCGTTGCAGCTCGATATGCTGCGAAAGGACATCCAGCGTTGCTCGCACGCCGTTTCCGGTGATGCTCCGGCAGATAGGAAACAGACGTTCGGCCAGGGCATAAATTTCGTGACCGACTCCGGTTGCCGGCGGGCCGATCCCGGCGGGGTTCAGGTGTTCCATCCAGCTTATCCGAGCGCCTCCTCCAATGGCTTGGATACTCCAGCAACCCGCATCCGCTCGTCCAGAAGTCCGCTGGTCAACAGATGCCTGATGTGACCGATGCGCTGGAAGCGCGGCCCCTCGAATTCCTCCAGCGTGACATTCGACTTCCGGTATGCCTGGTAGAGTTGCTCGGCACCCTTGCGCGCATCCCATTGTGGCCTGAAGGCAGGCAGGGCAAGCGCGATCTTGTCGAAGTTGACCCGATAGGAGCGTTTGTCGGGCCCGGCGTCGGGCGCGAGTTCAAGCCGGCAATCGGGCACGATCTCGGCGACGATCTCGGCGATGTCCCGGATCCTGTAATTGTGGTCGGTTCGTCCCACGTTAAAGGCTTGATTGTGAATGGCCTCGCGGGGCGCCTCCAGCCCGGCAATGAATGCCCTGGAAATGTCCTCGATATGGACAATCGGTCGCCACGGTGTTCCATCGGACTTCAGGAGGATGACGCCTTTGGTGACCGCCCACGCGACCAGATTGTTCAATACGATGTCGAAACGGAGCCGCGGCGAGAGCCCATAGGCCGTGGCGGGGCGGAAATAGGTGGGAGAAAAGCTGCTGCTGGCCAGTTCGGAAATATCCCGTTCTGAAAGGACCTTCGACCAACCATAGGGCGTGACCGGATTCAGTTCGCCAGTTTCATCGACCATCCCGTCGCCTGCCTGTCCGTAATTGCTGCACGACGAGGCGAACAGGAAGCGCGACACGCCGGCGTCCTTGGCCGCCTTCGCAAAGCGGACGCTGCCCTTATGGTTGATTTCGTAGGTGATGTCCGGATCAAGGTCGGACAGCGGGTCATTGGAAAGGGCCGCAAGGTGGATGACGGCATCGAACCCTTCGAGGTCGCGCGCATGCACGTCCCTGACATCCTTTTGGATGGATGGAATTGAAGCCCGCTCGCCCCCAGCGGCAAAGGTGCAGCGCCGGTAGAGATCGCTGTCATAGCCCATCACCGAATGCCCGGCACGAAGCAGCATCGGCACCATCACGGATCCGATATAGCCTTGATGGCCGGTTACCATGACTTTCATCGCGCATCTTCCTCAAGCAGATAGTGATGGTGCAGAGCCTACCGAGGCTCAAAGAGCTGGGCGAGAACGCCAATAGGCGGTCGGAATGCCCTGTTGGACGAGGCCCTGCCGCCGAATAGGTCATTCGGTTGGTGCGCGCCTAATCCTTTCGGATGTTGTCTCAGGGACCGCCGAAACCGTGTTTTTGGAGCTCGAGTCCTACGGTCCGAAGACGAACAGCGCGCGGCCGGCCTCGATCGCGATGGCCTGCCGGCCGTCCACGGTGAACGAGATCGGAGCGGCTCTCGTCTCTCCGCCAAGCGGCACGCGCCAAAGCTCCTGGCCGGAGGCGGAGTCGAGCGCGAACAGCACCCCTCCGGAGGCGCCGAACACCAGCCCGCCGGCGGTCGCCAGCAGGCCGCCGTAACCTGAGTCCTTTGCCGTGGGGGAGCGGAATTCCCATTTCCTCTCGCCAGTCGCAGCATCGAGCGCACGCACGGCCCGCACCGGCGGAGAAACCCACGCGGCCCCGCTTGCGACAAACAGCCCCCCCTCCCCTCGTTGGACATTGTCCGGATCGGTTTTCGTAAAAATCGATGCCCCTTCGGTCGTCGGCACGAAGACCAGCCCTCGGCCTTGGTCGAAGGCCGGATTTTGCCAGTTCGTTCCTCCGCCGCCCGGCCGTATGAGGCGCCCCTGGGTCGAAGCGCCCGCCGACAGGACCGGCCGCCCCGCGTGATCCAGGCCATCGGCCCAATTCTGCTCCACGAAGTTTACGCCGGTCAGGAATTCCCCGGTGACCCTGTCGAGCACATAGTAGAATCCGTTCCTGTTTGCCCAGCAAATCACCTTGCGTTTGACGCCGTTGATGGTGAGATCGGTAAGGATAGGCGTCTGGTTGGAGTCCCAGTCGTGTTCGTCATGGGGCGTGAACTGGAAGTGCCATGCGAGCTTGCCGGTGTCCGCATGCAGCGCGACCGCGCTATTGGTGTACAGGTTGTCGCCGGGGCGTACGTCGCCATTATAGTCCGGGCCCGGGTTGCCCACGCCCCAGTACACGAGATCGAGCGATGGATCGTAGCTACCCGTCACCCATGTCGGGCCGCCGCCGGTTTGCCAGGCGTCGTTCTTCCACGTCTCGTGCCCCGGTTCGCCAGGACCGGGGATGGTGTTGAATTTCCACAGCTGCTTGCCGCTCGCGGGATCGTAGGCCGCCAGAAATCCGCGAATGCCGAACTCGCCGCCGGCAACGCCGACCACGACGGCATTGCTTGTGGCCAGAGGCGCCCCGGTCATCGTGAGACCTTCGGAGGGCTTGGCTACCTGGGTTTCCCACACCTCCTTGCCCGTGTTGGCATCCACCGCGACGAGGACGCCGTCCAAAGTGCCCAGGAAGAGCGTGCTGCCGAGAACGGCAACGCCTCTGTTTACCCTGCCGCAGCACATCGGCAGATTATCGGGCAAAGGCCTGTCGTACTTCCAGATCACCTTGCCCGATATGGTGTCGAAGGCAACGATGCCGGCAGGAGGCACGCTGGTGAAGAGCGCTCCGCCGATGACAAGCGGCGTCGCCTCTAGAACACGGTCATCGGTGTCGAGCTGGCTGATCCAGCGGACACGAAGCCGGGGCACATTGTCCTTTGTGATTTCGGAGAGCGGCGAATAGCGCCGACCGTCCAGCGAACCCGAATAGGTCAACCATTGGCCCGAATTCGGAGCAATCAGATCGTCGCCCTTCACGCGGATATCAAGATGGGGCGCGTTGTCGTCGCTCGTGGCCGAAGTCCTGGCCTGGAGCGATCTGATATAGCTTACGACCTTCCAACGGTCGTCGAACGGCAGATCGGCGTGGGACGCCATGGAGGTTGCGGGAATACCGTCGCGCACGACCTTGTAGATGGCCAGGTCGCTGTCGCCGTGTCTGAGTGGCCGGTCGAGAAGCGGAGCGTGTGTCCCCGATCCATCGTGGCAGGCCGCGCAGTTCCTGCGAAATATATCGGCGCCGCTGGCGCGATCCTCCGCACTGACAAAAGGATTGCTGACGGCGGCATCCAGGGAGCGCCCTTCCGTCACCGTCGTGGTCAAAACGAACCCGCTCGAAGGGTTCGTCATCTGAAGAAGCTCCGACCAGGACAAGTCCGGAACTCCCCCAAACACCTTACGCGTATAGAGCTGGACTCTCCAGGTTAGTGAATGCCATATCTTTGTACTTTTCGCCTCATCTTCGGGCTTATGCATATTATTGTATAATACAAATCCACCCACCACTGCGATGAAAACAGAAATCATCGCAGCGTACAGAAATCGTAACTTCCATCTTCTCTTGGCGGAATGTGCCATCTATCTTGGCATTTTTCCTGTCTGCCGCGCATTTACTGTCGTGCTTGTTATCACGCGAGCGAAGCGGTCACATCGAGACCCCTTTCCTGTCAGCCACCGACAGGAGTCAAGGACAGACACCCTTATCGTCCCGATATGGTTGGTCGACGGATGGTGCATGTCAAGGGACTTTCCCAGCAAGCGGGGCCCGCCCGCAAGAAATGCAAAAGGAGTAGCCGCACGAAGACGAAATCCCTAAGCCCTACGAATGGGCTCCTAGCCGCATTGCCGATCCACGCAACAAGAGTGGTAGTTCGCGCAGGAAAAGCCGGCTTGCCGAGGGCAATCCCTAGGCGGCGAGATGCTTTCGAGACCCTGCGGGAGCCCCGGTGATCAACACGCCGGCTATCGGTGCCCTGCCCGCACGCATCGACCGCACGAGGTCCTTCAGCACGTCCATGGAGGTTCTGCCCCATCCGGCGACCAGGATGATGCCATCGAGAACCGGGTTGACCGCCAATTTGGAAGATCCCGAAGCGAACGAGGGGAGGACCACGATGACAATATCGTACGATTGCAATTCGGCGAGGGCGCCGTGCATCGCCTGCGGGACAAGCAGTTCACCGGCGCTCGAAGACAAGCATGGAAGCAGATCGAACTTCCGGTTCGGCACAGACACTATGCTCGACGTGATGGGGCCTGCCGCCCGCTCGCCAGCGGCAGGCAAAGCCGTCAGCAGCATCCTGGTCAGATCCGGACGAGAGGAGTTCGCATCGAGGAGCAGCACGCGCTTGCCGGACATCGAGTAGAGCGAAGCGAGGTTGATCGCCGTCAAGCATTTGTCCTCGTCCTCCGCCGTCGATGTGATGCCCAGCCATTTCATGGGACGGGCGCCGCCGGCGAGGCTGATCGCGGTCTTGACCCGTCTGAGGCTGTGGCTGAGGGGCGAATATGGAGAATTCGTCACCTCGTCCGTTCGGCCGCCACGTCCTCTCCGTCCGAACGGCGGCAACTCGCCCATGCATTCCAGCCCAAGCCCCTCACGGACTTGCCGCGGCGAACGAATGGTCTTGTCGAACATGTTCCGGATGAAGGCTTGGGCCACTCCGACCATGATTCCGAAGAGAGCGCCGAAAGCCAGCATCAGCGAACGTCGCGGATGGCTGGCTGACGGCGATGGCGAAGCAGGCGTGATTACCCGCAGGTCGGCAATCGGATATGTTTCCTGGTTGAGCGAACTGGTGTGCGCCTGCAAGAAGTCGCGGTACATCTTGCGGTAGATGTCCGCGGTAAGATCGAGTTCTTCGAGCGTAGACTCATGCATCTCGCCGCCCGCATTCTCCATCGCCTTGTCCTGGACCGCCGCGTCGCCCGACGGTCTGCCGACGCTGTAGTCGTGCCGGGCGCGGAACTCCTGGGCGATCTGCGTGGCGTTGTTCATTTGGCTCCGCAATTCCTCGAGACGTTTATCGAGCCACGCGCCATCCTCATGGGCCACCGCTCCCTTGGTCCCTAGCTGTTCGAGCACGAGGGCGTTCGCGATGGCGTTGGCTACCCTGGCCGACAATTCGGGGTCGTGGGAACTGAAGGAGATTTCGATCGCGTAGGAGCCACCCAGCTGACGGATGTCGAGTCCGTTCTGAAAGGCCTGCATCGTATGGCGGGTGCGCCTGAATTCCGCGATCTCGGACGCCGTGCCGTCGGCGCTGCCCGAAAGCGGTTGTCCATCGCCGGCGGATTCAGACCCACCGGCAGCCGCTCTTGTCCGCAAGCCCAGCGTTTTCAGCACAAGCGCGCCGAATTGGTCAAATCGTTCGGCCAAGGTAAGACTTTGCGGCCGATTGAACGTCGCGTCGTCCCGCAGGTTGAGTGAGTCGATGACCATCATCGCGGTCCTTTCCGACCTCATGAGGGCGATCCGACTTTCGATCTGCGCTGTATCCAGGGACACGTTGGCTTCGCGCGGCTGCTGCTGGAGCAGCTTGGGGAGGTTCGGCTCGATGAGGATCTGGGTGCTCGCCGTGTAGGTCGGGTCCGTGGTCACGACGTAGAACCCCGCCGCGAGGATGCCTGCCGCCAGGCAACCCGTGATGGAGCGCGCGTACAGCTTCAGGAAGCCGGTAATGTCAGAAAGGCCGATGAATTCGCGGTCGATGGGATTCTCCCAGCCGGACGCGGGCGGCCACTGCCCGGATATCGCCGCATGTCTGGCGACAGCCGGATCATCGATCAGTTCCGGGGATTGGTATCCCTGCAACGACCGTTCGCGGGCATGCCTGTTCCTGCGGGCGAGCGCCCTGGCTGAGGCGACGACGGCGAGTGCGATGAAGAAAACGATGCCGGGATCCGCGCTCCCGCCCGAAATGGAGGCGGCGACGATTCCTGCCAGGGCGCATGCCCGGACGGACGATACCACCGCATCCGTTTCGCGATCGACGTAGGGCCTCAGTCCTCCCAGTCCACGGATCAGCACGCCCAGGAGCGTCGCCATCATCAGGCTGCCGACGAAGCCGAGCTGCGAGACGACGGCAATCGGCCAGCTGGAAGCGCGCGAGCTGCCGAACCCGACGCCCAGGCCGCTGGTGTCGGCGAAGGACTGGAGGCTCTTGACGTTCCAGTAAGTCCGTTCGTGACCGGAGTCCGTGCTGCCCTTGCTGATGATGGTCGAGTCGATGAGGTCGATGACCGGATCGAGGATCCGTTCATCGTAGACGATGATCGCCATCACCGCGCAGACCCCGATCGTCAGGAGCGCGACGATCAGGATTTCATCGGCAGTGACACGACCGGCCAGAAACGAACGTGCGAGGGAAAAGGCAACGGGAAGGCTCAGCGCGGCCAAGCCGACATATGCCGTCGACGACGTGGAAAGCAGCAGCAGCAGCAGCATGGCCGCCGACAGCCAGCTGGCCAGCCGAGAGCCTGTCTTGCGCCAGTAGACGTAGCAAAACGACAGGCACGCCAGGGACGCGCCGCCGAAGGCCGATGCTTCGGAATACGCTCCGGCAAGGCGGAAGAAACCCGACTGGATCTGGTCCGTGAGCATCGCGTAGCTGGCGGTCCGGATCACCAGCAGAAGGTCCCCGGCTCCCGCGAACTTGCTCGCCAAATCGAGCAGTCCCATGGTCACATGGAGGACGCACCAGACGAAAAAACCGCGCCGGATCTCGTCTGTCCTGTCCTTGTTGAGGAGCAGAACGCAAAGGGCGATGGCCGTGAGGCCGCCAAGAATGAAATATCCGGTTTGCGAGATGTTGGACGAGACCGGCCCGAGCGAGGCCTCTACTACGACGCCGTGGCGCGTGGTGGATTGGACGAACGCGCTGGTCTGTCCCGCGAACAGGCGTGGGAAAAGCCACGCTCCGGCCGCCGCATAAAACATAAGACCAATGAGAACCCATACGGGCCGGATCTTGCCGAACACATCGCCGAGGTCCTGCCAGATCCGCCTCCTGGCGGCGACCCCCATCAGCAGAAGAGCGCCGAAGAAGGTGTAGATAAGCGGCGACGATCCGCCCAGCGAACTGAGCGTCATCAGGGCCGTTGAGCCGAAAGCCAGCGATGCGATAAGCCCTACGATCAGAGGCGCCCGGTAGTAGTAGGCCAGCAGCAGCACCGCCGCGCAGACAACGAGACCGGCAGGCGAGATCTGCATCTGTCGTCAAGCCCGCCCGAGCCGGCCGCGGCCCTGCGTTTCCTTCATATGGCTGGCTCCCCGCGCATCGGCATGCATGTCATAGTTTCCTGGGCTGGCGACCCGCGATAATGTCCCGGTTCCGGGCGCGGCGCCGATGCCTGACTTTTCGGGAAACGACGCCTGGCCGGCAAGCGTGGCAATGGGAGTAGGAGACGGCGACGACGTTGAGCGCACTATCCTTTTGCCGTATTGCCATACCTCCATAAGCCTATCCATCGGCTCTTTCGGATCGTATGGACCTACTTCGACGACATGGCGCCGTCCGGCTCCGGGTTCGCGGCCGCCGCGTCACTGCGAAAGCAAGGACAGTATCTTTCGCCTGCGTGTGTATCTGCGCCAAGGATACACCCACTTCATGCGAAATCTGTTGCGCTCCCGATGGGAAAGACCCGCAACTATCTGCGCCTTTGGAGGGACCGGAAGCGTGACGCTGCAGTTTCGCAGCACCGACTCCGCCTGGCGATAGAATTTGTTGAAATACTCATCCCAGGGCCAGCCGGGTGCGTCCCACGGCTTGGGCGCGCCGACGAAGTGCCAGATCGTTGGCTTGAATCCCAGCTCGCGCGGATCCAACGCCATCATGTATTCGCTCTGATAATTGTAGCGAAGAGGCAGAAAGTCGACGTTTCCCTGCGCCGCGTGATTGAGCGCGCTTTGATCGGACGCGATGCAGCGGTCCGGATGCTCACGCAGAAACTTGATGGCCGACGATGCTATGGAATTCCACGCATTTTTCGATGCATATATTACGCCTGAATTGAAATATGCCGTCGGACTGCAGCCCAAATCTGTCAGATGGGCTATGTCTTTCCTTTTAGACAGGCTCAATTCATCAATGTAAATTCTCATGAAGTCCGGTACCGCCATCAGACCGTGCTCGGGCGGCGAAATTGCTAACAGGCTGTCGAGCTCGTCGTCCACCATGGTGTCGCCGTCGATGTACAGAAGGCGCCCGATATCCTCTTCCAACAACGAGCCGATCCACAACCGTGCCAGCGCTATCGGGGGAACGACGTCACGGTGAAATCGGGAGAGTTCAGCCAGCTGCGGGAAGCTCGCCGCCTTGATTGATATCTTCGTCCCGGAAACAGCCGCGCCGAATTGCTGTAACCACGCCTGTTTCGCATTGACGACGAACAGATAAATGGAGATGTCGCCGCCAGTATGGGCATCGGCGGACAATGCCGTTGCGAACGTCGGAAGAAAGTAGTTCTGGTCCGTGACCAGAACCACCGCCACCTTGCCGGAGGTTTTTTCGCGTTGGTTTTGTTGGGCAAATGGCAAGGTCACGATCAGATCCGACATCTATTGCCCAATCGATGTTGAGCGCTTTGCAAAATTCCGAGAAACACGGCTAAGGGCGCGTCGCTCCAAGAACCTCCAAGATGACCCGTCTCGCACGTTTGAGGGAGCCGTCCGCCGTGAACAGATGACCGATGGGCGGCAGAAACATGGAGGCCGGGTCAAGCCTCCGGCCGAATTTGAAAAGTTTGGCGCCAGCCGCGCGCTTGCCCCTTATCAGATGCGATAGCGCCGACCAGTAAGCGGCCGCCGCCAGATGGCGCCGGACCATGCGATGAAGCGCCGGCGCGTTGGGCATGGTGCTGCCTTCGTGAGCAAAGAAGCTCTCCAGCACGGTTTCATACTCCTGCAGTCTGCGGAGCCCGTCCTGCCACATGACTTGAGAGATATTGGTCGTGTGTTCGCGCGTTATCGCCAGCGGCACGGACAGCTCCGCAACGGATCCGAAGCGGGCCAGGCGCAGAGCCATCTCCAGGTCGTCGAGCAGAGGGACGGACGGCCGATAGTGGCCGACTGCCTTCTGCACCGATGTCCGCACGAGCATGGCATGGGCGGTCAGGTTGAATTTCATCTTCCGGCAGCAGGTCTCGATCAGCCGGTTGCCATCCGTCAGGGTCCAGCCGTCGGCCTGCGCAGACAGGGTGGGAAGGTCGTTCCCGACCCATGGCGCCATGTGCTTGCCCAGCACGAACGATACCTCCTTGAAGCGGTCGAGGAGCGCCATCCCAAGGCGAAGGGCTCCCGGCATGAGCAAGTCATCGGCGCAGAGGATCATGAAATAATCGGCGCGGGCCAAATCCACGCCTTCGTTGAACGAAGCATGGGAACCGACATTCACCGGATGCCAGATGGCCTCGATCCTGTCATCCGTCGCCGCCAGCCGATGCGCCACCTCGACGCTGTCGTCGGTGGAGGCGTTGTCGATGATGACGATCCTGACATCCTCGACTCCCTGGACAAGAACGCTTTGAACGCATTGCGGCAGGAAGTGCGCATAATTGTAGCAAGGGATGACAATGTCGACGCTGGCCATCAATCAGAACCTCCGATGAGGATGAGGATTGCCAGGCTCGCTGGCGTCCTTATAGGCTTCTTCAGCATTGTTTCCATCGATGATGTTGCTCGCACGAGTGAGACCGCAACAGACTAGCATTTCGACGTCATTGTTGACCTTCAGACGATGGATGTAGCCCCTACTCCTGGTCCGCAACTTTCGGATGAACGCCGGTTGCGCATTGCCTGGAGGGGCAATGCGGGCGATCAACACCATGCGCTTCAACCGATCACGCCGGAGAGGAGGCAGGCGTCCTGCCTGTCGACCTGCTCCCTGAACTCGACGAGACGCTCGCCAATTGCCTGTTCGTGCTTTTCCCTGGCAGCCGCCAGCTGCGAAAACTGCGCGATCAACGTTTCGACATTGAAGGTCTCGACATGCTGGCAGTACTCGCCCAGGCCCATTTCTTCCATCAGCACATCGTTCTTCCTCGCGTAGCTCAGCGAGATGGTCGGCCTGCGCATCATCAATGCGCAGACGATGTTGTGGAACCGCGTGGCGACGACGATGTCGGTCAGCGCCATCTGCCCCATGACGTCGCCCAGCGAATGGACCTGTTCGTGCGCCAGCCTCGAGCCGGGCCGCAGATCACCCACGGCCGCCCGGAGCGCGTCGACGGCGATGCTGTCTTCTTCGTCGCCTATGAGAAGCCGGACATCGTGGCCGCTGTCGAGGAGGTGGACGACGAAACGCGCCAGTTTGCCGATATAGCCGGTAAGGATCGACTGACCGCCTTCGGCAAAGCCGTACCAGCCGCGATAGGCCATGATGCCGACGCCCACCTTCAGCGCCCCCGGCCGAGTCCGAGGAGATCGAATTGGCGCGGGCAGGCCGAAGGCGAGGTCTGGATAGATCGCGTCTCCACGGGTGTCGAAGCCGACGCTTTCCATGAATTCCCTGGATTGCAGGTCGCGGTAGGACCGGTAATGAGCCAGGCGGGCCGCCGACGTCATCAGCAAGCGGCTCAGCCGGTTCCTGATCGGGCCGGCCCCGATGCTGACAAAGGCGATGCGCGTGCCGACGAGGCGAGCGGCGAGACACCATTTGAGGATGTCGTAAGGCATGCCCGCCGGCCTCTCCCCGAAATCGTCCAGGATTCCGGTGCCTGGGAAGATCATCACGTCGGACTTGCGGATGCGGCTAACCGTCTGCGCGAAATCGGCAAGTTTTCCGGGGATTTTCAGGAGCAGCCGGTTGATGCGTCCGGACAGGCCCGCCGCAGGCCCGTTCCGCCGGATCGGCGAGGTCTCGATCCCAAAAGTCCGTTTGACCACCTCGGGTTCGCCGCAGACGCATGAAAGGTCCGCCTCGGGCCTCTCTCTCCTCAGAAACCCGACCATTGCTTCGAGCGAACCTTCATTGCCGAAATTGCCGGAGCCGAAGAGCCCGAACAATGTTATTCTTCGCGGCGCCCGGAGCACCTCCGTGCGGTGGCCGCTTGGCTGACGGGACGCCGCTCCGATCGCACCGGTGCTCGCCAGGCTGTCAAAGCTGTCTGCGGCGTCGTTCCTGGCGGTCATTGGCTTTGTACCGGTTGCGTACGGAGTTCCAGCATCCAATCGGTGTGATCGCCTTTTGGCGGCACGAAATACCGGACATTCATGGAAAACGGTGACCCGGGAGCCGCCTCGCTCCCTCCCGTGGAAGGATCGATCCAGCGAGCCGAGACTTGCGGCCCGGCGAGCTTTTCAAGGTCGAGGGTAATGCCCCTCCCGTTGGGAAGGTAGACGAGTGCGAACGACCCATCCTTGCTCCGCGCCGACATCGTCCGGGCCTGGTAGCTGCCCTGTCCCGCGATGAGGAAGTCGTTTCCCGTATCAGGTTCGAGTTCCCACCATCTGATCGACGAAAAATATTGATGGAGAACCTGCATGCTCCTGGCCCCCGGACTGTCGAGCGCCTGCTGCCAGGTCGTGTCCGCCGGCCAGAGGCCCGGACCGCCGAAGTGCCAGATCGGGTTGTTGCCGAATATTTGTCCCGAAGCGCCGGAAAGAACCGCCTGGTAGGCCTGCACCCGCACGCGGTGCGCGTCCGCGCCGAACTCGTTTTCGTAGGCGCTCTCCATCAGGAAATACGGCATCTCGCCCGAGGCGTGCTGGACAAGCGCCGCCGCGTGGACGGGCTCGTAGGTGTAGACATTGTCCACGGAAAGCCACGGTTCGCCCCGCCAGTAATCCAGAGCCGCCGTTTCGGGCGCGTTGTGCACGGTTTGCAAGGCATTCGGGTCGATTTCCCGGATCCCTTCCGCGACCGCCCTGACCAGGCTCTTGTCCGGCGGATTGTAGTCGCCGCCCTCCACCCAGATGATGTTTGCGAGGCCGCCATAGCGCTGTCCGACGAATCGGCCGTAGGCTCGCAGGCTTTTCTCGCCGCCGGCGGCCATCTCCTGGTACCAGCCCTGGTCCCCTCCGCCATAGCCGAGATAGGAAGGAACGAGCAGCACCACGAAACCGAGATCGCGCGCCCTGCGCAAGACCCAGTCGGCATGCCTGAAATAGGCTTCGTTGGGGGCGCTGAAGTCGCCATCGCGAAGGAAAGGGCGGTCGCCATAGGCATTGGCGGGAGCGTTGCGGGCAAAGCGATGCTCGATGAGGTTGATCAGCACCGTGTTGAACCCGCGTGCCCGCCGGTCACGAAGGTAGACATCCGCATCCTCGCGGGTCAAATCGGCGATCAGCGACCACGCGGCGTCGCCATTGATCAGAAAGGCACAGCCGGCAGCGTCTTCCAGATATCGCTTGCCGGGTTCCACGCGCAGAGGGAACGGCTGCTGGGCCGCCATGGGCGCTTCGCAGGCATGGCCGACCAGGGTCGTCGCAGCCAGCATGCAAAATGCGAGACCACAGAAGCGCAGATCCATGACGGTCCAGACCTCTTCAGCCGCAGGCTAGTTTGCCATTTCGGCGGCGGGGGCCGTTTTCGCGGTCGCGGCGAGGTGGACGGCATACTTGTCGGTGAATTCGCTGGAGGTGATCATGCCGCGGGCTATGGAATCCCTCGACATCGAGCCGTCCCGCAGCTGTTTGGAATAGACGTCCAGCCCGTACCCGTCGCCGTCCCTGTCCATGAGCAGCCGGTAGAGGAAGCCGACATAGGCACGGTCGCTCAGGCCGATGATGGAATACTTCCTCAAGAATTCCCGCGAATGCATCAGGTCGATCATCATTTTGGGGACATCGGCCGAGCCGTCGTCCAGGGCAGCGGACCACCGTTCGATATCTTCATCGCTGGCCTTGCGCCCCAGTATCAGGCAATGACTAAAACTCGCCTGGCGCATGGTGGCGGTCACGATCTTGCCGCTGTCCGCGAAATCGCAGCCGCGCTCCGGCCTCGGCAGCGGCCTCGGGCCGAGTATCAAGTCCCTCACCGCAATGTATGCGGCCTTAGGCCCTGCCGGGCTCCAGCCGCGCTCCGCCGAGCCGACAAGCCTGACCAACCCCATCGATGCTTCGAAGTCGGGCGCCCAATAGGCTTCATCCAGAAGCTCATAGATGTGAGCGGCTTCCACGTTGTACTTGGCCTGCAGCTGGCGCAGCCGAAGCATGGACTGCATCAGTCCTTCGGCCTGCTGTCTTTCGCTTTGCCGGCTTCCGTAAGGATTGTTGAATTCGGTGACCCAGATCGGCTTCCCGTAGCTGGCGAGCACCTTGAAGGCGGGCTCGGGATCCTGGCCATACATATGCCAGACCGAGATGTCCCATTTGATGCCGTCCTGCTTCATTCGTTCGAATGCCCCGGTGTGGCCCCACCCCGCAGTGCCCATCGCCTTGCGAATGCCCGGGTCGACTTCGCTCATGCCGTCGGACAATCCCTTCAGGACGGCGCTGACCTTGGCCCAGCGCGGGCCGAAATAGTCCAGCACTCCGGTGCCGCCGGCCGGACCCCATTCGCAGGGATATGTGGTGCCGTCATCGCGCTTCTCGCAAGCTTTGATGATGGCGTAGTTCTCCATCTCGTTGCCCAGTTCCCAGGCGCGGATGTCATCCTTAAACCGGGATCCCAATGCGACCGCCAGAGCGCGCGTCTTGGCGTAGAGCTCGTCGGTGTTGTCTTTATCAAGGTCGACATTGCCGGGGGTGATGACGGGCAGCACCTCGATGCCGTGCTTCTTGCCCTCCGCCACGATTTCCGCCAGCCTGTCCGCCGAGGAAAGGTCGGAAATGTTCACGNGATGCCGTGCTTCTTGCCCTCCGCCACGATTTCCGCCAGCCTGTCCGCCGAGGAAAGGTCGGAAATGTTCACGCGGTAGGACTTCATCCCCAGGTCTTCGAGGTAGTCGAACTGACGCTCGACCGAGATGCCTGGATAGGCCGTAATCGGGTGGCCGTTAGCCCCCCAGAGAATGTCGCCGGAGGCCGACGAGGCCATGGCGAGCAGGCAAGCCGCCCCGATCAACGCACATTTCAACATATTCAGTGTCCCGGTTCTCACGAGGCTGCAACACTATCCTCGTCGCGGGTCGCAACAATCTGACTATTGGGAGACCGGCTTCATCCGCCTTACGTCTTTAGAATGCGGCTCATAGCCTTTCGGCCGCTATGGGCGACGGCGGCACCCCAGTACGGGCGACCGCTTCGGGACCTTCTCGCGATGCAGGGCCTTGCTGCCGCAGAAGCGGCCTCAGGCGCGCGCCCTTCGATCTCAACCGAATGTGGGACGAACCTACTTCCTTTTGGCTTCTACTTCGGACCGCCGGCCTATGTTCTCCTGCCTTGGGAGGCGGGCAGACCAGACGTCATCGTCCGGGGCTTGTTCACTCGCAGCCGGCATCCAGGATCCTCATGAGCGTCAAACGCGCACTTCTGCTGAGCACGGGCGATCGTTACATCGTGATCGGCTTGAACTTTGTCACCGTCGCCGCCGTTTCCCGCGTCCTGACCCCCGAGGAGATCGGCATCTCGGTGATCAGCCTGGCAATCCTCGGCATCGCGCTGTCGGCGCGGGAATTCGCCAGCTCGAGTTTCATGATCCAGCGTCCGGTCCTGAGCAGGGAGGACATCCGCGGGACCTTCAGCCTGATGCTCGCCCTCACGGCGGCAATCGCAGCCTTTCTGGTTGTGGCCGCTCCGGCGCTCGCGTCCTCCTTCCACGAAGAAAAACTGGTGCCTTATCTTCGGCTGGTGTCGGTGTGCCTGTTCGTCGAATTGGTGCCCATCCAGGTCGTCACGCTGATGCGCCGTGAAATGGCTTTCGGAAAGGTCGCCATGATCAACGTTGCCGGGGCGGCGACAGGCGGAGCTGCTACCGTCGCGCTGGCGCTGACCGGGTTCAGCTATATGAGCTTTGCCTGGGCCTGGCTGGCGAGCAGCACGGTCACCGGCGTGTTGGCCCTGGCGCTGCGCCCGGATTTCTGGATGTTCAAGCCGACGTTCAAGCAATGGCGCAGGATAGCCGCGTTCGGCGGGTACAATGGCGCCATCGTGTTCCTATACAGGGCCTATGAGGCCTTGCCCCTCCTGTTGCTCGGCCGTGTCCTGTCGCCACATGCGGCGGCGCTCTTCAGCCGCGGGCTGACGGTGTGCCAGATACCCGACAAACTGATCCTTGGCGGAGCCATGGCGGTTGTGCTTCCGGCTTTTTCCGCCTCGGCCAGGCAGGGCGGGGACCTTAAACGATCCTACCTACATGCCATTGAAATCATCACCGGGCTTCACTGGCCGGCATTGCTGGCCGTCGCCGCGCTGTCCTATCCCGTCGTGGACATCGCGCTCGGCCACCAATGGCAGGCGGTTGCACCGCTGGTGCAAGTCATCGCGCTGGCGTCTCTTTTCACCTTCAGCTTCGAGCTGAACCATCCCGTGATGATGGCGATGGGCTCGATCAGGGACATGTTCGTAAGGTCGCTGATCGTCGTCCCCGTCTCGGCGGTCGTCATGACGACCGCGGTCCTGCTTGCCGGACTTATGGGCGCGGCGCTGAGCCTGATGTTCATTGTGCCGTTCCAGGCCTTTGTGTCCTTGAGTTTCGTGCGTCGCAGGCTTTCGCTGCGGTGGGACGAGATAGCTGTCGCCGTCCGAAAGAGCGGCGTCGTCGCCGCGTTGACCACACTCGGCCCGCTGGCCATGGTCGTTGCCGGCGGCTTCAGCTTCGACCTGTCGTTAGGACAGGCGATATTCGCCGGGTGTCTTGCCGCGGCCGGCTGGCTGGTCGGAGTGTTCGTGACCGGCCACCCCTTGTTCGACGAAATAGTCAATGCCGGTCGAATTTTCCGCAATGCAGTTGCTCCGACATAATTGTCGGCGCCATTGCAGCGGAAGGCCGTTTCACGCCTTTCCTGGAATTGCCCCCGCAGCCAGCACGTCCCTCCATTGCTGCAGGAACCGATCCTTGGTTGCAGCTGACGCGGTGTCGCGCAGCGCGCGGCTTGTTTGTGTTTTCTCCGCGGCGCTTCGCGAAAGCGCTCTCCCCATCACTTCCGCGATCGCGGCGGGATTATCCGGCTGCACCTGCGAGCAAACGCCCCCGACGGCCTCCACGAGGGCACTGCCGGCGGACACGATCGGCAGCAGCCCCATATAGGCGGCCTCCAGCGCCGGCATGCCGAAACCTTCGAGAAGGCTTGGCAGCACGAATGCCTCGGCATTTGCGTAGAGCCAGCGCAACTGCGCGTCGGGAACATATCCCATGAGCCTCACCCCCGGGACGGCGCCCGCGAGTTCCGCTATCTCCGCATAGCCGTCGCCGCGCGTTCCGCACAACACGTATCCGACCCCTTGGCGATGGAAGCCGCCGTCTCGATACGCCTTCAGGGCGGCGACCTGGTTCTTGCGGGTTTCGAACGCGCCGACGGTGAGAAAGAACGGACCGTTTACACCGGGGACCGCCTCCGCCGGACCATCGAACAGTTCGGTGCGCAGATAAAGCGGGATTGTCTTCAGGAACCGGAAGCCGGACCCGAAAAGGATCTCGAAGTGGTGCGCCGAGAAATTGCTGACGAAAACGACGCCTGGCCCAACGCGCCGGATCTTCTCGTAGGCAAGACGATAGTTGGCGCAGGTCCGTTCGTCGTAGAGTTCGCGATGCGTCAGCGGGCCAACATCGTGGCAAAGGACAATGTCGTTCTCGCTCAGGCGTGACCTCAGGACGTAGAGCGGGTCCAGGAACAGCCGGGTGCCGCGTTCGTCGACCTTGTCACGGATCAGGAAGATTTCGCTGTCCTGGAGCCAGTTGATCTCCAGCATCATCAGCCGGGCGACAATCTTGCGTACCAGGCCCTCGGGAGCGAAGAAACCCAGCCGCCAGTGCCGGATCCCTGCCCTGCCGGGGACGAATTCCCGGGTCAGGTCCTTGGCGATGTGATAGGCCCCGGTCCTGTTCAGGATCGACAGCGAGCTGTCGAAGAGAAGCGTGCCGGCGGACGCCAGTCCGCCTGGGGCGCGTAATCCGCGCGGATCGATCCGTTTGTTCATCGTGCCCCTCTTCACACTGCGATCTGACAGGGAGCTATGCCGCTCCAGCTATAGTTGCGCTCCCGCGCATGCATAACCAACCGTCCGCTCTCGCCGCTTCGACTATCCCGGCAAGGTCGGTCCCTGCCGGGCCGGTTACCCGCTGAACTCCCCGAAGTCGGCGTCGACTTGAACCATGAGCTCGAGGTATTTCCATGCGATCCATCGCCAGGAGTAACTGCTTGCCCTGGCGTATCCCTTGGCGACCAGCCGCTCCCGCAAATCCGGGGTGAGCATCAGCAGGCGGACGGTTTCGGCCCAGGATTGGATGTCGTCGGGATCGGCATAGAGAGCCGAATCCCCACAGATTTCGGGCAGACAGGGCGAGGTCGAGGCCACGACCGGGCAGCCCGAGGCCATCGCCTCGACGGCGGGCAGCCCAAACCCCTCGATGCGCGACGGGAACAGAAAGCACAGGGCGCCTTCGAGCGCCTTCTTGAAGTCGTCGTCCCCTATCCGCCCGAGGAAGACCATGTTCCCGGGCATTTCCGGGAGGTATCGCAGGATCGTTTCCTCGTCGACATCGCCTGGCATCCAGAGATCGAGACCCATGGCGTCGAGGAGCGGGGCAAGCCTGGCGAGAAGCGCCATGTTCTTGTACTCTTGGTCCCGCCTTCCGAGACAGAGAACATAGGGTCTGCCGCGGTCGACGGTCAGGGACGATCTCGCCGCATCCCATCTCTTCGCATGGTCGCTGCCATTGTAGGTGACCACGATGTTTTCGTCCGGCGCGATGCCGAACGCCAACAGGTGGCTGCGCGAGAGCTGCGAGACGGTGGTGATGCGGGCGGCCCGCCTGCCGAGCGCCGGCAGGATAAGGCGGTGCGCCCATCGGAAACCCCGCCCGTAGCTCGACGGCATGAGCCTGGTATGCATATCGTGGATACACGCGATCTGGCGCCTCAATGCGACGGGAGCGAGGTTGCAGAAGCTCAGCAATCCTCCCGGTACATGCCAGGGCAACTGCGCCTGCACCCAGAATTGGGGGAGACGCGGCTTGCTGAATTCAGGCACGACCCGGACAGGGATGGCGTCGAGGCGGAAGGTTTCGGGAAGCGGACGCGGCACCACGAGATCGATCTCCAGGTCGCGGCCAAGCGGATGCCCTTCCGAAATGAGAGCGTCGAGGGCCATGGTCACTTCGCTGGCGTAGCGGGCCACTCCGGTCGGCCGAAGTGTCGTGAAGTCCCCGTTTATCGTCCAGCGCCGCCTCGGCGCTTCCCGGTCCGACCACGTCCATGCCGAATGCCCGATCAGCGATCCGGCGTCCCCGGCAAGCGAGGTCGCCAGCGGTGTCCTGGAGCGGTGTCCATTCAAGCGCCTGGCCGATCGTGCCGGTGGCGATTCTGTCGTGTCGAACTCGATTTTACCCATCTCCGCCTCCCCGGGCCCTCTCGGCGCCCTGGACCAGACTAGCATCGCGCGAGGCGCGAAGGTCCTCGAACGTTTGAGGTAGGCAGACTTCCAAACCTCGCCTATCCGGATGATTTCCGGGTTACCCGGATGACCCGATGGCCATGGTGACCCGCCGCCTTGGAGGCCCCACACTGGAAGTTCAAAGGGGGACGGCATGGCGCGGCGTTGGACAATCAATGGGCGTTTTCTTTCCCAGCCGACAACAGGCGTCCAGCGTTATGCGGGCGAGGTCGTCCGTTCGCTCGACGCTTTGCTCGCAGAACATGGGCCCCTCGCCCGCGGTCTCGACGTTCGCCTGCACTGCCCGCCCGGGTCGCAGGAGATCCCGCTCGCTTTCATCGAACGCGTCGAAATCGGCCGCACGAGCGGCCACGTCTGGGAGCAGACGCAACTCCCCTCATCCCTCGGCGGCGGCGGACTGCTCAGCCTCTGCAACACGGGACCGCTGCTTTCCCGCAAGCATATCGTCTGCATCCATGACGCGAACGTCTGGAATGCTCCGCAGAGCTATTCCCTTGCCTTCAGGAGCTTGTACCGAACCTTGCTGCCCAGTCTCGGCAGAACCGCGTGGGGCATTTCGACCGTTTCCGACTATTCGCTGGGCGAGTTGGTCCGCCGCGGCGTCGTCCCCGCCCACCGGGCCTTCGTAGCCCCGAACGGCCATGAGCATGTCCTGCGATGGATGCCTGAACATTCCCCGGCAACCCGGCTGGCGGCCTCGCCGGAAACCATTGTCATGATCGGCAGCGCCGCCCCCCACAAGAATGTGGAACTCATCCTGAACATGGCCGAGCGCCTTGCCGCGGCCGGCCTCAGCATCGCAATCGTCGGCATGTCGGACGCGCGCGTCTTCAGGTCGGGATCCGCCAAGGCCAAAGCGCAAAACATCCACTGGCTCGGCCGTATTTCCGACGGGGAGCTGGCGGCTCTCCTTGGGGATTCGCTCTGCCTGGCTTTCCCCTCGCTCACCGAGGGCTTCGGCCTTCCCGCCCTCGAGGCGATGGCGGTCGGCTGCCCCGTGGTGGTGTCGGACCGCGCCAGCCTGCCCCAGGTCTGCGCGGACGCGGCGCTTTTTGCGCCGCCCGACGACCCGGAAGCATGGTTCGACCGTTTCATGCAGCTGCGCGATTGCGAGGACAAGCGGACGCAGATGATACGCCGGGGACGAGCGAGAGCCTCAGCATTTGGTTGGCAAGCGACGGCCTTGCGCTATCTCGAGGCGATGGCTGCAGCCGACGGCGTCGACACGCAAACGAAGGTCGTCCGAATACGCGAACTCACATGATCGCGTGAAGCGCCTGGACGGCCCCGAGCGATTCCAGGATGGCGCGATCGAAGTTCTCTTCGGAAAAGCGTCCCGCATTCCTGGCGCAGGCGCGGGGCGTCATGGCGTGGCTGTTCTCTTCGAACCGTTCGACCGCCTCCTTGAGGTGATCCACCGTCTGGGCCTTGAACAGCACGCCGGTGGGCTCGGGAGACGACCCAAGGCGCTGCACGATGTCGACCGCTCCGCCGCGGCCGAAAGCGATCAGCGGCGTTCCGCAGGCCTGTGCCTCGGCCAGGGCGATGCCGAAGTCCTCGCAGCCGGCGAAGACCATCGCCTTTGCCCGCGCCAGGGTGTCCACATAATCCTGCCGGGGCAGGTATCCGGAAAAAGTGACGTTCGGGCCGGCAAGTGCCCGCAGGCTGGCCGATTGCTGGCCTTCGCCGACGATGACCAGGCGCCGCGACGGCATCTCGTTGAAGGCCCGGATGACGAGGTCGGTGCGCTTGTAGGGGGCGAGGAAGGACGCCGAGACATAGTAGTCGTCCTTGTCCTCCACGCAGGGCAGTTCCTTCAGCGAGACCGGAGGGAAAACGACGCGCGCCTCGCGTCCGTAGATGTGCTGGATCCGCGAGCGGACATAGTTGGAGTTGGCCAGCATGAGGTCCGGGCCATGCGCGGTTCTGGTATCCCACGTCCTCAGGCGATGGAGCATGTAGCGATAGAGCATTCCCTTGGGGCCGAAGCCAAGCCGACCCTGCTGAAGATAGGAAAACTGCTCGTCCCAGGCGTAACGGACCGGGCTGTGCACATAACAAAGATGCGGCTGGTCCGGCCTGGTGATCACGCCGCGCGAAAATGCCGCCGAAGACGAGATCACCGCGTCGTAGCCCGTCACGTCGAACTGTTCGATCAGGAAGGGACAAAAGAAGAAAAGCGACCGATAGAATTTCTGCACCATCGGGATCCGGTTGGCCGCGGACGTATGGAATTCCACGTCGTGGAAATATTGCTCCTTCACGTCGGCCGGCAGGAAATCGAAAAGCGTGAAGACTTCGGCATTGGGGAGCTGCTTGCAGATCTGCGCCAGCACCCGTTCACCACCCCGGAAATTCGGGCACCAGTCATGAACGACGGCTATCCTCGCATATCTGTCGACGTCGAGCCTCGGCGCAGCCGGCACCTCCTCGATGGGCATATCGACCCTGGCCGCAAGGGCCAGATCGGAAGCGCGTTCGTGGAGCATGGTTCCCCCTTGCCTCGGCAGGCCAGCAGTCTCCATCCCTCGCAACGACCCCGGCAAGTTCTCCGATCGGCTACAGGCTGCTCCGGGCGCATGTTCGACTAATACTTATGGCTGCGGCCGTTCGCCGGGATACTCCGAAAGCCGGTGCCAGGGGGTAAGCCAGGCTCCCTCCGTCTCCTTTTATGCAGGCTGTTTCGACCCCGTCACCGGTCTAGGGTCAGCTGGAACCGAAGATGGACCGGCCATGAAACTCATCGTGATCATCCCGACCCTCGGCCGCAACGAACAGGTCGCGCGCCTGCTCAGCTATCTGAGCGGCCAGACGAGACTTCCAGACGAGGTCGTGTTGTCGGCGCCCGACGCCACGCATGTCGAACTGCCGGAAAGCTGTCCCTTCCCCGTGTCACTCGTTTTCGGGCCGAAAGGGCTGGCCGCCCAGCGCAACACGGCTCTCGTACCTGCCCTGGGGCGCTCCGACATCATCACATTCTTCGACGACGATTTCGTTCCATCCGCCGAATATCTGGAGCAGATCGAGAAAGCTTTCGCGGAAAATGACGGATGGGCGGTGGTGATGGGCATGGTGGTCAGGGACGGAGCCACCAATGCCGGCCTCACCTGGGAAGCCGCCGAAGCCGCCTTGCGGGAAGCCGAGGGCAAGAAACATGAGGGACCGCTGGTGGTCGACCATGTCGGCGCATACGGATGCAACATGTCGCTCCGCTCCTCGCTTGTGGGAGATCTGCGTTTCGACGAGCGCCTAGTCCTCTACGGCTGGCAGGAAGACATCGACTTCACCAGCCAGATGAGATCCAAGGGGCGCGTGGTCTGCGTGACCTCGATCTCGGGCGTCCATCTCGGCATCAAGACGGGGCGGGTGAGCGGAGAGCGGTTCGGCTACTCCCAGGTCGCGAACGCGATCTACCTGGTCAGGAAAGGCTCCGTTCCGGCCTCTTTCGCGCTGCCCCTGATGTTCAGGAACATCGCGGCCAACCTGGCGAGGAGCCTGCGGCCGGAGCCGTATGTCGACCGGAGGGGCAGGCTCAAGGGCAACATGCTTGCGATCCTGCATGTCGCCATGGGGCGAATCGAACCCGAATACATCCTGAAAATCTGAGGCGGAAAAGACAATGCGGAAATGGCTTGTAACGGTGTCGGCTTCCTTGGCGGCGGCGACCGCCTTCGCCTTGCCGGCGATGGCTGCCGAGTATCTGCTCGGTCCTCAGGACAAGGTCAGGCTCAAGGTCTACGAGTGGCGTGCGTCGCGCGATGTGATCTTTGAATGGACCGCTCTCAACGACGATTTCGTTGTCGGCGCCGACGGCACGCTCTTCCTGCCATTTGTCGGCCAGATACGCGCGCAGGGCACCTCGCCGGGCGACCTCGCCCGCGCAATAGGCGACCGCCTGATGCAGCAGATGGGCCTCGGCCGCCATCCGGATGTCGCTGTCGAGATCGCCCAGTACAGACCGTTCTACATCGTCGGCTACGTCACGCAGCCCGGTGAATTCCCCTACAGACCCGGACTGACGGTGCTGCAGGCGCTGGGAATCGCCGGCGGCCTGCGGACGCGCGAGGATGACATCCCGAGGCTCGAGCGTGAGGTCATCGCCGGCCAGGGCGACGTGGGCCTGTTGGCGCTGAGCAGCGTCACCCTGCTCGCGCGCAAAGCGCGGCTGGAAGCCGAGCAGGCCGGCAGCGACGACATCGCGTTTCCTGCGGAGCTGAAGGACAGGGCTTCGAACGCAACGGTCGCGGTGGCGATGGAGCAGGAACGCAGGATCTTCGCCGTCCGCAAGGAAGCGATGACAACGCAACTGCGTTCGCTTAGCGAACTCAAGGATTTCCTGGAGAAGGAACTGGACTCGCTCCAGCAGCAGCTGACTTTCCGCGACAAGCAGATCGAGCTTATCCAGAAGGAATTGGCGGGCGTTTCGAGCCTTGTCCAGAAGGGGCTTGCGGTTGCACCGCGGGAGCTCAATCTGGAAGGGACGGTTGCCCAGATGCAGGGCGACAGATTGGCCGCCGAAACCTCGCTCTTGCGGGTCAGGCAGGAGATAAGCAAGACCGACATCGAGATTCTCAATCTCAACAACCAACACGCCAACGAGATCGCCGCGGCCTTGCGGGAGACGCAGTCGCAGCTCAATGAAGTTGTCAGCAAAGCCGAGACCGCATCGCAGTTGCTGCACGAAACCGCGGTCACGGCTCCTGCCCTGCTTGCGCTCAGGGAACACGCCGAAAGGGCCAAGCCGATCTTCAAGATCGTCAGGATGACGGCCAATGGTTCGCAAGAACTGGCGGCCGAGGAAACGACATCGATCGAGCCGGGCGATACCGTGAAGATCGAGATACCCGCGCCGACATCCGCCTTGTCCGCCCTCCCTGCGGATGGCGAGATTCAGGGGCAAGCGCTTCCGATCCAGAACACCAACTGATCAAGCCCGCACAGCTTGGGCTCGGGCGGCAGCCTGCCGCCCGAGCGTCGATCGATTGCCTGCGAGCAGCTCTCGCTGTTTCATGGAAACGCAGAACCGCCGCACAGTGTTGCGCGACATGCGTCAGAGGATACGTACTCGCCAGATCGCAAGCGGTTGTTGGCCACTCGGGACGGCGAGCCGCCGCTTATCTCTGCCAGGAGGGATGCTGCCATGAAGGGCTCGGGGCACAGGCCGATCCGCGTCATGCCTGAGTGAACTGTGCATGCAGTGATCCTGGCCCTTGCTATGCTTTTTGAGGCCGCATATCAGTGATCATTCGACCGGCTTCCGCACCAACTGCACAGGAGTGGCCAACGCGACTAGCGGGTCTTTCCATGCCGCAGCGAGCCGATCGGTCCCGTGATGTCGCAGCTGGAGATGTCGGTGCTCATGAGTGTAGTCGCTGTATCGGCGGCAGGCGTTCTGATGGGACTGCGGTTCAAGGCTCCCGCCCTGATCGCCGGGACAGCCGTGCTCTTGATCGGCAGCCTTGTCTGGAATGGCCTTGGCTTGCCGGGCTACGTGACGATCACCAGGTTCCTCATCCTGGCGTTCGCAATGGCTTGCGCCTACATCGTCGGCCTGTCGATTTCCGTGCATAGGAAACGGACCCAAGCGTAGGCCGCCTCGGCTTTTTGAGCAGTTCACATTCGTAGAATTGTTATGACTGTTTTCTTCAGTGCGGGACAGAAACCAGTCGAATTCCCTTAGATTAGGATCGATGAAGGGATTGCAAAGGAAAGATTTCATTTGCAATCCGCATATTCAACTGATCACGGAACCTTCCGGGATCCTGGCCGTTCGTTCCCGATCCCAGAGGTTGCGTAGCCAGCGCGTCAGAGGGACCTCCAATCCCAAATGAATTCCTACTGTGACGACGACGGCAGTGACTGCCGCGAGTGGCATTACCACAATGGCCATTCTTGGCTCTGGGGCCATAATCTTGGCCGCCAAGTTTACGAACGGCTGCAACAGCATGGGGTGAAACAGATACATCGAATAGCTGGCGGCGCCAACCAGCAGCACGATCGAGTTGCACGTCGTCGCCCCACTGCGCTCAGCAACCAGGGCGCCCGTTACCACCAGGACAGCCGGAAACCCGTAAGTTACGATTCTGTACTCGCTTGAAGAGACCTGTAAGTAATACTCGATGGAAAGCACGGCCAGGCCTGCTGCAACGAACGCAACGCCGACGGGCAGCCCGAGCTGCCTTGGCTGGGACAAATACCAGTAGCCGAGCCAGCATCCGGCGACGAACTCCAGCACAATGGAATTCGTATAGACACGCAGCGCGAAAGGGCTATCCGGTCCGAACAGCGACCCAGCCGCCACGACAACGAGGAGGACCGCCGAAACAACCGCCACTCTGTCGCGTGTGCTGCGAACCCAGAGGAACGCGCCAAATACCAGGTAAAAGAACATTTCGTAGATCAAGGTCCACCCGAGCGACAGAATGGGCGCCTTCTCCCCGTCCAGCCGAACTTTAGGGTAAAACACAAACGACGTGACTATGTCGGCCAGGCTATAGTCCTGCAGCCCGTTCGGCCGGAATCCGAGCCCGAACAGGACAATGAGCGCCAGGGTTGCCATCCAGTAGAGAGGGGCAATTCTGATCACCCGTTCACCGTAGAACGCCCAGGCGGAACGTTCTTTTTGCGCGTACGCAAAAACCATCACGAAGCCGGAAATGACGAAGAATATGTCGACGCCCTCCGCGCCTATATCGCTGTGGAAATCGGTGCCAAAACGGCGGTTTAACATGGGTCCAAGATGATAAAGCAAAATCGTTATCGCGGCGATGCCTCGCAACGCCTGTAAGTTAGCGACCAATTGAGCCTCCCGCTCCTCTAAAATATTTCTATTTTTCCACTTTCTAGATCTTTAACGCCCCAAAACGCTAACTTCTTTTACCCTATACTTTGGTGACCGCCTGTCCCATGGGGTTCACCCGAAAAAATGCGATCTTGCCACGCCCATGCCCACCCGGGGGCATTTAGCCAGTCTCGTGGCGTCGCAGGGGTCCGGCTAAAAACAATGAGACGGGATAGGATGGACCATCCGACACAGACGATCCCCCGTTCTAGGAAGCCCTGTCGAAGCGCATCACCGCAAACACGGTCCTGAACAAGATGGCGAGATCGAGCCAGATTGACCAGTTCCGCACATATTGGCTATCCAGCGCCACACGGCTGGGGTAGTCCATGCTGCTTCTGCCGCTTACCTGCCAGAGGCCGGTAACGCCTGGTCTCGTCCGAAGGTATTCCTCCAGATGGTCGCCATAGCGCTTGAGTTCGTCCTTCACGATGGGCCGCGGCCCCACGCAGCTCATGTCGCCACGGATGACGTTGAAGAGCTGGGGAAGTTCGTCGAGGCTCGACTTGCGCAGGATCCACCCGAGGGACGTGACGCGGGGATCGTCCCTGATCTTGTGAGTCTCCTCCCACTCCGCGGTGACCTGGGGATTGGCTTCGAGATATGCTTTGAGAACTTCGTCCGAATTCGCGACCATGGTGCGGAATTTGTAGCAATTGAACGGCTTTCCGCCGAAGCCGACCCGGCTGTGTGAGAACATCGCCGGACCTCCCGTCGTTATCCTGATCAGCAGGGCAACGACGATCATGACCGGCGCGGCCATGACAAGGGCCGAGATTGCCACGACCAGATCCATGAACCGCTTCGAGATGCCTCCCAGGCGAGGGTTCGTCGTTCCTGCCCTAAGCGAGGGCGACAGGTCTGCCAGCACTGCCCCGGCATTGTTGGGCTTGGGCGAGGCAACGACATGCAGGACTGTCGTCCGGCCGTCGTCAGGCTCGGGGAGAAACGGATGAATCCAGATCGTCGCTCCCTTGTGCGGCTGTTTCTCGAAGGCGTCTGTTGTCATTGGACGGTTGCCGGTTCGAAATTGTCCTCGACACTCTTCCAAGGCCGAGGCTTGTGAGCAAGAAAGGCAAAGGAGGTAGCGCGGCGCTCCGGGGCTATCCCCTTATCCCAAGGAATGATCCCCCTACACGCTTTGACGACTTCCGAAGGAGGATTCTCGATACCGGCCTCATGCCTTGCGGCGCTTGGACGTCATCGCGCGGGCCTTCGTCAGGAGCACGCCAAGTATCGGCGTCCTGCTGGCCTGCAGCGTCCTGACAAGTTCCCGCAGTGTTTCGACTTGTGTCCTGCCCCACTCGGCGACGATCACGACGCAGTCCAGGACCGATCCCACAATCAGCTCGTCGGCGCCCGAGGCGAGCGTCGGCAGGTTGACGATCACGATGTCGTAGGCGGCAAACTCGTATGCGGCCAGGTCGCTGGCGGTAAGTTCCGCAAGGAGCGCCTTCATCTTGTCTGGCGCCAGCAGATGCTTTTCGTCCACCACCGAACTTGGCAGCATGTCGAACGGCCGTCCCGGGGCGCGGACGATGTTGAGGCGAACGGGATCCTGGCACGGTCTGTCGAAGGCCCGTGACGGGCCGAGCAGACGTGTGGTCATGCTCGCCCGGATGTCGGCGTCGATCACCAGCGTCTTCAGGCCGGACATCGCGTAAAGCGTGGCAAGATTGCTGGCGACGGAACTTTTCGAACTGTCGTTGGAGACAGCGGTCAACCCAAGGAATCTTATCGGATGACTGGTTTCCGCAAGGCTGATTTCCGTTCGTGCCTTCCTGAGGCCGTGGCTGAAGGGGGAATACGGGTATTTCACCACTTCGTCGAGGCGGCCGGAATCCAATCTCCAGCTGGTGGGCGGCACCTCTCCGACGCATTCGACACCCAGATTGTCGCGGATGTGCCGCGGCGACCTTATGGTCCAGTCGAACGTATGCCTGGCAAACGAAATTCCGATACCGAGAATGAGCCCGGTAACTGCCGCCAAGGCCAGAAACAGTTTCGGCCTGGGAGCGCTCGGATAGAGCGGCGCCGTCGCAGCCGTGATCACCCTTGCGTCGGCGACCGGATACGACTGCTGGCTTACCGAGTTGGTGTAGGCCTGGAGGAAGCTTTCGTACATCTTCTGGTAGGTTTCAGCAGTCACCTCAAGCTCTTCGAGCGTCGGCACAGCGCTCGTGCCGCCGCTGGCTTCGTGGCCGACGCTATAGTCGTGCCGCGACCGGAACTCCTGCGCTTTCGCCATGGCCTCGTTCATCTGGGCGCGCAACTGGCCAAGGCGCTGCTCGAGCCACGCGCCGCCTTCCTTCGCGGCGTCGGTCTTGGTTTCGATCTGTTCGCGCACGAAGGCATCGGCCGTGGCGTTCGCAATCCTGGCTGCGCCCTCGGGATCAAAAGAGGTGAAGGATATGTCTATCGCATAGGAAACGCCGACCCTGCGGATGTCGATGCCGTTGCGGAAAATAAACATGCTGCGCCGAGACTTTTGATAATCGGTCAGCGTCGCAGGCGTTTCAGGCACGCCTAGGCCGAAATGCTCCCAAAGCGAGGTGAACCAGGCGCTTTTCCGGGGCCCGAAAGCGTCAAGCAGGATGGCTCCTATCCTCCTGAATCTCTCCCGAAAAGTCGGAGCCTGCGGACGGTTGAACTCGGGGTCATCGATGAGCTTCAGCTGGTCGATGACCATCGCAGCGATCTTTTCCGACTGCATGACTGCGATCTGGCTTTCCACTTGGGCGGTATCCAATGACAGATTTACTTCACCACCCTCCTGCAGGTGTTGCGGCAATTTCGGCTCGATCAGGATCTGCGCGCTGGCGGTGAAGGTTGGGTCGGTGGTCAAATTGTAGAAGCCGGCCACCAAGAGCGCCGCGGCAAGGCAGGCGATGATGGTGCCAACATAGCACCGCAGAAATCTGGTTATGTCGGAGAGGCCAATGAACTCCTGTTCGACGGAAGCCTGCTGGTCCGTTGTCGAGGGCCATTGATTGGGAAACATGCGGTTCATTCAACGCCTCCGGCAGGCGTGCGCGGAAACCTGCGCGCACGCCGTCCCCATGCAGGTGGTCCTTGGCATTCGGCCACTGTTTTCATTGAAAGCCGAGGCCCCGCGATCCCAGATTGCCGCAAAAGACTATCCCGGCGGTGCGGAAGGTAAACGCCGCCAATTGGCGTATGCGGCTACGTCCTATGGGAGGGAAGAAGGCGCTGCAATTCTGCTTGAGTCCTGCGCACAAATGACAGCTGCCGCTGCAGCGAGCCCTGCCGTGTGTGATTCAACATCATCTTTTGTGTGAGCGTATCGATCCTCACGGAGACAACTTCGAGGGTTTCGCCGTTCTCAAGCGCCTGCACAGAAAACGCGGCGCAGTCCGTCATCGCGTTTTCCGACGGATAAAGTTGCGTCGCCTCCTTCTCGATTTCGACTTGCGTGGCCTGAAGCAGGCGGACCAGCCGGCCGAGGCGCCTTTCATCGACATCTTTGCGCGATGGAGACCTCAATGCGGGAAACGGCATTTTGCGGCCCAATCCTTACCTGAGCGCCCGAATGGAACGCATGTGCCAGAATACAAAACGCGCTCGCCTCTACGAGGCATCCTTTCGGCGGTCGCCTGGCATCTCCTATTGGATGAGGGGAACGTATCTGGGTATCTGGACTGCCCGAATTCCTGACGAGGCCGGCGCCCCACAGCATGCTAAGACCCTGCCTCGGGTCGGAGCGATTTCGGAGCGGAAGGTGTCCTCTACAAACTCAATTACACCACGAGGCGGTGTCCGGCCGGCCGCCGCGCTGGATGGTAGTGGACGTGACTTGGGCAGCCATTTGATCGCGCCAACATGGCGCCCAATAGCCCGGCTGTTCCTTGGCGGCCTTGGGATCCAGGACGTCGGCATGGCTTTTCGCAGTCTGCCTGCCTCACGCCGCTGCTGCCAGCTCCTCGCCGGGGCCACTGTGACAGCCTCGTCGGAGAAGCCTATAATCCGGCTCTGGTGCGCTGCTCCGTCCAAAGGGCGCCGCGACATGGTCGATGCTTTCGACCTGCAGTTGCGCCAAGATCCATAGGTCGGAGCGAGTAACCAGAGATTTCTTAAGAAGGGACTCCAGTATGGCATCCGAGCTGGTTTGTTTTGTCATGAGCGGGGGCGTGGGTTCACGCCTGTGGCCGCTTTCGCGCGAAGACAATCCCAAGCAATTCCACGACCTTTCGGGCGACGGTTCAATGCTGGCAAAGACTGTCCGGCGGCTCAAGGCGCGGCCCGACAATCAGACTCCAATCTACCTGATCGCTTCCGAACGACATGCCGATCGCGTTATCTCTGACATTGCTTCGCTCGGCCTGAACGGCGGTAAACCGATCTTCGAGCCTGTCGGTCGCAATACCGCCGCGGCCGTCGCCATAGCCACCCTGCAGACGATCTCGGAACATGGTAGCGATGCACTTGTGCTCGTGGTTCCCTCCGATCATGAAATATCGACCGACGCGCAATTCTGGGAGACCGTCGAGTCGGGCGTTCCTGCCGCCGAGTCAGGAAGCATCATCGTGTTCGGCATCAAGCCAACGCATGCGGAAACTGGATACGGCTACATAGAAGTTGCAGGAACCGACGACCGCGTGGCTGCAGTTTCGCGCTTCGTCGAAAAGCCCAACGCAGAGACAGCGCGCAACTACGTATCGTCAGGACGATTCTACTGGAACGCAGGCATTTTCCTGTTTCGTGCCGACACCATGCGCCGGGCATTTCTCGAGTTCCAGCCGGACATCTGGGAAACTGCAGAACGGGCCCACAAGACTGCACGCACGGACCTCTCGGGTATCTGTCTCCCCCAGGGCTTCTACTCGGCCGTACCCTCCACCTCGATCGACTATGCCGTCATGGAGCATGCACGCGATATTGCCATGGTTACGGCTTCCTTCCGCTGGAACGACCTTGGGTCGTGGCAATCGCTGCTCGAAGCGAGCCCGACAGACCGCAATGGCAATGTCGTTATGGGCGACATCGTCGCCATGGACTGCGACAGCTCCTACCTTAGGAGCCAAGGCAGGCTGCTGACCGTCATCGGCATGACGGGGGTGGCGGTAGTAGCGACACCGGACGCGGTGTTCGTCGCCCCTGTCAGCCACAGCCAGAACGTGAAGAAGGTCGTCGAGCAGTTGGAAAAGAGTGGACGGCTTGAGACGAAGTACACACCCTCCGGAGACCGGGTCATCATCAACGGTTCCTGGCGCAAGCGCGTCGAACATTGGCTCTTCAACGAAACCCTGCCGCTTTGGTCCACCGTAGGGGTCGATGATGTGAACGGCGGCTTTCACGAGGCGCTCGGTTTCGACACAAGGCCGCTGGGGAGGCCCAAGCGCATGCGCACCATGGCTCGCCAGATCTACGCCTTCGCGGTGGCCAAGGAACGCGGCTGGGCCGGACCAGCCGACGAGCTGATCGACCACGGCATCGACTTCATTGCCAAATATGGCCGTACCACCCGTGGCGGCTGGGTGCGCACCCTTAATGTCAATGGCAGCGTGGCTGACCCTGCGGAGGACGCATACGATCATTCCTGCGTACTCCTGGCACTTTGCCATGCTCATCGATGCGGCCATCGCGAGGCCTTGCGACTGGCACAAGAGACATTTCATTTCATCGACGCGCATCTCGAAGACGACCGTCTGAACGGCTTCCTGGAAACCTCCGGCTCCAACGGGATGCGGTTTTCGAACCCCCACATGCACATGCTGGAGGCTTTCCTTGCGTGGCATGGCGTTACTGGCGACCGCACCTATCTGCGCCGGGCGGCTCGCGTGGTCGATCTCTTCAGATGCCATTTCTTCGACCAGGAGAGCTGGACGGTAGGGGAAAATTTCGACGTCGACTGGCTACCTTTGCCTGGAGAAAAAGGCTTGTCGACCGAACCAGGCCACCATTTCGAATGGGCCTCGCTTCTCATCGATTTCGCTCAAAAAAGCGGACAAAAGGACTTGGCCAGCTACGCACGGAAGCTCTATTCGTCCGCGATCGCCAGCGGATTGAATCGGGCTACGGGTCTGGCTTACGCGGCTGTGTCGCGGCAGGGAATACCCATCGACCGGCTCTCGCGCAGTTGGCCGCAATGCGAGGCCATCAAGGCAGCCATAGCCTTGGACGGCATAGGCGGGCCTGATTTGAAACCAGAGATAGAGGCCCGTGTCGCCCGCCTCTTTCGATGGCATATCGATCCCGCCCCCCTTGGCTTGTGGATCGACAGAATTGACGAGCGAGGAAGATCACAGGCAACGGAGGTTCCCGCCAGCATTTTCTACCACTTGGTGACAGCCTTGATGCAGTATTTGGACAAGACCGAAGGGCAAATCGAATCTTTCCCGATGCCGGCTTTGGGCCTGGGCAAGGGCGTCGCCGCGCGGGCTCTGGGCTAGGCCTCACGGTCTGCCCAACACTATTCATCCGGCTGGGTACGGAAGAATTCGACAGCGTGGCAGGCCAGCGATGCACGCGCCCGTACGATCAAAGGTGGCGAGACCCGTCGCGGACGGCAAGCGGCGACCCCGTTAGCTGGGTAAGTGACCATGGTTTCTCTGATAAAAAACTTGTCGCCGTTCTCCGATGGGACGTCTCAGCGGCGACGGCGGTATCGTGGTGTCCCAAGGTGGAAGGGCAAGCTACGGCTAATTCGGTATGCCTGCCTCTGTGTCGTCGCTCCAAACCGGGATAGCATGCTTACAATATGTCTAAACGGACGCACAGATTGAGCTTTTCCAATCTGGTTGCCGCCGTGGATCGCGATTAAATCGCTCAAGGCGAGGTGATGTGAGTCCAAATACCCTTCTTGTCCGGACAGTTGAGAAGCATACCATGGCAAAAAAGAAATCGCGTACTAGGCCCAGCAGTGATCTCTTGAAATTGCTGGCCACCAAGCCTCGAGCTGTTGCCCTTGCCGCGTTGCACGTAAGTGAATCGGTGCTGCTTGAACTTGAGGCATCGGAATTGTTGTCGGCGAGACAGATAAGAGGGTTGCTCAAGGACGCATCAAAGACCTTGCGGAATGCCGCCGGCCAAGTGGACAATCGCAGCAGCTTCATCGCCGCCGAAATAGTCGATTCCATGCAAGAAACGTTCACAAGAAATAAAAGCTAGCTGCGGGGTTGCGACGCACAACGCTTGCTTTCGCATGCTGGTAGCTGCGACGTCGCACAGGTACCCATCACGCCAAATTTAATGTACATTCGATCCGTTGGGGATAGAAAGGAAGACATCGGGCGGGATTATAGATGTTGTACGCTTCACAGTTTTTGGGCGGGAATGAAAAGCGCTCATCGTATATCAGGCTTGCCGACGAAGATTCGGCGCTCATGAAGACGCTGGGGTTCACACCGAAGCGTTATCCACCCGAGACGGTCATTTTCAGCCAGGGTGAGGACAATGATCGCGTATTCATAGTCGAGTCGGGCTGGGGTTGCCTGTCGCACGAACTTGCAGGGGGGCAACGACAGATCCTTGATTTTGCCTTGAAAGGGAATCTCGTCCTGTCTCGGTCGAGCGGGGGTGGCGCGCTTGAAACGTTTGTTGCTCAAACCGAACTGAACGTCTTGGTAGCCTCGACCAAGACATTTACGCTCGCAGCCATGAAATCCCCCCATCTTTTCTCCCTTGTCGTCGAGGCTCTTGGGCACAAGGCTGCGGTCATCGCTGAACATCTCACCAATGTTGGACGACGCAGTGCCTTGGCGCGTACCGCACATCTGTTCCTCGAATTGAGGACGCGCCTGGAACACATAGGCTCCGTCACCCGCGATAGCTATGAATGCCCTTTGACCCAGTACGATCTCGCGGACGCCCTCGGTCTCACTCCAATTCATGTCAACAGGATGCTGCGCGAACTGCGCGAGCGTAAATTTCTCGAATTCCGGCAAGGCCGTGTTCGCGTGCTCGATCTACGAGGCATGACGGAATATGCGGGTTTCGAATGCAGCTATATCGACAGTTGACATGTGTAGGAGCAACTTGGCATCCAGATGCCTCCTGAGCGAGGAGCGCATTGCCGTCCCGCAGCAAGGCCGGCAAAAGGGTTGGCTCTGCACGGCCATTGGCGCCGGATGACCCTTCCCAGGGATTCCGCCGGGCCGGCTCCCGGCACCTTGCGTGTTCGACCGCCCATGCTTCCGCGGCGCTGACGCCTGGGTGATTTCCATCTCCCTTTAGCTGCTAGCCAGCAAAGCCCTCATCGTAGCCCTTTGAGGCAAATGTTGGTGTCCGCACCAAACCTATGGCGCAGCGCCGATGCCTCCGGTGCGCGGCTCGCTCATCGCGGCGCTGTCAAATCCACATGCAAGCAGCTTTGCCAGCGCGAGCTACATCCCCTTATTGGACACGAGCTGGAATGGCCGGCGCGGTCTGGGGTGTTGGGATGCGGGCCGCACCGGCCATCGCGGTCGGGGGGCCTCCCGCAAGGCGTGGTATATCTTATATTAGCGACACCGCAATTAAGCCTATCGGACGACCACCACCATCGCCGGGGCCGGAAGGGATCGCGTGCAAACCGAGGATTGCGGACTTGCTGTTCAGACCTATTTTGAGAGCGGAACGCAGAGGCTGAAGGACGGCATGCTAGAGCGCCGGGAATGCCGACTGCGGGACGCGATACAGCACGATCCCTCCCCTCACTGCAGCCGAGCTGGAGCCGGCCGGAGCGGGAAGTCGGCAAGGCTCGTCGGCGGCCCTAGCCCTTTCGCGTTAGATGGTGTCGTCATAAGCCATATAGCGCCGCTGGAGTAGAGAGGATGGGGGATGGGAACTGCATGACGGAAGATTGCCGTCCCAGGGTCACGCCGTGCTCGACGTAGAGTCACTCGCAGGCAATGTGGTCCCTACCATCTGAATGTTCCTTTGGCCGCCAAGTCAGCATAAATCCGGGCGCGAAAGCCATTGTGCTTCTCGACGAGCGCCTGCTACTTCTTGCCTGCTGAGCTTTCCGAACTTCATCAGAAACTCGAATTCGTGCTTCGGTACGGATGATATCAGGCGTTCGAGTTTGGCTTTTTTGGTCTCGTCTGCGGACATAGCGATGCTGAACTTACTTTAGGAATGCACTCAAGGACGCTAGACTAAGCACAAGCGCCAAGGAAACGCCAAAGGCCAGGCCGAGCAATATGTTATTTCTTGGTACATCAGGACTCGTCGCATACCAATGCGCTTAATCTCAGACCCGGCGGACTCAACGTCCCCAACCTCGTCAGCGATCGCTCGCCTTATCTTGTTCTATGCTATGACCGGCTCCCTGTAGCGCTCACCGTTCGTCATCAGTGCCCAGACCATCCGGGCGGTCTTGTTGGCCAACGCAACCGCCGCAACCTTGGCTGTTCGCCGCGCCATCAACTGNCGATTGCCGGCCTTGGAGATACTGCCGAGCCTCTCCTTCCCCCCGCTCGAGTGCTGCTTCGGCACGAGTCCGATCCATGCCGATAGACAGCGCCCCGACTTGAACGCATGCGCATCGGCGACCGTAGCCACGAATGCACTTGCCAGCAGCGGGCCGACGCCTGGGATTTCCATCAACCTGCGACCAAGCTCGGTCTCACGCGCATTCGCCCGAACCCTACGATCGTTTTCGAGGATCTGTTTCTTCACGACCCTGAGCTGCGCCTCAAGCATGCGAAGGCATAGCCGCGCGTCAGCTGGTATCCTGATCTCGTTCTCGTCGTTGACGACCACGAGCAGTTGCTCAATCCCATTCCGCCCGATCGGCGCTACGATCCCGAACTNGTCTCACGCGCATTCGCCCGAACCCTACGATCGTTTTCGAGGATCTGTTTCTTCACGACCCTGAGCTGCGCCTCACGCATGCGAAGGCATAGCCGCGCGTCAGCTGGTATCCTGGTCTCGTTCTCGTCGTTGACGACCACGAGCAGTTGCTCAATCCCATTCCGCCCGATCGGCGCTACGATCCCGAACTCGGATAGGTGTGCCCGCAACGCGTTCGATATCTGCGTGCGCTGGCGGTTGAGCATCAACCGGACCCGGTGCAGCATCATCACACTTTGCTGCTCGGGTGATTTCACAGGCACGAAGCGCATGGTCGGCCGAGTGACCGCCTCCCAGATCGCCTCTGCATCTGCGGCATCATTCTTCTGCCGCTTCAGATAAGGCTTCACATACTGTGCCGGCAGCAGCCGGACATCATGGCCACGTGCAGTCAGTTCTCTCGCCCAATAATGCGACGAGCTGCAGGCTTNGTGCAGCATCATCACACTTTGCTGCTCGGGTGATTTCACAGGCACGAAGCGCATGGTCGGCCGAGTGACCGCCTCGCAGATCGCCTCTGCATCTGCGGCATCATTCTTCTGCCGCTAAGGCTTCACATATTGTGCCGGCAGTAACCTCACATCGTGACCACGTGCGATTAGCTCGCGAGCCCAATAATGCGACGAGCTGCAGGCTTCGATACCGACCAGGCAACGTGGCAGGCTCTCGAAGAATGCCATCACGCGCCCACGCGTCAGCTTCCTGCGAACGACAACCTCACTCGCCGCATCCACCCCGTGGATTTGAAACACTGACTTCGCAATATCCAGACCAATCGTCGTAACGTTGCCCATCATAGATCTCCTCCAGCTTCTGGCCCNCACGCGCCCACGCGTCAGCTTCCTGCGAACGACAACCTCACTCGCCGCATCCACCCCGTGGATTTGAAACACCGACCTCGCAATATCCAGACCAATCGTCGTAACGTTGCCCATCATAGATCTCCTCCAGCTTCTGGCCCCACGATCATACCGCAGGGCGGGAGGAGAGCCGTCCACCGCATCATTTGCGGACAGTCAGCTTCGGAAACGGGTGTGCGGAAAGCCGCCATGCCCGTGAGCATGAAACTCGGTGTGAAAAGCCGATCTACACCGAGAAGTGATTTCTCCGCCGATCGACCGATGTTGCGAAGTCCCGCGCAATGGCACCCTCTAAGCGATTGTGTCTACCGTTCGTCAGCGAATCCGGGGCGATGCAGCCAGACTGAGTTGCGAAAACAAAAATATTGACTTTAGTTGAATAGTTTCTCTTGTAACCGGGTTACAAACATCACGTTTTTGTCGACCTGCCACCAGAAGTCGCCATAAATAGCTTGATCTGTGGGTTGAATGCGATTCGAGTTGTCTCCTGCTTTGTCCAAAGCGCGCATCTACGTTGACCACGAGAAACCCAAAATAGATGCGGAGATCCCCCGATAATGCGGTCCGTCCCATTAACGCGCAAATTCACGACCATCCCTGAGCCTTATCAACGCGAGGACGTCCCACTTGACGAGGTCTTGCCAAGCCTTGGGCAAGGTGAACGTAGCGGCTGGGATAGTCTTGTCGGGCAATACCGAGTTGTTATCCTCGCCGACGCCGGCGCCGGCAAAACCCACGAATTGAGGGCGTCGGCCGAGCGCCTTGCGGCCGACGGCAAGCCCGCGTTTTTCATTCGTATCGAAGATATTGACGACACTTTCGGAACAGCCTTCGAAGTCGGAACCGAGGAGGCGTTCAACGCATGGCTTGATGGATCCGGCGAGGCCTGGTTTTTCCTCGATTCGGTCGACGAGATTCGACTCTCGGAGCAACGCGCATTCGAGGTCGCCATACGTGCATTCGCGGCGCGGGTCCGAAATGCGCGCCATCGAGCCCACGTTTACATCTCAAGCCGACCCTATGCCTGGCGAGCCGTCGTTGATCGCGCGATCATCGATGAAGTTCTGCCGTTCGAGGCGCAGCGCAAAGAGGTTGTCGGCGAGGACAATCAAACCGACGATGAAGCCCGGGAAGTCGAGACCCAAGGCAAGTCCGGCGACGCACAAATTCCGCCAGCCTTTCATCTCTACATGCTCGCGGCGCTCGACGAAGCCGACATTCGCAAGTTCGCTGCGTTTCGGCAGGTCAGCAATGTCGACGCCTTCCTCGACGCGCTCGAACGCGGTGGTCTGCTGCCTTTGGCCCGCTTGCCTTTCGACCTTCAGGATCTCATCGCGACATGGCTTGAGACCGGCGCCCTCGCCAGTCGGCTGGCCGTCCTGCAAGGCGGTGTCCGTCGGCATATCTCGCGTGACTGGAGTACAGCCGGTGCGTCAGCACTCAACTTCGAGCGAGCCTCCAACGCCATTCGCCTTATCGCGATCACCGTGATCCTGACCGGCGTTCCCAGTATTCGGCTGCCGGGGTCCTGCGCAACAGGAGCGCTCGACGCCGAAGCCCTGCTGCCAACCTGGGAGAAGCCTGAAATCGAAGCGCTGCTGACGACCGACGTATTCGGCGACCCCATCTACGGCGAAGTCCGTTTCCGGCATCGTGAGGTCCGTGAGTTGTTAGCGGCAGAATGGGCTGCCGGCCTCTTTGGCCGCGTGGGCGGCCGGGGGCAGTTTGATTTGCTTCTTTACCGCAGCCAATATGGCGAGGAGATCCTGGCGCCGAAACTGCGGCCGCTGCTTCCTTGGCTCATCCTGTTCGACAACGAGACACGCGACCGCGTCTTGACGACGAACCCCGAAATCGCAGTCGAGGGAGGTGACGCCTCCCTGCTGCCGCTTGGAGTCCGCCAAAAGCTGCTTGTTACCTTGATCGACCATGTGATCGCTCCAACATCTAGCCTGCGCGGATTGGACAACAGCGCAATAGCGCGAATTGCCCAACCCGACCTCGAAGATCAGGTGCTCGCTCTGATCGCTCGACACAGAACCAATGATGATGCGCTCTTCGTACTGGGCCGTCTTGCATGGCAGGGAGAGATGGCTGGATGCGTCGACGCCCTGGCCAACATCGCGTCTGATCCGGCCCGTGGTATCTATTCCCGCCTCGTTTCGATCCGCGCAGTGGCAAGGGTCGGCACACCCGAGCAACTGCATCGGTTGTGGCGGGAGGTCAACGCAAATGAGCAGACGTGGCCGCGCCGGCTGCTTGCGGAATTCGCTATTCACGCGCCGGCGGATGCCGTCACGGTTCGACTTCTGCTCGCGTCAATCGAACGGCTCGAAGCTCGGACAGAATTCGAGGTGACCGGGCTTACCCACGGGCTCAATAGCTTCGTTGGCCGCCTTCCTCTCGATCCTCGCGATCCGGACGAGGGGCCACTTGGGTCACTCGTCGCCGGCCTTCAGCTGTTCCTCTCGCGCGAACCGCATATAGAACGAGGCGAATGCCGGGTGTCCAAGGAATATCAGTGGCTGATGAGCCCGGCCTTGCACGGCATCGAGCGACTCGCTGTTGCAAGGTCGCCGGTCGCGCTAGCGCAAACATCGCTTTCCATACTCGCCGCGGCGCCTGCGCTACGGTTCTGGCACGCTGACGACTATCAGGATCGAAAGTCCTCGGTTGGTGAGCTCATTCCGGCATGGGCGGTACTGAATGATCGCCTCTTTTGGTGGACCGCCGCGGAGTATCGCGCCGCCGAAAGGGCTACCGGCGGGGTGCTGAACGATGACTGGCCGATCAGCTGGGTAGGACATTTCTGGAGTTTCGATGCCTCAAGTTTTGCGCGAACACTTGCGTGGATCAGGCAACGCGATCTCGCCGATGACCGTCTTGTGGCACTGTCACGCACATTCCGGACCTATGAACAGAATGGTCGCCCCCCTGTCTGGCTAGATCAACTTCGAAACGCGGTGGCCGGCGAAGCAGTGCTTGAGGCGGCACTCGAGGCAAGGCTCAACCCGCCGATTTCGGAAAGATCACGCAGCCACCAGAAGGAAGAGCGTAAATATCGCATCGAGCGCGAGAACCGCGACCGGACGCTAGCGAGGAACAGGGCTCGTTTCGTGGCCGAGGTTATCGCCAATCCCGACATCATTCGTGCTCCGCCCGGCGTCAGGCCCGGGAAACTGAGCAATGGTCAATATAATCTGCTGCGGATGGTCGAGGGCGACGGTATGCGCGGAAGCCGGGCCCGCGGAGCAGATTGGCAGTCTCTGATCCCAGAACTTGGCCCCGAGGTTGCCGAGGCTTATCGCGATGCAGCTGTTGCCCAGTGGCGGGCACATAAGCCCGGCCTGCGATCAGAAGGCACCTACACCAATTCGATCCCCTATGCTCTCATATTTGCCATGGCTGGCCTCGACATCGAACTTGGCGACGATTCGAAGCCGAGACTTGAGCCGCGCGACGCTAGCCGTGCATTTCGCTATGCCATGTGGGAGCTCAACGGTTTCCCACGCTGGTTCGAAGGACTCTACCGGGCGTGGCCCAAGATCGGCCGCGCTCTCATTTGGAAGGAGGTCGAATGGGAGCTTGCGAACAGCCCCGCCGACGAGCCTCTTCATTATGTCCTGAGCGACTTGGTGTACTATGGCTCATGGCTCCACACCGAAATCGGGCCGCTGCTGTATAGCTGGCTCGAGAACCATCATCCGCCAAACCAGGACTGCCTTCGCTACTGCCGTACCATCATCGTCGGAGGTGGGGTGACGCCCCCCGAGTTGGCGGCACTCGCTCGGCGAAAGATTGGCGACGTCACGGTTCCGGAGAATCAGCAACCAATCTGGTACGCGGTGTGGGCGGACTGCGAACCGGCGCCGGCGATTGCTGCGTTCGCCCGGCTTTTGGCATCTGGCGCTCTTGTAGACCAGACGCACTTCGCGCTTGAATTCATCGTCGGGCTGCTCGGAGGCCACCGCGAAAATAGCCCTATCTTCGGGAAATTTCGCGCGCCGACCTACCTAAAGGACCTCTATCTGGTTATGCACCGCGTCGTTCCGGTCGCAGATGACATCGATCGAGCAGGCAAGGGGGTCTATTCGCCGACACTTCGTGACGACGCGCAAGGTGCGCGCGAGCGTCTATTCGCGATGCTGACAGAAATTCCCGGCGGGCTGACTTACCGAGCGATTCTCGAGATCGCGGAGCTTCATCCCGAGCCGCGCTATCGTGACTACATACGGGCTCGCGCCTTTCAACACGCAGTCTCTGATGGCGATCTGCATTCCTGGACGCTCTCGCAAGTGGTCGATCGGTTCCGACAGTTCGACGCAATGCGTTCTTCTGACCGGTCAATTGGTGGGCTGGCAGATGCAAAGAATTGACCGTCCCGAACAAGCTCCTCTGGTTCTACGCTCCCGAGTAGCTGACGACGCGCGTCGACGGATGCGCGAGTTTTGGGCCCTCGAACGACAGCGCCGCGCGCAGACGAGCGTGCCGGCGCCGAGCATACAGGCGAATGACGAACAGCTCGTCGAGGCGGTGAGCGTGTTGACAGGTGGACGCTGCGCCTTTTGCGAAGCAAGCGACAACCTACTCGTCCATCGCTTCCGCCCTGCGGGAAATGCGCTGCCGCTGCCGTCGTCAAGCAACGCACATCTCTACTATCTCTGGCTCGTCGACGCCTGGCAGAATCTCTATCCGATCTGCCGAGGCTGCGTCCCGCTGGAACCGCAATTTCCGGTTGTTGCCTCGCGTGCGCCCCTGCCAGTGCTTCGGCAGATCGATGTATATGTCAAGAATGCCAACGGATTGTGGCCATCCTTTCCACCCAGGGAAAACATACTGCTGCTCGATCCGTGTCGCGATCGCGAGTTCGAAAAGCATCTTTTGCCCAAGCTCGACGGCGAATTGATCGGGGAATCGAAAAAGGGCGAGACCACGGTCCTTGTCTTCAATCTGAACCGTTCTGATCGCCGCAACCAGCGTTACCACGCGTATCAGATGCTGATCGAAAGGTTGACCCGGCTTATTGCTTCGCCCGGCGTGCAAAGCGAGCACCCGGACTGGCAGCAGCTGTTCGACTTCCCAGCGATGGAATTCGGCGGCACCTGGTTCCTTTTGCTGCGCCGGCTCGCGCGCTGGATCGGAGGTTCAAGCGGCGTTCGTGTGCGCAGCTCGCGAACGCAAATCCGCGTGTTCTTTCTCAGAATGGCCAGCGAGCCCGATGCCAAGCAGCGTCTCGGATCCGCGCTCGAAGCGATCGCGCGGGAAGACAATGGCCTACGTGCCGGTCGCTGGGTGGTCGGATCAGTTTACTCGGTTCGGGCGCCGATCGCTTCGGTCCAGATCACCAATTTCAAGGCGATAGAGCAGCTCGAACTGACCTTCGCAAAGCCGTTCGAGCCACTTGAGGGTTTGTCCTATCGACGGGCCCCATCGCTTATCATCCTCGGCGAGAATGCGACCGGCAAAAGCTCGATCCTCGAGGCGATCGCGCTTGCGGTCACCACACCGGCTGCTCGCACAGCCCTCGACGTACTATGGTCTCGTCTTGTGCTCGATCCCTCACAACTTGGTCAGGAGCGCACTCGCGGCGGCCAAAGGCGCGCCAAAGTCCAGGTCGCGCTAGCGACCGGGCAATCCGTTAGCCTAGCCATTGAACAGGGAGCAGCGGTCGTGCAGAGCGAGCTCGGCAACCAGCAGGTGCCGGTGTTCGCCTATGGCGCGTTTCGACGGTTCCTGACCGCCACCAGGCGTCCGGCCCCACACAAACATATCCGCAATCTGTTCGATGGCAGCACGCTGTCCAACCCCGAGCCATGGCTGAAATCGCTGCCTGAAGATCGCTTCAATATGGTCATTCGAACGCTGCGCGATCTTTTGTCGATCGAGGGCGATTTCGACGTCATCCAGCGCGAGCGCGGCACGCGCCAACTGCGCATGGTCACTTCAATCGCTGAACCGAACGGCCAGTTTCGCTATAGCCGCGCGCCGCTGCAGTCCGTTTCGTCAGGCTATCGGTCGATGCTGGCGATGCTATGCGACATCATGCGCGGCTTGCTTGACCCACAAGTATACGAGGGCTTTGAGAGTTTCCAGACAGCTCAGGGCGTTGTGCTGATCGACGAAATCGAGGCACATCTTCATCCGCGTTGGAAGGTTCAGGTGATGACCAGCCTGCGTACTGCACTCCCCGGGATGTCGTTCATAGTCACGACCCACGACCCACTCTGCCTGCGAGGCATGGGCGAAGGAGAGGTGGTCGTGCTGCAACGCGTGGCTGCCACTGACAGCACTCGCGAAACCCAGATGCCAATCGTTGTGGAAAGAGTGGAGGGACTGCCGGCCGTCGCAGATCTAAGGATCGAGCAGCTGCTGACGTCCGATTTCTTCCAACTTCTGTCCAGCGACGATGCCGCATCTGACCGTCGGCTCGCGCAAATCGGGGATCTCATCAGGGCGAAAGCAGAAGGTGAACGGCTTACGGATAGCGACCAACAGATCCTTCGGCAGTTCGAGACCGACATAGCTAAAGCGCTCCCGGTTGGCTCAAGCGAAGTTCACCGGATTGTGCAGGAGGCGGTCGCGGAATACCTCCAGCGTCGACGCATTGCCAGCAGTGTGACGCTCAAACGATTGCGCGACAAAGCCAAGGCCGAAATCCTTGCGGCGCTCGAGGCACTCTGACCGTGCGGCGTGTCAACAGATCAGCGGTCGACACCCCGAAATCGCTGCTGCCAGGTGCTGCGGGAGAGGAGGAATTGGAGGCCGCCAGAGCGCATCGGAATAATCCCGATCCCAAAAAGAAGGCTTTCAAATATCGCGTCTACAAGAGAGCCGATATCCAGGCGGCGCTCGAGGTGCTGTTCCACGGCAAATGTGCGTATTGCGAAACTTCATACGCTGCATCCGCGCCTGTCGATGTCGAGCATTACCGACCCAAAGGCGCCGTTGCCGAAGACGAAGCGCATGGGGGCTATTGGTGGATAGCAATGGACTGGGAGAACCTTCTTCCAAGCTGTATCGATTGCAATAGACGAAGGGGACAGAAGCTATTTGTCGTGTCGGAAAGTCTCGCTGCGTCCGCCGCAAATGCCAAACCGGTTGCTGGCCAAGCCGGAAAGAAAGACAGTTTTCCGCTGGCAGTGACTGGTGTGCGCGCTGTCTACCAGGCAACCGACTTTACTGGCGAGCGCGCTCTGTTGATCGACCCCTGCCGCGACGATCCCAAGGCCAGCCTCATGTACAGCTTCGATCCGGCGCACCCTGCAGGGCTAATCGTACCAAAAGGTGATCCCGGCCAGAAAGTGCGCGGAGCAACATCGATTCAGATTTACGGCCTTAATCGACTGAAGTTGGTTCAAGATCGGACCCGCCTTTTGAGACGGCTTGAGTTCCTTGGCGATTTCGTACTTGAACTCGCAGCCTCGATTGAGGATTTGGAGGCGCCTCAAGTTGTCGCCGCCATTGCAGGGACTCCGGCTGAAGGCGTCACGTCGAAGCTGAGGTTGCTGCGAGACAGGACGCTGGCCGAACTAAAGGCTGCGGCAGACGATCGTGAAGCTTATTCGTCAATGGCTGGTGCTTGGCTTGAACAATTCAAGGCGCGATTTCTTTGACGTAGAATGATGGCCCCGGCTGCATTCACATCGTGCAACGACTGTTCGGCCTTCAGTGGGACGAGCCCTCGGAGCCTTGCGCTATGTCGTAGAGGTCAGAAATGTCTGCTTTCAGGCCGCCGCAAAATTGGCTCTTTGGCAGAGATGAGGCGCGTAGCTGTCTGTTGGGAGTGGAGCGTCAGGTCTGTGAGGACGCAACTTCAAGAAAAGAATGTTTTACAGAAAGGCGAATCTGGTCATGCTTGCTGTAGAATTTTTCTTGCGATAGAGTTTTTGGCGTCACTGTCAATAAGTCCACAAACCGAAAAATCAATATAACCCTCAAGTGTGGACCGATCAAAGGCATGGACGAGCCATGAGCGGGTTGCGGGGAGGATGAATGGACAATGGTGACCAGCTCCCCGACTGGGCGGATCCGGCGCTAAGCGCACAACTGCCCCTGCTACGCGACGAAGGCGAGAGTCAGCGCCTTGAGTTCATGCGGTCATATCCCCAGAACGGCCACGAGCTCGCCAAGGAAATCGCCGCCTTTGCCTCATCGAACGCGGGCACCATCCTTATCGGCGTGGCCGATGATGGCTCGCTTCTTGGTCTGCCGGACGCCAGCACTTCCGCGGAACGCGACACGCTTTCAAAGCGTCTGGAAGGCATCTGCACCAACAATGTCCGGCCAGCGATCACGCCCATCCTGCGTTTTGGCATTGAGGACGGCAATGTCGTCATGGCTATCGAGGTGCCGCGGGGCGCCCAGCCGATCTATTACAGCTCCCAGAAGCCCTACATTCGCCACCTGACCCAGTCGCGACCGGCCGAGCCACATGAGGTCATCGAGAGGATCGAAGCCTGGCTGCAATCGAGACCGCAAGCAGCAAATGACGGGCAGTCAGCCTTCCTCTCGGATCTGGCGACACTACTGATCGAAGTACTGATCCATGCCGACGAATTTGATGAAAGGAACGTCAATCCATGGCTCGACATGAGCCGTAGACAGTTCGCGTTCACAGCGCAGCGGTTGCGAGCACTGGCCGCGGACGAGCCAGCCCGTCGCGCTGGTGTGGAGGCCGATATTCTTAAACTGGCCGACCATCTAGACAGGGCCGCCAATCATCGCCTTGTGCTGGGTCGCGAGTCCTGGCGCACCTTGACCGAGCATGTCAGCGACGCTGCCAACCTCGCGGCGCGCGTAATGCACGACCATGTTGACAGCGTGCCGCTGTCCGATGCGTCCCACACGGAAATCATCACGCTGCTGACCCGGAACCTGCGTCAATTCGTCGACCTCGAGCGGCGGGCGGATGACATGATCGAATCTGGTCGCATCGAAGACCTGCAGGCCGAAGTCAGCAGCATCGGCGAAAGCCTGCTCAGGATCAGCTACTACAACCTCGATTTTATCGATGCCGATTTTGCCGGGCAGCTCCGTGCCGTCGCTCGTCAGATGCACCTGCTGCAAACCATGCGCCTCTACATGGATGGCGGCGCTTCAATGCGCCGCGTGCGCGAACAGGTTTCGATCCTGCGCGAGCACTTCTCCACTCTGCTGCAACGCCACAACCTCGAATAGGAGGTCCCAATGGAGGCCGAGCCGCAAACCCTGTACTTCGACGAGGCGGGTTTCACCGGTTACAACCTGCTGGACCCGGTCCAGCCCGTGTTCGCTATCGCCAGCACGGATATCGCCCCTGAAGCCGCGAGCGCGATCCTGGCCGATAGCTTTCCCGGCTATCGCGGCGCTGAATACAAGCTTTCCAATATCTGGCGCACCAATGCCCGGCAGGGCCTTGTGCGGTTCGCGGGGCATATTGCGGGCCTTGGTGACCGCACCATCGTCTACATTATCCATAAACGGATGGCTGTGCTGACCAAGATGGCCGACTTCCTGATCGAGCCAATCATCACCCACGCCGGGTACGACTTTTATGCCGACGGTTTTTGCTGGAAATACAGCAATTACATGTATTTTGGCTTCACACAGTTCGAGCCGCCAGAGCTGCTGGACCGCCTTCTGGCGATCTACATGGAATTCAGCCGCGACCCAAACCAGCAATCGCTGCAACTATTGCAGAAGCGGCTGCGACTGATGGCAAACAGCGCGGGTGAGAAGACGCGCGTCTTACTTGAGCAGATGGCCGGCGGTGCCGAGGCCTTCGATCACTTCAACGACATGGATAATTTCCGGTCCAGCAATGAGCTTCACACCGGTACCATGATCGCACTGGTCTCTCGGTGGCGCCAGCGGAGCGATCACGACTTCGCGGTCGTTCACGATGCGTCCTCGGTGTTTCTGCGCAACCGGCGCATGTGGGAGAACATCACCAACCCGGAGGTCGCGGAGGCATCCCATATCATGGGCGACGGCACCGATGCGCGCTTTCCGCTGCGTGTGGTGTCAACATCCGCCGTGGGTTCCCTGGACAACGCCTCGGTTCAGTTCTGCGATATTCTGGCTGGTCTTTGCGTGAAGATGCACGGAGCCACGCCGGACAGCCCGGCCTATGCGTTCTTCACCGAACTACAGTCCGCCGGTCTTTCCGCCCTGACGCTCGACGGGATCACACCGCTTTTGGTCTTCCCCGACCAGATACCACCCCGAAAACTTGAAGGCCCGGATGTTGTTGATCGGCTTGCAGCCATCATTAAGTGGTCCGAAGAGCGCCGTAGTTGAGGCAGAGGCACAATTGGCTGATCGGCGGCCCGCCAAGCAAGCCTCATCGCGTGAAGTGCCACCTATTCAAACGTTCCGAATGTCTCCTTTCAGGGGCTCTCGGGCCTTTCCCCAACGACCGGTTGGAGGCGCAAAGCTGCCGTCGAAATCGGACCCGCGCACGCCGCGATCCATTGTCTGGCGGGGTTGTCATGCATCTTTGTGACTTGGGATCGCTATCATCGCTTCGTCGGCGACTGCCGGCGCGCCGACGGCGCCAGCGTGGCTTCGTGGATGGTGGAGCAAGGGCAAGCGCTGGACTGGCCCCGCTACAGCCACGGCGCCTACGCTGCGCAGCAGGCAAAGGCGGAAGCGGAACGTTCCAGCCGCCTTGGGATTGGCGCGCGGCGCACTCCGACGGCGCCGCGACGTCGAGCCCGCCCCTCGGGATCGTCAACCGCAAGCTAGTTGCGGGAGGCGGCAGCTTTTCATGCGAGCCGCAGCGGTACTGCACGCAGATCGGGTCGTGCGAGGAGGCCCCAACTGCTCGTGGGGCCGGAAGCTCGATCGGGACGGCGACGGGATCTCGTGCGAAGCGCTTTGTTAAACGGGAGTTTGAGATCAGTGTTACGGTCTACCGATGCGTTTTGCGGCACAACCGTGTACCCATCGCAACGGTGCGGTCCAGCGCCAGCTACGCGACGCCAGAAGCGCGTTGCGTTCTGCGAGGAAAGCGTCCCGATTGCGGACCACCGCGTCACGCTCGCGCACGACCGCCTCGCGCTCCAAAATCCGCGCTCGAAGCTCCCTATGGAGGTGTTCCGCCTCCTCCATCGCTATCGCCAGAAGATCACAGCTGTCGTTGAATTTCGTTCGCACCAGATCCAGCTGAGCGCGCAGTTCACGGCTTTCGCCGTCGACCGCCATGGAATGCAAAATCTCATACGCGGTCCGGATCAGAGGTGTGACGTCCGGATGGTTTCGCAGATCTTCGATCGAGACTCTTTCGTGATGCAGCTCCTCTGTCAGGAACTTCTCAATCTCAATATCCGACTGGCTGGCAGGAGCCGGCCAGATGATCCCGATTTCGTCTGTCGCATCGCTAAAAAGCCGCCGCCAGTCAGTGCGGAAATCTTCGTGACGCCACAAACAACGTGGCATGTCTCGTGACTGGTGCTCCGCTTCAAGCACATGCCTCAGCCAAAGCAGAAGTGACTTCGCCACCGGAAAGCCGTCTCGCCGCTTCAAAGACAGCGCTACCTCAAGAGGATTGCGGATCGGCAGAAATGCGACCGTATCGACCTCCATCTCGGCCAGGATCGACGATATAAACAGAGCAAATCGGCAAATCCGCGGATCCTTGACAAAAAACAGCTGCTCGTCGCCGAATTCATTGTCCAGGACTGCTCTGATCTTATGTCGATGCCGCTCCGCGGCTCGCGATTGCATCCATTGCGGGTCGAGCGCTCGCCAGTCATGCCAAGAGGAGTTTGCCGATGCGAGTAAGTCGTCATTGGCGAGAAGCAGCCGGGAGCTCTCCCAATAACCCGTGGGGTTGTAGGAGTCAGCGGGCAGCAGTTTCTTCGGACTGGCCGCTCCCAGTGCGTTAATCACGCCGCCGAGCGCTGAGGTGCCGCTGCGGTGCATGCCAAGGATGAGGATTGCCTTTCTCCGGGGAGACCTTCGGAGGTCGCGTGTCGGGACCGTCTGTTGCGGGCGTTCCGGCAGCGGCAGCCGTGCCGAAAGCCATTCCGAAATTCCTGCCGGAAGCTCCAGCGTTCCGTCCAACACCGGATTTGCACCCCCCGACCCGGCGCTGAACAGGCCGTGATAGTGGAGGTGGACCAGCCGCGCTGTGTCAGGCGCCGCTAGAGCGGCCAACATGTTGAGAGGAAAGTTGTGCGTGGCTGGCAACGTCCGCACGGGGTGGTTTGCGGCGACTGCAGCCAGTGAAAGAGCGGCTTGGCTTGTGCCCCAAAACGCGGTGGCCTCTCCGTCCAGGACCCCGGTCCCTGTGTTGATAATTGGGCCCTCGGGCCATGGCTTCAAATCCTCAGCCACTAATCGTTCGAAAATGTCTTCAGCACGCTGAAATAGCCCGTGTGACCGTTTTGCTACAAAAAGCCCAGCATTATAGCTCGCTCGCACTGCCTGACCATGGACAGTTGTTTGCACGATGGGGAGATGGTCATAGTCGACGCCGACAAGTGCGCATGCCTTCCTCCAGTAACTATCGAATGGGTCACCAGGACCCGTCGTGCACATCCCTTTAACATCTACCGGGCGTGCGGCGGCCGATTTTGTGCCCAATGAAAAATCCGGCTCAGCGATGAATACTGTATCGCTATCGAGCTGGATAATTATTGGCGGCCCAGGCCGACGTTCGACGTGGGCGAGCGCATGAACACGATAGGACGGGCCATACTGCGGACAGCAGCTTTCTATCTCGATCGGTAGATATTCTACGTCCAGTCGCTTAAGTTGGTGGCGTGTAGATAAGGATGGGCGACGGCTGCTTCTTGGCGACACGACCGTTATCGGGCATCGCGAATAGGCGCCGGCGAAACACCGTATGCTCTCGCACAGCAAAACGGCTTGCGCTTCGAGAATGCCCGCCTCGGCAAGCAGGACAAATTCGACCCTGTCTTCAACGATGTCGCCAATGTCGCCGCGCCGGCACTTTGCTATTCCGACTTCCAATCCGTTTTCCACCGATCCACCTCAGCCCAAGCCCTCCGATAGCTCGACCATGTCTGCATTCGCAATCAGAAACCGCTACAAGACGACTGCATAATGTGACTGTTTTTGGGATGATCCCGGGTGGCTGATCGAAACTGGCGGAACCTCTATTCCAACGAGCCAAAGTCAAGCGCATTGCAGCGCCTAAAAGAGATTTTCGATCAGGTTCGGTTTTTGACAAAAGCTTTTTACTGCCACACCCGACAGGATTCGAACTCGTGACCTCTGTCTTTTGGAAGGCAATCAGATGTCCGGTGCAAGCCGCCTGATCGTGTCGGCGACGTACGACGGTGCAAGGTGAGCATAATGCTTTTCGGCCATCCTAGTGTCACTGTGCCCCAGCGCTTCGGCAACAACGATCAGTGGCGCGCCGTTGCGGACCATCGTACTGGCGTAGGTGTGCCGGATCTCGTGCAGCGTCACATCTGACAGCTTCGCCTGAGTGAGCAACGCTTTCCACGGCCTGTTGTAGGTGGACGGCGCCCACGCCGCGCCATTTTCCTGCCGGAGGAGCGCTTCGTTACCGGGCCGGTCGCGCGCCATTCTCTCAAAAAGCTCGGCGCCGCCAGTAGGAAGCGGGATGTGACGCGGCTTGCCGCTCTTGCTCTCTGCCACGAAAACCGACTTGTTAGCAGCGTCATAATCCGACACGCGAAGCCGTGCGAGCTCGCCGAAGCGAGCCCCCGTGACCAAAGCGGCCGATACAAGATCGCGAATGGCGCCGTTGCTGGCCGCGATCAGCGCCTTCTGTTCGGCCGGCGAGAGGAACCGAACCCGAGCGGCCGTCGTCCCGCGGTACGGCTGCACCAGACGCCAGGCGGTGTCATCGGTGACGAGCCGATTGTTGAACGCCCAATTCAGCGCGGCCTTCAATGTCGTCAACGTCCTGTTGGCGGTGTCGCGACGACGGCGGATCACTTCAGGGTCCGTTAGATCGACCGCGACGATGTTGGCCTTCTCGGCGAACTTGCCCGTGCGCAGCCGTTTTTGGGCTGTCACCATGCCGTCGCGCCAAGCCCGAACTTTTTCGATCGTCAGATCGGCGACCTTCGCAGATCCCAGCTTTGACCTAATGTGGAATGCGGCCCGTGTCTTAGCATCGCTGATCGACTTCATCCCTTCTGCAGCGCGGGCTTCGAAATACCGGTCGAGAGCGTCGTTGACCGATAGAGCGGCGGGAGCATCGTTGCCCGCCTTCAGCGACTTCAGCCATGCGCGAGCCGCGTCTTTCGCCTGCTCGTGCGACAGGATGCTTGTTCCGTCGGCCGTAATGAGATCGTCAGCCCTCCCCAGCTTGATCTGGACGCGTGCACCGTCGCTCGAGCGTGACGCCGCCAGCCATGAGCCGCCGCGGCCATAGCTTCCACGGCCTCGTCGATAGCCTAAGCGCAGACCGGGATTGATGATTTCCCATTCGGGAGCATCCGAGTAGGGCAGGGCCGCCCGGCTCGTCCGGCTAGATAGTATGCTGCGGCGCCGCGCCATGCGAATTCCGATTTCGTTGCCAATTTCGTTGCAAGCCAGTGCCCGAAACGGCCAGAGGCGGTATGAGACTATATGCCAGAAACGCATTGCAAATCAAGTATCTAATAAACTCTCAGGTTGTCTCAACATGTGTCAGATGTCGCCCTCTCACGGCGGGAACAGGGGTTCGATTCCCCTTGGGCGTACCAAGCAACGGTCCTGTCGTTGACCTCCAGACAATCCTGCAGTTTCGGACCCTTTCCGCATGGGCTCCGCATACCGGCGGTGGAAAGGTTTTCGATTGCTCGAGATGGCGTGCTTCAAAAGGGTATTGCTGCCCGCACTGGACACATCAAAGCGGTTGCCCGGGAAAGACCATGATATGCGCGCAGTGTGCCGGGCTTGGAACGATACCAGAAACCGAGTTCAGGGCCGTCGCATAGGCCGTTCTATCGCGACAATCGTGGGCTTCACGGCAATCTATTCCTGGCCTTGCGGTGGGGACGGCAGCCAGGTTAAGGTTTGGTTTACCAATAGCCTGTCTACTGGGGACAATTCGCTTTGGGCCTGCGACCACGGATGTACTGGCGCAGCTGTCGAGGCGGAAAGGAAAGGTCGGCTCTGTGCCGGCCTTTTTGTTTTCGGGCTACATCGCTCGCATCGGCCAGGCGCCAGGGCGGCTCCGGAGTCGGCTCTCTTCGAACAACTTTTTGGCAGGGATATTGTCATTGCCCGTGTCGGCTCTACCATCGATCCCAGCAGTCCGGCGCGGGTTGCCGGACTGTTCGTGACGATGAGGGCTTGCGATGAAACATGTTGCAAAACTGGCGATCGCGGGTGTGATATCGGTGGGTATCGCATGCGCATGGGCCGCAACGCTCAACACCATGGACGATGTCGGGACCGCGATCCAGTCCTGCTGGACACCGCCTGCCGGTGCCGGAGATTCGACTGTAACCCTGAGTTTCAGTTTCAAGCGCGACGGTACTCTGATAGGGCCGCCGCGACCAACCGCCGCCAAGGTGGCTGGCGACGACAAAGCGCGTAAGGCGTTCATCGATGCGGCAATAGCGGCGGTGAAGAATTGCACGCCGCTGAGTCTATCGCCGCAGCTATCGCAAGGAATTGCCGGCAACGTGTTTACGCAGCAATTCGTTTCGCCCAAGCACTAGCGGTATGCCCAAAAAACGCCTGCCATGGAGTGGGCATCGGCACGGGTGGTTCGTCGGACCGGAGAACCTTGTCGGGCGTCTTTCCCGCGCCGCGGATCAATGGCTCAGGCGCCGTGCTTCGGCATGCCGTGCCAAATCCGGAGTCTCGAAGACGTAGTCGCTCCAGGCGGATTCCGGGATTTGCCCGGCCAGATAGCACTCCAGCAACAGGCTTTCCTCGGGACTGAGCGGCCGTGGGGCACGCCCGTGATCCAGCCCGAGAGAGTGAAAAAGATTTCTTGTTAGCTCCGATACGGTGAAATGCATCGACATCCCGCGTTCTCCTTTGCGCTTCAACGCAGCAGCACGGGCAAAGGTTTCAGCACCAGACACCGTAATGCCTGATTGATCGCAGGCTCGACGGTGCGTGTGGTCGGCCCCGCCTTTTTCCCGGCTGAATGACCCACGAGTGTTTTCGCGGGAACGTTCGTCTTCGGAACGGGGTCCGCCTCCCGGCGTTGTGGTCGATATCAGGCAGGGAGAACGCCATGGCCACGTTCAGGGAAATGCGGGTACTGGAGATCGTCGAAGACGCCTCACTGACTACCGACCAGAAGATCGCCGAATTGCGCAAGATCGAATCCGAGGCGCGCGGGCTGCAACGGGCGGCGTCGGAGAGCCCGATGGGCGACGATGACGGCTGGCAGGACGATCTGCGCCAGGTTCGGCTTGCGCTCGACAAGCTCGGCGCCAAGGAACCGAGGAAGGGCGCGGCATCGCTATAGACCGTTCTAAAGCACGTCGCGTCGAAGCGGACTCAGGCCTTTGTTTTATGCATTAATCGCAAACCATGCGAACTCTTTGACCGGGAGCGCTTACGTTCCTGCATGCCAATTGTTTTTCGGGGCCCGATGACGGAGGAGAGGGCGGTGACACCCTGGCCTGAGACCGTCTGTGGGGCGCAGGCTTAACCACCCTGCGCTCGTAAAACCGCCCGGGAGGCTGGGGTGGACCCGGGAAGGCGCCGTTGTCGACCGGCGGCTGGTAATCGACATTGGGCGGCGGCCGGTCCCAGATCCGCCTGGCGTCGAGCGGCCGCGGGATAACCACCGTGCCGTCATAGCTGCGAGAGCAGCCGCCGCCGAAAAGCAGCGCCACGCCCAGCAAGAAAGGCCCTATCCGTCCGTACATTAGCAACACCCCTGCGCATGCTTATAGCGCGGCCTTGCTCCGCGCCACAACCGGACGGAATAACGCAGCAGGAACAGGCCGGTTGCGCCGTTAAGGTTAGCGGATCGTTAATGCTTCTGCGGCACATTCCGCCGACGAACCGCGGAGGGAGGGTTCGGCCTTGATTTTCGGGGTGGGGACAGCATGGCGGAAACGGACGAAGCAATCGGCGCGCGGGGCAAGCGCAAGCCCGGCAAGGCAGCCGCGCATGGCGGCGATGGGTCATCCGGCGTCGACATGGATTGCGTCGACGCGCTGCGCCAACTCGTCGAAGCGGGCTCGGACTGGATTTGGGAAACCGACGCGGAACTGCGCTTTTCCTGGCTTTCCCAAGATTATCAGGCGGCAACCGGTATCGATCCGGCAATCGTGCTAGGCCGGTTCCGCTTCGACTTTCTCAACCAGGTCCTGCAGGGCAACCGCGGTGCGGCGGCGCATCTGGAGGATTTGCAGGCGCACCGGCCGTTCCGCGACTTCGTCTACGAACTGAAGGGAGGCCGCCCCGACTGCCGCTGGGTGCTGACGTCAGGCGTCCCGCGTTTCGACAGCGAAGGAAAATTCGTCGGCTATCGCGGCCTTGGCCGCAACGTCACCGCGCTGGTGGCCAGCGCCTTCGAGTCCATGCAGCCGGCGGCTGGCGGCGACACCGTCCAGCATCTCGCCGATCTCGAGCGGACGATGGATGCCATGCATATGGGCGTCGTGCTTCTAGACGCCAGGCTCGATACGCTCATCGTCAATAAGGCCTATCGCGATCTCTCCAGGATTCCGGATGGGGCCGTGACGGTAGGCGCTCCGTTCAGCCTGCTGATGGAACTCAATCGCCGCAACGGCATCTATGGCGACATCGACGAAGAGCAATGGCAGCGCTACCTCGCCACGCGTATCGAAGAGATCAAGAACGGTACCGTCGCGCCTCGGGAGTTTGTCCACACCGACGGGCGCACCATGATGTTCTCCGTCACGGCTCTGTCGGGAGGCAAACGCCTGCTGACCTACTACGAGGTCACCGAGATCAAGCGGCGCGACGCCGAGATCGAGAACGCCAACGCAAAGATAGCCGAGACTTTCGCCAATCTCCGCACCATGGTCGATCAGATGCCGATCGGTGTTCTCGTCCTCGATGCCGGCATGCGCGCCGAGGTCATCAACCGCGCCTTTTACGATTTCTGGCAGATAGACGCCCGGCGCGCCGAGACCGGCTGCAGCTTCCGCGATCTGATGGAAGCCAGCCGCGACATCGACCCGTATGGTTCGGACGACGCGACATGGCAGCGGCATGTCGCCGAACGCGAGGCTGAAATCAGGGCCGGCACAGCTGGAGCGAGGCAGTTCCCGCGCAATGACGGCAGGACGCTGATCTCGTCGATGGCGCCGCTGGCCGGCGGCAAGCGGTTCATTTCCTATGTCGATGTCACCGACATGAAGGATCGCGAGGCCGAACTTGCCGAAGCGCTGGAAAAGGCGCGGCTGGCGGAAGCAGTAATCAACGGGGTCAAGGATCCGATCTTCGTCAAGGACGACAATCTGCGCTTCGTGTTCGTCAACAGGGCCTTCGCGGCGCTGTTCAAGCAGGCGCCGCAAGCCATGCTTGGCAGGCCGGGAAGCGATTTCCTCGGGCCGGACGAGGTCGCGCTGTTCGAAAGCAGCGAACGCGAGGTGCTGGCCGGGGGACAGCAATACGAAGTGGAAGAAAGCTTCGAGGCCGGCGGCGGCACCCGTTCGCGTATCGTCAGGAAGAATCGCGTCCGCATGGCAAGCGGCCGCGACTATGTCGCCGGCTTTCTCTTCGACATCTCCGACATGAAGCGGCGCGAGACCGAAGCCGAAGACGCGCGCAAGCATCTCGCCAGCGTGCTGGAATCGCTGCCGGCGGGCGTCATCATCTACGACCGCGACGACAAGTTCGTCTTCGCCAACCACAGACTGCAGGATACGTTGCCGGCGCTGAAGCCCTTCTGGCAGCCCGGCCGCACCTTCCGCGAAGCGCTGGAGTTCGGCCATTCGGTGGGTTATTTCCGTTCGAGTGGCGATCCTGAGATCGACAGCCTGTACGAAGCCGATTCCGAACGCTGGCTTGACGGCATCCTGGCGCGTTACCGTCTGCCGAATTCCTCCTATGAGCGCCTCAACGCGGATGGCCGCTGGTACCAGGTCTACGATATGCGCACAGGCGACGGCACGTTCATCGGCGTGCGCGTCGACATCACCGACCTCAAGAGCCGCGAGGCGGCGCTTCATGACTCGATGCGCCAGATCGATCTCTTCCGTCATGTCATGGACGAGTTGCCGGTGGCCGCCTTCATCAAGGCGCAGGACCTGAGCATCGAATTCGTCAACAAGGCCTGGTGCGCGCTGACCGGTCTCGCCAAGGACGATGTCATCGGCCGGACCGACCGTCAGCTGTTCAGCGGCGAGGAAGCGGAAGGCTTCAGCCAGGACGACACCGATGTCGTGACGAACGGGAATGTGCGCGAGGTCGAGGAGCCCGTCACTCATCGTGACGGAACGGTGCGGCAGTTGATGACGCGCAAGAGCCGCCTGGTGGCCACGGACGGATCGGTGCATCTGGTCGGATCCAGCACCGACATCACCGACGTCAAGGCGCGCGAGCAAGCTCTGGAAGAGAGCATGCGCGAGAACGAGGTGTTCCGCAGCCTGATCGACAACGTGCCGGTGTCGATCTACGCCAAGCGCTCCGATCTCAGGCAATTCTATGTCAACAAGGGCTGGTGCGATCTCACCGGCTTCAGCAAGCAGGAGGCGATCGGCAAGACCGACGTCGAGATCTTCGGGCCGGATGGCGAGGCCTTCGTGGCCAGCGATCTCGCTGTACTGCGTACGGGCGAGACCCAGGAGATCGAGGAGACGGTGCGCCTTTCAGACGGCAGCGTCAGGCATCAGTTCGCGCGCAAGGGCGCAATGATCGCCTCCGACGGTTCGCTCTACCTGATCGGTTCGACCACCGATATCACGGAACTCAAGCAGCGCGAGGCGGAGCTCAGCGAGGCGCGCCAGCGCGCCGTGCTCGCCGACCGCGCCAAGTCGGAGTTCCTCGCCAATATGAGCCACGAGATCCGCACGCCGATGAACGGCGTACTGGGCATGGCTGAACTCCTGGCCAAATCCAATCTCGATCCGAAGCAGAAGACATTCACCGACATCATCGTCAAATCGGGCAACGCGCTCTTGACCATCATCAACGACATCCTGGATTTCTCCAAGATCGATGCCGGCCAGCTGGTGCTCGACCCGGCGCCTTTCAATCTGGCCGAGGCGATCGAGGACGTGGCGACGCTGGTTTCGACACGGGCCAAGGAAAAGGATCTCGAGCTCATCGTGCGCATCGAACCACGGCTCGAAAGCCTATTCATCGGCGATGTCGGCCGCATCCGGCAAATCGTCACCAACCTGCTCGGCAATGCGGTGAAGTTCACCGATGAAGGCCACGTGCTGGTCGACGTGACCGGCGAACGGGTTCCGACGGGAACCAGGCTGACGATCTCGGTCACCGACACCGGCATAGGCATCCCCGAGGAAAAACTGAAACTGGTGTTCGAGAAATTCAGCCAGGTCGATACGTCCTCGACAAGGCGCCACGAGGGCACCGGCCTTGGCCTTGCCATCACCTCGCGGCTGGTCGACCTGATGGGCGGCGACATTGGCGTCGAGAGCGCCGAAGGCAAGGGGTCGACCTTCTGGTTCACCGTAACGTTGCCGGGGGCCGGGCAGCAGAGCGGGCAGCGCATCACGCCGGTGGACGTGACGGGCGCACGCGTGCTGATCGTCGACGACAACGCCGTCAACCGCGCCATCCTGACCGAGCAGATGATCTCGTGGACGTTCGATTCCTGCGCGGCCGAAAGCGGCGCCGAAGGTCTCAAGGTGCTGATCGCGGCCGCCGCCTATGGCGTGCCTGTCGATTGCGTCGTGCTCGATTACCAGATGCCCGAGATGAGCGGCGCCGAAATGGCGCGCATCGTGCGCAACACCGAAGGCCTCGCCGACACGCCGATCATCATGCTGACATCGGTCGACCAATCGCTTGCCAACACCAGCTACCGCGATCTCGGCATCGATGCCCAGCTGATCAAGCCGGCGCGTTCCTCGGTGCTCCTGGAAACGCTGGTCGCGACCATCCAGCGCCATCGCCACACCACCAGCGGCCACGCCGTTCAAACGCTCGCGGACGAGGCGCCCGAGGCTTCCTGGCCGCCGCCCCTGGCGCCATCGGAGCAGCGCGCGCAATTGCAGCCGCCACAGGTTCGCCCCAGGCTGCCTGCGACGGCCGGCGGGCACAGGCTGGATATACTGGTGGCCGAGGACAATGAGGTGAACCAGATGGTGTTCACGCAAATCCTCGGCGAGACCGGCTATGGTTTCGAGATCGTCGGCAATGGCCGCAAGGCGCTCGACGCCTTCGGCACGCTCAATCCGTGCATGATCCTGATGGATGTCTCGATGCCGGAGATGAGCGGTCTCGAAGCGACGGCCGCGATCCGCCGGCTGGAGCAGGAGACCGGCACGCATGTGCCGATCGTCGGCGTCACAGCGCATGCGCTGAAAGGCGACCGCGAGCGCTGCCTGGAGGCGGGCATGGACGACTATCTGCCCAAGCCGATCAGCCCCAGGGCCCTGCTCGAGAAGGTCGAGCGCTGGGTCGGCGCCGGCCGTCAGGTCCACCGCAACGCGGGATAGAGCCCGCGTCGCCTCGATTGCAGGATCAGGCGAGGCAATCAAGGAATCAGCGGGAGATTCGCTGCTACCGCTGCGTGCAATGGCTATGGTGCGATCGCGCCATATCAAAGGCCGTGTCCAGCCGGAACAATAGCGAAATCGAATTCCGCTCTTCTCAGTTACGGGCGGGAGCAGCGACCGCCTGCAAGAAACAGTGTCACTCTACCCCAACGGACCTGTTTTTGGCGATGGCCCGGCCATGACACGCTCTGGCTGCGAGCAACGCGCTCCCGTCCGGATTTTCTTCATTTGGGAAAAGCCTGGTCGAGTACGGGGTGATTCCAGCCGTCGGTCGGCTCAAGCCCCTGATTCCGGCGGTAAACTCGGACCGCGCCGCGAGCGCCCGAGATCAGCGTCTTTCGCGTTGCCGGCAACGCGTTACCGGGCTGACATGAAACTGTCATGCGACTGTTATAATCGAAGGCTATTGGCCTCAGCGGGCGCCGGCTAGAAGTGGCGCCGAGAGACCATCTTCCGAACAGGAGCAGGCCACATGAGACATTTCATCCGCTCGGCGGCCGTTGCGATTGCAATGGCTGCGGCGTCCACCCTCACCCTTTCCGCAGCAATGGCAGCTGACCTTTCCGGCGCCGGCTCGACCTTCATCTATCCGGTGTTCGCCAAATGGGCCGACACCTACAAGAAGGATACCGGCATCGGCCTCAACTATCAGTCGATCGGCTCGGGCGGCGGTATCAGGCAGGTCATCGCCAAGACCGTGACCTTCGGCGCCACCGACAAGCCGATGTCCGACGCTGATCTGCAAAAGAACGGCCTCGTGCAGTTCCCGATGGTGATGGGCGGTATCGTGCCGATCGTCAACCTCACGGGCATCAAGCCGGGCGAACTCGTCCTCGACGGGAAGACGATTGCCCAAATCTATCTCGGCGCCATCACCACCTGGGATGACGCCGCGATCAAGGCGCTGAACCCCTCGCTCACCCTGCCGTCGACCGCTATCGCCGTCGTGCATCGTTCGGACGGCTCGGGCACGACGTTCAACTTCACCAACTACCTGGTGAAACTGTCACCCGACTGGAAGGACAAGGTTGGTTCGGACACGGCCGTCGAATGGCCGACCGGCGTCGGCGCCAAGGGCAGCGAAGGCGTTGCCAACACCGTCAAGCAGACCGACGGCGGCATCGGCTACGTCGAATATGCCTATGCCAAGCAGAACAATCTCTCCTACTCCAAGATGCTGAACGCCGCCGGCAAGGTCGTCGAGCCGTCGCTCGAATCCTTCGGCGCGGCTGCTTCGAACGCCGACTTCAAGGGCGCCAAGAACTTCAACGTCATCATCACCAACGAGCCCGGCGACGCCAGCTGGCCGATCGCTGCCTCGACCTGGGTGCTGATCCACAAGGCCCCGGACGATGCCGCGGCCACCGGCGAAGCGCTCAAGTTCTTCGCCTGGGCCTACAAGGACGGCAAGGAAACCGCCAAGGCGCTCGACTACGTGTCGATCCCCGACAGCGTCGTCGACCTGATCAAGGCTTCGTGGAAGGCCGACATCCAGGCCGACGGCAAGCCCGTCTACGCCGGCGAGTAACATCTCTCTGGAGGAGCGCCGCCCCGCGGCGCTCCTTTTCAATCAACACAAAGAGCCGAGCTTGACATGAGCGCTGCCCAGGAAGCCTTGCCAGCCGTTCGAGGTTCACGTGACGCCACCGTCAGACGGTTCGCGTTGACCGATTCGATCTTCCATGGGCTGACCCGCGCCGCCGCCATTCTCGTGTTGGTGCTGCTCGGCGGCGTCGCCATCTCATTGTTCGCCGGTTCCTGGCAGGCCCTGTCGACCTTCGGCTTCTCCTTTCTGACCACCGAGAGCTGGAACCCCGTCACCGAGAAATTCGGCGCCCTGGCGCCCATTTATGGCACCATCGTAACCTCGGCCATCGCCATCCTGATCGCCGTGCCGCTCGGCATCGGCATCGCCATTTTTCTCACCGAGCTTTGCCCGCGTCCGCTCCGGCGCCCGATCGGCATGGCGGTGGAACTGCTCGCCGGCATCCCTTCGATCATCTACGGCATCTGGGGCCTGTTCGTGTTGGCACCGTTCCTGCAGACGACAGTGCAACCATTCATCATCAGCGTGTTCCATGGCATTCCCGGCCTTAGCAGTCTGTTTGCCGGCCCGCCCTACGGCATCGGCCTGCTGACCTCGTCGCTGATCCTCGCCATCATGGTGCTGCCCTTCATCACCTCGATCACCAAGGACGTGTTCGACACGGTGCCGCCGGTGCTGAAGGAGTCCGCCTACGGCATTGGCTGCACGACCTGGGAAGTGACGCGCCGCGTCGTCATCCCCTACACCCGCATCGGCATCATGGGCGGCGTCATGCTCGGCCTCGGCCGCGCGCTTGGCGAAACCATGGCGGTAACCTTCGTCATCGGAAACGCGCATCGCATCTCTACCTCGCTGTTCGCGCCGGCAACGACAATCTCCGCGACCATCGCCAATGAATTCACCGAAGCCGTCGGCGATCTCTACACGTCCTCGCTGGTGGCGCTCGGCCTGATCCTGTTCGTCATCACCTTCCTCATCCTTGCCATCGCACGCTACATGCTGATGCGCATCGACGCCCGCACCGGAGCCTGACCGATGTCGACAGCCTCGTCGCTTCACAGCCGCCGCAAGACCAGAAACTCGGTGATGATGACGCTGTGCGTCGTCGCCGCGGGCATCGGGCTTGCCTGGCTGGCACTGATCCTCGGCGCGCTGGTCTACAAAGGCGCCGCCGGGCTGTCCCTTGACGTCTTCACGCGGATGACGCCGCCCCCCGGCGATGCGGGCGGCCTGCTCAACGCCATCTATGGCAGCGTGGTGATGACCGTCATCGCCGTCATCGTCGGCACGCCGATCGGTGTCCTCGCCGGCACCTACATGGCCGAATATGGCCGTTTCTCCAAGCTCACCACCGTGGTGCGGTTCATCAACGACATCCTGCTGTCAGCGCCGTCGATCATCATCGGCCTTTTCGTCTACGAATTGATGGTGCGGCCGATGGGGCATTTCTCGGCCATCGCCGGCGCCGTCGCGCTGGCCATCCTGGTCATCCCCGTGGTCGTGCGCACCACCGAGGACATGCTCAACCTGGTGCCGAACGCCTTGCGCGAAGCCGGCACCGCGATCGGCGCGCCGCGCTGGGTGGTCATCAAGTCGGTCGCTTACCGCGCGGCACTGTCCGGCATCGTCACCGGCATATTGCTGTCGATCGCCCGCATCTCCGGCGAGACCGCGCCACTTCTTTTCACGGCGCTGAACAACCAGTTCTGGTCGAGCAACCTCAACGCGCCGATGGCCAGCCTGCCGGTCACCATTTTCCAGTTCGCTCTCAGCCCCTACGAAGAATGGCAGCAACTGGCCTGGACCGGCGCACTCATAATCACATTGACGGTTCTCGCGCTCAGCATCTTCGCGCGCAGCCTGACCGGACGCAGAGAGGACAGATGAGCCAGATGTTGTCTCCAGACATGACGATTGCCGCCGAGGCAGCCGCCAAGGCGAAGATCGAGGTCAAGAACCTCAATTTCTACTACGGCCAGTCGAAGGCGCTGAAGGACATCACCTTGTCGCTGCCCGAGCGCAGCGTGACTGCCTTCATCGGACCGTCGGGTTGCGGAAAGTCGACGCTGCTGCGCGTCTTCAACCGCATCTACGAGCTCTACCCCAAGCAGACCGCCGAGGGTCAGGTGCTGCTCGACGGCCAGAACGTTCTCGACCGCTCGCAGGACCTCAACCTGTTGCGCACCAAGATCGGCATGGTGTTCCAGAAGCCGACGCCGTTCCCGATGTCGATCTATGAGAACATCGCCTTCGGCGTCCGGCTCTATGAGAAGATCGGCAAGGCCGAGATGGACGGCCGTGTCGAGCAGGCGTTGAAACGCGCCGCGCTCTGGAACGAGGTCAAGGACAAGCTCAATGCCAGCGGCCTCAGCCTGTCCGGCGGCCAGCAGCAGCGGCTTTGCATCGCCCGCACGGTGGCGGTGAAGCCGGAGGTCATCCTGCTCGATGAGCCGGCGTCGGCGCTCGACCCATTGTCGACCGCGAAGATCGAGGAATTGATCGACGAGTTGCAAGCCGACTACACAATCGTCATCGTCACCCACAACATGCAGCAGGCCGCGCGCGTCTCGAAGCAGACGGCTTTCATGTATCTGGGCGAGCTGGTCGAATTCGACAAGACCGAGAAGATCTTCACGTCGCCTCGCGAGAAGCGCACGCAGGACTATATCACCGGCCGCTTCGGCTGATCTCACGCATACGAGGACCAGGATCATGGCCGAACACACAGTCGCAGCCTTCGACGAGGATCTCGGACAGATCAGCAGGCTGATCAGCGACATGGGCGATCTCGCCGGCATTATGGTCGGCGGCGCCACCAAGGCGCTGCTGAATTCCGACAACGCGCTGGCACAGCGCGTCGTCTCCGACGACGCCATCATGGACGCGCGCCAGCGCGAACTCGATGATCGCGCCATCACCCTGATCGCCAAGCGCCAGCCGATGGCCGACGATCTGCGTCATGTGGTCGGCTCGATCCGCATGGCGGGCGATCTCGAACGCATCGGCGACCTTGCCAAGAACATCGCCAAGCGCGTCGGCTCCGTCGGCCTCACCGCCACGCCGCGCGACCTGTCGCATTCCATAGACTCCATGGCGCAGCTGGTGCTGATCCAGGTGCAGGGCGTGGTCGAGGAATATGCGGCCGGCGATGCCGCCGCCCTCGCCAAGCTCAGGAATGACGACGAACGCATCGATGTCAAATACACTTCGGTCTTCCGCGAACTCCTGACCTACATGATGGAGGATCCCCGCAACATCACGGCTTGCACGCATCTTTTGTTCTGCGCCAAGAATCTCGAACGCATCGGCGATCATGTGACCAACATTGCCGAGAATGCATATTATGTGCTGACCGGCACGCAACTGCCCGCCAACCGTCCGAAGCAGGACGAGACGGCGATGTCGGTGCCGGCGGCTTGACGGCAGGGATGGTCAATCGATGATCGCGCCACGCATCATGGTGGTGGAGGACGAGGAGCCGCTGGGCGTGCTCCTCCGCTACAATCTGGAGTCCGAGGGTTACCAGGTCGAGGTGGTGACACGCGGCGACGAAGCCGAGATCCGCCTCCAGGAAAACGTGCCCGACCTCCTGGTGCTCGACTGGATGGTGCCGGCGGTTTCCGGCATCGAACTCTGTCGGCGCCTGCGTATGCGGCCCGAGACGGAGCGGTTGCCGATCATCATGCTGACGGCGCGCGGCGAGGAGAGCGACCGCGTGCGCGGCCTCTCGACCGGCGCCGACGACTATCTGGTCAAGCCGTTCTCGACGCCGGAATTCATGGCCCGGGTCAAGGCACTGCTGCGCCGCGCCAAGCCGGAAGTGTTGTCCAGCGTGCTCAAGGTCGGCGACATCGTGCTCGACCGCGAATCGCACCGGGTCTATCGCAAGAAGAGCGAGATCCGGCTCGGACCGACCGAGTTCCGCCTGCTCGAGTTCATGATGCGCCATCCCGGCCGCGTATTCTCGCGCAGCCAGTTGCTCGACAATGTCTGGGGCGAGACGATCTACATCGACGAGCGCACCGTGGATGTGCATGTCGGCCGCCTGCGCAAGGCGGTAAACAATGGCCGCATGCCCGATGTGATACGCACCATCCGTGGCGCAGGCTACGCGATCCGCGAGGATTGAGATCAGGCCACGTTGTTGCCGGATCTCACCTGCACGCCCGGCGCGAAGATCTCCTGGTCGACGAAGGTGAGCGCGCGCATGGCGCAGCCCTCGCGGATCAGCGGCAATTCGTTCGGCTCTGTATCGAAGGAAATCGACGTCGAATGCTGGCCGCCGGCGGTCTGGGCGATGGCCTCGCGCAAGGCCGGCTCGATCAGATCGAAGGCGGCGGCGCTGACGCCGACCATCGCAACGGGCGCCGGATCGATCAGCGCGAACAGGCTGCCAAGCCCATAGCCCAGCGCCTCCCCGGCTTTGCGATAGGCCTCGCGTTCCGGTCCGTCTCTTTCGCGCGCCGTGGCCGCCAATGCACGCATGTCGGCGTCGCTGACGTCGACCGGTTTGGCGTCCTCACCCATCTGTCCTGCATTGCGCCAGATGGCATAGTTGCCGGCATAGGCCTCGACGCAGCCGCGCCGCCCGCAGCGGCAGAGCGCGCCGCCCGGGCGATGGATCATGTGGCCGAACTCGCCGCCCGAGGAATGGGTGCCTGTGAACAGCTCGCCCTTCAGCACCAGGCCCATGCCGATGCCGTGCGAGAGCAGGATGGCGATGAAGTCGTCGCGGTAGCGCTCGGGGTCGCGCCAGCGCAGCGCCACCGCCATCATGTTGCAGTCGTTCTCCATGGTGGCGGGGATGCCGAATTCGGCTTCGAGTATATCGGCGAAGGCAATGTCCGTCTGGGGCGTGATCGGCGACCACAGCATGGCGCGCGCCTCGGTGTCGGTGATGCCCTGGATTGCCAGCGCGATGCGGGCGATGTTGGCGACGTCGAGGTCGGGATCCTCGAGGCGGCGCCGGACGATGGCCACGCATTCGCCGGTCAGCGCCTCGCGCGACATTGTCAGCGTGTCCAGCCGGCGCTGCTCCTCCGATATCACCTGGCCGGCGTAGTCGATGACGGCGACGGAGAGGAAATTCAGCGACAGCACCACGGTCATGACCGCCGCGGCCTCGGGGTTGAGGCCAAGGCCAACCTGCGGCCGGCCGCGTTTCAGTGAGCCGGCCTCGTTCGGCTTGCCTTCGCTCAGGATACCTTCGCCGATCAGGTCGGCTGATATCGCCGATATAGTCGAGTGGCTGAGGGCGGTGGTGGCGGCGATCTCGGTGCGCGAGGGCTGGCCACCCCGGCGCACGGCTCCAATCACCATTGCTCGATTGCGCCGGCGCAGATCGTCGTGGCGGATTCCGACCGACATGATTTCCCTCCCGTCGCCGCGGTTCTTGACGCCCCCTCGAACACCCTCCGGCAACAGGTCGAATACTGGCAGAAGCGGCTGGGGCTGTCATTTATTTATTGCGAGGCTCGAAAAAAGGCTTCCGGCACCTCAAAATCCGTCAGAATCGATGTTGACAGGGTTCCGGCGATGGACGAATATTTTTTCGAGGCTCGAAAAAATAGGGCCTTCGTGCCGGCCTTGGGGCCAGTTTGGTCGCGCCACACGCGGCGCAGGGAGGATATCATGAAGAGATTCACAGTCGCCATTCTGGCGGGTGTCGCCATGTCGCTGACGCTCGCGTCGGTCGCTCAGGGGAAGGACAAAGTGATCGGCGTGTCGTGGTCGAACTTCCAGGAAGAGCGCTGGAAGACCGACGAGGCGGCCATGAAGAAGGCCATCGAGGCCGCGGGCGACAAGTACATTTCCGCCGATGCGCAGTCCAATCCCGGCAAGCAGCTGACCGATGTCGAGAGCCTGATTTCGCAGGGCACCAGTTCACTGATCATCCTGGCGCAGGACGCGTCGGCCATCGGCCCGGCGGTACAGAAAGCGCTCGACGAGGGCATTCCGGTCGTCGGCTATGACCGCCTGATCGAGAACAAGGACGTCTTCTACCTAACCTTCGACAACAAGGAAGTCGGCCGCATGCAGGCCCGCGAAGTGTTCAAGGCGAAGCCTGAGGGCAATTACGTCTTCATCAAGGGCTCGGGCGCCGATCCGAATGCCGACTTCCTGTTCTCGGGCTCGATGGAAGTGCTGAAGGCAGCCATGGACAGCGGCAAGATCAAGAATGTCGGCGAAGCCTATACGGACGGCTGGCTACCCGCCAACGCCCAGAAGAACATGGAACAGTTCCTCACCGCCAACGACAACAAGGTCGACGCCGTGGTCGCCGCCAATGACGGCACCGCCGGCGGCGTGGTCGCGGCGCTGACGGCGCAGGGGCTCGCCGGCACCGTGCCGGTCTCTGGCCAGGACGGCGACCACGCCGCGCTCAACCGCATCGCGCTCGGCACCCAGACCGTGTCGGTGTGGAAGGACGCGCGCGAACTCGGCAAGAACGCCGCCGAGATCGCCTCGCAACTCGCCGACGGCAAGAAGATGACCGACATCGCCGGCGTGAAGGACTTCACGACGCCTGGCGGCAACACCGTCAAGTCGCTGTTCCTGACCCCGGTGGCCATCACCAAGGACAATCTCAACCTCGTTATCGACGCCGGCTGGATCAAGAAGGACGAAGTCTGCACGGGTGTCGCCGCCGGCAGCGTCGCGGCCTGCAACTAAGCTTGATCGCCTGAAAAGTCGGAAGCGCCGCGGCTCATGAGTCGCGGCGTTTTCTCAACGAGATTTGTGTTTCGCTAACTTCTGGGCTCTGGTCCGGCTCCGCGTCAGACGGCAAGCCGCTGGGAGGACATCATGACCGACACGACCTCAACCTCGCGGGCCGATACGGCGCGTGCGTCGGAACTCGGCGCGGTCGCCCGGTTCCTCAAGGCGACCGAGATCGATACCCGTATGCTTGGCATGATCGGCGCGCTGCTGTTGATCTGGGTCGCGCTGCATGTGATTTCGAGCCTGCGTCTTGGCGTCGATCCGCTCGATTTCGACAGCCGCACGTTCCTCACGCCACGCAATCTGTGGAACCTGTCGGTGCAGACGTCCGCGGTCGCCATCATGGCCTGCGGCATGGTCCTGGTCATCGTCATGCGCAACATCGATCTGTCCGTCGGTTCCGCCGAGGGCCTGATCGGCATGGTCATGGGCTTTGCCCAGGTGCATTTCCTGGTTCGCTTCGTGGGACTTGAACTCGGCAACCCATGGATCTGGGTCCTGGCACTGGTCATCGGTCTGGCGCTCGGGCTTTTGATCGGCGCGTTCCAGGGCTTCGTCATCGCCTATCTGGAAGTGCCGGCCTTCATCGTCACACTGGGTGGCCTGCTGGTCTGGCGCGGGGCAGCCTGGTGGGTCACGTCAGGCCAGACGGTGGCACCGCTCGACGCCACTTTCCAGTTGATGGGCGGCGGACCGACCGGATCGATCGGTGCCACCTGGAGCTGGGTCGTGGGCATCGTCGCCTGCCTGGCCGTCGTGTTCGCGCTGTTCAACGGGCGGGTTCAGCGCAAGCGCTTCCGCTTCCCCCTGCGGCCGATCTGGGCCGAGACGCTGCACGGCGTCGTCACCTGCGCCGTCATCATGGGCGCGGTCTGGCTGGCCAACTCCTATCCATGGCCGATCGGGATCGTGAACCGGTACGCGGCCGCCAACAACATCTCCGTGCCGGAGGGTGGGCTGTTCATCGCCCACGGCGTCGCCATACCGGTGCTGATGGCGGTCGCCGTCGNATCGGGATCGTGAACCGGTACGCGGCCGCCAACAACATCTCCGTGCCGGAGGGTGGGCTGTTCATCGCCCACGGCATCGCCATACCGGTGCTGATGGCGGTCGCCGTCGGTCTGGTCATGACCTTCATCACCAACCGCACCCGTTTCGGCCGCTATGTCTTTGCCATTGGCGGCAATCCGGAAGCGGCCAATCTCGCCGGCATCAACACGCGCTGGATCACCATGAAGGTGTTCATGATCATGGGCGTGCTGGCCACGATCGCCGCCGCCATTTCGTCGGCCCGGCAGAACTCGTCGACCAATGTGCTGGGAACATTGGATGAGCTGCTCGTCATTGCCGCGGCCGTCATCGGTGGCACCTCGCTTGCCGGCGGATCGGGAACCATCATCGGTGCCATGCTCGGTGCATTGCTGATGCAGTCGCTGCAGTCGGGCATGGTGCTGCTCGGCGTCGACTCGCCGTTGCAGAGCATCGTCGTCGGCGCCGTGCTGGTCATCGCCGTCTGGCTCGACACCGTCTATCGCAAGCGGGTTTAGGGGCACGACCATGGCTGACAAAACCGCTCCCGTAATGGCCCTCACAACCGCGCCCGCTGACACGCCGCTGGTCGACATGCGCAACATCTCGATCGCCTTCGGCGGCATCCGTGCCGTCGACGACGCCTCGATCGATCTTTTCCCCGGGGAGGTCGTGGCGCTGCTCGGCCATAACGGCGCCGGCAAGTCGACGCTGATCAAGATCCTGTCCGGCGCTTACAAGCGCGATGCGGGGCAGATCTTCGTCAATGGCGAGGAGGCAGCGATCTCCAACCCGCGCGACGCGAAGAAATACGGCATCGAGACGATCTACCAGACGCTGGCGCTGGCCGACAACGTCGATGCCGCCGCCAACCTGTTCCTCGGCCGCGAGCTGATGACCGCCTGGGGCACGCTCGACGACGTCGCCATGGAGGCCGAGGCGCGCAAGGTGATGGGGCGGCTCAATCCCCGCTTCCAGCGTTTCAAGGAGCCGGTTATCAAGCTGTCGGGCGGTCAGCGGCAGTCGGTGGCGATCGCACGCGCGATCCTGTTCAACGCCCGTATCCTGATCATGGACGAGCCGACGGCCGCACTCGGCCCCCAGGAAACGGCACAGGTCGGCGAATTGGTCAGGCAGCTCAAATCCGACGGTATCGGCATCTTCCTGATCAGCCACGACATCCACGACGTGTTCGAGCTGGCCGATCGTGTCTGCGTGATGAAGAACGGCCAGGTGGTCGGCACCGCCCGCACGACTGACGTCACGCAGGACGAGGTGCTTGGGATGATCATCCTGGGCAAATGCCCTCCAGGTGCTATTCCGGGGCCGGGTGCGCTGAGGATCGCCGCCTGAGGCCGGCCAAGCCGTCTCGGGCAACGCCGTTGCCGCTCACGTGATATGCCAGTGATGACGATGGTTTGGCCTGACCATTGTGTTGGCCCGGCGACTTCCCCATAAAAGGTCTGTTTTGCTCATGGACCGCATCATCCGTTGAAGAAGCTTTTTCCAATCGTCGCCTTCATTGCCGTTGCACTGATCAGCATGACCATGGCGGGGTTCGCTTATTTCGCGACCCAGGAAGCCGCCCGCATCAAGTTCGAAGGGGCGGCCGATGACGCCCTCAACCGGATCGAGAGCCGTATCGACCTGCACCTGTCGCTGCTGCGCTCGACCCAGGCCCTGTTCGACGCGCGCAATGGGGATATTTCCCAGAACGAGTTCAAGGCATTCTTCAAGGCGCTGGATGTCGACAACAATTTCGCCGGCCTGCGAGGCATCGGCTTCCTGCGGCTGGTCAGGACGGGCGACGAGGCTGCGGTGGAACGCGACATCCTCCACGATTTCGGCGCCAGTCATCCGGTCTATCCGGAAACGACGCAGGCCTGGCGCGCGCCGATCGCGCTTTTCGAGCCGCTCGATCCGTCCAACCAGACCATCATCGGGTACGACATGTTCAGCGAGCCGGTGCGGCGTGCGGCGATCGAAAAAGCCATGGCCGACGACCAGCAGCATGCGAGCGGGCTGGTGCAACTCGGCCAGGGCACGGGCGTGGCGCAGACGTTCACGGGCTTCCTGGTTTATGTGCGGCTCAACGTCGAGACGGCACCGGAGGTCATCAACGCATCGCGGTCCTCGACCGCCGGCTTTCTCTATGCGGCCTTTCGGGCCCGGGACCTGTTCCAGATCGCGCTTAGCCGTACGCCGCTGCTGCCAGTCAACACCGAGATCTATGATGGAGCGGTGAACGGCGACAATCTGTTGTTCCGCTCGGAGACGCCACCGGCTTCGTCCTTGGGAGACCGGCTGCTGGTCACCCGCAAGATGACCGTGGCGGGACGCCCTTGGACCGTGTTGTTCAGGCCAACCAGCGCCTTCTCGCAGCCCTCTTCGCGCGCCATCCCCGTAATGCTGGGGCTGTTCGGCCTGCTCCTGGCAGGCGCCATCGCGCTGGTGGCGCGCTATCAGGAGCGAGCCTATGACGCAGTGTCGGCCTTGCACGAGACGATGGAAAAAAGCCTGCTCGAAAAGGACCTGATGCTGCAGGAGATGAAGCATCGCATCAAGAACTCCATCACCAGGGTGCTGGCGATCGCGCGGCAGACGGCTTCGCGGGCAACCGACGTCAATGAGTTTTCCGCTTCCTTCTCGGCCAGACTGCAGGCGATGGCCGCCTCGCAGGACATGTTGACGCGCTCGCGCTGGCAGAAAGCCGACCTTGCCGATCTGCTGCGCATCGAGCTTGGCCAGGTGTTCGGCAAGGAACTGCCGGACGGGCTCCTGTCAGGCCCGGAGGTGCTGCTCGATGAAACCACGACGCAGGCGCTTGGCCTGACCTTTCATGAACTCGCCACCAATGCGCTGAAATATGGCGAAGCCGGCAATTTCGTTGGCGCTCTCAAGGTGAACTGGTCGCTGGAAGGGCGCGGGCGCGAGCGGACGTTGGCGCTGAACTGGCGGGAGGCGGGGAAGAAGAGGGTAGAGGCGCCGTCGCGGACGGGATTCGGCACCAAGCTGATCGATCTCAATGTCACGCGCGAGTTGCGCGGCACGATTAGACGCGATTTTCGGGCCGATGGCCTCAAGGTGGAAATCAAAATTCCACTGACCGGCTGAAACCCACCCGTCAGCGGGCCTAGCGGCAGACTCCCAGCCACGAAAATCCGGAGGCCGTTGAGCCTCCGGATTTTGTCTTGTTATCGCTGAATTAGTTACAGCGTGCCGTGTAGATCCGGCCGCGATGGTCGCGATACTGGCAGTAGCCGTTGCGCAGGTTGCGAACCAGCAGGCCGGAGCCGGCACCGACGGCCGCGCCGATCAGGGCACCCTTGCCGCCGCCGACCAACCCACCCACACCCGCGCCGATCAAGCCGCCGCCGACGACGTCCTGCTCGGTCGAGGTACAGCCGCTGACGGCGACCACCGCAACCATGGCAATAAGTATTTTCCGCATAGAGTCACTCCTCACTTGTGTCCACACTTTGGTAAGCTCCAACAGCCATTTAGCACGAAATGACGGCCTTTGCTGCTGCATTTATTGTTGGCTAAGGTAGTCCTTTTCTGGGCGGATCGTGTTCGATGCCATGACGAAGTTGGATATGGCCAACGAAGCGTCAAGACTACCATCTGGCCGCACCTTCCAGACAATCTGATCGTAGTCATCCTCCAAGGCGGGATCGACCGCGAGGCATTTGGCGACGACATGCTGCGCCTGCCCCTGCACGTCGCCCAGTGCGAAAGGGCGCTCAGCGGTGCATTCGTCAGCAGTCGCAAAAACACTGACAGGGACCTGCAATTCCCGACATTCGGCCATCGTGTTCGAGCAACCGATCACCAGTAACAACGCGGCTATGTGTTCCATGACGAATGTTCCTCTGGCCGCATTAACGGCCGGCATCGTCAAAAAGTTCCTGTCATTCCAACAGCGTTACGCGAATAGTTAGCAGAAAGCCGCGGCTCCTCACGGTTGGAGGTGCCGCGCTTTTTGACCCGCCCGGCGACTTCGACTGGCGCGAACAGTGAGGAGGGCTGATTTTATCAGGTCAAGTGCCAGAAAAGGGCCAGCACCATGATCGCGGCCGCGGCAAGAACGATCCCTTTCATCAATCCCCTACCTGCAGGGAGTGCCTCCACGGAGGGTTCGGAATCAAGAAATTCACCCATCGAAATGCGGGCGGCTTGTTCCAATCTGTTGATATCGGCAACCGTCAAGACATTCCTCCCGTACCGTGCTTCAAGCCTGCCAACAATCTCCGAAGGCAGGGCAGGTTCCGACGGCATCTGGCAAAAACAGAGTCCCATTTATGGTGAACAGCCGGTTAAGGATCGTTGTTTGCCACGCTCTCACTGCGTCTCGAAATTGCTGTGCGGCACGACAAGGCGATATTCGAGGTGACCCTCGCCGATATCCAGGTTCGCGGTTCCGTTCAGGGATGCCGGCACCACCCGCTCCAACGCGACGCTGCCGAATCGCCGTTGACCGCCGCCACCGCGATTGGCTTCTATGGTTTCGGCCCATGTCAGCGACAGGGCAACCTCCCCCGTGGCAGCAGCGTCGAGTTGGGCGGTGACCTCGACGAAGCCACCCGGCCGGGACAGGGCGCCGTAACTCACCGAGTTGACGGCGAGCTCATGCATCGCCAGCCCGATATGCAGCGCGGCGTTGGGATTGAGGTAAGGATTGGCGCCGCGAAAACGGAGACTTTGCGACGGGTTCGCGCCATAGCGGCCGACCTGGCCCGCCACCAGTTCACGAAGGGCTGCCCCTCGCCAATTGGAGGATGTCACCAGATCCTGGGAGGAGGCCAGCGATTGCAGCCGGCCGCGGAAGCGCGTCAGGAAGTCGCCGATGCCGTCGGAATAGCGACCGGTCTGGGTCGCGATGCTCTGGATGATCGCCAGGAGGTTCTTCGAGCGATGACTGACTTCCCGCAGCAGCGTCGTCAGCGTCTGTTCGCGCCGCTTTTGCTCGGTCGTCTCGACCATGGTGGTGACGACGCCCTGGACATCGCCATCGTCGCCTCGGTCCGCGTCGACCCAAATCTGAAACCAGCGAACCCCATTCTCGACCGGGACACTGATTTCAAGGCGCTGGGGATTGCCGGTCGCGATCACATCGCGCTTGGCGGCGCCGATGCGGTCGGTCTGCGCCGTCGGCAAAATGCCGTTGCCATCGACATCGTCGGAGGCCCAAGGGGCGCGCATGTTGCGGGCCCATACGGTCTTCATCTCGCGATCCTGATAGAGGACGGAAATGCCGGCATTGTGGAGCGCGTGGAGAAGAGCCCGGCCAAGCTGCATGCCGCTCTCGGCGGGATGCATGGCGATCGCTTCATCGCCCCGTGCGCCTTCCTCTCTATTTGAAGTCCTCGAGCGCATCGGTCAACCTGTCCACCCAACTCAGACTGAACCGCTCATCTGCCACATCGGTTCCAAATGAATCTGGATAACCACCCCTCCTAAAGCGGTCCGCCGGACGGTGTCCATTAAAGGACACCGCCCGGCGGTGGCTGGAAACCGTTTGAGGGGTGCGGCTTCCAGTGTTCCTCTATTCAGCCGCCAGGCTCACGCCCGTCTGAAAAGGCCGGCCAACAGCGAAATGACCAGGAATGCGAGGAAGATGAAGAACAGAATTTGCGCGATACCGGCGGATGTGCCGGCGATGCCGCCGAAACCAAGCGCGCCGGCAATAATCGCCACGACGAGAAATACGAGCGCCCAGTAAAGCATGGTTCATCTCCTTCCTATGATACGGTAAAAACGTGGGTAAATGCGGTTTGTTCCACCATTCGCCGAAAAAGGCGATGCTTGCAAACCGTTCCGCTAGCGTGGGCTGGAAATTCGCCGGCGGCCGATCCGGCTTGTCAAGAAGGCCACCGAATGCATCGCACCCAGTGGCCTGTTATGTCCTTGTCCGGCTCGCGAGGCCGCGACTTATGCAGCGGCCTTGGCCTGCCGGTCGAAGAACAGCGCCTGGCTGATCAGCGCCTTCACCATGTCGGGATTGAACGGCTTGGTCACGAGGAAGGCAGGTTCCGGACGCTCTCCGGTCAGCAGACGCTCGGGAAATGCGGTGATGAAGATTACCGGCACCGATGTTGACGACAGGATTTCGTTCACCGCCTCGATGCCCGAGCTGCCGTCGGCCAGCTGGATATCGGCGAGCACCATCTTCGGACGGGTCTTGCCGAACATCGTCACCGCTTCGGCATGGGTACGCGCCGTGCCCACGACCCGATGGCCGAGGCTCTCGACCATCTCCTCTATATCCATGGCAATGAGCGGCTCATCCTCGATGATCAGCACGTCGGTCGCCACCTGACGGGAAATCTCGTTGCTTGCCTGGGCAAGCAGCTCGGAGAATTGCTGGTCGCCGACATCGAGGATCTCGGCCGCCTCGTCCTCGCTGAAACCTTCGACGGCAACCAGCAGGAAGGCCTGGCGGGGAAGCGGCGCGATCGCATTGAGATTGGCGGCCGCGCGCTGTTCCCAGCCCGCCTGCGTCTGCTCTTGCGGAACGCGGATGGCAACCGATGTGAAGAGCTTGGCGAAAACCTTGTATAGAGCGATCCGGTCACTCGACGCCTCCGGGAAGATGTCGACATCGGCAATGATAGCCTCCAGCATCGCGGCGACCAGCGCGTCGCCGCTCTCTTGCGATCCGGATACGGCACGCGAAAAGCGCCGCAGGAATGGCAGATGCGGAGCGATGGTGGCGGACAAGCTCATAATAGACGTCTCCCTCAGATGACGCATTGGACGGATTCGGGCTATGCCGATTGCAAGCCCCGTGGAAGACAACGCCGCTTTTCTGAAAAAGTTCCGCCGGTATGGAACGAATCAGCGGCAATGGCGTTTCAACGTCGGGATGGGCAACCAGACGAGGGTGCCGCTTGCCTTGTGTTGTGTTGTGAGCGGCTTGAGTTCTGGGAATATAAGGGCGAAATGAAGGATATGACCAAAGATATTCTGGCTGGCGTCACGGGCAGGCGCCGGAACGGTGCTGGCGACCCGTTGGGGCCGAACTCCGAAATCGGACGCAAACTCAAACAATATTACGACGAGCTGGTCTCTGACAATGTGCCGGATCGCTTCGCCCAGTTGCTCAGCCAACTGGAACAGGCCGAACCCGCACAGAAGAAGGACTAGGACATGGCAGCGGTGTCCCAAGGCTTCAAGACCGATCTGCTTGGGGCAATCCCGAGCTTGCGGGCCTTTGCCGTGTCGCTGACGCAGAATGCCGACAAGGCCGACGACCTCGTTCAGGAAACGTTGGTCAAGGCCTGGGACAAGCATGAAAGCTTCCAGCCCGGCACCAACCTCAAGGCATGGCTTTTCACGATCCTGCGCAATGAGTTCTATTCGCAAATGCGCAAGCGCGGCCGCGAGGTGCAGGACAGCGACGGCATCATGACGGCCCGGCTTGCAGTGCACCCGGCCCAGCACGGCCAACTCGACCTCAAGGATTTTCGCGGTGCGCTCGAGCAATTGCCGGAGGACCAGCGCGAAGCCATCATCCTCATCGGCGCATCGGGCTTCTCCTACGATGAGGCCGCCGAAATCTGCGGTTGCGCGGTCGGAACGATCAAAAGCCGCGTCAGCAGGGCTCGCACGCGCCTGCAGGAAATCCTGAAAATCTCAGGTGAGGACGAGTATGGCCCCGACGCGATCTCGGCTCAGGTCACGGGGACGGCCGCGCATTGAAATGAGGGCCGAATAACGGCGCTTCGGACGTGTCGCGTCAGTCTCGGCCAGGGGAGCCGCGACCATAGGCCAGCGCCAAGGCTTCGACGAGGTCTTCGCCCGAATAGGGCTTGGTGACCAGCCTCACCCCCGGGAAGGACGCCTTGATCTCATCCGCATCGGAGTAACCGGACGCAAACACGAACGGGACGCCGGTCTCACGAAGGACCGCGGCAAATTCAAGCGTCGAGGCGCCACCCAGCATCAGGTCGACAATGGCCGCGTCGAAATCCTTCGCGACCTTCCGGCCGTCGACCTCGGCCAAATCGCGGGCAACCACCACCTCGCCTGCACCGTGGTCACGGCAGAGTTGCTCGACATCCATGGCGATGAGGAATTCATCCTCCAGGACAAGAATGCGCAATCCATCAAGTAATTGGGGCACAGGCAATTGCTCCTTGAAACGCCGGGAGTCATGATCGTAATTTGGTGTGTTGTCATTTAAAAAAGACATCCGCCGACAGGCCGATCTCGGCAACGCGCAAAAACAGACCTGCTCACGGCAGGCATTCGCAAGAGGGTCGAAATGCCAAGCCAGACCGGGCGCTCTTCCTCAAGCCGTCAATACCCGTGCGAGCGATGCCCGTTAAGGTCCCTGCCGGTGTTCCGGGAGTTCGAGAAGCCGGAGCTGGCCTTCATCAGCAAGCTCAAGAAGGGAGAACTCGCGGTCGACAAGGGTGCCACGGTCCTCGTGGAAGGAAGCCACAGCGCGCATCTCTACACGGTGCTGTCCGGCTGGGCGTTCCGCTACAAGCTGCTGCAGGACGGCCGCCGGCAGATCCTCAATTACCTCATGCCCGGCGATCTCATCGGTCTGCAAGGTAGCGTCATGGGGGAAATGCAGCATTCCGTCGAGGCGCTGTCGCCAATGCTGCTTTGCGTGTTCGAACGCGACAATCTGCTCGAGATCTACCGCAACCATCCGGGCCTCGCCTACGACATCACCTGGATCGCTTCGCGGGAGGAGCGAATGCTGGACGAGAACCTGCTCAGTGTCGGCCGCCGCAGCGCGATCGAACGCGCCGCTTATCTTGTCGCCTTCATCGCCAGCCGTGCCAAGGTCGTGGGCCTGAACGGCACGCAGTCCATCCAGATACCGATCACGCAGCAGCACATCGCCGACACGCTTGGCCTGTCGTTGGTTCACACCAACAAGACGATCCGCAAGCTGATGGACCGCCAGCTGATCGTCTGGCGCGACGGCGGTTGCGGGGTCGTCGATATTGAAGGCCTGAAACAGCTCGCCGGCTGGGAGGGGCTGGCCGAGGGCCGTCGGCCGCTGATCTGACCTGCACCTTGCCGGGGGCGGATCGGGTGCGCGTGACCGGGTTTTCGGGTAGTTTGTCCCGACATCGGAACCTTGAGACGCAAGGCGCGTTTGAAATCGAGCAATCACAAGGAGTTAAGCAATGGCCACCGTCGCAGGGAAGACAGCCAACGAAGCGCGGACGAATCCGGATCTGGAAGCCGACATCAGGCAGTTGAAGGCCGATATCGACAAGCTCACCAAACAATTGGCCAAGACCGGTGAACACGGCTATGGCACAGCGCGGCGCGCGGCGGCCGAAGGCGTCGACCAGTTGCGCGCCCAAGGTGAGGCCGCCTTCGACAGCTTGCGCGGTAACGCCAGGGATATCGAGGCGCAGATGGTGGCAAGCGTGCGCGAAAAGCCGGTGACGTCGCTGGCTATCGCCGCGGGCGTCGGCTTCCTGTTCGCGCTGCTCACGCGTCGCTAGTTCCGCCGAGATGGGACTGCTGGCATCGTTGCTCTCGGGTTTCGCCTCGGGCGAAACCGTGGCCGCCTTACGTCGAGCACGGACTGCGGCCATCGTCTATACGCTTGCCGCGCTGGCGGCGTTCTGTGGCATCGGCTTCCTGATTGGCGCGGCCTATATCTGGACATCGGCCCGCTACGGATCGCTGGCTGCGGCGCTTGGTTTCGGTGTCGGCTTTCTGGTCATCACGGGCCTCGTTCTTTTGATCCATCGGCTGATGTCGGGCACGCGGATCCGCCGCGAGGCTAGGCGGCGCAAGACCGACATGAAAGCGATCGGCATTACGGCCGCGCTCGCTGTGCTGCCGTCGTTGCTCAAAGGTGGGCTCAAGGGAAAAGGTGGGCTCGGGATTATTGTGGGTCCGGCCGTGGCGCTCGCGGCCTATGCCATCTACCGCGAGAATGTGAAGTCCGACACCAACCACCACCCGGATGCCGGCGAGGGGTAGTCGCGCCAGCGGCCATGCTCACGTCATCTCGACAGATCTTCCAGCGGCATCGATATTTCGGCGAAGACCCCATCCCGCCGGAATTCGTGGGTTACTTCGCTCGAAATCACCTTGGCCAGACTGCGCCGGATGAGGATCGAGCCGAAGCCTTGCCGCTCGGGCGGCGCAACGTCAGGACCGCCGCTTTCGCGCCAGGTGAGCACCAGGCGCCTGTCGCCATTCTTGCCTTGCGCTTTCCAGTCGAGATCAACCTTGCCTGACGCAACCGACAGGGACCCGTATTGCAGCGCGTTGCTGGCCAGCTCGTGCAAAATCAGCCCGAGGCCGACGGCCTGGTCGGGCGAGAGCAACAGATCGGCGCCCGAGATTGCCAGCCGCGGCTGGGCGGCGCTGTCGAAAGGTCTGATTTCGACCTGGACGAGTTCGCGGATGCCAATGCCGCGCCACTCGCGGTCGGACAGCAGACCATGGGCGATACCCAGGGCCTGAAGCCGCGCGCTGAAGGCTTCGAGGAATTCGCTCGGCTGGCGGGCATGGCGCACGGTCTGGGTCGCCAGCGCCTGGACCGTCGCCAGCGTGTTCTTGACGCGGTGGTTGAGTTCACGCAGCAAGAGCCGTTGCCGTTCGTCACCGAGCTTGCGTTCCGAAATGTCGTAGTTGACGCCGAAAATCAGCGTCGGCTTGCCCTCGCCATCGCGTTCGATGACACGGCCGCGCGTGGCCACCCATCGCGGTGGATGGAAGCCTTTCACCCGGTATTCGCCAAAATAATCGTCACTGCCGGTCAAGGCATCACGAAAGCTGGTTTCGGTCTGGTAGACGTCGCGTGGATCGATGGCCGTCAGAACGTCGCGGGCCCGCAACCGTGTCGAGCGCGGCAGGTTGAACAATTCCGGCAATCGGACGTCGCAGTCGATTACGTCGGTGCGGACGTCCCAGGCCCAACTTGCCAGCGAAGCCGCATCAAGGGCGATGGCGCGCCGCTTTTCCTCACGCGCGAGCGCGGCTTCGGCGACAGCGCCAGTGCGGGTCGCGTGCTTCAGGGTGAACAGGCTGCCGGCGAGGCCGGCGAGCGTTTTCAACTGGTCGAGCCTGGACCGGGACGGGTGGGCACACGGCTTGCGGTGCATGACGCACAGGGTTCCGATTCGCGCTCCCGCGACAATGATCGGGACGCCCGCATAGAAGCGCACATGATGCTTGCCGGTCACCAAGGGATTGGCGTCAAAACGCTGGTCGGCCCCTGCGTCCGTCACCACCATCGGCTCATCGCCAGCGGCGATGGCGTGCGCACAGAAGGAGATGGCTGTCGCAATCTGTGTTTCTTGCATGCCAGAACAGGATTTGAACCATTGCCGATCGAGATCGACAAGCGTGACCAGCGCGATCGGCGCGCGCATCACAGCGGCGGCAAAGCCGCCGATGCGGTCGAAATCCGAGTCGGGCGCCGTATCCAGCATCTCAAGCCAGTGCAGCACTGCCAGCCGGTGCTCGTCCTGCACGGCGCGCGCAACCTCGGCCGGCAGACCGGCTGCTGTTTCCACCCTGCTATTCAAACCAAGTTCCCGTGCCTTGCCTTGATGTCCTTGCCGTCGCCGACCCGAGACAGCCCTGCACCCGGAACCATCCTTGCGAGGGACCGTTACCCGAGCGTGATTTGCCGATCGCGTCAGCCGACGCGAAACCAGACGAGGACCCGCCATGGCCAGGAACATTCCCGAAAACAAAGCGCGTCAGGGGCGGTGGGGTTGGCATGGGTTCCGAATCCTGATCGCCGGACTGCTCCTGGTGCTCGTCGCCTGGGGCGTCGCCGAGATATACGGCGTGTTGATCAAAGCGCCGAACAGCGACGAGCAACATGTCCCCACGCCGCCGAGCACCAGTCCGGCGCCCTCCGGCTGAAGTCAGCACCTTGATGGCTTCACACCGCATCAGGCGGCCTTCACCTGGGCGACGCTGGCCGGTACCAGCACATTGAGCGCTCCAGGTTTGATTTCGATCGTCGTCTCGCGATCGAGCCTGACCAGTTCGCCGTCCATGACGGCGCGGAACTTCCTGCCGCCGGAATGGATTTTGAGGGTCGCCCTGTCGGCCTGGTGGATTTCGACATGTTCGTTGTCACGCCACTTGCCACGCGCCACGTTGAACAAGAACTTGACCAGTTCGGCGCGTTGCTGAGCTACGGTGACGTAAATGCCGAGCACGCCACCGGCCGGATTGTCGGCATAGGGCAGGTGACCTTCGCCGAAGAGATTGTTGGTCACGCCGAGGCCGGATATGCGGGCAGTCATCTCCGCTTCACCGATGCCGAGCGTGACGTTCATTGCCGGCGGGTTCTTGATCGTTGCCCAGGCTGCCTTCGCGGAAGCGCCGATCTTGCCCAGGCGTGAGCCGAATTCCATGCCCTGGCGCAGTTGCACCATCTTGGCATGCATGCCGATCGAGAACTGATGAACGAAAGGCTGGCCATTGGCCGTAGCCATGTCGACCGCGATGATTTCGCCGTCGGCGAAGGATTTCAGCGCCGCATCGAGCGACTGCGGAATACCAAGGCCCCGCGCAAACAGGTTCATGGTGCCGGCCGGCAATATGGCGAGCGCTTTTTTCCTGCCCATCAGCCTGGCGGCCGCGGCCGAGATGGTGCCGTCACCGCCTCCGGCGAGCACGACGTCGACAGCGTGGCGCGACGCCGCGCTGTCGAGGGTGTCCACAACGTCCTTGCCGCCAACAATGTCGATGCTGAGAGAGTGGCCCGCCGATTCCAGCGTCTGACGCATCCGGTCCGAAAAGGCGGCGAGATCGGTAGTACGCAAGGTGCCGCCGTCCCGGTTCAGCACCGCTGCGAACTTCATGCCCCGCTCCGCTGCTCAGTTCTAACCGGCCGGAGTACCCCAGCCAACGGCTGAAACGCGCCAAATCCGGAATGGTTCCGGCAGGCCGGAATCTCTGGCCAGCCCCAGGTTTTCGGCAACGGGCGGTCAGATCCGCTTCTTGGGATTTGGCTCGGCCACAGCGGATTTGTCGGAACAACAGCATGGTCACGACGTTGTGAACCTGCAGAGATGTCGCGTCCGATCCCCAGTGCGGGGCTCAACCGGGCGCGGCATGTACGAAATCAGGCACGAGGAGAGAGTATCATGATCCGCACCCTTTTAGCGACGACCGCGCTTGCGACAATGATTGCAACCGGCGCCTTCGCGCAGAGCGCTGCAACCCCAGCCCCCGCGAACCCGCCCGCCGCCCAGGAGCCGGCCGCGACGGCGCCGGTACCGCGCGCTGAAGGCAGCATCGTCACCAACATCATCGGCGAAACCGTCTACAATGGCACTGGCGACAATGCCGAAAATATCGGCAAGGTCACCGACGTGGTCTTCGACAAGGACGGCATGGCGAAATCCGTCGTCATAGGCGTCGGCGGTTTCCTTGGCGTGGGAACCAAGAATGTCGCCTTCGACTACGACAAGCTGCAATGGGCCGAGAAGAACGGCGATCGCTGGCTGGTAGCGCAGACGACGAAGGACGAACTGAAGGCGCATCCGGAGTTCGACAGCAAGGCTTACGCCCCAGCCCCGGCCGCAGCGACGAACGCCCAGGCCCCGGCCACGTCGACGACCGCACAGGCGCCGGCCACGTCGACCGACACCGCACAGCAGTCCACTAACGCCGAGCCGGTCAAACCGGCTGATGGCAACCTGGCCACAAACATCATCGGTGAAAATGTCTACAACGGCACCGGCGATGACGCCCAGAAGATCGGCGATGTGAACGACATCGTGCTGACCAAGGAAGGCAAGGCGCAGTCGCTGATTATTGGCGTCGGCGGATTCCTGGGCATGGGCGAGAAGAATGTGGCCTATGATTTCGCCAAGGCGAAGTGGGCACAGAAGAACGGCGACCGCTGGTTGGTGGCGCAGACCACCAAGGAAGAGCTGCAGGCGCAGCCGGATTTCGACCGCAAGGCCTATGATCCGGCGCCCGCAACGACGGCATCCAATGAACCCGCGGCAACCGCGCCGTCCGCCACGACAGCTCCCGCCGCCGCTCCGGCGAACAAGACCGCGGCGGCGCCGGCTGACGCCACGGCTCCTGACCAGACACAGACCGCGGCCATCGACAAGTCCAAGCTTACCGAGATGCCGGTTGGAGAGATCAGGGGCGACGATCTGAAGGGCACGACGGTCTATGGCGCCAACGACGCCAAGGTCGGTGAGATCGGCGATGTGGTGCTGACCCCAGACAAGAAGACCGACGCCGTGATCGTCGATGTCGGCGGCTTCCTTGGCATTGGCGAGAAGGAGGTCGCGGTCGGCATGGACAATTTGAAGTTCATGACCGACAAGGACGGCAAGAAGTACCTTTATACGACCTTCACCAAGGAGCAGCTCGAAAAGCAAGCGGCTTACGATAAAGGCTCCTACGCTCAGAAGCGCGACGAGCAGCGTCTGATCGTCCGGTAGGATACGTCGACAGGTCAGGATACTTCGATAGGCAAGGATATTCGATAGGCAAGGATAAGGGCGGTAGGGGAATCCCCTACCGCCCTGATTGCGACTTGGAATATCCAGCCACTCCGTTTTCCGTCAGTTCCAAGAGGGCAAGCGACTGGTCGAGATGTTCGGCGCGCCAGGCGAGCAGCCTTTCGGCGAATTCCAGTCGGGTGGAACGATGTGCCGGGCTGCCGGCGAGGTTCTTCGATTCGCCAGGGTCGTCCTCCATGTCGAAAAGCAGCGGCGGCAGGCCGCCGCCAAAATGCACGTATTTGAATTTCTTCGTGCGGATGACAGCGAGGTTGCACTGGCGCGAGGTGATGCCGAAGTGTCGTTCGGCTTCACCGTCCGCGATCGAGCGAAAGTCGAACTCCCAGTGCGCGGCGTCGCGCCAAATGGCGGGCGTTCCACCGCTCAGGAAGGGTTTCAGCGAGCATCCGTCAAGGTGCGGTTCGGGAGACACTCCCAGCAGGTCGATGAGCGTAGGCAAAATGTCCACCGCTTCGGTGAAGCGATCGACAGCACTGCCGGCAACCTTGCGGTGGCGTGGATCGCGGATGATCAGCGGGATATGGTAGCTGCCGTCGAAATAGCCGCCCTTGCCCAGCATGAAGTGGTCGCCCATCATTTCGGCATGGTCGGAGGTGAGCACGATGATCGTGTTGTCCCACGCGGCTTCGGTCTTCAGCGCTTGCCACAGGCGGCCGAGCTGCGCGTCCACCTCCGAGATCATGCCGTAATAGATCGCCCGGATGCGGCGGAAATCATCCTCGCTCCAGTCGTGCACCTTGCCCGTGGCGCCGGGGCGGAACTTTGCTCGTTTTTGGCGGTCGAGGTCATAGGCGACGTAGGGGTGGCCCTGAGATTCGGCACGCCAACTTTCCGCGCGGTGAAAAGAGGGGCCGTCCGCGGGATCGTATTGAGTGTTGTACGGTTCCGGTACGATGAAGGGCGGATGCGGGCTGATAAAGGAAAGATGCGCAAACCACGGCGTGGCCTCGTCCTGCTCGCCCAGCCAGCGGATGAACTCGCCGGCAAGGAAGGCCGTCGGCGTCTGGTCTCTGGAGTAGACGGGTGGCGCCTCGGTCACCGCACCGTCGACCTCGCCCACGGGGCGGTGGATGTCAGGACTTCCAGCGCCGGCATCGATGCCCTGCTGCTTTAGCCAGGACAGCCACTGCTTCTGATGTTCGGGCAGGAATTGGCGCACCGTGAAGCCGGGCAGCACACCCTCATAGCTGTGCAACCGTGGATCGGCTGGTGCAAGCTGGCGCGGATCGAGCGACATATCGGTATAGCCGAACAAGGTTGGATCATAGCCGACGCTGCGCGCGGCGAGCGCAATATTGCCGTGGCGGGCGTCGAGCGGCGTGCCGTTGCGGCAGACACGATTGTTCATCTGATAGAGGCCTGTGTAGAGGCAGGCACGGGCGGGTGAGCAAGGCGCCGCGCCGCCGTAATGGCGCTTGAACAGCACACCGTCGGCGGCCAGCGCATCGACATTCGGCGTTTTCAACTGGGGATGACCGGCAGCCGACAGGCAATCGCCGCGCCACTGGTCGCAGGTAATAAGGAGGACATTTGGCCGCCTGCCTTTTCCAGTCACTTGCGCTGCCCCTCTCCAGTACGTTCGAATGCGCACATGGAACCGATTCCATCGACCGCGCAAGACCAGCGTTGTTTGCTAAACGGTGAACAAGAGTCTTTTGATTGTTCTCTTTTTAGGCACAGTCCATCCTGTGTTTGCCGCCTTTGCCATACTCGCTCGTATTCTCATATTTGCGAGGACAGCGGCGAGGGCCGCACAAACACCAAGGGAAGGAGCAGAGACCATGCTCGACCAGATCAAGGGCTTGCATCACGTCACCTCGATGGCCAGGGACGCAAGGCAGAACAATGATTTCTTCACCCACAAGCTCGGCCTGCGCCGGGTCAAGAAGACGGTCAATTTCGATGCGCCCGACGTCTACCATCTCTATTATGGCGACGGGGCCGGCACACCCGGCTCGGTAATGACCTATTTCCCGTTTCCCAACATCGGCAAGGGCCGCCCTGGCGTCGGCGAAGTCGGCACCACGGTCTATTCCGTGCCGGAAGGCACGCTCGCCTATTGGGAAAAACGCTTTACCGACGAAGGCGTAACCAATGTCTCCCGCGAGGAAAGCTTTGGCGAGAAGCGGCTCGCATTTGCCGGCCCGGACGGCGACGGGTTTGCCCTCGTCGAGGACAAGGCCGACGGCAGAGCGCCCTGGGTTAAGGGCGGTATTGCCGCGGACGAGGCGATCCGCGGCTTTCACTCGGTTTCGCTGAGGCTGAAGGATGGCGGCGCCACCGAGGAGTTGTTGAAGTTCATGGGTTACGAGGAGGTCGACAAGTCAGGCAATATCAGGCGGCTCGCCGTCAAGAACGGCAACGGCGCCGATTTCGTCGATATCGAAGCGCTGCCGACCGCACCCTTCGCCGATCTCGGCGCCGGCTCCGTCCATCATGTGGCCTTTGCTGTCGAGAACCGCGCCAAGCAGCTTGAAGTGCGCAAAGCGCTGATGGATACGGGTTATGGAGTGACGCCGGTGATCGACCGCGACTATTTCTGGGCGATCTATTTCCGCACGCCGGGAGGCGTGCTGTTCGAAGTCGCCACCAATGAGCCGGGTTTCGACAAGGACGAGGACACCGCCCATCTCGGCGAGGCGCTGAAGCTGCCGACCCAGCATCAGCATCTGCGGCCATATCTCGAACAGCATCTGCAGAAGTTGGAGGGCTGAGACGATGAGCAAGGGCGCTTACGCCCACAAGGTGCTGCCTGGTTCGCCGGGTGGTCCGCTGCTTTTGGTCGTCCACGGCACTGGCGGCGACGAGAGCCAGCTTGTCTCGCTGGGGCGCGATCTCGCGCCCCAGGCCACCATCGTCTCGCCACGCGGCGATGTGTCGGAGCAAGGTGCCGCGCGCTTTTTCCGCCGCACCGGCGAGGGCGTCTATGACATGGACGATCTGGCGCGGGCCACGGACAAGATGGCGGGCTTCGTCCAAGCCCATGTCGAGGCGGCGAAGCCGTCGGTCGTGCTGGGCCTCGGCTACTCCAATGGCGCCAACGTTCTGGCTTCGCTGGTGTTCGAAGCACCTGACCTGTTCGACGCCACGGTGCTGATGCATCCGCTGATCCCGTTCGAGCCGCAGGTCAAGGGCAGCCTCGCCGGCCGTCACATCCTGGTGACCGCCGGCAAGCGCGATCCGATCTGCCCGCCCAACCTGACCTCGCGGCTCGAAGCCTATTTGCGCGCCGACGGTGCCGATGTCACAGTTGAGTGGCACGAAGGCGGGCACGAGGTGCGGCCAAACGAAATCGAAGCGGCGCGGCGGCTTTTCGCCACTATCGCCCAAGGAGTGTAGAGATGCCCGATCAATTGCCAGAGATCGAACTTGAGGATCGGGGCTCCAAGGGTCGCTACGTCCTGCGCGGCGCCGGCGGTGCCGAGGCGGAGATGACCTTCACCAAAATCGGCGAGCACCAACTGATCATCGATCACACCGAAGTGCCGGACGCCTTTCGCGGCCAGGGCGCCGGGCTTCGGCTCGTCACCCGTGCCGTCGAGGACGCGCGAGCAGCAGGCAAGAAGATCATCCCGCTCTGCCCGTTCGCCAACGCCCAGTTCCGCCGTCACCCGGAATGGGCGGATGTGCTGAAGCGGTAGGTCCCGCAAGCACAAAGTGGATTTGTAGAACAGAGCAAAACGGGCGGCCATTGCCTTCCCGTTGGCTTTGTAGTTTGCCCCGGCGGCACATCTTGCCTAGATATGATACATCGCCCTGCCGACAAACAGACCGAATGATCCCCCAGATGACCGAAACAGACCTCGTCCCCGTCTTTGACGGCCACAACGACACGCTGCTGCGTTTGCACCAGGCGAAAGACGCGGACGTCGAAAAGCTGTTCATCGAAGGGAAATCGGGCGGCCATGTCGACTTGCCGCGCGCCAGGGCCGGCGGATTCGCCGGCGGTATGTTCGCCATCTTCCCGCCGCCGGTCGAGAAAGCGCGGCGCAGCGCCGTCCCTTCGGCGCCAAGCGACAGCGAGCCGCTGCCGCCCGAGGTGCCTCGCGCCGATGCGCTCAACTCGACGATCGCGATGGCGTCCATCCTCTTCCGGCTGGAGCGCGCCGGAGCGTTGGCGATCTGCCGCAGTGCCGGCGATGTGCGCAATGCCATGGCGCAAGGCACGATTGCCGCGGTGTTCCACATCGAGGGCGTCGAGGCGATCGATCCCGAACTCACCATGCTCGACGTGCTGCATGCCGCGGGCCTGCGCTCGCTCGGCATCGTCTGGAGCCGGCCGAATGCGTTCGGCCACGGCGTGCCGTTTCGCTTTCCGTCCTCGCCGGATACCGGTCCCGGGCTGACCGATGCCGGCAAAGCGCTGGTCAAGACCTGCAATGAACTGAGGATCATGATCGATCTCTCGCATCTCAACGAGAAGGGTTTTCGCGACGTCGCAGCGCTTAGCGATGCACCGCTGGTCGCCACTCACTCCAACGTGCATGCGATCTGCGGCCATTCGCGCAACCTCACGGACTGGCAGCTCGGCGCGATCCGCGACTCCGGCGGCATGGTCGGGTTGAACTTCGCCACCGGCTTCCTGCGCGAGGCCGAACTGATTAAGCTTGATATCACCGATCNCGAGGACGGCCGCATGAATGCCGACACAAGCCTCGACATCATGGTGCGCCATATCGATTCCCTGCTGCAGGCTTTGGGCGAGGATGGCGTCGGTCTCGGTTCGGATTTCGACGGCGCCATGATCCCGGCCGTCATCGGCGACGTCGCCGGCCTGCCGAAACTCATCGATGCGCTGGCGGCGCGCGGTTTTGGCCGGGCTCTGATCGAAAAGATTGCCTACCGCAACTGGCTAAGCATGCTGGAAAGAACGATAGGTTAGGTCGCCTTATTCGAAGCCCATGCGATTCAGCCATTCCTTGCCGACGCCGCGATCGCGAATGATCGGCAGCGGGTTTTCCGCATCGAGCCGAGCGCAAATGCGATAGACCTCCAGCGTCTCGGCGCTCATCTCGCCACGCTTGTAGAAGAACATGGCGGCGGCATAGCGCGCGCGGCCAGACCATTTTTCGCCGAGCGGCGTGTTGACCAGCTCCCACTGTTCGGCGGCTTCACCTTCTTCCTGCTGCTTGCCCGCTTCCTCGGTCATGGTCAGAAATCCGCCGGCGGATTGGCGGTACGGCGGTCGAGCTTGATGAAGGGTCGCGCCACCACCTTGGCCCGTTTCATCAGCTTCTGGTACTGCAGTTCGCGCATGGCGTAGATCTCGACCCAGAGGTCTTCCACGACAGTATCACCATAGGGCCGCGCCAGCGAGGCGATGGCGATGTTGCGCTTGGCCATCGGCGACCACATGGCGGCGCTGACCAGGCCGACCTCCTGGGTTTTCCTGTGATAGACGATCGCGTGTTCGGCCGGGATGTTGCCTTCGATCTCCAGTCCGACGAGGACATGCCGAAGCTTGCGTTTGGCGCGGGCCTCGAGGATGGCGCGGCGGCCATTGAAATGGCCCTTCTCCAGATCAACCATGAAGCCGAGCCCGATCTCGTCGGGCATGCGCAAGCGGTCGGCGCGGATGGCATGTTCGGCGGTGGTGAAATCGGCATTGGCGACGATCAGCCCAGCCTCGAGACGGGCACGGTTGAGGGCGGTGTAGCCGATCGCCCTGATGCCGCGCAGTTCCCCAGCTGTCATCAGCCGGTCCCACAGGCTCAGCGCCTTTTCGGCCGGAACGAACAGTTCGTAACCGAGATCGCCGGTAAAGCCGGTCCGTGAAATGATGGCCGTGCCGCCGTCATGCGGGAATTCGGCAAGGTCGAATATTTTCAGCCTCTCGACACCGGCGAAACCGGCATCGCGCAGCACGGCGAAGCATGTGGGGCCCTGCAAGGCGAGCCCGGCGACGGCCTCGGTCTCTTCCTCGACGATGACGTCGAAACCAAGGGCGCTGTCCAGCAGCCACGGCAGATGCCGCTCCTGCGAACACAGCCGGAAGCGGTCCGGCGAGAGCCGAAACAGTGTGCCATCATCGAGGACGAAGCCCTCATCGTCGCACCACGCGGTGTAATGCACCCGGCCGGGTTTCAGCTTTGTCACATCGCGCAGCGTGACCCGATCGAGGAAGGCTTCTGCGTGCGGCCCCTCGATCCGGTATTTGGTCATGGGCGAAATATCGAACAGCGCCGCCTGACTGCGGATCGCGAAATATTCGAGCTCCTCGTCCCACAGCGAATGCGGCGCGCGGTAGCCGGCCCAATTGTACCAGTCCTGGGTCTTGGCCAGTGCGTCGATGCGCGGCTGGAATGGCGTGCCGAGGCGCTGCGTGTGGAAGTGCGATTGGGCTTCGATGCGATCGGAAACGGCTGGATCGGCTGTCTTCGAGACGGGCTTCTTCCTGGTTAGCTGGACCATGACCTACCCCTTCATCGCAATGATGCGCCGCGCGGCGTTCAATCCTGGCGCACCCGAAACACCGCCACCAGGATGCGAACCCGCGCCGGCCAGGAACAGCCCGTCGAGCGGCGTGTCGTAACCCGACCAGCCGGAGACGGGACGCGAGATCAGCATCTGATCGGCCTGTAATTCACCATGGTGCCAATGGCCGCCCGGCATGCGGTAGCGCATCTCTATATTGGCAGGCGTCAGCAGCTCGGCATGGACAACGCTCTTGCCGATACCGGGTGCGTAAGCCTCGAACTGCGCCATGATCGCTTTTAGGAATTTCGGCTTGCCGGCATCCCAGCCCTCTTTCAACCGATAGGGCGCGTATTGCACCACGGCCGACAGCACGCAGGCGCCGTCGGGCGCGAGCGAGGGGTCGGCGAGGCTGGGTAGCGTGATCTCCATCACCGGCTCGGGTGAGAACTCGCCATATTTCGATGGATTGAAGGCACGCTCGACATGATCGGGGGAGGGCGCGATCACCAGTCGGCCCTTATGGCCGGCGTCGTCGACACCGGCAAACCGCGGCGGCCGGTCGAGCGCCAGATGGAGCTTGGCGGCATCGCCCCTCATCCGGATGTTTTTCACCTTGCGCACGAAGCCGGTGTCGATCTCGCGCGGTCCGACGAGGTCGAGGAAGGTGGTCGTCGGATTGATCGCCGAGACGATCGTTCGGGCGCGAAGTTCTTCGCCATTCTCGAGGGCGACGCCGACGGCGCGGCCTTTGTCGACAATGATCCTGGCGACGGGCACCGATGCGCGGATCGTGACGCCAGCCTTTTCGGCAGCAGTGCGGATGGCGGCGACCACCGCGCCCATGCCGCCCTTTGGCAGCAATTGCGCTCCGGCCGCACCGCCGCTCGCTCCGGTCAGACGATAATAGAGGCCGAGCAGCGAGGTCGGCGAGCGCGGGCCGAGATGGCTGCCGAGCGTTGCGTCGAAGGCGAGCAGCCCTTTCAGCCTGATATCGGCGAGCTGTTCGTCAAGCAGGTCGGCAACGTTCATCAAAAGCACGCGCAGGAAGTCGCGCATGTCTTCCATGCCAAGTTTCTTCAGCGCCACCGCGGTATGGGCGAGCGAAGCGGCCTCCTGCAGCGACATGCCGCCGAGATCGGGCGGCCGGCGCGACAGGAAGGGTTTCAGGATGCCGGCATAGCGCAGCAATTGTGCGCGCAATTCCTTCCAGGCGGACTGTTCCGACGAACTGGCGCCAGTCAGCACCTCGCCATAAGCGCCATGCAGGACAAGCGGCGGTCCATCTTTCGACAATGCGACCGACGGCAGGAAGTCGGAGCGAGCGATCCGCAGCCCGTGCTTTTCCAGCTCCAGCGTTTTCACCACGTCGGGATGCAGCCGGTTCAACACATGCGCGATGGATGAAGCGCGAAAACCCGGCGCAAATTCCTCGGTCCGCGCGGCGCCCCCGAGTTCGGCTCCTGCTTCCAGCACCAGCACCTTACGGCCTGACTTCGCCAGCGTGGCGGCTGCGACAAGCCCGTTGTGGCCGCCGCCGATAACGATGGCATCAAATGACGTCATGGGCCGGGCTCATATGCGAAGTGGATTTTGCGAGATCGCGCAGGATTTCGGAGGCTGCGTTGCGTCCGGGTGCACCCATGACGCCGCCGCCGGGGTGGGTCGAGGAGCCGCACATATAGAGGCTGCCGACCGGCGACCGATACTGCGCGTACCCGGGCACCGGACGGTTGAACAGCAACTGGTCGAAGGTCAGTTCGCCCTGAAAGATGTTGCCTTCGGTGAGGCCGACCTCGGCCTCGATCTCGCGTGGCGTCCGCACCTCCATATGGACGATGCGGTCGCGGAACCCGGGTGAATAGTCCGATATCTGCGCGATCACGCTTTCAGCAAAACCGTCACGATCGGCGTCCGTCCACTCGCGACCAGCGATCTTGGGCGGAGCGTACTGCACGAAGCAACTCATGAAATGTTTCCCGGGCGGCGCCATGGTCGGGTCGAGCGTCGTCGGGATGACCATGTCGAGGAACGGATCGGCGGACCAGCGGCCGGCCTTCCAGTCGTCATAGGCGCGCTCCATGCGCTCCATCGAATCGGTGAAATGCATGTCGCCGCGATAGACCGACGAATCCTTCGGCAGCGCCGGGAATTCCGGCAGCGAATCGAGGGCTATGTTGACCTTTCCGGAAGATCCGCGAATCTTGAAGTTCTTCACCCGGCGCAGGAAGATGTCGGGCAGTTCCTTCTCCTCGACCAGCTTCAGGAAGGTGCGCTTCACGTCGGCATTGGAGACGACCAGCTTGCCGTAAACCTCCTCGCCGCCGGCCAGCACGACGCCCCTGGCCTTGCCACGGCTCACCAGCACATGGTCGACCTCGGCGCCGGTGCGGATGGTCCCACCCGAGGCCTTGAACGAGGCGGCCAGCGCCTTGGTGACGGCGCCCATGCCGCCGCGCGCATAGCCCCAGGCGCCGACCGATCCGTCGACCTCGCCCATATAGTGATGCAGCAGCACGTAAGCGGTGCCGGGCGACATCGGCCCGAGTGCCGTGCCGATGATGCCAGACAGCGCGAAGTTCGCCTTGATGACGTCGGTCTCGAAATATTCGTCGAGGAACTCAGAGATAGACATGGTCCAGAAGCGCAGCGTCAACGCCATTTCCTCGGCGGAGAGACCCGCGAATTTCTTGCCGAGATAGAGCAGTTCACCGAGGTCGCGCGGGCGCAGGCTGGTTGGGTCCGGCGCGGTGCGCATCAAAAGCGGCTGGATGAAGCGGCACTGCCGCGTCACGTCGCGGGCGTAGTGGTCATAGGCCTCGGCATCCCTTTTGGAGAAACGAGCGAATTCCCGCCGGTGCGCGTCGTGGTCGCGGTAGTTGGCGAGGTAGTCGCCATCCCGGGTGAACACCGCGCCGCCCTCATAGGAGATGACTTGCAGGCCGAAGCGGGGGAGCTCCAGATCGCGCATGATCTCGGGCCGGAACAGCGAGCAGACGTAGGAGCAGTTCGAGTAGCGGAAGCCCGGCGTCAGCTCGCGGCTGGTGGCCGCGCCTCCGACCCAGTCGTTCTTCTCCACAACCAGCACGTCGAGACCGGCGCGCTGCAGGTAACAGGCGTTGACAAGGCCATTGTGTCCGCCGCCGATGATGATCGCATCCCAAGCTTTCATTGTGGCCCAGTGCTCATCTGCGTCCCGCTTTCACTTCTGCGTGATTTATTGTCGAATGCGCGGAATTTGGCACGGTACCAGCCATTGTGTCCAGCCTTACTGAATGAATGTTCAACAAATAATGTTGCGTTTTTCCGGGCGTGAGTTACGCTTTGCCGACATTCGAACCCAGTAATACGTCCGTGAGAACCGAGGCTGATGATTGAAATGGCAGACGTCACTTCGCAGTATGACGAGGCCGCCATCATAAGCTGGGAGGCCATGCAGAAGGTGCTTGACAGCGCGAGCACCGTCCCACTCATCTTCGCTGGTGGAAGCCGGATGCAAAGGGATAGCCGGCGATGCTGGAGACCTTCACACGCATGAAAACGGCAGACGCCAGGGACGCGCTTCTTGAACCGGCGCGGAAAGCCGAATCCGAGAAGCGCGGGCGCAAGGCCTCGAAGGAGGTCAGGCAGCTTCAGCTCATCGAGGCGACGATCGATTCGCTCGCCAAGCGCGGCTATTCGGAAACGACGATGGCCGATGTCGCCGACGGCGCCGGCCTGTCGCGCGGCATTGTCAATTTCCATTTCGAGAGCAAGGAGAAGCTGCTCGTCGCGACGCTACAATATATGTACGACGAGTATTCCGCGCACTGGCGGAATGCCTTGCAAAAGGCAGGAGACGACCCCGCGCGGCAACTCCAGGTCCTCGTCGCGGCCGATTTCGACCGCTCCATCTGCAACAAGCGCAAGCTTGCCGCATGGTGCGCCTTCTGGGGAGAGGCCAAGTCGCGGCCGACCTACCAGGCGCTGAGCAGCGCGCGGGATGCCGTTTACCAGAATATTTTCATCGACCTGTGCGCGGCTCTGAAACAGAGCGGCGGCTACGCCTATGAGCCGCAGGTCATGGCGCTGGCGCTCAGCGCCATGCTGGAAGGCTTGTGGCTGCGGTTGATGATGGGAACCGAGGACACCACGCGGGAGACCTCCTTGCAGGCGGCCAATGAATTTCTGTCGGCGGCTTTTCCGAAACACTACCCGCTGAAGGCCGCCAGCCCTACGAGATCATAAGAAAGACGAAACCATAAGAAACGGCAGAGGATGGAACAGCAATGAAGACACTGACAAGCCGCCTGACGCTGACGCTCGCGCTAACGGGAACACTGGCGGCTTCGGCCGCGGCGCTGGCGATCGCGGCCGACAAGGATCTGATCGTGTTCGACTGGTCAGGCTATGAGGATCCGAGCTTCCACCCGAAATATGTCGAGAAAAACGGCGATTCGCCGACCTTTGCCTTCTTCGGCGACGAGGACGAGGCGTTCGAAAAGGTCCGTNTGCTGCAACCGCTCGATACTTCGAAGATCACGGGCTGGAAGGACCTCAATCCCGGCATCATGGCGATGAAAAATCTCGCCGCGACGGAGGACGGGAAAGCCTGGTTCATGCCCTGGGACTGGGGCAACACGCAGCTTACCTACAACTCCTCCAAGATCGACGAAAAGGACGTGCAGTCGCTGAAGGCGTTCGCCGACCCGAAGTTCAAGGGCCGGGTTTCGATCGGCGACAATGTCGACGATGCCTATGCGCTGGCGAGCCTTGCCATCGGCCTGAAGGACTGGACCAAGATGACCGACGACCAGTTCAAGCAGGCCTCCGACTTCCTGCGCCAGGTGCACAAGAACGTGCGCTCCTACTGGACCGATACCACCGACGTCGTCCAGCTTCTGAGCGGCGGCGAGGTCGATCTCGCCTGGGCCTGGAACGATGCGACCGTGCAGTCGGTTGCTGCCGGCGTGCCGATCAAGTCGAAGAAGGACACGGCGGAAGGCATCTCGACGTGGGTGTGCGGCTACGTGCTGTTCAAGGATGCGCCCGGCAATACCGACAAGGCCTATGACTATCTCAATGCGGTCAACGATCCTGAGACCGCCAAGGTGCTGGTCAAGGACTGGGGCTACGGCCAGGCCAACGCCAAGGGCATGGCCGGCGTCGATCAGGCCATCCTGAAGGAAAAGGGCTATGACGACGTGCAGAAATTCGTCGACAAGACACTGTTCCAGCAGCCGCTCCCGTCCGATCTCAAGCTCAAGATGATCGCCGAGTTCGAGAAGATCAAAGCCGGCTATTGAGCCGTTGTCTATCGTGCCCGTCCGTCTGCCGGCAGCATCGGCGGATGGGCTCGCCAAAGCGCTTGAATTTGCCTAACTTCGCTCTCGACATCTTTCGCGATGGGGGAGTTTTTCGCGCCATGAATTCTGTGCTTCGCCGCGTTGTCATCGCCGCTGCCTGTACGCTCGGTGCCGGCGCGGTTTACGGGCTCGCCGAAGGCGGCGGCGCCCTCGTCGTGTTCGACTGGTCGGGCTACGAGGATCCCCTGCTGCACCCGGCTTACACTGCCAAGTATGGCGCCGAGCCGACCTTTGCTTTCTTCGGCGACGAGGACGAGGCGTTCGAGAAGATGCGGGCAGGTTTCAAGGCCGATATAGCGCAACCCTGCTCGCAGAGCGTGGTCAAGTGGCGCGAGGCCGGCATGCTGCAGCCGCTCGACACGTCCAGGATCGCCGGCTGGAAGGATCTCAACTCCGGTATCATGGCGATGAAGGATCTCGCCGTCACCGCCGACGGCAAGGCATGGTTCATGTCATTCGACTGGGGCAACACCTCGCTGCTCTATCGCACCGACAAGGTGACGGCCGATCAGGCACAGTCGCTCAAGATTTTCGCCGATCCGCGTTTCAAGGGCCGCGTCACCATCGGTGAGAATGTCGACGACGCCTATGCCTTGGCGAGCCTGGTCATCGGTCTCAAGGACTGGACCAAGATGACCGACGACAGTTCAAGCAGGCGTCCGCTTTCCTGCGCGACGTGCACAAGAACATCCGTTTCTACTGGACAGACGACACCGACCTTAACCAGGCCTTTATCGGCAACGAGGTCGATCTCGTCTGGGGTTGGAACGAAACCTTCGTGACACTGAAGGGACAAGGCTTGCCGATCGCCATGAACCGCGAGACCAAGGAAGGGATTTCGACCTGGGTGTGCGGCTATGTGCTGATGAAGGATGCGCCAGGCAACCTCGACCAGGCCCATGATTTCCTCAGCGCCGTCAATGCGCCCGGCGTGTCCGACTATATGGTCAAGACCTTCGGCTACGGCCACGGCAACGGCGCCGGAATGGCTGATATCGACCACAAGGTGCTGGCCGACAGCGGCTTCGACAATCTCGAAAAATCCCTCGACAAGACCCTGTTCCAGCAGCCTGTCGCGCCCGAGTTGAAGAAGCGCATGATCGACGAGTTCGAGAAGATCAAGGCCGGCTATTGAACGACCAGACAGAAAGAACCGACGTCGTCATCGTCGGCGCCGGCTTCACCGGCCTGTCGGCGGCGCTTGAGCTGAAGAGGGCCGGCGTCGGCTTCCTGCTGCTCGAGGCACGCGACCGCGTCGGTGGGCGGGTCGAGGCGATGTGGAACGGGCTTGGCGAGCGCATCGACAGCGGCGGCCAGTTCCTTTGCGAGGACATGCCGCAGCTGATGGAACTGGCCCAGGCTCGCGGCAAGACTTTCGTCGAGACTTATGTCGAGGGCGATTTCATCACTTACCCGTCAATGTCGGTCGGCCGGGCCGAGCGGACCTATCAAGCCTCGATGGCGATCCGCGAACGCATGAACAGCATCGAGCCCAACGATCCCGCCATTGCCGGATCGACCGTTGCCGAGTGGCTGGAGAGGCAGGATGACGTGGGCGAGGCCAAGGCGGCCTTCCGGTCGATGATCGAGGGCCTGTGGTGCCTGGCGTTGGAGAAGGTGCCGCTCTGGTATCTGATCGACAATGACCGCCGTATCACCAACGAGGTGCCGGAGCTGCAATATTCCCTACGCGAGACCATGCAGTCGTTGGCCGATGATCTGGCGGAGGACCTCGGCGACCGGGTGAGGCTCGGCGAACCTGTCATCGGCATCGAATACGGTCCGGCAGGGGTTCGTGTCGTCTCCAGCAATAGCGTGATCGAAGCGCGAGAAGTTCTGGTCGCCGTGCCGCCGGCGACAGCCGCGAAGCTCGATTTTACGCCCGCCTTGCCGGCAGCCCTGGAAACGGCGCTCGGCGCCTGGGAAAGCGGCGCGGTGATCAAGGTCCTGGTGCGCTATCCCAAGCCATTCTGGCGCGAGCGGGATTTGAGCGGGATGGTGATGTGGCGCGGTCTGCCGGGGCTGTTTGCCTGCGACGCGAGCAGGGATCCCGATCATGCGGCGCTTGTCGTCTTCGTTGGCGGACCGCTGGCGCTGCGCTGGCACGAACTCGGCGAGTCGGATCTGCGGAGACAGGTGACGAGGAAGCTTGTGGAGGCGCTGGGTGCGGAGGCGGCGGATGTTCTCGATTTCAGCCGCCGCGACTGGACGCATGACCGCTGGAGCGGGGGCGCCTATAGCGACGTGATCGTCGATGTGTCGGCGAGGGGTGCCGAGCGCACCATTCTTGCCGGCGCACCGCCGGTGCATTTCGCGTCGTCGGAATTGTCGCCCTCATTCCCGGGCTATGTAGAGGGCGCGATCGTGGCCGGGCGTATCGCGGCGCGCAGGATCATCGCCGGAGTTCAGTCGGCCATCGCGACCAGCGCTTCCGGATCATAGGCAAGGCGGATCGAGGTGCCGACTGGAATGTCATCGGCGCCGAAATCGTTGGTCTCGGTCACCGAGAGCGGCTTCTCAAGGCCAGGGATCTCGACGATCAGATGGGTGATCTCGCCGAAATAGTGGCGTTCCACCACCTTGCCGGCGACCTCGAACTTGGCTGTCGCGTTGTCCCATAGCACGCGCAGGCGCTCCGGTCGGATGCCGAGCGTCGCGCCGCCGCCATTGCGCACGAAAGCCTTCGGCTTGTCGGTCTTGACGCGGCCGAATCCGAGCGTATCGAGAACCAGCGAGGTGCCGTTCTCCTCGACGATGTCGGCCTTGACGAAATTCATGCCGCCAAGGAAGTCGGCGACCTGACGGTTGACCGGGCGCTGGTAGATTTCCTTCGGAGAGGCGACCTGCGCGATCCTGCCGCCGAACATCACGGCGATGCGGTCGGACATTGCGAGCGCTTCATACTGATCGTGGGTGACCAGGACGAAGGTGATGCCGACGGCCTGCTGGAGGCGGCGCAGTTCGACCTGCATCTGCTCGCGCAGCTTCTTGTCGAGCGCCGACAGCGGCTCGTCGAGCAGAAGCACCTTAGGTCGCATCACCAGGGCGCGGGCGAGCGCCACGCGCTGCCGCTGGCCGCCGGAAAGCTCCGTGCCAAGCCGCTTGCCGAGGCCGGTGAGCGAGACCTGCGCCAGCGCTTCCTCGACCCGGCGCTTCTCTTCGCCACCCCGCAGCTTCAACCGCTTCAGCCCGTAGGCGACGTTCTGCTCGACATTGAGGTGCGGAAAGATCGCGTAGCTCTGGAACACCATGTTGGTCGGCCGGCGGTTGGCCGGTACGCCTTCCATGGGCTGGCCGCCAACCGCGATCGAACCGCTGGTCGGATTATCGAAGCCAGCGATCATGCGCAAAAGCGTGGTCTTGCCGCAGCCCGACGGGCCGAGCAGCGAGAAGAACTCGCCTCCCCTGATGGTCAGGGAGGCGTCGTCCAGCGCCTTGAACGCCCCATAGCTGCGGGTGACATCGCGGATCTCGATCATCGATCTTTCGGAATGGATCCTGTCCGCGTGAGATAGCTCGATCCGCGGCTGCTCAGGCATAGAGGCCTCCCTCGTTCTGCGTGCGTCTGGCCGCGCGGCGACGCAGGATTTCAGCAATTGTCATCAACAGGAAAGAGGCAACCAAAAGCAGCGTGCCCAGCGCCAGGACGCCGGGCAGTTTCGAGGCGAAACGCAACTGACCCCAGATGTAGATCGGCAGCGTCGCCTCGGTGCCGGTAAGGAAGAAGGCGATGATGAATTCGTCCAGCGAGATGGTGAAGCAGACCAGCAGGCTGGAAATGATCGCCGGCGCCACCATCGGCAACGTCACGCGCCGGAAAGTGCCGACGGCGCTTTCGCCGAGATCGGCGGAGGCTTCCTCTAGGCTGCGGTCGAAACCTTCGAAGCCGGAAGTCAGTACCGTCATCGAATAGGGAATGCAGACCAGGACGTGGCCCAGCACGACGGTGAACAGCGAAAGACCGAGGCCCAACTGCAGCAACACCAGCAGCATCGAGATGGCAACGATCACTTCAGGCAGCACAAGCGGCGCCATGATCAGACCGTTGATGGCGCGGCGGCCGGGATAGCGGTAGCGGGTGATCGAGCGAGCGGCGAGGATGCCGAGTACGGTGGAGAGGATGGCCGCCGAGACGCCGACGATCAGGCTGTTCCAGGCGGCATCGAGCAGCGCCGGCGTGCGCGGCAGGTCTTCGTACCACTGCAGAGTGAAGCCCGTCAGCGGGAATTTCGGCGTCGCCGCCGTGTTGACCGAGAAGATCGGCAGGAAGATGACGGGCAGATAGAGGAAGACGATATAGAGGAACGCGTAGGCCGATAGCCAGCCGCCCGGCAGCAAGCGCCGCGCCTTCATCGCGCCATCCTTTGCAAGCCGCGGATGATCAACACCGTGGCGCCGGCCATCAGGGAGACGATCAGCATGGTGGTGACGGAAAGCGCGGCACCGAGCGGCCAGTTGGCGGCCTTGCCGAACTGCGCTTGGATGGCATTGGCGATCATGACCCCGTCCTTGCCGCCGACGAGCTTTGGCGTGACATAGTCGCCGACCGTCGGGATCATGACGATCAGCGCCGCGGAGATGATGCCTGGCGCCGACAGCGGCAAAGTCACGCGCAGGAACGATCGGAAGGGGCTATCGCCGAGGTCGGTGGCCGCTTCGACTAGCGTGCGGTCGACCTTCTCGAGGGACACGAAAATCGGCAGGATGGCGAAAGCGGTCCAAGCATGGGTGAGCGTGATGATGACAGCGCTCGAATTGTAGAGCAGGGCGGTCGACGGTTCGTCGATGATGCCCAGACCCATCAGGCCGGAATTCAAAACGCCGTTGTAGCCCAGGATGACCTTCCACGACATCACGCGCAAGAGATAGCTGGTCCAGAACGGGATGGTGATGAGGAAGAGCCACAGGCTCTTGTGACGGCCGCCATGGAAGGAAATGAAATAGGCGATCGGGTAGGCGAGGACGACAGTGGACAGGCTGACAGTCAGCGAGATGTAGAGCGAGCGCCACAACAGATCGCGGTAGATCGGCTCGGTCAGTGCGACGCGATAGTTTTCCAGCGTGAAGGTTCGGTCGATGGTCAGGTAGTGCTGCGTCCAGAAGGAATGGGCGATGACCACCAGGATCGGCAGGACCAAAAGGATGAGAGCATAGAGAAAGGTCGGGCTGATCAAGGCGAAGCCTTGTACAGGCTCGGATTGCAGAAAGGCATTTCTTCTGGCCAGCGTCATGCCGAACGAGGGCGACCCTTCCGCAGCCGCCGTCATTGCCAGACCCTGGGGGGACGGGCTCCGGGTGTGATCTCGATTGCTGGCCTGGATCGTCCCGCCATACGGCATCCCTTTGGGCTGGCGCCGGCTATTGTTCCCCTTGCCGGCTTTCTTTCATCATGCGCGCATCCGCGGATTGAAATCAAGCGGTAATTCTGCAATATTGATTGAACGGACATTCAAAATCACGTGAGCAGGGTGCCGATTTCGGCCATGGCGAACCGGATTGATGACCGGAAAATTCGGGGATGATGTGGAGGCGATGATGGCGGCTGTGAGGGATCTGAAGGCACGCGAAACGGCTGGCCTTGGCGGCGACGATGCGGTCGAGCTGGCCAAGCGTCATCTCATCCAGCCCTGGCCCTACGCCGGTTCCGTCGGTTCGGAGGCGCGCGCGCTGATCGGCGAGGGCGATGGCATCTACATCACCGACAGTACCGGCAAGCGGCTGATCGACGGCCCGGCCGGCATGTGGTGCGTCAATGTCGGGCATCGCCGCGAGGAACTCGCCAGGGTGATGTACGACCAGGCGATGGCGCTGTCCTACAACACGCCCTGGTACACCATGAACGCGCCGTCGGCGGAGCTCGCCAAGCGCATCGCCGGCCATGCCCCAGGAGATCTCAGCCATATCTTCTACACCACGGGCGGTTCCTCGGCGGTCGAGACGGCGCTGCGCTTCATGCAGTTCTACAACAATGTGCGCGGCCGGCCGGAAAAGAAGCTGATCCTGAGCCGTGGCGGCGCCTATCATGGCTCAACCTATCTCTCGGCTTCGCTCAATGGCCGCCCACGCGACCGCGACTGGATGGATGGCGCCGACGAGCTGGTGGTCAAGCTCGCTTCCCCCGACCCGTTCCGCCGGCCGAAAGGCATGAGCATCGCTGCCTTCACCGATTTCCTTGTCGATCAGTTCCGCGATACGGTCGCGCGTGTCGGCGCGGACAGACTAGGCGCCTTCGTCGGCGAACCCATACAGGCGTCCGGCGGCGTCATCATTCCGCCGGACGGCTACCTCAGGCGCATCCGCGAGATCTGCCGCGACAAGGATATTCTCTATATCTCCGACGAGGTGGTGACGGGCTTCGGACGTCTGGGCCATGTCTTTGCCTCGGGCGACGTGTTTGGCATCGACCCCGACATGATCACTTTCGCGAAGGGCGTCACCTCGGGTTATTTCCCGCTTGGCGGCGTCATCATCTCGGAGCGGCTGCTGGAAGAGTTGCGGCGTTCCAATCATCCCGACGCGATGTTCGGCCATGGCCTGACCTACACCAGCCATCCGGTCGGCTGTGCCGTGGCCTTGAAGAATCTCGACCTGCTGGAAGAAAGCGTGCTTGCGCATACGCTCGAGGTCGCGCCCTACTTCCAGGCGCAGCTCAAAACGCTGGAAGAGCTGCCCCTGGTCGGCGAAGTGCGTGGCGTCGGGCTGATGGGTTGTGTCGAATGCGTCGCCGATCGCGAAAGCAAGGATCCGCTGCAGCTCGACAAGGATGTCGGCAAACGCATCGACGCTCACTGCCACGAGCTTGGCCTGCTGGTGCGGCCGCTTATCAACATGTGCGTTATGTCGCCGCCGCTCGTCATCACGCGCGAGCAGATCGACGACATGGTCGGCATCCTGCGCGAAGGCATTTCACGCACGATGGAAGATCTCAGGAAAGAGGGTGTGTGGCAGGGGTGAGTTTCCTCCTTCTCCCCATTCCCGCGGAGAAGGAGCCCGAACGGCGGATGAAGGGCAGCGCTGACGGGAAGAGGGGCGCTCTCATCGCGGCTTTGGCCAATCACCAGGGTTGTTACGCCCGGCTCCGCAGCGCGTCGTTCAAATTCCACATGTCCTTTTCTTCCGGCGCTGTTTTCAGGCCGAGCACCGGAACCTGCTTGCGCAGGTGGTCGTGGTGGGTGCGCACGCCATATTCGAGGTCGGAGAGATAAAAGCCCTCGAAAGCCTCGGACAGCATGGATTCGTTCGACCAGACCGAGAGCTGCACATCTTCCGACATGGTGTCGCGATCGATGCGGAAGGAGAGGTAGCGGGCGGCGGCCTGCTCTCGGCTCTCGTCGCGGTAGCGATAGATGGCGCCGCGCAGCAGCGTCTCACCCGTCGATAGCGGGAACTCCTGATAGAACTGCACCGATTCCGGCATCACCGACAGAACGGCGTTGGGGAAAATGCCGTAATAGACCCAGGCCTTCCTGAGATGGTCCGGCAGATGCGTCGGCTCCGGCGCGATCTTGACGTAGTTCTTCACGCTCCAGCGGCGGCCGGCATACGGGTTGTAGGTGGCGAAGGAGCGCGAGACGCCGTTGACGAAGGGCTCGTCGAAATAGGTGGCGCCATAGAGATCCTGCAAGGCGGGATGCGCCATGGCGACGTGATAGCCTTCATTGTCGACGTCGCGCACCGACTTCCAGTTGACCGGCGTTTTCTGGGTCCAAATACCCCAGGAAGGCACCATATCGGCGGCCTTGTAATGCGCGAATTCGGGTTCGATCGGCCTCAGCAGTTCGGCAACGGAGGGCTGTGGCCCGCCATTGCGGAAGCGGGTGAAGATGAAGCCCATCCAGATTTCGAGATCGAGCGGCATCAGGCCGAACTCGGTCTTGTCGAGGTCGGGGAAGGAGCGCGGGCGGGCGGCGCCGCGCAGCGTGCCGTCGAGATTGTAGACCCAGCCATGGAAAGGACAGACCAGCGCGTTCTTGCAATTGCCCTGGCTGTCGGCGACGACGCGGCTGCCGCGGTGGCGGCACATGTTGTTGAAACCGCGCACGACGCCGTCCTTGCCGCGCACGATCAGGGCGCGCTCGCCAACGACATCCATGGTGAGGTAGTCGCCGGCGTCAGGGATGTCGCAGACATGGCCGACGATCTGCCAATGATTGCGGAACACATGCTCCTTCTCGAGTTCGAGAAGGGCGTCGGAATGGTAGCTCCAGCCCGGCAGTCCCCGCCGGTCCCAATCGTTCGGGATTGCCACGTCACGGAGGTGCGGGTTCATAAAACGTCTCTTCTTTTATTGAATAAGCATTCAATATAATCATATTTTACATTGAAATGCAATGGCTTGTGGAAATACTATGATTCCGCAGCGAAAATGTCGGCGCTCCTCCATGGGAATCCCGCGCCGTTGCGGGCTTCGAAAACCCCGGAAAGTCGGGAACTTAGCCAGGGTTCCGTAACGCTATGTATCGTCGGCTCGCGCCGCCAATCGTGCCCTCCCGACAAGGTCTTCCGCCGGCAATGCCTCGACGTACGTGGCCCCCGGTAGTGCACGCCTTGCAACTCGCTCCTTAGTCCAAAACATAGTCCAATGACCGACCCTGCCCGTTTTTGCCCGTATGATGTTTCAATCCGGTTACATTGCCGGGCTCTCGTCACCTTTGCGCCGTTACAAGGCGCGATTAAATTCGTTTCATCGCAAAAAGAAAATCAACGAAAGGGATGACGATGCATGCGAAAGTCCAGATCACCAGCGGCAACCGCCTTGAAGCTCCAGAGCGCGCTGACCGTCGCCCGAAGCTGGCCCTTCGCCAGCGCGCCACCGACCACCCGATGGGAATGTTCATGGCGCTGGCTGCTTGCGCCTTCGCCGGCATGGCGTTCACGCCGACGGTCGGCCCAGCCTTCGCTTCGTTGAATCCGCCCGCCAACCTCATCGAAGGCGCGCCGACCACAACCACGACCGCCCGCCTGCCCATGCCGGCAATCGATTTCGCCTGCAGGGGGCAGGCCTGGGGCGCCGAGAGCGTGGATTGCCTGCGCGCCATTGCCGAGCAGTCCGGAACACACAAGACCCGCGCGATCCGCATGATCGCCAACGCCGCGCCGCTGACCAGCGCGCCCAACATCTTCTGATTTCTGCCTCTGCGTTTCTGTCGGGGCATGATCCCGAAACCGGTTCCCGTTTGGGGATCATGGCCTACCTCCCCGAGCGCTTCTCAGCGCTCTCTTCGGCTCCCGCCGCGATATCGGCCGGGAGCCTTTTTATGCCTTCGACGCGGCCTGCTCGGCGATGGTCGAAAGCACGCTGCGTACATCCAGCGTGCTGAACGGTTTTTCGAGGATCTGTGGCCGCTGCTGCGCCGGCAAGGCTTCGACTTCCGCCTTCGCGCCGATCAGGTCGCCGGTGACGAGCACGAAACGCCGCGCTAGGTCGGGCCGTTCGGCGAGCAGTTCGCGGTAGATCGAAATGCCTGATATACCGGGCATGCGCAGATCCGAAAAGACGATATCGGGGGGCATGTGGCCGTCCAAGGTGGCGGCGCCCGATTCCCAGAGCGGCGCGATCCTCGACTTGATGCCCATCAGTTCGAGAATATCGGACAAGGAGCCGGCGACGTCAGGCTCGTCATCGATGATCAGCGCATGGCGCAGGCCGCTCGATCGTGGCTGGCTTTCGCCGGCGGCCGCGATTCCCGCGGAGATCGCCGGCAACTGGACGACGAAACGCGCGCCTCTCGGCAACACCTCCTCGAACCAGACATTGCCATTGTGCCGTTCGATGATCGATTTCGAGATCGACAGGCCAATGCCGGTGCCTACGCCGACCGGCTTGGTGGTGAAATAGGATTCGAAAATGCGCGAACGGATGGCTTCGGGAATGCCGGGCCCGTTGTCCTCGACCGAGAAGCCGGGATTGCCACGATCGCCGCGGAAGCTCCGCACCTTGATCAGGCGGTCGCCGGCGACGCCGGCCAGGGCATGCTGGCTGTTGATGAGGAAATTGGCCGCCACCTGTGTCACGTGGTCGGCATCGGCCATGGCGAGCAGCGGACCTGGCGCGAAATCGGTATCGATGACGATGCCGCTCGAGCGCGCGCCGTAGGCGGTCACTTCGAGAGCGGCGCGGATCACCTGGTTGAGATCGGTCTCGGCCTGTGCCGACGGATGGAGGCGAACCATCGACAGGAAGCTTTTGACGATGCGCCCGCAGCGCTCGGCGGCGGCACGCACCTTCTCGGCCCGGACCTTGGTCTGCGGATCCGAGGCGAATTCATGCAGCAGCGTCGACTGGGCCACGACGACCGCCAGTGGATTGTTGAGTTCGTGCGAGACGCCGGCAAGCAGCGAGCCCATCGCCGCCATCTTCTCGTTCTGGTGCAGCTTCTCGCGCTGCCGGTTGATCTCTTCCTCGGCGCGCAGCCTGTCGCGCAGGTCGCGGATCGAGCCAAAGATGAGGCGGCGGTCGGCGACCCGCATCTCGGTCGCCGTCAGTTCGATCGGAAACACCTCGCCGGCTGCATTCTGTGTCACGGTCTCGAGCCGCTGTCCGACCATCGGGGCGCCACGGCCGGACATGTAGTCGGCGCCCGAGGCATAGCCCTTGCGGTAATATTCAGGAACGACGGTGTCGAGCAGGTCCTTGCCGAGGATATCGCTGCGCAGGAAGCCGAACATCTTCTCGGCGGCCGGATTGAATTCGATGATCGATCCGGCCTCGTCGATGACGATAATGGCGTCGAGCGACGCCTGCAGCATGGTGCGGCGGATCACTTCGCTGGCATGGGCGTCGGAGGGGGAGTGTTCGATGGCGTCGCCGATGGCGAGAGCGATGATGTGCAGCGTCGCCTCCTCCTCGTCGGTCCATTCCCGCTCTTCGACGCAGTCATTGACGGCCAGCGTGCCCCACAAATGGCCGTGCGCGAAGACCGACACCGACAGAAACGACTTGATGTTCTGCTTCTCGAAATCGGCCCTCAGGAATCCTTCGAGATCGCGCGTATGGCCGGTGAAAATCTTGCCCTGCCGCTCATCCTCGGCCAGCCGCTCAAGCAGCGGATCCGAATTGACGATCGACTGCATGATGACGGTCGGTGAGGCCAGTTCGCCGCCGAAATCGGGATCGATCCAGTAGGCAGCGACCGACTGGGCGAAACCCTGGCCGGGCAATTCGCGCAGGCGGAACAGGATGCCGCGCTGGCACTCCATGGCGTGGCACAGCGTTTCCAGTATGCCGTCCATTTCGCGCTGCCAGTCGCCGGCCTCGCGCAGCCGGCGCACGACACGTACGGCGGCCATCGCCGCACCCTGCCGGAAACCTTGCATGTCCTTGCTTGTCGTGTCGCCCGTCATTGTCAGCCATTAGTCCAGAGTCAGGCCAATTCGATCGGCTGGCAACGGCTGCGGAGCGGAACCCCCGTGGGTCTGACGCTCAGTTGCCGTCGCCGGCCGGCAGCGAGAAGATATAGCCTTCGCCACGCACCGTGCGCAGGAATTTCGGGTTGGCTGGGTCTGTCTCGATTTTTTTGCGCAGGCGCATGATGCGGATATCGACGGCGCGCGACGATTCCGGATCCTCGGTGAAGCCGATAGCCTCGGAGATCGCGGCCCTGGTCAGCAGCCGGTTGGCGCGGGTCAGGAAAACCTCCAGCACGTCAAATTCGCTCTTGGCCATGTCTATCACCGTGCCGTTGGCGCCGGTGACCATCCTGCCGTCGAGATCGGCCTGAAAGGGGCCGAAAGCGACGGAGCGCCGATCCGTCCTGGCTTTCCTGTCCTGCGGCTCCGTCGGCTGGGGAACACGGCGCAGCACGCTGCGCACCCTGGCCAGCACCTCGCGCAGTTCATACGGCTTGACTATATAGTCGTCGGCGCCGAGTTCCAGTCCGACGATGCGGTCGAGCGCGGTGCCGGCCGCGGTCGCATAGATGATCCCGATCGGCATTTTCGAGCGCAGCCAGCGGCCAAGCGACAAGCCATCCTCGCCCGGCATGGCGATGTCGAGGATAGCCAGATGGAAGGACTGCGTCTCGATCAGGCCGCGCGCGGCGGCCGCGGTTTCAGCGGTCGAAACATCGTAGCCGGCGGCGCCGAGATATTCGGCGACCGCGTCCCTCAGGTCGGGCTCATCCTCGACGATGACAATTCTTGCCCGCACGATGCTCTCGCTCCCACTTTCAGTGGAAAGTAGATTGGGTATAAACATGATGTCCAGCACTCATATCCGGTTGCAAGGGAACGGTTGGAAAACATGGCCGCACGAGCCGTCATCGCGCTTGTTTCCGTCGCCGAGGTCGTCGCGACCGAGCTTGCCGACCATCTGGAGCGGCGCGGCCATGACGTGCGCCGGGCGCGGCAGCCCTGGGAGGCGGAATCGCTGCTGGCGAGCGGCGGCATCGACGTTGTCGTCGTCGGGGACAGCCTCAGCCAGGCGGAAGGGCGGGATCTGCTCAGGCGTTTTGGCGGCCAAGCTGGGGGTAGCGAGCATGGACCGGATTTCATCCTGATATGCCGGCCCGCCGATCTCCTCGACAAGGTGCTGGCGCTCGAGCTTGGCGCCGCCGACGTCGTCGAAAGTCCGCTCAATGTCAGGGAACTCGCCGCGCGAGTCGGCGGCCTGCTTTCGCGGCGCGGCAGGGGCACCCAGGAACTGATCGTGCTGGAGAACGCGACCGTCGACCTGAGGTCGGCGATGGTCATGCACCGCTCCGGTACGCAGGAGCAGCTCTCGGCCGGCCAGGTGGCGCTGCTCAGGCTGTTCCTGGCGAGCCCGCGCAAGGTGCTGACCCGTGACGACATTATCGCCGCGGCGCCGGCCGAGAATGCCGACGCCTTCGATCGGTCGATAGACTCGCGCATCGTGCGGCTGCGCCGCAAGCTCGACACCGACACCATCACCACCATACGCGGCGCCGGCTACAGGTTCGATCCGCCACGGCAGTTCGCCGACTGACGGCTGTGTTTTCCCGCTGGTTCGCCGGATGAACATCGGGCTTCCGTTTCCCGCGCCGATGCCCGCGAGGTTCAGCGCACCACCAGCAAGGACGGGCCCGAGGCCATTTCGCCGCTGACGGCGAACCCGCTTGCGTGAGCGCGTTCCTTGAGCAGCACGGTGGCGAGTGCGGCAAAGCCGAGTAGGCCCTGCGCATAAAGCAGTGCGGAAAGCACGGAAGCCGCGAACTTTGTTTTCATGATCTGAATTCCCCAAAAAATGACTGTGTCGCGGATCGCTTCCCGAAACTCCCGAAGTGCCCGCGCCGCCCACGGAGCCCCCCGTCGCGGCGCGGGCCTTCGGTCCTCTCGGCAGCAAGTTGCCGGAGGGGCCGCGCAATGCCAGTTGCCGAAGGCCAACCCGCCAGAGGGCCTTCAACCGGGCGATGCGCAGGCTGGAAACGATCCAGACCGTGGCGCAAACAGGGCGACGTGCAGGGTCGAAATCTCACTCGAACTCATCGCCGCCAGCCCCGCACGGGGCCGCCGGCAATGGTGACGACGCCGCCGACAGCCGCCGCCGTGATGCTGATCCTGAAGAGCCAGGAGCGTATGTTCGTTTTCGTTCCCTTGGTCGTTGCCGTCTGCTTTCGTTGCGTCAACTTTTGCATCCGGTCGGTATCCGGATCATGCCGTCCAAAACCGCACTTTGTTGCAGATTGGTTTCGAATGGAGACAAACTCTTTCATCTAGGAGGCAACTCGAACTTTCGTTTCATGGTGAATGCCTGTGTGCTTCATCCTCAGTCCCAACTGTTCGGAATGGAGCGCCATCGAACAGGGTAATTGCCCTGTTAACCAGTGGAAACAGATTCGAAACACAAACGAGCATTTCGCGAAATCTTTCCGAAACATGCCGCTGGGATAAGCCGCCTCATCGAATTGGAGCCGGCCGGACCGGCAGAGAGAGGGGACATCATGCACACCACCATTTCCGCAAAGTTCATCAACATCACCGCCGCCGCGCTCATGGGCAGTGCACTTCTGTTCGGCGCCAAGGCCGCCCATGCCGCCAACAGCATCGTTGCCCGCGTTTCGCTGTCGCAGCAGGTCATGGAAGTCTCGGTCGACGGCCGGCCGACTTTCGCCTGGAAGGTTTCCACTGGCGACAGGGCGCACGTGACGCCGACCGGCTCGTTCAAGCCGACGCGCATGCATCAGATGTGGTATTCGAAGAAATACGACAACGCGCCGATGCCACATTCGGTGTTTTTCAGCGGCGGCTACGCGGTCCATGCCACCTATGCCATCAAGCGCCTCGGCCAGCCCGCCTCGCATGGCTGCGTACGGCTGCACCCGGACAACGCCGCCGATTTCTACCAGCTCGTCGAGACCTTCGGCCCGGCCAACACCAGCATCGTCATCGTCAAGTAGCAGGCAGGTTGCCGCATTCGGCTATGTACCGGAGTTGCTGGAGCGATCGCCAAAAAAGAGGCCGGAGAAATCCCGGCTTCTTTTTGTGTCTTGCGCCCTGTGCCTCAGTTCGGCAGCGCCGGCATCAGCTTGGGATCCGGCTTTTCCGCCAGATGCGGCAGGTCCTTGCTGGCGATGAAAGTATAGAACATTGGCACGACGAACAGTGTGAACATGGTGCCGACCAGGATGCCGGTGAAGATGACAAGGCCCATCGAATAGCGGGCCGCGGCACCGGCGCCGCTGGAAACGATCAGCGGCACCACGCCCAGCGCCATCGCCGCCGTCGTCATAAGGATCGGCCGCAGGCGCACCTTGGCCGAGGCGATGATGGCGTCACGCCGCCGCATGCCATGCAGTTCTCGCTGCTGGTTGGCAAATTCGACCAGCAGGATGCCGTGCTTGGTGATCAGGCCGATCAGGGTGATCAGTCCGACCTGGGTATAGATGTTGAGGGTGCCTAGGCCCAGATTGAGCGGCACGATCGCGCCGAAGATCGACAGTGGCACCGCCATCATGATGATCAGCGGATCGCGGAAGCTTTCGAATTGCGCCGCCAGCACCAGGTAGATGACGATGACGGCCGCGCCGAAAGCGATCAGGATCGTGTTGCCCTGTTCCTTCTCCTGCCGGGACTGGCCGGAATAGTCGATGAAGAAAGTGTCGGGCAGGCTCTCCGTGGCAATGTCCTCGAGCACTTTCAAACCGTCGCCCGTGGTGACGCCGGGCAGCGGCAGCGCCGAGATCGTCGACGAATTCAGCTGGTTGAACTGCTCGATCGCCGCCGGCGAGGCATTGTTCGAAATCGTCACCACGGCCGACAGCGGCACCATCTCGCCCGTCACGCTGCGCACGAAGTACTGGCCGAGCTTTTCGGGGTTGTCGCGGAATTCCTGCGGCACCTGCGGGATGATGTCATAGCTGTTGGAGTCGCGGTCGAATTGCGCCACTTCGGCACCGCCGACCAGCAGCGTCAGCGTCCGGCCGATATCGGCGATGGGCAGGTTGAGCGCGGCGGCGCGGTCGCGATCGATGGTCACCGTCACCTGAGGTGCGTCATAGGCCATCGAATTCTGCACGACGATGAAGCGGCCCGAGGCTTGCGCCTTGTTCTTGATTTTCTCGGCTTCCTCGTAGACCTGAGCGGAATCGCCGGTCGAGCGCACCACCATGGAAATCGGCAAGCCGCCGCCGGAGCCTGGCAGAGTCGGCGGCGCGAAGACGAAGGCCTGGACACCCGCCACCTTGGCGATACGAGCCGTAATGTCGGCCTGCAGCTCCTTCGAACCGCGCTTCCGCTCCGCCCAATCCTTGAAGGCAAAACCGACGAAGGCGCTGTTGGTCGTACCACCGAAGGCGACGGCCGAGAACTGCGCCCGGGTTTCGGGAATGTCCTTCACCAGGCCCAGGATCTGATTGACGTAAGTCTCGGTATAATCGGAGGTCGCATAGCGCGGCCCCGTCACCAGCGAGAGCAGGAAGCCCTGATCCTCTTCCGGCGCCAGTTCCGTCGAGGTCTTGGTGAACATGAAGCCAGTCACGCCTACAAGTGCCAGCACGATGAGCAGCGTCAGCGGGCGATAGTTCAGAGATCCGGTGACGGCGCGCTCATAGACATGCTCGACGCGCGCGAAAGTGCCGTCGACGATGCGCTGGAAACGGCCGGCATTGCCGGGCTTCAGAAGGCGCGCCGACATCATCGGCGTGATGGTGATGGCAATGACGCCCGACAGCACCACCGATCCGGCGAGCGTCACCGCGAATTCGCGAAACAGGGCGCCGGTCAGGCCGCCGGTGAAGGCCAGCGGCGCGAACACGGCGGCCAGCGTCATGGTCATGGCGACGATGGCCGACGCGATCTCGCGCATGCCGCTGAAGGCCGCCTGCATGGGCGGCATGTGATCCTCTTCCATGTGGCGGTGGATATTTTCCACCACCACGATGGCGTCGTCGACGACAAGGCCGATCGCCAGCACCATGGCCAACAGCGACAGAAGGTTGATCGAATAGCCTACCGCGAACAAAAGGAAGCAGACGCCGATCAGCGACAGCGGGATGGTGATGATCGGCATCAGCACCGAGCGGAACGAACCGAGGAACAGGAGGATGACGACAACGACGATGGCGACCGCCTCGCCGATGGTCTTGAACACCTCGTCGATCGAGGCGCTGATCTGTCCGGTCGCGTCGTAGACGACTTCGATCGTCATGCCCTTCGGCAGTGTATCCTGAATCTGCGGCACGAGCTTGGTGAGTGCCGCCGCCGTGGTCAGCGGATTGGCTGCCGGGGTCGGGAAGATGGCGAGGAAGGTGCCGGGCTTGCCATTGAAGGAAACCCTGGTGTCGGTGTTCGCGGCGGCCAATTCGACGCGGGCCACGTCGCGCAGGCGCACGACATTGCCGTCGGTCGAGCGCAATGGCAGCGCGGCGAAGGCTTCCGGTGTCTGCAGCGTCGAGCGCACGGTGATCGACGAGACGATATATTCGTTCTGGGTGTTGCCGGGCGCCGACAGGAAATTGGAATTGTTGATCGCCGTCAGCACTTCGGCCGCCGTCACGCCGCGCGCGGCAAGCCTGACCGGGTCGATCCAGACGCGCATCGAGTATTCCTGGGCGCCGAAGATCTGCACGTCGGCGACGCCTTCGACCGTCGACATGCGGGGCCTGATGACGCGTTCGATATACTCGGTCAGCTGCTCCTTGGTCATGTTCGGATTCTGCATCGAGATGTACATCATCGCGAACTGCTGACCCGTGCCCTTGACGATGACCGGGTCCTTGGAGGCGTCCGGCAAGGTGCCGCGCACGCCTTGGACCTTCGACAGCACTTCGGTCAACGCGACGTCTGGGTTGGAACCGAGCTTCATCTGCACCGTCACGGTGCTGGAGGACGGACGGCTGGACGAGGTGACGTAGTCGATGTTCTCGGTCGAGGCGACGGCGCGCGCGATCGGGGCGGAAATGAAGCCCTGGATCAGGTCGGCGCTGGCGCCCGGATAGGCTGTCGTGATTGTGATCGCGGTCTCGTCGACCTTCGGATACTGCCGGATCGACAGGTTGAAGATGCCCTGGAAACCGAGCAGCAGGATCATGCAGGCAAGAACGGTCGAAAGGACGGGCCGGCGGATGAAGAGATCGGAAAAGCTCATTGCTGGTCGGCCTGCTTGTTCGCCGATTTGGTCGGGTCGATGGTGTTGTCGACGTTGACGGTCATGCCGTTGAAGAGGCGGTTCTGGCCCGCGGTGACGACCTCGTCGCCGGCCTTCAGCCCTTCGATGATCTCGACCATGCCTTGATTGCGGCGGCCGGGCTTGACGAAGACCTGTGACAGAACAAGCGCCGGTTTGTCGCCTTCCGCCGCCGGCTTGGCCGGATCGGCCGCTGCTGGCTTGGCGGCATCGGCAGTGGCCTCGTCCGCTGGCTTGGCTGCGTCAGCGGCCGGCTTCATGGCATCGACGGCGGGTTTCATGGCGTCTGCCGGCTTGGCGTCTGCCGTCTTGGCATCCGTAGGCTTGGCATCCGCAGGCTTGGCATCCGCAGGCTTGGCATCCGCAGGCTTGGGATCCGCAGGCTTGTCGGTGGCCGCCGCCGGCTTTTCGTCCGGCTTGGCTGGCTGCGCCGGGGCTGCCCCGGCGGGCTTCGCCGGCTCCACCACGAATATGTAGTCGCCATAGAGACTGGTGGTCAGTGCCGTCTGCGGCAGTGACAGCACGTTCTGCTCCTCGGGCAGTTCGACACGCACCTGCACGAACTGACCTGGGGTCAATTTGCCTTCGGGATTGGCAACTTCTGCTCGGATGTTCACCAGCCGGCTGGATGGGTCGATCTTGGGGTCGATGCCGCGAATGGCGCCGGCAAAGGGCATGTCGTCGCTGCCGCCAAGGCCCAGGCGAACCGTCTGGCCAATCTTGAGCAGCGGCAGCTGCTGTTCGGGAACCGAGAAGTCGACCCGCATCGTGTCGAGGTCCTGCAGCGTCACCACCGCGGTGCCGGGTGCCAGATACTGGCCGAGATCGATTCTCGGAATGCCGACCGTGCCGGCGAAAGGTGCGGTAAGCTGCTTCTGGTCGAGCACGGCCTGCAGCCTGGTGACCTGGGACGCCGAAGCGGACGCCGCCGCACGCGCTGTGTCCAGCGTCGAGTCGGAGCCAACACCACGCTTTGTCAGTTCGACGGCGCGGGTCAGCGTGGTCTGATCGAGTGCCGCCTGCGCCTTCTGCGCATCGAGATCGGCGCGCTCGACGGCGTCGTCGAGTTGCAGCAGCACTGCGTTGGCCGCCACCTTCTGGTTGGCATGGAAGGGGATTTCCTTGACGATGCCGGCGGTCTCGACCGTCAGGTCGACACCGCGCACGGCCCGCACCGTACCGATCGCCTCGACGCCCGGTGTCCAGTTCGACGGCTTGGCGACGGTTGTCGACACGGTCGCCGCCGGCGGCTTCATGGTGGCGAAATACTGTTTGATACCGTTGTCGCGCAGGAAGTTGAAACCGACGATCCCGCCGACCACGATGACGAGCACGGCAAGGACCACAATAACGATAAAGACACGGAGTATGCGCTTGAACAAGGAAGTCCCCTCAGTCGAAAATCCGGCGCGAAGCGCGGACATCGGGACACATATCGACTGCGGGTCCCGATTTCAAATAGTGGCGGTCTTACTGTACCGTCTGGACGGTCTTGTCAATTGGGCCTAAGCTTGCGATGGGAGGCGCCATGAGAGCCCAACGACCGAACTCGCGCGAGAAGATTCTCGCCGCGGCGGCTGATGTTGCCCGGGAATCCGGGCCCGGCAGCCTGTCGCTCGATGCCGTTGCCAACCGCGCCGGCGTGTCGAAGGGCGGGCTGCTCTACAATTTCCCCACCAAGGCGAAATTGATGCAAGGCCTGGTCGAAGGCTATTTGCGCGATTTCGAGCAAGCGCTGGAATCCGCGAACAGCAACGACAAGGGCAAAAATCCCCTCGCCGTCTATATCAGGCTGTCAGCCGAGGATTGCGAGGAAAAGCAGCCATCCGCATCCTGGATATTCTCGGCGATCGCCGAGGATCCCGATTTCATGATGCCGATCAAGACATTCAAGCGGCAGCTTTTCGAGCGCCTGAAGGGCGAGGCGCCGGATCTCAAATCGCTGCTGGTCTGCTATCTCGCCATCGAAGGGCTGCGCAGCATGAACCTGTTCGATTCCGACGTGCTGTCAAAGGACGAACGGGACCTGCTGGTGTCGTCACTTCTCGATATTGCCAAATAGCTTGTCCGCGCGGGAGCAGGGCGACGCTGCCACGATGGTTCAATCGACGGCGCTCACAGGGCCTTGCCCGTCGATGGATCGAACAAGCGAAGCGCGGCTTCGTCGAAGGCGAGGCTGCGCTGTTCGCCCTTGGCGAACTGGGCCCGCGGCGGCAGGCTCGCCGTCAGCCGTTGCGTGCCGATCCGCGCCGTGGTGACCAGCTCCGGGCCGGTCAGTTCGACGACCTCGATCTCCACGGGCAGTGACGGCTCCGCGGCGGCTCCGGTCGCCGCACGCAGCGCTTCCGGCCTGATGCCGACGACCATTTGTGCGCCCTCAGGCGCCGCATTAGCATAGCGTGCCGGCATGGGGATCCGTACATCGGATCCGGCGATGGCCAGCTTGCCGTCGGTGACGGTGGCCTGCAGCATGTTCATCGATGGCGCGCCGACAAAGCCGGCGACGTACAGTGTCGCCGGATCGTTGTAGATCTCCTCGGGGGTGCCGAGCTGCTCGATCCTGCCGTCGCGCATGACGGCGATGCGGCTGGCCAGCGTCATCGCCTCGATCTGGTCATGGGTGACGTAGACGACGGTCGTCCGCAGCATCTGGTGCAGGCGCTTCAATTCGGTGCGCATTTCCAGGCGCAGTTTGGCGTCGAGGTTGGACAGCGGCTCGTCGAACAGGAAGACCCGCGGCTTGCGCACCAGGGCCCTGCCGATGGCGACGCGCTGGCGCTGGCCGCCGGAAAGCTGACTCGGCTTGCGGTCGAGCAGAGCCTCGATCTGCAGCAGTCTTGCCGCTTCGTTCACCGTACCGTCGCGCTCGTCGGCCGCGACGCCGCGCATCTCCAGTCCGAAGCCGATGTTGCGGCGCACGGTCAGGTTGGGATAGAGCGCGTAGGACTGGAAGACCATGGCGATATCGCGGTTCTTGGGGTGGACGCCGAGGATCGAGCGGCCACCGATCAGGACGTCGCCGCTGGTCGCCTCGGCAAGACCGGCGATGATGTTGAGAAGCGTCGATTTTCCGCATCCCGACGAGCCGAGCAGCACAAGGAATTCACCGCTCTGCAGCGCGATGTCGATGCCTTTCAGCGTCTCGACGCTGCCGTAGCTCTTGCGGATGCCGCGAATTTCAAGCGTGCTCATGCATGGGGCCCTCGAACTGCATTGGCCCGCCATAGTCGCGGGGCAAGGTGGAAATGGCGCGCGAGGCGACGTGCGTAGCGGCGCGGAGGCAGGCGGACAGCGGCCGTTCCTGTGCCAATGCGGCCAGGAAGGCGGCATTGAAGACGTCGCCGGCACCGATCGTGTCGACCACCCTGACCTCGGGCGCGGCGGCTTCGACGAGAGCGCTGTCCGGGCCGATGGCGATGGCGCCACGTGGCCCGCGCTTGACGACGAAGGTCGCGCCTTGCCTCATCCTGGATCGGATTTCACGCGCCGCTTCCTCCGGACTTGGCAACCCCGCCAGGGTCACCGTCTCAACCTCGTTGAACAGCGCCAGCGCGCACCGCGACAGCCATGTCCTTGTCGCGGCGCAATTGGCGTTGGTCCAGCCATCGATCGGCCAGCCTGTATCGAGTGCCACGGCAATGCCGTGGCTGTCGGCCCAGTCGAAAAAAGCATTGTAGTCGCGCGTGAGGTCTTCGGTCAGGAACGAGCCGCAGAGCAGGGCGTAGCCACCGGAGAGCGCGGGGCCGTCGAGAACCGACAAGACATCGGCGAGGCCGAAGCGCGGCAAGTGCCCGCGAGTGGTGAAGAAGGTCCGTTCCCCATCGGGATGGGTCATCCCGACCGACAATGTCGTGCCTTCGGGACGGATAGCCCATTTCTCGGCGCGGACGCCAAAAGCCTCACCAAGCCAGCGGCCGAACTGGTCGTCACCGACATTGGCGGCAATCGCAAAGTCAACGCCCAGCGCTTGCCAGGCGAGCCCGGTGTTGCCGGCCTGGCCGCCGACGCGCGATTCGTCATGGTCGACAACGGTCTCGGTGCCCGCCTTCGGCCATGGCGCGACCGGGCCGACGATCAGGTCGACATTGACGTTGCCGATCACCGCCAGCGGGCGCATCACTCGCTCCTTGTGATCTTGGTGGTGCGCACCGGCGTGCCTGCATTGTCGACGCGACCGTCCGCGAAGGCGATCATCAGGCGCTGTGCCACCGGCAGCATTGCGAGGATAGCGGCCATCCCCGCGGCTGGTTTGAACGTGAGCGTGACGGCCCCGGCGACCGGCGCTTGTCCGGACGCGTCGAAGATGACCAGCGGCGCGCCGGTTTCGACCACCGAAAGTGCCATCGCGGTCACCAGCTCCGAGGTCGGGTCGGCGCCGCGAAACAAGACAACACCGATCTGAGGGCCGAGCATCTCCATCGGCCCGTGCCGCAACTGGCCGCCCTCGAGCGAAAAGCAGGGCAGCCGCGACAGTTCGGTCAGGCCAAGCGCCAGGGCTTCGGCCACGCCCTGCAGGCGGCGGCCGGAGGTGACGATCGTAGCCACCTTGCCAAGCGCGGCGAGTGCTTGGGCGATATCGCAATCCTGGGGAGCCTCGAGCATGGTAAGGGCAGGAGCCGGATCCTCGCCCAGAGCAGCGAGGATGGCCAGGTGCAAGGCCAGGGTCACGGTCAGGCTGCGGGTCGCGGCGAAAGCCAGTTCGGTGCCGCCGGCGCCGACCAGGCAAGGCGCGTTGCGGGCAAGAAAAGAACCGCCTTCGAGCGTCAGGCCGAAAACGTCCGAGCTACCGCCGGCCTGCGCAAACCATCTGACGACTTCGGCGCTCTCGCCGGATTGCGAAGTCACAAGCACCGTCCGGTCGGCCAGCGGCAATGGCTGGCCGAGCTGCTCGGACAGCGGCAGCGCCAGCGCATCGATGCCGAGTGCGCGATAGAGCGGCTCGACGGCACGGCCGACCGCATGCGAGCCGCCCATGCCAAGCAGAAGCAGGCGGCCGGTCTTCCCAATCGAAGCGGCGACGTCTGCCGCCATGGCAGCGTTGTTCTCGAACGAAGCACGCGCATCGGCGTGCTGGCGCGCCATTTCGCGGTCGATGGCGGTCAATCCGGCCGGCCGTTCTTTATCTGCAATCATGTTCATCCTTTCACACCGCCGCTGGTCAGGCCCGAGATCAGCGCCCGCTGCATGACGAGGCCGATCAGCACCGGCGGCAAGGCGGCCAGCACGCCGGCCGTGGCGATCAATCCGTAGTCGGAAACACGGCCGCCGGCCAAATCGGCGATGGCGACGGTAAGCGTCTTGGCGCGCTGGTCGGAGGTAAACAGCAGCGCGTAGAAGAATTCGTCCCAGGCCAGTAGCACGGCGAATAACGCCGATGTCGCCATCACGGGCGCGGCCAGCGGCAATGTGATGATGCGCAATGTCTGGAACAGGCCGGCGCCGTCGATCATCGCCGCTGCCTCGATCTCGCGCGGGATGGAATCGAAGCCGGATTTCATCAGCCATGTGGTGAAGGGCGCCAGTATGGTGAGATACACCAGCGCCAGGCCGAAGACATTGTTGAGCAGGCCAAGATGCGACAGGCCCATATAGAGCGGCACGGCGAGCGCCACCGGCGGCAGCATGTATGTGGCGATGACCATCGACAGCGACCAGCCGATCGCGGGTGTGCGCGAAACCGCCCAGCCGGCGGGGATTGCCAAGGCGAGTGCGGCCAGCGTCGCCATGCCGGCGATCTCAAGACTGTTGCGCAGCGACGAGGTGAAGGCGGCGCCGGCGCTGTTTTCGGCTGTCGACAGCAATTGCTGGTAGCGGGAGAAGTCGGCAGCCTGCGGCCACCAGCGCAGCGGCTTGGCTGCAAGATCGGCGGCCGGCGAAATGCTCATGATGAACAGCCAGGCGATAGGCGCCAGGATGATCGCGGCAAGCAGCAGCGCGCAGGCATAAATGAAGACGGTGAACGCGGGGCTCTTGCGTTCCATCAGGCGGCGCTCCCGGCGGTCTTTCGCACCAGGGCGGCATAGGCGACGGCGAGCAGCGTGACGAGCAAGGTGACGATCAGCGCCAGCGACGCGCCCGAGCCGGCGCGCTGGAAGGAGAACGCTTCCTGGTAGACGAGGATCGAGAGTGTTCGCGTGGTGTTTGCCGGACCGCCGCGTGTCATGACCCAGATGATGTCGAAGACCTTGAAGGCCTCGATGGTGCGCAGCACCAGCGCCACCATCAGCGGGCCGGCGAGATAGGGCAGGATGACGAAGCGGAAACGGTTGAACGGTCCCGCGCCGTCGACCAGGGAGGCGGCGGTGATGTCACGCGGTACCGCCTGGAGGGCGGCGAGCGCGATCAGCGCCACCAGCGGAAAGTTCTTCCAGCAGTCCGCAACGATGAGGGCAGCCAGCGCCGTTCCTGGCTCGCCGAGCCAGGACCGATAGGCGTCGATGAGATGCAACTGCGTCAAGGCGGCATTCAGCGCGCCATATTCGGGATTGTAGATCAGCCGCCACAGCGTGGCGTTGACCACCGTCGGCAATGCCCAGGGCAGGATCATCAGGGCGCGCAAGATTGCGCGGCCGCGAAACTCCTGGTTGAGCAGCAGGGCGGCGAGGACGCCGATCACCATTTCGGCGGCAACCGAAACAATCGCGAACACGGTCGTGGTGATCAGCGTGCGCGAGAAGTTGGTGCTCGACAGCATGTTGGAGTAATTGTCGAAGCCGACAAAATTGCCAGCCGTGCCGACCAGCTTGGCATCGGTGAAGGAGAGCCCGACCGTATCGGCCAGCGGCCAGCCGATGACGGCGACCATGACCACCAGCAAAGGCAGCATCAAAAGCCATGCGCGGGTCGTCATCCAGGTGCTCGACATCAGAGCAGCCTCTCTTCTCTCATCTGTGATCTGGACATAGCACGGGCGGCACTCGCGCATGACCCCGGAAATCGGAGGCCGATTTCCGGAAGGATCACGCGCAAGATAGAAAGTGCTACAGCGTCTTTTGCGCGTCATAAGGGACGCAACGCTGTAGTGCCGCCCGTATCGAACGACTGGCTTGTCTCAGAGGCCGCTGTTCTGCGCGGCGGTCTTCAGGGCGTCTTCCGGCGAAGATGTCCCGAGCAGCGATTCCTGGATTGCCTGCTGCAGCGCGGTCGACAACTCCTGGTATTTCGGCGTGGTCGGGCGCGGATACATGGCGGCCAGACCGAGCTTGGCGGCGGCGATCAGTTCTTCCTGGCCCTTGGTGACGGCGGGGTCGTCATAGGAGGAGGCCCAGATCGGCAAAGAGAGCTTGGCGTACTGGTTCTGCGTCGCCTGCGAGGTCATGAAGGTGATGTACTTCCAGGCTTCGTCCGGATGCTTTGAGATCGAGGTGACGCCGAGACCCATCGAGCCGTTGACGGCCGACACCTCGCTGGTGCCGGCAACGCCCGGCGCCGGCACGACGCCGACCTTGCCGGCCACCTTCGAGTCCTTCGGGTCGTTGGCCATGTTGTACATGTAGGTCCAGTTCAGCGTGAAGGCGGCATCGCCGTTTTCGAAAACCTTGCGCACGTCCTCTTCGAGGAATTCCTTGGAATTGGGATTGGTGAGACCCGACTTGTAGCTGTCGACCATGTATTTCAGAGCCAGCAGGCCGCCGCCATTCTGGAAGTCCGGCTTGCCGTCCTTGAGGAATTCGCCGCCATAGGCGCTGACCAGCGTGGTGTAGTCGCAGATGGCCGCTTCCGCCTGCGACCAGCTCCACGCGATCGGCGTCTTCAGCAGGCCTTTGTCCTGGATGATCTTGGCCTGTGCGCCGAGTTCTTCCCACGTTTTCGGCGGGGTCTTGATGCCGGCCTTTTCCAGGATATCCTTGTTGTAAAACAGATATTTGGTGTCGAGGATCCACGGCATGCCATAAGACTTGCCGTCATACTGCACCGTGGTCCAGGCGCCGGGCAACACGCCCTTCTTCATGTCGTCGGTGATCTTGGAAGACACATCGACCAGCACCTTGTTGGTAGCGTATTCGGCCGGCCAGATGACGTCGAACAGGACGACGTCATAGCCTCCGCCCGAGCCTTGGGCGAGCACGGTCTTGTCGTGCAGGCCCTCATAGGGGACGAATTCGAGATTGACCTTGACCTCGGGATTGGCCTTGGTGAAGGCATCCGTCATGGCACGCACGTCGGCCTCGCTGTAGGCGGCCTGCGCCATGAAAAGCGCGTTGAGCGTCGTCTCGGCGAAAGCGTGGGGGACGAACAGTCCTCCGGCAAAAACCGCGCCGACCAGTGTCTTGGTGATCGTCCTAAGCATTTTCTTCTCCCATTGCAGCGTTGACGGGCCGGCGGTGCCAGACGTTCGGCATCGTCTTCCCGGATCCATGTCGCGTGACCTGAGGTGCCGGCGGACCAGTGGCGGCAGGCAGAAGCCTTGGCCATCTTGTTTTGCGGTGTTCGGCTCACATTAAGTCAACTCGCTTGACTTAATTAGTCGATCAATATTCTAATGGTGTCAAGAGGGGAAACGCCGGTGGACGACATCAGTCCGATTCGTGCCAAGAGCGGCACCAACCAGGAAGGCACGAGCGCGCATAACCGCCGTGTCATGGTCGAGGCGCTGCGTCTCAATGGCGCGCTGTCGCGGGCCGATCTGGCGCGGGCGACGCAGCTCACCAAGCAGGGGGTTTCCAACATCATCGAGGACCTGGAACGCGACGGCCTGGTCGTTGCGCTCGATGCGGTGCGCAAGGGCAGGGGCCAACCGTCGACCCCCTACAGGCTGGTGCCTGAAGGCGCTTTCGCCATCGGCCTTCAGATCGACCGTCACCTGACGCGGGCGGTCGCGGTCGATCTGATGGGCAGCGTGCTGGCGCGGGACGAGGCGAACCTGCCTTTCGATGAGCCGTCCAGGGGGGTCGAGGTGATCCTCGGCCTGATCGATGACGTTCGGCGCGAACTGGCCGGTATCTCCTCACAGTCGGAAAAACGCCTCGTCGGCCTGGGCGTCGCCATGCCCGGCCCGTTCGGCCTGAAGAACTCGGATGACAAATGGATGATGCCGGCCTGGCAGAAGTTTCCGCTGCTGGACATGCTGGCCAAGGGCACGGGACTGAATGTCGGCCTGCAGAACGATGCCGCCGCCTGCGCGACCGCCGAGCGAATCGTCGGCGCCGCGCACGGCGTCGACCACGCAGTGTGTCTTTATGTCGGCTATGGCATTGGCGCCGGGCTGATCCTCAACGGCGAACTGTACAGCGGCGGCCATGGCAATGCCGGAGAAATCGGCATGGCCTTGCTGTCGCCGGCCGGTCCGGGCTCGACACCGCTGGAACATCGCGCCTCGCTCGCCTCGCTCTATCAGCATCTTGGCCTCGATCCCACCGACGAGGACCTCTACGAAAAGATCGGCGCGCTGGCCGCGGCGGGTGATGTGAAGATCATGCGCTGGATCGAGGGCGCGGCCCATGATCTGCGCTGGAGCGTGCATCTCATCGAAACCATCTTCGATCCGCAGACAGTCATCCTGACCAGCGGCGCGCCGGAAGCGCTGGCGCGCCGGCTCGTCGAGGCCATGCATCCGCTGCATTCGTCGATCGCCGACCGGCCAGGCCGGACCTTGCCGCGCCTGCAGCTCGGCACCACCGATCCCTGGTCGATCGCGTTGGGAGCCGCGGCGGCGCCGATCAGCCGCGCCTTCGATCCGCTGTTCTCGGCGATCCTGAAGACACGTTCCGGTCCCGCCTGAAGGAGACCACGCGCAAGGCCAAGCCTCTCCCGGCGTCACACAGGGTTCATTGTCCGGACATAGCGTCTTTTCCAGTTCTTTGCTGCAATGCAATAGGAGTGGGACATGGTGGACATAGTTTCTAGCGAGGCGGGCATTCCAAGGCCGGATCATCCGCTGGATACTTCGGGTGGCGCGAAGTGGTTCCTGCCGGTCTTCGGTGTGCTGGTGCTGGTCGGGGTGGTGTATGTCGGCTACGCACTGAGCCAGGATCTGGCGGTCGCCAAGACGGTGCCGTGGATCCTGCTCGGCATCGCCTTGCTGATCGCGCTCGGCTTCGAATTCGTCAACGGTTTCCATGACACCGCCAATGCGGTGGCGACCGTCATCTACACACGCTCGCTGCCGGCGGAATTCGCCGTCATGTGGTCGGGCGCCTTCAATTTCCTCGGGGTTCTCACTTCCAGCGGCGCGGTCGCCTTCGGCATCCTGTCGCTACTGCCGGTCGAGCTGATCCTGCAGGTGGGTTCTTCCTCCGGCTTTGCCATGGTGTTCGCACTGCTGGTGGCCGCCATCCTGTGGAACCTCGGCACCTGGTTTCTCGGCCTGCCGGCGTCGAGCTCACACACGATGGTCGGTTCGATCATCGGCGTCGGCCTCGCCAACCAGTTCATGGCGCCTGCCGGCAGCGCCACCAGCGGTGTCGACTGGTCGCAGGCGACCAACGTCGGCATAACCCTGCTGGTGTCGCCGATCATCGGCTTCTTTGCCGCGGCGATCCTGCTCTATGCGATGAAGCTTCTCGTCCGCAATCCGGCGCTCTACGAGGCGCCGAAAGGCAATGCCCCGCCGCCCTGGTGGATCCGCGCGCTGCTGATCTTCACCTGCACCGGCGTCAGCTTCGCGCATGGCTCCAATGACGGCCAGAAGGGCATGGGCCTGATCATGCTGATCCTGATCGGCGTGGTGCCGACGGCCTATGCGCTCAACCGCACGCCCGACATCAACTATCTCGAAGCCTACAAGTCCGCTTCGGTCAGCGTGGAGACCGCGCTGGGCAAATATGTGAAGCCCGGTGTCACCATCGCCGATGCGAAGGATGCCAAGGCAGCCGTGCAGGATGCCGTGCGCACCCGGAGCTGGACCGACAAGACGACCGTCGCTCTGCAGAGCTACATCCACGACACGACGGCCGAGCTGCAGCCTTACGCTTCCGTCGACACCGTGCCGACCGATCTGGTCAGCAACGCCCGCAACGACATCTACCTGATCGGCGAGGCGCTGAAACTGATCGACAAGAAACAGTTGCTGCCGATGGAGGCCGCCGATCTCAAGGCGGTGACCGACTATCACAAGGCCGTCGACAACGCGACGAAGTTCATCCCGATCTGGGTGAAGGTCGCGGTGGCCCTGGCGCTTGGCCTGGGCACCATGGTCGGCTGGAAACGCATCGTCGTCACGGTCGGCGAGAAGATCGGCAAGAGCCACCTGACCTATGGCCAGGGCGCGGCCGCCGAACTCGTGGCGATGGTCACCATCGGCATGGCCGACCGCCTGGGTCTGCCGGTGTCGACGACCCATGTGCTGTCGTCCGGCGTTGCCGGAACCATGGCTGCCAACGGCTCGGGCCTGCAATGGTCGACGGTGCGCAATCTGCTGCTCGCCTGGGTGCTGACCCTGCCCTGCTCGATCACACTGGCCTTCGTGCTGTTCATCATCTTCCGCCAGGTGTTCTGAGTGGGCGAAGCGGCAACACTGACAACAACACTACCGACGGCGCCACATTGGCGCCGTCTCGTTTTCCAGCGACAGGTTCGCGACGATTTCGGGCGTCAGTCATGAACGACGCATCGCATCCGGCCCTGCTTGCCGTGACGACCAAGAGGCTCGACGAGGTGGAAGATCATCTGGTGACCGAACGGCTTGCCGACGAAAAGGCGGCTGAAAGATGTTCGCCGTCTGGCGGTCTCCCTGCACCGCCCGATCTCGGCGCTAGCGGCACTTTTCCAGGACGAGGACCGCTCGGACTGGAAGCTGTCGGCAAGGGCGCACGAGATCTTGCGCCAATCTTAGGTTCCGAGCCCGGCCCCGGCATTCCGGGCCAAGGCGTTTCAGGCCTGACCTTCAGGTCGGATCTTCACGATGCAGGTCGTGGATGGTGACGCCGTCGGCATTGGTCGGCAGCATCAGCCACTTCTTGTGACGCAGCGTGCGCTCGGTGTCCTCGAGGCCCATCTCCCAATGCTCGCGCATCGAGGTGCCCGAAAACTCATAGTCCTTGGCGTGGCCCTCATAGCCCTTGTGCTGATAGATCAGGTGGACGATGTTGACGACGCCGGCGTTGGAATAGTCGACGATCAACTCCTGCTCGCCTTCCCTAAGCTGCTCCGACGGCACGCGCTTCAGCGCATCGAGCAGCTTCATCTTCAGCGTATGGATGCGCTCGAAGTTATCGGTGTTCTGCCGCGTGCGGCTCGAATACATGATGTTCTTGTGGCGCGACAGCACGTCGGCCATGCCGCGCGGCAGCACGCCGCGGGCGCTGAACAGATCGACCTGGAAGACCAGCGAGGAACGGTCCTCTTCCTGGTCGAGCAGGTATTGCAGCGGCGTGTTGGAGACGATGCCACCATCCCAATAGTACTCGCCCTCGATACGGATCGAAGGAAAGGCCGGCGGCAGCGCGCCGCTGGCCATGATGTGCTCCGGCTCGATACGCACCTTCTCGGTGTCGAAATAGACGAAGTTACCGGTCCTGACATTGACCGCGCCGACGCTCAGCCGCTTCTTGCCGTCGTTGAGCACGTCGAAGTCGATCAGGCTCGCCAGCGTGCCCTTCAGTTCGGCGGTGTCGTAGAAGCTGGTGGCGCCTTCGGCGCCCGACAGCTGGAACCAAGGATTGGGATTGCGCGGCTTGAAGAAACCGGGCTGGCCCATCGTCATCGTCATCAACGATGAGGTCTGGTTGCGGATGTCGCGGTAGATGTCGCCTTCGGGCGTGTAGGACCAGATCTTGCGGCCGGAAATCGTCTGCCAGAACTGTTCCAGCCGCTGCAGCCGGCGGCTCGGCTCGTTGCCTGCGACGATGGCGGCATTGATGGCGCCGATGGAGACTCCGGATAGCCAGGTCGGCTCGCAGCCGGCATCGGCAAGCGCCTGATAGACCCCGGCCTGATAGGCGCCGAGCGCGCCGCCGCCCTGAAAGACCAGCGCGATACGGTCATACTGCGCCGTGATTTCCTCAATGGTGGCGGCGGCTGCCTTGTTGCGGTTACGATCAAGCACTGACTTTCTCCAGCTGGGTTGCGCTGGCAGCGGATCGGCTGTGGTCAGCGAGGTAATCATGCACGACTTCGCCCAGGCCGAGCGTCAGATCGGCCTTGAAGTGAACCGCCGACACGATGTCGAGCACGGGCAGCTTCGCCACGTCGGCCATGACATGTGGCCGCAGATCGAGCGCGGCGGGCGCCGTCCAAGCTTCCTTCAGCGTGATATCGGTGAGGTAGTAGCGGACCAGCTCGCAGATGCGCGGCGTGCCGTCGACATGGGGGATGATCTTGATAAGGAAATTGGGGGAGGCGAGCGAGGCGAGCACGGAATCGTGGTCGGCTTCCCGATGCTTGTAGCCCATCGTGCCGGTGGCGCACAGAACGCTGCCATAGTGCAGCGTGCCGACGATCACCTCGCCTTCATGGACGATCTTGGGATTGGCGAGCTTCTTTGGAAACCCCCACAGCTCGCGACCGCCGGCAATCGGCGCGTCATCGTCGAGATACATCGAATGAACGTAGCCGCCATGCTGGCCCTTGTAGCGCACCGGGATCACCTGGCCGGTCTCGGTGTAGTCGCCGAAGCCGGTGGAGTCCGGCATGCGGATGAATTCGTACTTGACCAGCGGTTCGTCGATTTCCAGCGGCGCCGGCACGACGGCCTCGAGCGCTTCGCGTGTCGTGCGATAGGTGATGATGATGTATTCGCGGTCGAAAAAGCGATAGGGGCCCGGCGGGAATGAGGGATTGGTGAGCGGCATTGCATAGGCGCGCTTAACGACATCGGCGATTTCCATGCTGTTGCCCCAAGGTTCTGTCGGACGAATTCGTTCAGGAAGGACCGCGCGAATGCGCAACGATTGTGTTGCACGGCACCATGACAGTGCCGTGTCAGCGCCTAACGACCATGGTTTCCGAACCGGCGAGGACAGGCAGGCGCTGTCTCCTGGCTTGTAATCGCATCGACATATGGCTCTGCCATTGTCATGCTGCGACGCACAATTATATCGTCATGTTCCCTCCCACCTCGCGCGAGATCTCCCATGGCTTCCCTGTCTTCGAAGAATGCCCTCGTCACCGGCTCGACCAGCGGTATCGGCCTGGCAATCGCCCGCGCCTTTGCCGCCGAGGGCGCCAACGTGACCATCAACGGTCTTGGGGATGCTGCCGTCATCGAGGGGGAGCGCGCCGGCATCGAGAAGGATTTCGGCGTCAAGTGCCGCTATTCCGATGCCAACATGATGGATGGCGCCGCGGTCACCGCCATGATCCATGACGCGGAAGAGGCGCTCGGCAGCCTCGACATACTGGTCAACAATGCCGGCATCCAGCATGTGGCGCCGATCGAGGAGTTTCCCGACGACAAATGGGAAGCCATCATCCGCATCAACCTTTTGGCCGCCTTCTACGCCATCAAGGCGGTGGTGCCCGGCATGAAGGCACGCAAATGGGGCCGCATCATCAACACGGCGTCCGCGCACGCGCTGGTCGCCTCGCCGTTCAAGTCGGCCTATGTCTCGGCCAAGCACGGCATATCAGGCCTGACCAAGACGGTGGCGCTGGAAGTCGCGCAGGACGGCATCACCGTGAACGCGATCGCGCCTGGCTATGTCTGGACGCCGCTAGTCGAAAAGCAGATCCCCGACACGATGAAGGCGCGGGGCATGACCGAGGAACAGGTCAAGCACGACGTGCTTCTGGCCGCGCAGCCGACCAAGGAATTCGTCACCGTCGAAGAGCTGGCGGGACTGGCATTGTTCCTGTGCTCGGATGCGGCCAGGCAGATCACCGGCACGACGTTGCCGATGGATGGCGGCTGGACGGCACAGTAAAATTGGTCGAAACACGCCGCCTTCAGGCCAACGCCAGGGCGCCGGCAGGAAGGCAGTACGCGGCCCATGAAAATCATCCAGCTCTCCGATCCGCATCTGATGGCNATCTGATGGCGCCGGGTGGCCTTCTCTACGGTTCCGATCCGCTCGCGCGGCTGGAAGCCTGCCTGGCGGATATCGGCAGGAACCATGCCGATGCCGACCTGGTGGTGATCTCAGGCGACCTGACCAATGACGGCGAGCGCGCGGCCTATGCGGCGTTGCGAGAGGCGCTGGCGCGGTTCGAGCCGCCTTGCCGGCTGATGCTCGGCAACCACGACGACAGGGCGCTTTTCCTGGAAATGTTCCCGGGAATGCCGGCCGAGTGCGACTTCGTCCAGAGCGTTTTCGATGGCGGCGATGGCCGCCTGATCCTGCTCGATACGCTGGACAGCGGACATGTCGAGGGCAGGCTGTGCGCTGCCCGTCTCGACTGGCTGGACGAGAAGCTGCACGAGGCGCGCGACAGGCCGGTCTTCCTCTTCATGCACCACCCGCCGTTCCGCATCCACATGCCTGTGCTCGACAAGGTCAGGCTCGCCGACGCCGATGCCTTCCATGACATTCTCCGGCGCCATGGCAATGTCGGCCACATCTTTGCCGGCCATGTCCACCGGCTGATCGCCGGCAGCTGGCGCGGCATACCGGTGAGCACGCTACGCAGCACCAACCATCAGAGCGCCCTCGATTTTTCGGACAGCTGGCGGCTCGGCCACGAGCCGCCAGCCTGTGCCGTCATCTTCATCGATGCGGATGGAGTGGTCGTCCATTTTCACGATTTTGAGGCGGGCCGGCCCGAGCCGGTCAAGGGTCCTTGACGAGGCGGCTTTCGCCGCCGCCAAGATGGGTCTCCCACACATGATCGGAGATCAGCCGCCGGTATCGCGGGGTCATGACCAATTTTCTGTGCGAGGCGCCGCCGACGTGGAAAAAGGCGCCGCCCAGCATGCGATGGTTCGCTTCCATCCCATCAAAGTCGAGATCGGCTGCCGTCTTTTGCGCATCGGAAACATCGTTCTCGCCAAGCCCGCGATACAGCAGGCTCCAGTTTCCGCCGCCGGTGTCCATTCCGCTGGCAAAGCGCGGTGTGAAGTCCAGGTCCAGTCCTTGCACGGCGCTGAAGCGGAAGAAGCAGAACCCAGCCCACAAGAACCAGGCTTCGGGGTCCGCTTGCGCTGGGCGCTTTGAGCCATGGACGATTTTACCCTCCATCGCCGCGGCGATATCCACCGGGACGGTCGGAAAGCAGTCGTGATCCAGAAATCCGAAAAGCTCCGGCCGCAATGGCCGAACGATGTTGTGGAAGATCCAGTTCATGGATATCCCGTGCGACCGGTTGGGATGGCTTTCCCGGTTCCGAGGCAAACCGAAATAAGCGATTTTTCGCGCCCGGCAGATGTCCGCGATGCGCACCCTGGCCGTTCGATCGGATGAATTGTCGATGACCACCAGCGTCATTCCCGAGGAATATAATTGCCAGGCTCGGGTGAGCGCATCGATGACCCAGGGCGTGTTGAAGGCAATGACAAAGCAGAAGCGCCGGGAGCCGGTTTGCCGCAGCTCCTCGGCGAATTTCAGGCCTTCGGCAACGCCGCGCCCGCGAAAATCACGCTCAACCAAGGCGTTGCGAAAAGCCTTGGCCTTTCTGACAGGCCAATTGTGATTCAGCAGATCAACAAGGCCCTTGGCCGGTTTCCAGCTCATTACAAACTTCGCCACGGCTCCAAATCGGATGCTCGCTCCATAAGACGAAGCTCATCCTCCCACAACCCCGGTCTCGAATCGCGAGAATTTTTGCGACCACCGGCTTGTCGTACACGCGTGCTGTATTTCAGCCTGATCTGGCCGCGGGCGCTATCAATCGCGACATCGTAGCGCTAAAATGCCATGGGGTTCTGCACGGGGGTTGATATGTTAGTCGTGATCTTCTTGCGCGCATTGCGCGCCGTTCCCTTCCTTGCCGCGAGTATTGTCTTTGCCATGGGCGCCCAGGCGCAAGCGGTCGAATTCAGGACAATCACGATCAAGGTCGGCTATGGCCCCGGCGGGGGCTATGACCAGACATCGCGGCTGATCGCCCGCCACTTCGGCCGGTTCCTTCCAGGCAATCCGGATATAGTCGTCCAAAATGTGCCCGGGGGCGGCAGCCTGAAACTCACCAAGATGGTGCTGGGCAGCGAGCCGTCCGACGGCAGCGTCATCGCTTCCGTCAGCGAAGCCATGTCATATGCGCCAGTGCTCGATCCTCAGAACGCCAATTTCGATCCGCTTGCCCTGCAGTGGATCGGCTCGCTCGTCAACGAGCCGGCCTATTGCCTGACGGCCAAAAGCTCCGGCGTCGACACGATGGACAAGTTCCTGCGGTCTGATTTCCTGATAGGGGCGACGGGCAAGAGCAGTGTGACCTATATTTTCGCGGCGCTGGTCAAGAATGGACTGAAGGCGAAGTTCAAGATCGTGACGGGCTTTGAAGGCACAGCCGACATCGAACTGGCGATGCAGCGGGGCGAAATCGCCGGAATGTGCGGAGTTTCCAGTTACAACATCTCCGGAAACCGCGATACGCTCAACCTCATCGGGACGTTCGGTTCAGGCACCGTCGCAGGCAAGGAGAAGCTTATTCGGTTCAGTGACAAGATCGAGGATACCAAGGTCCGGGAGGCGGCCGCGCTCATCGAGACGACCTTGCAGTTCCATCACCCGTTGGTTGTCCCACCGGGCACGCCCAAGGAGACGGTCGAAGCGCTGCGCAAGGGATATATGGAGATGGTCAGGGATCCGGCATTCCTGGCTGACGTCGGCAAGCTCAGTGAGATGACCGTCAACGCCACCAGCGGCGAAGATATAAGCCGGCTTGTCTCGAAGCAGTTGAAGGTGGATCCGAATGTGTTCGAGACCGCCAGAAATCTGGTGAAGTAGATTCCCGCCGAGGCTCAACGGTGGATCTGATCCTCACCGCCGTCGTCGAGATGGCCCAGCCGTTTCGCATGCTGATGCTGGTGACCGGCGTTTTCGTCGGCCTCGTCGTCGGCGTTGTCCCGGGCATTGGCGGGCTGTTCGCGATGGCCTTGCTCATCCCCATGACCTACAACATGGACGCCTATGCCGCCTTCGCGCTCCTGCTCGGTATGGGATCGGTCAATACGACCTCCGATACGATCCCGGCCATCCTGTTCGGGGTTCCGGGCTCGGTCGGCGCGGCGGCGACGGTGCTCGACGGCCATGCCATGGCCAAAAAGGGCGAAGCCGCGCGCGCCTTCGGCGCCTCCTATTCCGCGTCGATGATTGGCGGCGTGTTCGGCGCTCTGGTGCTTGCCGCAGCTATTCCCATCATGCGACCGCTTGTCCTCTATCTAAAGACGCCGGACTTCTTCGCCATCTGTGCCTTCGGCCTCTCTATCGTCGCGATGCTGGCCGGGAGCCAGCCGCTGAAGGGGCTGGCTGCGGCCATGTTCGGCATGCTCGCCTCGTTTGTCGGCATCGATAAGATCGCCGGCATCGACCGGTGGACCTTCGGTGAAATCTATCTTTGGGACGGTCTGCCGGTGGCCCTGGTGTTTCTCGGCCTGTTCGGCCTACCGGAGCTGGCTTCGCTCCTGTTGCGTGGCTCTATCCAGGGCAATGCGGAGCGACCGACCTATGCGGGCATGTGGCAAGGCATCAGGGACACGTTGCGGGAGTGGCCGCTGGTGCTGCGATGCAGCAGCATCGGTTCGCTGCTTGGCGCGGTTCCCGGTGTCGGCATCGCGGTGCTGGACTGGATCGCCTATGGCCATGCGTCACGGCGGCCTGGCTCGGGACCGAAATTCGGCCAAGGCAATGTCAGGGGTGTCATCGCGCCCGAGAGCGCCAACAATGCCAAGGAGGGCGGCTCGCTCATCCCGACCATCGCCTTCGGCGTGCCGGGTTCAGCCTCGATGAGCATCCTGCTCGGCGCGTTTGTCGTCCATGGGCTCGTTCCCGGCCCTGACATGCTGGGCAAGAATGCCGCGCTCACCATGTCGATGGTGTTCAGCATCGCCGTGGCGAATATCATGGGCGCGGTGACCTGCCTTGTGCTGACCCGGCCGCTGGCGCGCGTGGCGCAGGTTCCGGCCGCCATACTGGTGCCACTGGTGGTCACTTTCATCGTGGTTGGCGCATACCAGACCAATATGAGCGCCTTCGATTTCGCGCTGGTCATCGGCGTCGGCGCCGTCGGCATGGCGATGAAGGAACTCAACTGGCCACGCTCGGCCTTTTCCCTGGGCTTCGTGCTCGGCCCCAGCCTCGAGAACTATTTCTTTCTCGCCTATCAGATTTCCGGCTGGTCGTGGCTTGCCCAGCCGCTGGTGCTCATCCTGCTTGGACTGGCCGTGTTCGGGGTCGTCAGGCAGACGCTGTCGTGGTTCAGGGCCAGAAATTCCGGCGGACCGCTGCCACCCGCGCTGCCAGACATTGTCGCAGGCGCCACCATGACATTGCTTGCGTTCGCGGCGTTGGTGACGGCCGCGACCGGCTTTCCCTTCGAGGCCGCCATCTTCCCGATCATCACGGCCGGATTGCTGATGGCGTTTTCGCTGGTGACCACAGTGCAGACGTCGCTGCGATGGCGCAGGCGGGCCACGCCTGTCCTATCCGCGCCTGCCGCGATACCAGGCGAATGGTCTCCGGTTTCGGAACCCACCATGAAAGGCAATCTCGCGATCATCGGCCTTTGCCTAGCCCTCGCCTTTCTCATCCTGTTGGTCGGGCACCTGGCAGCGACCTTTATTTTCGTTGCCTGCAGCATAGTGGTGCTTGGAACGAAGTCGAGGCGGCCACCCCTGGTGATCGCTGCCGCCGCGACGGCCTTTGTCTATTCGGTCTTCGACATGCTGGCATCCCAGCCCTGGCCGACGCCGTGGCTCGCAGGCATCGGTGGGATTTTCTAAGAACCCTTATGGGGCAGCAGCGCTTCGACCATCTGGCGGCGCAGCAGCTTGCCGTTGCCGCTGTAAGGCAGCGTTGCAACGAGCCGTATCTCGCGCGGGCGCCGGTCGGGCGCGATGTTGGCGCGCATGAAAGCCTGGAATTCCTCGACTGTTCCCCGGTCGGAGACGATGAAGGCAGCGATTTCCTGCCCCATGGTCTCATCTGGAAAGCCGGCCACGGCGACGTCCTGCACCTTGGCATGGGTGCGGATCAGCTTTTCAAGCTCCTGCGGCGCCACGCTGACACCGCCGCGAACAATCATATCGGCCTCCCGATCGACGATTGTGATAAATCCGTCGGCGTCCAGAAATCCTATATCGCCAGGGATGCCCCAGTCGGAGCTCATGATCTGCGGATCGACGAACAGGCGGTTGCCGGGCATCAGGACCGCGGATGCCATGGTCGGGGTCCACGCCTTGATCAGCCCGCGCTCACCTTGCGGCAATACGCGGCCATCGGCGCCGAGGATTTCGACCTGTACGCCGGCGACCGGACGGCCGGCGCTTTCCGGCTTTGCCAGAATATCCCCGCCCCATAGCGAGGATATGATGCCGGTAAGGCTCGATGAGTAGCTGATCCGGTATCCGGAGGAGAGATAACGGTAGGCAGCGATCTTGTCTTCGCCTCTGGCCGGTCCGCCTATGCTGTAAAGAACAGAAAGCTCGGGAAGGAGGTGGCTCGCGCGTTCGCCTGCTTCCTTGACCATCCGTGCAATCACCGATGGTGCCAGCGCCGTGCCGCTTGCGTGGAACGATAACAGCGCCTCGATGAGTTCCGAGGGAGTGAACAGGGGCGGGAAGAACCGGACGACGCCGCCATAAAGCAGATAGCCAAGAACCTGGTGGCGCATTGCCGAGTATGACAGGGCCATCGGGGTCAGGAATCGCTTGGCGGTTCCCTCCACGACGCTCCGGCGCGCCGCGATGCGCCTGGCGAGCGCCTCATGCGACTGGGTGTAGGCCTTTGGATCGCCCGTCGTGCCGGATGAAAAGATCAAAAAGGCCGGGGCGGCATCGTTCGGCGGGGGGCCGACGTCGGATCCCGGCGCCGGGGCCGATTTCCAGCCAGCGTCGAAAAGGGCGTTCGGATAGACCTCATCGCCCGGCATGGCGCGGCTTTCGAAAACCATTCTAAGATCGAAGTCGCGGGCCTGCCTGGCTCGCTGACTCCTGGGAGTTCGAAAGTCAACGACAACAGGGGTCGCGCCGATCTTCCAGCAGGCGAGGATGGAAAGGATCACGTCGATGTTGTCGACCATGGCGAGGCCGACGCGGTCGCCCGGCCGGATGTCCGATGCGCTGAAATTGGCTGCGAGATGCCCGCTCTGCGTCAGGGCCTGGGAATAGGTGATATCAGACCGGCCGCTGACCATCGCTACCTTGTCGCCATGCGCGGCGAAGGCCTCTAATATCTGCCGACCAAAACTCATTGACGATGCGGGTTTTCGCGCGCGGCTTCGCTCCGGGCGGAAAGGAAGGTCAAGATCTCCGCGTCGATCGCGTCCATGTTGGCCTTGCGGAATTTGTTATGCGTACCCGGCATGACGACCGTTTTCACGCTGGCCTTGTTAGACGCCCAGCCCTTGTAGTCCTTCACTGTAGTGGCTCCCCATTCCGAACTGGCGAGGATGAGGATGTCGCAGGGATAGGACGAGGGCACGAAACCGGCCGCGGCCTGCAGCAGCGCGCTCTTGTATGCTTTCTTGCGCAGATGGCGGCCCAGGCGGGTCTGTCCGAAGCCGACCGTCGTCAGCGTGTCTCGCAACAGGCGCCAGTAGACCACCTTGCGCACGATATCGCGCCGCCTCCTCTCGGTGAGGCGATCGTCGGGCATCGGCTTCAGCCAGGCCGAACCTGGCGACGGCGGATCGATGAGCACGATTGCCGGCCGCTTGCCCGTCGCCTCATGGCTCAGCCGTCCGACCTCGATCGCGAGCAGGCCACCCACGCATATGCCGCCGATGACTTCAGGGTGCCTGCCTGTTACCGAGATGAAGGCTTCAAAATAGTTGGTGCCAATTTCGGCCATGGTGGAATAGGGCGTCTCGCCGGGTTCGGTGCCCATGCCGCGCACCGCCATGATCGCGTATTTCTCTTTCAGACGCCTGCTGAAGCGATTGGCGAACAAGGCCGAGCCGGTGATGCCGTGGATCATCGCGATCGGCTCCTGGCCGACGCTGCCGGACACGGGCACTATCAGCTCACGGGCCGGATGCTCCGGCACCAGCGATGCGATCAAGCGGCCGAATTCGCGGGGTGTCTGCGCTTCGAGCAGGACAGAAGTCTGCAATTTCACGCCGAACCGCTTCTGCACGGCGAGCACCAGAGTCTCCGCCATCAGCGAATCGCCGCCGAGATCGAAGAAATTGTCGTCGAAGCCGACGGCCGGCACCTTCAATTCCGCGGCGAAGATGCCGGCAATCGCATGGGCCGGTCCATCGCCCGGCGGCGGCATAGGTCCTGCCCGTTGTAGGACGTTCATCGGAAAACCCCTAACCGATGGGTGTTCACTGCTAATGCTTTTACGCAGGGTGAGAGCTCCTAACAAGTGTCCTGTGCGCCGCGCGATGAGACGCTCGCGAACAGCCGTTGCGTGCAGTCCAGTGACGGCAATGCCGAATCCCGCGATTTGCCGGCTCTTCAACAGGTTTTTCGTCCTGCTGAATGCCTTGTGAAAGTGCTGCAAAAGCACGCGAATTTGGACATTAGTCTTGACAGAAATACAGATGTTCAATACCCGTCAGGCAATCAACGAGCCTGCATTATGGGAGGAATGAGCGGTATGGCGTCCAATGTTTCGTTGACGGGCCTTGCCCGCGATCTCGAGGAACGCGGCAAATCGGGCAAGCCGATCCGCATCGGGCTGATCGGCTCGGGCGAGATGGGAACCGACATCGTCACCCGCGTCGCCCATATGTCGGGCATAGAGATCGGGGCGATCTCCGAGCTGAACCTGCCGGCCGCCAGCAAGGCGGTGGACATCGCCTTCCAGGAAACCGGGCATGCGCGCGAGGTGTCGAACGCCTCGGCGATGACGGCCGCCATGGAGGCCGGCAAGGTGGCGGTGACCAACGACGCCGGCCTGGTCATCAACAACGATCTTATAGACGTCGTCATCGATGCCACCGGCGTTCCCGCCGTCGGCGCCGAAATCGGCTTGCGCGCCATGGAGCATGGCAAGCATCTGGTGATGATGAATGTCGAGGCCGACGTCACCATCGGCGCCTATCTCAAGAGCGAAGCCGACCGGCTCGGCGTCACCTATTCGCTGGGCGCCGGCGACGAGCCGTCCTCCTGCATGGAGCTGATCGAATTCGTCTCGGCGATGGGCCACCCGATCGTTGCCGCCGGCAAGGGCAAGAACAATCCGCTCAACATCGACGCCACGCCGCCCGCCTATGAGGAAGAGGCCAGGCGCCGGCACATGAATGTGCGCATGCTGGTCGAGTTCGTCGACGGCTCGAAAACCATGGTCGAGATGGCGGCGATCGCCAACGCCACAGGTCTGGTGCCCGACAAGGCCGGCATGCATGGCCCGGCCGCGACGCTTGGTGAACTCTCCAAGGTCCTGGTGCCGCAAAAGGATGGCGGTGTGCTGTCCAGGGTCGGCGTCGTCGACTATTCGATCGGCAAGGGCGTTGCCCCCGGCGTCTTCGTCGTCGCCGACATGTCGCATCCGCGCATCTCGGAGCGCATGGAAGATTTGAAGATGGGCAAGGGCCCTTATTTCACTTTCCACCGTCCCTATCACCTGACCTCGCTTGAAGTGCCGCTGACCTGCGCCCGCGTCGTGCTCTACGGCAAGGCCGACATGGTGCCGCTGGCCAAGCCGGTAGCCGAAGTGGCCGCCGTGGCCAAGAAGGACATGCAGCCCGGCGAGAAGCTCGATGCGATCGGCGAATATTGCTACCGCGCCTGGATCATGACTGCACCGGAAGCGCATGCCGCAAGGGCCATTCCCTGCGGCCTGCTGCAGGGCGGGTCGGTGACGGCGCCGATCAAGAAGGGTGAGCTTATCACCTACGCCAATGCCGCCCCGGCAGCGGGCTCCAAGATCGCCGAACTGCGCGCGCGCCAGGACAAGCTCGTCTACGGCACCGTGGAGGCGTAATCATGGCCGGAGCCAGCAAAGCCGTCGCGGACAGCCGCGCCAACCTGCCCTTCGTCTATCGCCAGTACAGCGCCGAGCAGCTGAAGCAGGTGCTCTACAAGATGTACCTCATCCGCCGCTTCGAAGAGGGCGCGGAGGAAAGCTACACGCGCGGCCTCATCCACGGCACCATGCATCTGTCGATCGGCCAGGAGGCCAGCGCCATGGGCATATGCATGCCGCTTGGCGAGGACGACCAGATCACCTCGACCCATCGGGGGCATGGCCACTGCATCGCCAAGGGCGCCGAGGTCAAGCGCATGTTCGCGGAATTCTTCGGCAAGACCACCGGCTACTGCAAGGGCCGCGGCGGTTCGATGCACATTGCCGATGTCGCCAAGGGCAATCTCGGCGCCAATGGCATTGTCGGCGGCGGCATTCCGATTGCCGTCGGCGCCGCGCTGTCCGCCAAGATGATGAAGACCGGCAAGGTCGTGGTCTCCTTCTTCGGCGACGGCGCCAACAATGAAGGCGCCTTCCACGAGGCGCTCAACATGGCCGCGGTCTGGAAGCTGCCTGTCATTTTCGTTTGCGAGAACAATGGCTACGGCATGTCGACATCGACGGCCCGGTCCACCGCGGTGAAGAATATCGCTGATCGGGCCGCCGCCTATTCGATGCCGGGCGTCATCGTCAACGGCAACATCTTTTCCGAGGTCGCCGAGGCTTCTTACAAGGCGGTCGAGCGGGCACGTGCGGGCGAGGGGCCGACGCTGATCGAATCCAAGACCTATCGCCATCGCGGCCATTCCAAGAGCGACCGCAATCGCTACCGGACCAAGGAAGAGATCGAGGACTGGATGTCGAACCGCGATCCGATCACGCTGTTCGAAAACGAGTTGCGGGAATTCGGATTCATCGACGACAAGGGCATCGAAGCCATCCGCGAGGGGGTGGCGCGGGAGATCGTCGACGGCATCGAGTTCGCCAAGGCGAGCCCGTCGCCTGACGTCAGCGAGACCGGCAATTACGTGTATACGGAGCAGGCGTGATGGACGCGATGGTGCGTGAACTGAGCTACGCCCAGGCGATCCAGGAAGCCATGGCAATCGCCATGGACATGGACGAGCGCGTCTTCCTGATGGGCGAGGACATCGGCGTCTATGGCGGCGCCTTCCAGGTGACCGGCGACCTCGTCGATCGTTACGGCGCGGACCGGGTGCTGGACACGCCGATCTCGGAACTCGGCGGCGCGGGCGTCGCTGTCGGCGCCGCGCTGACCGGCATGCGGCCGATCTTCGAATTCCAGTTCTCCGATTTCGCCACGCTGGCCATGGAGCAGATCGTCAACCAGGCTGCCAAGATGCGGTTCATGCTGGGCGGCGAGGTTTCGGTGCCCGTCGTGATGCGCTTTCCCGCCGGCTCCGGAACAGGCGCCGCCGCGCAGCACAGCCAGAGCCTGGAAGCCTGGCTTGGCCACGTGCCGGGTCTCAAGGTTATCCAGCCGGCGACACCACATGATGCCAAGGGCATGCTTCTGGCTGCTGTCGCCGATCCCGATCCAGTGATGATCTTCGAGCACAAGCTGCTCTACAAGATGAAGGGCCCGGTGCCTGAAGGCTATTACACCGTTCCGATCGGCAAGGCAGATATCCGCCGCGAGGGCCGCGATCTCACCATCGTCGCCACCTCGATCATGGTACAGAAGGCGCTCGACGCCGCTGCCGCGCTGGAAGCCGAGGGCATCGACGTCGAAGTCGTCGACCTCCGGACCATCCGGCCGATGGACAAGCAGACGGTCATCGACAGCGTCAAGAAGACGTCGCGGCTGATGTGCGTCTATGAGGCGGTCAAGACGCTGGGCATCGGCGCCGAGGTCAGCGCCATGATCGCCGAGAGCGAGGCGTTCGATTATCTCGATGCGCCGATCGTGCGGCTGGGCGGTGCGGAAACGCCGATCCCCTACAATCCGGAACTGGAAAAAGCCACGGTGCCGCAGGTTCCGGACATCGTCACCGCCGCGCGCGACCTCGTCAAAGGGGTTCGCTGATCCATGCCGACCGAAGTCATTCTTCCCAAGGTCGACATGGATATGGCGACCGGACAGATTTCGCGCTGGTTCGCCGAGGAAGGCGCCACCGTGAAGAAGGGCGATTTGCTGTTCGAGATCGAAACCGACAAGGCGGCGATGGAGATCGACGCTCCGGCAAGCGGTGTGTTGCGCGACGTGACCGGCAAGGAAGGAGTCGATATTGCGGTCGGATCGGCGGTTGCCTGGATCTATGCCGAGGATGAGACCTATGGAGCTGGCGCGAAGCAGAATGGGACGCCAATCTCGCCTCTCGTGGGGGAGATGTCGGCGAAGCCGACAAGGGGGGGCGCTGTCCCACTAGCGTCCCGTCCCCTCACACTCCCCTCTGCCCTGCCGGGCATCTCCCCCACGAGGGGGGAGATTGGCCAATCTGCGTCGGGCGGCCGCGCGACACCGCTGGCTCGCCGTCTGGCGCGCGAGGCGGGCCTCACTCTTTCAGCCATATCCGGCACCGGCCCACACGGCCGCGTGGTCAAGGCGGATATCGACGCGGCGATTGCCAAGGGCGGCGCCAAGGAAGCTCCGGCGGTCGCTACCGAAGCTCTGGTCCCTGCCTCCGCCCCGCCGGTGAAGGCGATGTCGGACGAGCAGGTGCTGAAACTGTTCGAGCAAGGCTCCTACNCATCCCGCATTTCTATCTGACGCTCGACTGCGAACTCGACGCGCTGCTGGCTTTACGCACTCAGCTCAATGCCGCTGCGCCGCTGAAAAAGACCGAAAAGGGTGAGGCGCCCGCCTACAAGCTGTCGGTCAATGACATGGTCATCAAGGCGATGGCGATGGCGCTGAAGGCGGTGCCGGATGCCAATGCCTCATGGACCGAGAGCGCCATGGTCAAGCACAAGCATGCCGATGTCGGGGTGGCCGTCTCCATTCCCGGCGGCCTGATCACGCCGATCATCCGGCATGCGGACGACAAGACGCTGTCGGTCATCTCCAACGAGATGAAGGACCTGGCCAGCCGCGCCCGCAGCCGCAAGCTGAAGCCGGAAGAATATCAAGGCGGCACGACCGCCGTCTCCAACCTCGGCATGTTCGGCATCAAGGACTTTGCCGCCGTCATCAACCGGCCGCATGCGACGATCCTGGCGGTCGGCGCGGGCGAGCAGCGGGCGGTGGTCAAGAATGGTGAGATCAAGATCGCGACCGTGATGTCGGTGACGCTGTCGACCGACCATCGTGCGGTTGACGGCGCGCTGGGGGCCGAATTGCTGGTCGCGTTCAAGAAGCTGATCGAGAATCCGATGGGCATGCTGGTCTAGTTTCCTGCCGTAAGCCGGCGCCAATGATGCGCCGGCTCATGATGAAACGACTTGTCAGGCACCGACCCTTGACCCATGTTCTCTGGTGATCGCGACCAAGGGAGGCCAACATGCCTGCATTCGACCCGTCTGACGTCAAAACCTTGTTCGGCAAGGTCATGGGTGCATCGCCTTCCGACATCAAGCTGGTGGCGCAGCGCCTGCACGATCATGCTTTCGAGCCACGCATGTCGGCGGAAGAGACAAGGCGGCTTGTCGTCGGCCTCGGCTACGACAGCCTCGATGCGTTCTGCAATGATATCGGCCTGCCCGCTCATATCGCCGAGCGCTGGAACCGTTTTGGCGTTTCGGGCGAGATGAAGCAGGTGTTCACGCTGCTGGCGGGGCAGCGTAGACGCGTGGCCGAAGCGATCGCCGAATTCGAATCCATGACCCATGTCGGCGTCGAGGATTTTTTGCGCGAGCGCGGATTGATTTAAGCCCTGCAGGCGTCTCAGCCCGCCTTGGCCAGCAACGCCATGGCGGTGTCGCTGTCGGTGATCAGCACATTGGCGCTGACAGCCTTGAGCGCTGCGAGGATTGCCGCCACCTTGCGCTTTCCGCCGGCGGCCAGCACGACATTCGGCACATGGGCGACGACATCGAGATCGATCGCCATGACGCGCCGGTTGACTTCGTGGTCGACGAGCCTGCCGGTGGCATCGACGAAATAGCACAGCATGTTGGCGACCGCGCCTTTTGCCTTCAAGGGTGTAATCAGCGATGACGGCACGATGCCATGCTGGAAGATGGTTGCATCGGGCGACATGTCGCCGACGGTGAGCAATGCGATATCGGCCGCCGCGGCGCGCCGGCGCACGTCCTGCAGCGTCGGCTGGGCCCACAGGAGATCGCGCAGTGAAGGGTCCTCCACCATTACCGGCGCCGTGATCTGATAGCTGTCGACCTCGAATACATCGGCGACCTTGGCGGCCACGATCGACGGATTGATCCATTGCGAATGCGGCAGGCTGCCGACAAGCGCCACCACGGAGGCGCGCTTCAAGTGCCGGCGGGCGAGGAAGCTCACGCTGGCATGCAGCGTGGCGCCACCGCCGATCGCCAGCGTCATGCCATCATGCATCTGCTCGCCGAGATAGGCCGCCACGGCGTGGCCGATGGCCTTCTCCAGATGGTCGTGAACCGAGGGTGTCGGGATGACGACCGCGGCGTTGAGGGCCCAGCGTTTTTCCAGTTTCCGCTCAAGCGCCACCTGTTCGGCTGTCGGCGCGTTGATCGTGGTAACGACGATACCTTCAGCGGTACAGGCGGCCAGCGTACGCATGACCTTCACCCTGGAGACACCGAGCTTTTCGGCGATCTGCTCCTGCGTGAAGCCCTCGACGTAATAGAGCCATGCCGTCTTGACGCTGAGGTCCGACGAGACCATCGGCAGGCGAGCCGGTGCGGGCTTTTGCGTGGGCATGGATTGTCGTCCCTCATGCGTCATGGCGGCCGGCGTTGTCCTCATCCGGGAAAGGCCGCTCTTATGTCAATCGGATGCCGGGTTCGCGGCAGGCCGATTATCGCATAATTGTGATCATTTGTAATTGACATCGTACATATGAACATATTTTGTTGGTTTCACGCGCTGTGTCATCCACCAGTCATATGCGCCGTGCAGGGAGGAAGAGACGGGGTGCTGGCCAGGGGCCGGACCGGTCATGCACAGACAAGACAGGAGGTCTCATGAAGACGCACTTCATCAAGCAGTTGGCTAGCCAGCTGGCGCTCGCGGCAACTTTGTTTGCCGGCGTGGCAAATGCTGAAACACTGACGCTCTACACATCCCAGCCCGAGGCAGACGCAGCCAAGACCGTGGATGCCTTCAAGAAGGCACAGCCCGACATCGACGTCACCATCTATCGCTCCGGAACCAGCGACATCCTGACCAAGCTGGCGGCCGAGTTCGCCGCAGGCAGCCCGCAGCCCGACGTGCTGCTGATCGCCGACGCGGTGTCGATGGAACTGCTGAAGAAGGACGACCGGCTGCTGGCCTATCCCGAGGCCAAGCTCGACGGCATCGAGGCGGATGCCTATGACGCCGACAAAACTTATTTCGGCAGCAAGCTGATCACCACCGGCATCGTCTACAACACCGCTGCCGCCGAAAAACCGCAGCATTGGGCGGACCTCGCCAAGCCGGCCTATGCCGACAGCCTGGTCATGCCGAGCCCGCTCTATTCCGGTGCGGCCGCCTACCTGCTTTCGGGCTTCGTCGGCGACAGCAATTATGGCTGGGATTTCTTCCAGAAGCTGAAGACCAACAATACCGTCAGCGTGCGCGGCAATGGCGCGGTGCTGAAGTCGGTGGCATCGGGCGAGAAGCCCTATGGCATCCTCGTCGATTTCATGGCGATGAACGCCAAGAAGAAGGGTTCGCCCGTCGAATTCGTGTTCCCCTCTGAAGGCGTGCCGGCCGTGACAGAACCAGTGGCCATCATGAAGACAGCCAAGAACGTCGACGGCGCGAAAAAGTTCGTCGACTTCATTCTGTCCGATGAAGGCCAGAAGCTGGCACTGTCGATGGGTTACCTGCCGGCACGCGCCTCGGTCGGTCGTCCCGAATGGCTGCCGGAAGGCGTGAAGGTCAACGTGACGCCGTTCGACACCAAGGCGATCGTCGCCAAGACCGACGCCGACAAGGCGAAGTTCCAGGACCTGTTCGGCGGCTGAGCCGGCAACGCGGCGGGATGCCGTTTCGACGGCATGCCGCCCGCACCGATCCCAGGAAACGCAATCATGCCGACACGCATCAGAGAGAGCCGGGGCCAGGAAATGGTCCTGACGGCGGCGGTGGCCGTCGTTATCGTCCTGCTTTCGCTGCTGCCCACGCTGCGCCTCGTCAAGGAGATCGTGGCACCCGGCGGTGTCTTGTCGACGGTGGCCGTGGAGGCCGGACTTGCCAGCCGCGCAACCTGGATCGCGACATGGCATACGCTGGTCGTCGGCATCGGCGGCACTCTTCTGGCGGTGCTGTCGGGAACACTGGTGGCGGTGCTCGTCTCGCTGACCGACATACGTGGCCGAAGCGCCCTCGTGCTCTGCTACGTCATGCCGCTGATGATCGCGCCGCAGGTGACGGCGCTGGCCTGGCTGCAACTGTTCGGCCCTGCCAGCCCATTCCTCAAGCTTTTCGGTGCAGCGCCGCCGCTCGGCACGAAGAACCCGCTCTACTCGACCTCGGGCATCATCCTTTTGCTCGGCGTCCAATACGGCCCGCTCGTGTTCCTGCTGGTGCGGGCCGGCCTGCGCAAGCTGCCGCGCGAGCTGGTCGAGGCCGCGCGGGCCGGCGGCGCCGGCTGGTTCACCGTACTGATCACCATCGTGTTGCCTTTGATGACGCCGTCGATCATGGCGGCCGCGGCGCTGGCCTTCGTCTCCTGCGTCGGCAATTTCGGCATTCCAGCCTTCCTCGGCATTCCCGCCAACTATCTGGTGCTGCCGACGCTCATCTATCAGAAGCTGGCCGGCGGGGGGCCGGCGGTACTCGGCGAGACCGCGTTCCTGTCGGTGCTGATCGGCATCATCGCCATGGCCGGCATCCTTGCCCAGGAGGTGGTGAGCCGCCGTCGGGACTACCGCATCTCCTCGACATCGCTGCCTGCCGAACCCTATGAACTGCGCCGCTGGCGGCCGGTCGCCGAGGCCGGCCTGTGGCTGCTCATCGTGCTGGTGCTGGTCCTGCCGCTGTTCGGGCTCGTACTGACCTCGCTGGTGCCGGGCTACGGCATCGCACTCACCGCCAAGACGGCGACGCTCGACAATTACCGCTTCGTGCTGTTCGAACACGATGCCGCCAACCGCGCCTTCTTCAACAGTTTCTGGCTGTCGATCGCCGCCGCCTTCTTCGCGGTCGTCGTTGCCGTGCCGGTCGGCTACCTCATCGCTTGGGGCAAGCAGCGCTGGGTGCGACTGCTCAATTTGTCGGTCGAACTGCCGTACGCCTTGCCCGGCGTGGTGCTGGCGATCGCCTCGCTGCTCTTGTTCCTGCGGCCGATTCCGCTAACCGGCGTCCAGCTCTACAACACCGTCTGGATCATCCTCTACGCCTATCTCGCCCGCTTCCTGGTGCTGGCGCTGCGGCCGACCATCAGCGGCTACCACCAGATCGATCGGGCACTTGAAGAAGCCGCACAGGTGGCGGGCGCCGGCCTGTTCACGCGCATGCGCACCATCGTCTTTCCGCTGGTCGCGCCGGCGGCGATCGCCGGCGGCCTGCTGATCTTCATGACGGCGCTCAGCGAACTCACCGTCTCGGCGCTGCTGTGGTCGTCGGACTCGGAGACTATTGGCGTTGTCATGTTTTCCTTCGAGCAGGGCGGCGATTCCAATTATGCAGCGGCGATGTCGGTCATCACGGTCGCGGTCACCTTCGTGCTGATGCTGGTGACCAACCTGCTTGCCCCTCATCTTCCGAGCGGAGTTCTGCCATGGCGCGACTAACCCTGGACCATGTGACCAAAAGCTTCGCCGATTTCGACGCCGTGAAGGATGTCTCGATAGATGTCGCTGACGGCGAGTTTCTGGCGGTGCTCGGCCCCTCCGGCTGTGGCAAGACGACATTGCTGCGACTGGTCGCCGGTTTCGAAAAGGTGACCTCGGGCGAAATCCGCATCGGCAGCGATGTCGTGTCGAACAGCGGCGGCAGCGTCGCGCCGGAAAAGCGGCGCGTCGGCATCGTCTTCCAGAATTACGCGCTGTGGCCGCATATGAGCGTCGCCGAGAATATTGGGTATTCGCTGAAGGTGGCTAAGCTCGACAAGGCGGTTGCGCGCCAAAAAGTGGAAGACGCGCTCGCCTTGGTCAATCTGCAGGGGCTGGGCGAGCGCCGGCCCGCCAATCTTTCCGGCGGCCAGCGCCAGCGCGTGGCCTTGGCGCGTTGCCTGGTGGCGACACCCTCGCTGGTGCTATTCGACGAGCCGCTCGCCAACCTCGACGTCCATCTCAGAGCATCGATGGAGGACGAGTTCGCCGCCTTCCACAAGCGCACGGGCACGACCATCGTCTACATCACCCACGACCAGGCCGAGGCGATGGCGCTGGCCGACCGCATCGCGGTGATGGACCATGGACGCCTGGCGCAGCTCGCGACCCCGCGCGAACTCTATCATAAGCCGGCAAATGAAATGGTAGCCTCCTTCATTTCACAAGGCATTCTGCTTCCGGCGGACGTGTTGGCCAGCGAGGAAAACGGCCATTGCAAGGTCCGGGTTCTCGGAACCGAGCTGGTGGTCCGTTGCCGGCTTGGCGAGCGGCCGCGCGCCGGCGCCAAGATCTGCTGCCGCTCCGCCGATATCGAGCTTTCGGCCGATGCCTCGGGCGTCGACGGTCTCGTCAAGCGGGCAATCTACCAGGGCGGCGCGGCGCGGATTGAATTCGCACCGGCCGCTGGTCCCGACCTCACCTTGCATTTCGAGCAGCCCGACCCGGTTGTGCTGGTGAACGGGGCGCAAGCGCGCCTGCGCATAAAATCCGGCTGGCTGGTCCCGGCGGCGGGGACGGCCCCGTGATGATGGTGGACCTTGCCGGCGGCTTCGGAGAAAAGGGCCGCACCAGCCTCGCCCTCAACAGCGGCGACCATCGCATCCTGCTCGATGTCGGCATCAAGGTCGGCGCTTCGGGGGCGGAATACTATCCAGCGCTCAACGGACAGATCGACAATATCGACGCCGTTTTCGTTTCGCATGCCCATGAGGATCATGTCGGCGCGCTGAGCTGGCTGTTGTCACGCGGCTATAGCGGTCCGATCTTCATGACGGCGGAGACCCGCGCCGAGGCGCCGGCCACGCTCGCCGCCTATGCCGAGCCGGAGGATTTCAGGCGATTTCCCTTGCCCGAAAACCGCATCGAGCTCTTCGAGCCCGGCGACACGCTCACGAGCGGCAATCTCGTCGTCAGCACGGGACGTTCAGGTCATGTCGCTGGCGGGGTCTGGTTCGCCGTCGATGACGGGACAAGCCGCGTCGCCTATTCCGCCGATGTGGTGCCTGACAGCAATGTGTTCGTCATGGACACGATCCGGCACTGCGATCTCCTGGTCTTCGATGCCTCCTACGGCGCGGATCCCGTGCCGGGGGCTGCCCGGGCGCAAGAAATTTCCGAATGGGTGGCGCGGCATCCGCAGGGATGCCTCTTGCCGACGCCGCTGTCTGGCCGATCGCTGGAACTGATCGCGGCCTTGCCCGGGTCGTTCGCCATTCACGCCGGCATGCGTTCGTCGCTCGAAGCGCAGGTCGCCGCCACTTCAGCGCTGCTGCCGGGCGCATCCGAGATGCTGCGCTTGCGGCTGCGGAGTGCCGTGGACTGGACCGACGCCGACCCGCTGCCTTCGCTGCCCCTGCTGGCCGATGACGGCATGGGCGAGGCCGGCCCGTCGTCGCTACTGTTGCCTCGCGCCGACGATGCCGGGTTTCCGGTGCTGCTCACCGGACATCTGCCCTTGGGCTCTCCGGGCGATCTCATGCACAAGGCCGGCCGGGCGGACTGGATCCGCATGCCCACTCACCCGACACTATCGGGCAATGTCGGCATCTGGGAGAAGGCGGGACGCCCCAGGGCACTGGGGCATTCCTGCGCCCCCGATCTTCTTGGCGAGTTGAAAGGCCATATCCCGTCGTTGCTCACGCAATGCCGTACGGGCCAACGCATCACGGTGCGGCAAGGAAGCGCATCATGAGAATCCTGATCTGCAACGATGACGGCATCGAAGCGCAGGGTCTTGCCCGTCTCGTGAATGCCGTTCGCGGGTTGAGCGACGATGTCTGGCTGGTTGCGCCGGACGGCAAGCGCACCGCCGCCGGCTCGTCGCTGACCATCGCCAGGCAGCTGATGATGCGGCGCGTCAAGCCGAACTGGTATTCGTGCTCCGGCACGCCAGCCGATTGCGTGGTGAGCGCCATGACGTGGCTGTTCGCCGAGGCGAAGAAGCCGGATCTGGTGCTGTCGGGCATCAATGACGGCCGCAACGTCGCCGAGGATATCGCCTATTCCGGCACGCTGGGTATTGCCCGCGAAGCGACTTTCTGGGGCGTACCGGCGATCGGCTTTTCGCGCGTGAAGAATCCTGAATTCGCCGATGGCGACGACGAATGGCTGGGCAGGCTGATCGCCTCGCTCTGGCAATCGCGCGCCGATTGGGCGACAGAGGGACATTGGCTGAGCGTCAACCTGCCGACCGCGCTGCCGGCCGAAATCCGACAGCCGCGCATCGGCCGCGACAAGATCGGCCGCACGGCCGAGGTGATGGAAAGCGACGGCGATCGCACGGTCATCACCGTGCCGCGTGGGCGCGCGCATGCCAGTGGGCCGGGCGACGAAAACGCGGCGATCGATGCCGGCTTCGTCAGCATCAACCGGCTGAACTGGTTTGGCGAAACGCGGCTGGACGAAGGATTTCTGGACGGAATCCCACGCTGGCGGCAAAGCTAGCCGATCTCGCTGCGCGGCATCATTCAGATCACCAAGCTGTCAGCGGCTAAATGGCGCCAATCCGGTCCTTATGCTTGAAGCCGCCGCTATTTCATTCCACATCGGAAAAGATGAAGGACGAGACACGCGAATGGCGCCGGAATCTGCTGTGGGCCTTGGCCGCATCGCTGGTGCTGCATGCGCTTGTCGCATCGTTCTTCATCCAAGGCCTGTCAAAAGCCTCACAAGAGCCGCAGCAGGAGCAACCGATAAGCGTCGCGCTCGTGCCTCCGCCCGACAAGCCAAAACCGCAGCCGCTCAAGGCCGAGAAACCGCCGGAACCGAAGGCTGAGAAGCCCCCCGAGCAGAAGGTTGAAAAACCACCCGAACAGCCGCGCAAACAACCTGATGACACCGCTTTGAAGCGCGTTTTCCAGTATGGCGACAAAGATACAGGACCGAAGAAATCCCCGGATGGGGCGGCGGCCAAGGACAATGCGCCGTCGCCTGCAAAGGATGACGCTTCGAAGCCTCCGGTTGAGCCCAAGTCCGCCGAGGACAACCCCCCCGCCACGGCAAACGCGGAGCCGCGGCCGGATGCGAGCAAGGCCGATGAGAATCCGCCAACCGAGCCGACCGTCGCCAAGCCCACGCCGAGCGAGGATAGGCAGGTCACGGAGGACGCTGATAAACGGCTGGCTGCGCCAAAAGCCGCCGATCAGCAAGCAGCCGTAGAGCCGAAGCCGTCGCCAGCCGAGAGCGACGCCAAGACCGGGCCCGCGACCGAAAAGCCCAAGGCCAAAGTCGTCAAGACGATGAAGTTCAAGTCAGAAAAGGCCCTGAAGTCCCGGGCCGGAAAAGCCACCGCCTCAAATCCCACGAACGACGCAGGTGCTGGATCACCGATGTATTCCGGTCTTCCGGGGGTTCGGAGACTCTACTCGCAGGGTGCTACCGGCGACGCGTTGGCCACGAGTTCCATGAGCGGCGTACCTCGTAGTCAGCGCGTTGCGACCCTATGCGCCAACGTGCTGGACCAGGAGCTGCAGGGTGCCGACTATTCTCCCAAATGGCTGCCGACGATCCCGCTGAAAACCGGCAATGTTCTCGACCGCCCCGAAGCGGCCTTCAGCACGACAACCACATGGTACCAACTGAGCTTCCGATGCGAGGTGGATGCCGAGGCGACCAGGGTCCTGTCGTTCGGCTTCCGTGTCGGCTCCGAGATTCCACGCAGCGAATGGCCGCCAAACCATCCTCTTTAGCCTCTGCCACTTAGGCTGGCACACCAAGTCCAGCCAATTGCCGGCTAACTTCATGCCAGTCGGCGCAGACGAGATCGGCGCCGGCCGCCGTCAGCCGTGCGGCATGCTCGGCATAGGTATGGCCGCCGCCGGTGTAGCCGATCGCCGTCATGCCGGCGGCAACCGCGCCCTGGATGCCGAAAGGCGAGTCCTCGATGACGATGCAGTCGGCTGGGTTGGCGCCCATCCCGGCAGCCGCGAAAAGGAAGATGTCCGGCGCCGGCTTGCCGTTCTTGACCATCGAGGAACTGTAGATCGCATCGCCGAAGAAGCGTGCCAGTCCGGTCACCGCCAGGCTGTGGTTTATACGCTCGATGGAGGATGAAGAGGCAACGCAGCGGTCGCCTGCAAGCGTTTCCAGAAACGAGCCTATTCCAGGCGTTGGCTTCAACTCTTCGGTGAAAAGCACCTTGGTCTCGGCCCAGATATCGCCGTCGGCCGACGCGGGAAACTGATGGCCGGTCAACTCCTTGATCCTGACGATGATGTCGGCCTGTTTCATGCCGACGCACTGGGCGATGATGCCGCCGTGAACGCCCGGCATGCCATGCTTATCGTAGACACGTTCATAGGCCTTGGCGGCCAGCGGCTCGCTGTCGACGAGAACGCCGTCGCAATCGAAAATGATCAGTCTTGACGGCGCCACGCGTTTCTCCCGGCCTCTGTCAGATTTCGCACATCGCTATCGGCAAAAAGTCAAATGTTCAATAGCGGGCACGCTCGGCCTCGTGGATAGGGGGTAATAGAGGCCGATTCAAAGCTGGCGCAAGACGTCGCTGGCGCGGGAGGACCCTAGCGCCCGCTGCATGGCCTGCCGCGACTGTGCGCGATCGGGCGTGATCCAGTTCGGTTCCGCCCCCAGGAAGCGGTCGAGGAAAGCCACGGCATACGCCGGAATTTCGGTGACGTTCTCGCGATAGGACCACCAGGTGCGCAGGTCGTCGGCGCATTTGTCGATACTGGGCGCCGAGCCAAACTCCTGCTCGTGGATCGCCGAAATCACCGAGACACAGTAGTTGGTGTAGAGAAAGCCTTCCGGCCAGAAACGGATGATGTCCAGCGTGCCGGCATTCTGATCCGTTTCGATGAGCTGGGTGAGGCCGGAGATTTCCCGAGCAGGCGCCTGTTTTATCAGTTCGCACAGCACGAGGCCGGCGGCAAAGACGATGAAATCGGCGCGGTCGATCGCGGCAAAACGCTTCTGCGCTTCCATGACCTCGACCCAATCGAGAAAAGCCCGGGTCAGCTTCGCCTCGTCGATGTCGAAGCGTACGCCGAATGTGTCCGAAACCACCTTGGCGCTGCCGCGGAAGGTGGCGCGGAACCAGCGCAACTGCCGCAGCCGGTGGCGCAGGTCGGGCATGAGGGCCAGTTCGTCCCTGAAGGGCAGTTCCATTTCCTGTATCCCGTTTCCCAACAGGTTATCACAGTCGTGCCGTCGCGGTAATCGCGCAGCGGCCCTGTGGATGACCGTGGTAGAGGCCAATATCATACATATTGACATTGGCGGAAACAAATGTTCTCACTTTGCTGTTGTCGCGCGCCGGTCCAAGGTGCGCCTCGACCGAGGCTTCGGGAGGAGAACCGAATGGCGATTTGGCAGTGGGGACTGCTTCTGCTGGTTATTGTGTGGGCGTTGCAGTCGCTCGGCGTCTGGCTGCAGATGCGGCACTATTCGGATGTCTTCCGCGGCGTCACCGACCAGTTCAAGGACGGCTTCGTGGGAGCCGGCAATTTTCGCGGCCGATTTGCCAAGGGAACGATCGCGCTGGTCGTGGTTACGCCCGACTTGATCGTGCGCCGCATGATGGTGATGAGCGGGCGTTCCGTGTTCACCAAATTCAAGCGACATGAAGAATTCGAGGGCGTTCCCCTCGATCGACTCCGGTCCAACCCTGCGATCATGGGGGAGGGGGAACCCGGTGTGGCCGAGGCCGTGAAGCGGGCGATCGAACAGATCGACAAAGCACGGTCGGAGCCGGGGAAGAAGCCGGGTTTGGCCGGCTTGAATGTAGCAAGGGCTTAGAGGAGGCCGTGCGCCGACTGGGATCTACCGGCGGGCCGGCATAAGGAGGAGAAATGTCTGTATTTTCGTTGTTGGCGCAGCATGCCGACATGGCCGTGCACAATTTGCATGTCGCGGGTGCCATGGTCTCGGATGCTGCATTGCATGGCAAGCTCGCCGTCGAGCATGCTTCCGATCATCTCGTGGTCCTGGCGCAGGCGCAGACCGACAGCGGGCCGGTCACCGCCGATCAGCTGAAGGAGCAGCTGAAAAACCTGCAGCAGGAAGAGCAGCTTGGCTGGCTCACTGCCATCGGCAAGTACTTCATCGGCATTTTCCAGAAGGGCGGCGAGGTTTTCGCCGGCTTTGTCACCGGCATCATCCCGACGCTTGTGGTGCTGATGACCGCTTTTTACGCCGTCACCGAACTTGTCGGCGAAGAGCGGGTTCACGGTCTGGCGCGTGGTGCTGGCCGTATCGCGCTGACTCGCTACACCGTGCTGCCGCTGCTGGCGGTGTTCTTCCTCACCAACCCGATGGCTTACACCTTCGGCTCGTTCCTGGAGGAAAAGCACAAGCCGGCCTTCTATGACGCGGCCGTGTCCTACGTGCATCCGCCGCTCGGCCTCTTTCCGCACATCAACCCTGGCGAATATTTCGTCTGGGGAGGCATGCTCGTGGCCTTGCTCGATCTCGAGAAGCGGGGCGTCATTGCCGCCGGCTACCATGTCAAGGTTGCCATCTGGTACGCCATCGTCGGCCTCGTCGTCATCCTGCTCAAGGGCATGCTGACCGAGCGCATCACCGCCATCATGGCACGCCGCCAGGGCGTCGAGCTGTAAGGGCGGGGAGGACATCATGGCCAAGACATACAAAGCCGTACGGATCACCCGGGGCAAAACAGGGTGGGGCGGTCCGCTTGTGATCGAGCCGACCGAACAGCGCAGCAAGGTTGTTTCAGTCACCGGTGGTGGTATTCATCCGGTGGCGCAGCTCATCGCCGATATGACCGGCGCTGAAGCCGTCGACGGCTTCAGGGCGCCGCCGATCGAAAGCGAAATGGCGGTTGTCGTCGTCGACTGCGGCGGCACCGCGCGATGCGGCGTCTATCCGCGCAAGCGTATCCCGACCGTCAACCTGACGCCGGTCGGACAGTCCGGGCCGCTCGCCCAGTTCATCACCGAGGATATCTACGTTTCGGGCGTCAAGCCGGCCGACGTCACAATGGCGGACGGGTCCGAGGCGGTCACGACTGCAGGGGGAGCAGCATCGATGAGTTCGACCAACAACACAGCGACGCCGACGGCGCTGCCCAGCGAGGGTGGCCTGATCGGTTTCATCAGCACGATCGGCCGCGTCATGGGTCGTGTCGTCGGCATCTTCTTCAATGCCGGCCGCCGCACCATCGACCAGGTCATCCGCAACGTGCTGCCGTTCATGGCTTTCGTGACAATGCTCATCGGCCTGATCCTGTATACCGGCGTCGGTGACGTGCTGGCGCAGCCGATGGGTCCGCTGGCCAACAATATCGTCGGTCTGCTGATCATCTCGGCCATTTGCGGCCTGCCGTTCCTGTCGCCCATCCTGGGGCCAGGCGCTGTTATCGCGCAGGTTATCGGCGTCGCCATCATCGGCCCGCAGATTGCCAACGGCACGATCTCCCCGGCGATGGCGCTGCCGGCTCTGTTTGCCTACAACACCCAGGTGGGCTGCGACTTCGTTCCCGTCGGCCTTGCACTGGGTGAAGCCAAGCCGAAAACCATCGAAATCGGCGTGCCGGCGGTGCTCATCAGCCGCCAGATCATGGGTCCGGTCTCGGTGCTGATCGCCTGGGTCGTCTCCCTGATCGTGTTTTAAACACCAGAAATAACGAGGTTCGCCATATGTCGGTTCTTCTCAAGACACGGGTCACGGCAATAGGACCCGAAGTGGCGGACCTCGCCGAGGGCGGCGTGGTCATTCTGTTCGCGGATGGCTCGCCACCGGAGCTTGCCGAGGTCTCGGTGCTCCACAAGACGGAGATCGGACCCAGCGACGGCGCGCCTGAACAGGGCGCGTCGATCACCCTTGGCCCGGTTTCGGCTGTCATAACCGCCGTCGGCTCCAGCGCCTGGAGCAAGGTGCTCGAGATGGGCCACGTCGTCATCTCGTTCAACGGCGCCACCGAGGCCGAAAGGCCGGGCGAGATCTGCGCATCCCAGGTCGATACGCGAGCCCTCGTGGCTGCCCTGAAGACAGACACGATCATCACCATCGCCGCCTGAAAGCATTCGCGCCCAGCCAGTCTGGCTTTGGCGCCCAAAAAAGCAGAGTATTCGCCATGGAACGCTCGACCATCGTCAGAGTGCATGAAGGTTTGCACGCCCGTCCCGCCACGCGCTTCGTCAAGCTCGCCAAGGCTTTCGAATCCGACGTCGAACTGGTCAAGGACGGCAAGGCGGTCAGTGCCAAGAGCTCGGTCAAGCTGATGCTGCTGGCGGTCAAGGAAAACCAGGAAGTCACCGTGCGGGCGAACGGCGCCGACGCCATCGAGGCGATCGAGGCGCTGATCGGCTATCTCGAAAACCCCAAGGCGGGTCTCGACGACGAAGAAACCCACGCTCCAGCCAATGACCACGGCAAGGAAGCGGCACCCGCGCCAGCGCCCCGATCCGCGCCCGCCCTATCAGACGAAGCAAGCAGTGGTTTGCGCGGCGTCGCTGCAAGCGAGGGCGTCGCCATCGGGCCCGCTTTCGCACATTTCCCGCCTGACATCGCCGGGCAGGGCCGCATGCTGCAGGCCGATGAGATCGCCGGCGAGATCGACAGGTTTCACGCCGCCGTCGCCGCCGTCCAGGCACGCATGGACCGGGCGTTGGCGCAGGATAGCCTGTCGGCCGGGGACCAGGGCATCGTCGCGGCGCTGAGGGATATCGCCGCCGACGACAGCCTGACCGGCGAGGCCGAGAAGGCAATCAAGGGCGGCAATGACGCTGTCTCGGCCACGATCACCGCAGCCTCCACCATCGCCGCCGACTTCAGCGCCGTCGACGATCATTATCTCAATGCGCGGGCAGACGATGTCCATGCGGTCGGACGGCAGATCAGCCTGGTGCTGCTTGGCCAGGATGACGCCAGCCTCGAAAACATCCCGCAAGGCGCGATTCTGATCGCCGATGATATCGGCGCCTGGGATCTGGCGCGGGCGCCGCTGAAACGCATCGGCGGCGTGGTGTGCGGCCATGGCGGCGCTACCTCGCACATTGCCATCATCGCCCGCTCGCATGGCATTCCGGCGGTGCTCGGCCTTGGCGACCGGATCCACCTTTTGCGCAAGGCGCAAGAGGTGGCGCTCGACGGCAACAGCGGCCAGGTGATCATCGACCCCGATGCGGCGACGCGCGCCGATTTCGCCGGTCGTGTCGAAGCGGCGGCGAAGGAGCGTGCCGGCCTGGCCGCCTTCAAGACGGTGACGCCGAAGCTGGCGGACGGCAGGGTCATCGAGGTCGCGGCCAATATCGGCTCGCTGGAAGAGATCGAGGCGGCGCAAGAGGCCGGCGCCATGGGTGTCGGCCTGTTCCGCACCGAGCTCCTGTTCATGCGCCATATGCACCTTCCGTCGGAGGACATGCAGGCCGAGACCTATGCGGCGCTGGCCAAGGCCTTCGCACCCTATCCGGTCATCGTGCGCACGCTCGACATCGGCGGCGACAAGCCGATTGCCGGCATCGAGTTCCCCGACGAGGAGAACCCCTTCCTCGGTTGGCGGGGCATCCGCATGTGCCTCGACCGGCCCGATATCTTCAAGCGCCAGCTAAGGGCGCTGCTGAGGGCCGCCGTGCATGGCAACATCAAGGTGATGCTGCCGATGGTCTCCGATCTCGGCGAGGTGCGGCAGACGCGCGTTCTTGTCGACGAATGCGCCGCCGAACTCAAGGCCGAAGGCGTGCCGCATGCGACGTTCGATCTCGGCGTGATGATCGAAACCCCGGCCGCCGTGCTGATCGCCCCGGCACTGGCCAAGGAAGTGGCTTTCTTCTCGATCGGCACCAACGACCTGACCCAGTACATCATGGCCGCCGACCGGCTCAACCCGACCGTTGCGAAGCTCAACGACGTCACCAATCCGGCGGTCATGTCGGCGATCGAGCTGACGGCCAAGGCCGGCGTCGCCGCCGGCATCATGGTCGGCATGTGCGGCGAGGCGGCGGGCCGGCCGGATCTCATTCCGGCCTTCCTGGAGATGGGTTTGACCGAGCTGTCGATGAGCCCGGCCTCGATCCAGCGCGCCAAGAAGACGATCACGGCGATGGCAGCCGGGGAGTAGTTCCGCAATCGCCGCTGGAGCTTACGGCAGATGCGCAAGCAAGGTGGCGAATACAGGTGTCAATTCATCGACCGGGCTCGCCTTGGCGCACGCTTGGGCAATGCGCTCATGACGTATGTCGGCCGCCAGAATTGCGATTTCCAGCATGTCGGGCTCCGGCGCGCCGTCGCGACCGGTGGTCGCCAGGCCGCAGGCCAGGACGACCGGCGCCAGGCAGCTTATGTCGAGCGCCTGGCCGTCAGCGGCGTTCGTTTCCGGCGCGGCTTCGCCAAAGCGGACCGGACGCTGGTTGAGCAACTCGACCAGCAGTGCCGCGCAGATGGCCGCGATGGCCTGCAGTCCGGCACGCGGCGCGGCCAGCGCAGCCAACAATTCGCCATGGCGTTTGCGCATGGCCGCGTGGACGGCGGCGAACCCGGCTTCATGGATACGGGCGTGGTCGATCTTCAGCCCGGCAAGCACCGCCTTGGTCAGATAGTACATATCGCGCCGGAACAAGCGCTCGGCGCTCAATTGCTGGTCTTCGTCACCGGCCGGGAAATAGGTGGCGAGCCCTTTTACAGTCGTTCCGTCCACCCTTATCGGGCGCTCGTGCGGGACAAAGGATTCGGCGATCGACAGCGCTTCGTCGACGGCACTCGCGGCATGACTGAGCAGGCCTTCGATGCCCTTGCCCGGAAATGGCGGCAGATGGCTGGTTGCTTCGCGCAGCAGGCTGGCATCGCTGGCGCGGTCGTGGCGGCTCTGGCGGATGATGTCGCGGACTTCCCGCAGCCGGTCCTTGAGGTTGACGCGGACATCTTCGGAGATTTGTCGGAGCATCGCGGTTAGCCTCGAATGTGCCGTGCGGCGCCATCCGTGACGGGCGCCACCCACTCTACATTGTTCCTATCGATTGGTAGATCAATAGGCGATACTAGACCAGCATGCAGAATCGGCGACGGCGCGCCGTCGCGGGGGAGGGATGATTGGCCAGGGGACGACAAATCGTGGAAAGGCGGGCCGATGAAAGGCGGGCCGAGGAAAGGCGGGCAGGAGCCGAAGCGACCGAGCAGGTCGTCAGCGAGAGCCGCACGGACCGCCTCAGGATCCGCGCCGCCTGGATGTATTTCGTCGAGCAGATGACGCAGAACGAGATCGCCGATGTGCTCGGCGTCGGCCGCGTCACCATCGTGCGCATGCTGGCGGAGGCGCGGTCGCGCAACGAGGTCAAGATTACCATCGAGAGCGAGCTTCTGGAGATCGTGCGGCTGGAGCGCGCGCTGGAAAAAACCTTCGGCCTGCAGCAGGCCCTGGTGGCGCCGCTGACGGCGGCCAGTGCCGATCCGATCCCGGCAATAGCCGCCAAGACCGGCATGTTCCTGTCCGACGCGATGAAATCCGGCATGCAGGTCGGTGTCGGCTGGGGCAATACACTGTTCCACACCTTGCCGTTCATCAGCGCCAAGTCGCTGACCGATTTCAAGGTGATTTCGCTGCTTGGCGGCGTCGGCGTCGCGCGCCGGGTCAACCCGGCCGAGTTCGCCTGGCGCTTCGCCCAGATTTTTCAGGGCGACGGCTATCTGATGCCGACGCCAGCCGTCGTCGACAGCGTCGAGACCAAGATCGCGCTGATCGAACGCTGCGGCCTGCAGGAAGTTTTTGAAATGGCCGACGCACTCGATGCCGTTCTGCTGAGTGTCGGCGGGATCGCTTCGGCCACCACCTTCTCGCGCGGCGGCTTCCTAAGGGAAGCGGACCGGGAGGCGCTGCTGGCGCGCGGCGCCGTCGGGGACCTCCTGTTCCACTTCTACGACCGCAACGGCGATCTGGTCGACCATCCCGTCAACAACCATGTGATGTCGGTGGATGTCGACCGGCTGCGCAAGGCGCCAATCCGCATTCTGACCTCCGGCGGCGCGGAGAAGACCGACGCCCTGCTCGGCGCAATGAACCTGATCGCGCCCACAATCCTGATCACCGACGAGGAGAGTGCAAGGCGGATCCTGGCGGCGGTCAGCGAAAGCTGAAGGACCACACCGTATAGTCCGGCCAAGCCTTATGCTCATCGAAGACTGCGGCGAGGTCAGGCGCGTCGGCCAATATCCCACCCATCACCAGTGCCGTCGCGATGCCGACTCCGTTGCCGCCAGCAATATCGTGTTCGACGCTGTCGCCGACGCAGACCACGCTGCCGCGCTCCGGTTCGCCGGCCAACGCGAGCGCCGCTTCGAAGATCCCCGGATAGGGTTTGCCGATGCGCGTGACGCTGCCGCCCAGGCTTTCGTAGAGATCGGCGATCTCGCCTGCGCCGAAGCGGGGTCCGATCGCCGTCAGCATGATCTTGTCTGGATTGGTGCAGAAGCACGGCACTTGTCGCGTTGCAGCCGGGGCCAGCAGCCTGCGATAGTGGTCGAGGCCGTAGCGATCTCCCTCGCTGGCCGCGATCAGCACCAGTTCAGCCTCTTCACCGGCTTCGCATAGCGCGAAGGGCAGGCCTTCGATCGCGCTACGGTCGCCGTCGCGGCTGATCAGCAGGCATTTCGTGCCGGACCGCAACGCTCCGGACGCCGTCATGTCGTGAAAGCGTCGCCACGCCACCTCGCCCGAAGACACGAAATGGTCCCAGCTGCCGGCCGCGAAGCCAAGCTTCAGCAGGCGATCCTCGTTGGGCCGGGCGCGCTTGCCGGAATTTGAAACCAGCACCACGGTTTTGCCGGCGCGCTTCAGCGTGGACAATGCATCCACCGAGCCAGGATAGGGAGCCTGGCCATCATGCAGCACGCCGAACTGGTCGAGCAGGAAGATTTGGTAGCGTTCCGCCAGCGGTGCGATGCTATCGAGGTGTTCGACGTTCATAGAAGCCCTGTCTCGCTTGCGCCCTTCAGCGCCAGCCGTGCGGTACCCGCGGCTGCCTCGTCCGACAGGGCCGGCAGGAACGCGACGCCGAGCTTGCGCTGCCGGATCGCGCTCCACGCCGGATTGGCGGCGCCGCCGCCGACGCTGCGGATCGAGGTTAGGGCCGGCGCGCCGAGTTCGGCCAGCCTGCCGTAGCCAAGCGCTTCGATGGCCGCCATGCCCTCGAACATCGCCTTGAGGTAATCGGCATCGTCAGCAGGCCGAGGGGTGAGCCGTGGGGGCAAGCCCGGATCGGCGATGGGGAACCGTTCGCCAGCCGTCCCAAGCGGATAGTAGTCGAGGCCGGTCTCGGTCGCCGGGTCGATCATCGCGCTGAGCTCGATGATCCGCGCGAGCGGAAAATGCCGCGCCAGCACCTTGCCACCGGAATTCGATGCGCCGCCGGCTAGCCAGGTGTCGCCAAGACGATGGCTGTAGATACCGAAGCGCGGCGCCGAGATCGGCCGGTCGGACAGGATCTTGATGGTCAGCGAGGAACCCAATGCGGTGACGCCGTCGCCGGCTGCCGTAGCGCCCGTCGCCAGGAATGAGGCGCAGCCGTCCGTGGTGCCTGCAACCACAACCACATCGCGCGGCAGGCCGAAAAGCGTGGCGGCGGCCGTGGTGAGCGTGCCGGTGACCTCGCCCGGCTCGACGACATCAGGCAGTAAATTCATGCGCATGCCGGTGGCCGCGATCCAATGAGGCCAGTGGCGGGCCTCGACGTCATAGCCGGTCTTGAGCGCATTGTTCTCGTCGCTGACGTCGAAGCGTCCGGACAGGTTGCCGGCGATCCAGTCGGCCTGGTGCAGCACGCCCGCCATGCCGGGCAAGCGCTGGAATCGGAGCGCCTTGGCGAGGCCTGAAGTCGGCCCGTGGGCGGCGCTCGCTTCCGGCGCCTCGCGCGCGACGATGGTCACGATGTCTACGTCATCGACCTTGTCGTTGTACATCAGCGGCTCGGCCAGGGGCCGCCCATCAGTGTCGACCGGCAGCAGCGTGCCCGATGTGCCGTCGACGGCGATGGCGCGGACCGTGGCACGGTCTATGCTTGAGAGCAGCCCGGCCAGCGCCGCCTGGACCGCCTGCCACCAGGTCGGGGGATCGCGGGGGTTCGGGCCGAACTTGTCGAGAGGCACGGCTGATTGGGCGGCAATGGAAAAATCCTGGCGCATGGCGACCGCGCGGGCGCCGGAGGTGCCGATGTCGATGCCGACGACAAGTGGCGTCATGTCGTCCCGTTCCTTGTCAGGCCGTGCCGGCGGCGTTGAGCTTCTGGCGATACTGCTCGGCGTCCCAGTTGACCAGTTCGTCATTCTCGGCGGCAGTGAGATAGTTCAGCCGCGCCTTGCCATCGACGCGCGTGGTCACGTCGGCCAGGCAACGCTGCATCGCGTCGGCACCGGCGCTGGCGTCGCCGCGCATCAGCACGCCGGCGCCGGGAAACAGGATCGCCGGGGGCGCCGCGCCGAGCCGCGCGACGACGCCGGCTACGTCCTCGCCCGACCTCNGGATAGAGGCTGCCGGCCTCGGCCATATCCAGGCTTTCCGGATCGAGCGCGACAGCATGCGCTTCGATGTCCGCCGGCAATCGGTAGTCGCCGGCCAGCGTCGTCAGGGCGGCGATGTCGGGTGCGGCGGTCGCGCGCGCCGGGCGCGCCAGCAGCGACCGGACGCGGTGCAGCAAGGCCTGCGCCTCGGCGACGGTTTCCGCGGCGACCACCAGCCCGTGATTGCCAAGGATCAGTACGTTGACCCCGGGGCGCAATCTCTCGGCAATGCCACGGGCGAGCGGCAGGCCCGGCCGGAAATAGGGCACCCAGGCCCATTCGATGCCGCCCAGCCGTGTGGCGACCTCGGCCTCGCCATCGGCTTGCACGGCCAGCGAAATCGTGTCGACGCAGTGGACGTGCAGAACCACGCGTTGCGGCATCAAGGCATGAACCGTGGTCTCGATCGACGGACGCAGGCCGCGCCGATTGAGGTCTTCGATGGCGAAGGCCTGTGGCTTGTCGGCGGCCGGGTCGCGACGGTCGACGGCCTCGAGCAGCGGCGCCATCGCCACCGGCACCATGATGTCGTCGCTGAGCGCGTCCTTCAGCCAGGTGCCCGAGGCCTTGATCCACAGCGTGTCGCCGGCCTTGAGCGAGGTGTTCCCGCCCGCCGCCTGCGTCATATGGGGGTTCAGCCCGATGCTGGCCGAAAGCGCCCGCAAGGCGGCCAGTTCCTGTGCATCAGCTTGGGTCGCCATGGCCCTTTTCTCCAACGCTTGCACGAAATCCCGTCGTCGGGACGGGTGTTGGCGCTGGTATCGCAGATGTGAGTGATCTGCGTCAATAGTGATCTACTATCGTCAAAAGCAGCTTGCAATCCAACTAATGTTGAGTAAGTTGCACCAATTGCCATAGAAATGGCGTCAGGGAGGAAAGGTTGAGCGACCTCGGCCGCCAGCGTCAGATCGTCGAATTGCTGCGGGATCGCCCGTTTGCCTCCGTGCGCGAATTGCAGGAGCGGCTCGGCGTTTCGGCGGCGACCGTCAGGCGCGATATCGACCGTATCGACGAGGCCGGTGAGGCGCGCAAGGTCTATGGCGGCATTTCGGCGCTCGATGGCGCCTCGCATGCGGGCGTCGCCTATGCCCGGCCCTATGACGAGAACCGTGACCTTGCCGTCGAGGCCAAGCGGCAGATCGCGGCCGTCGCCGCGACCATGGTGCGCGATGGCGACGCCGTGATCGTCCATGGCGGCTCGACCTGCTTCCATCTCGGCGTCAAGCTCGCCGACCGTAACATCCGGCTCTACACCAATTCGATGCCGCTCGCGGCCTATCTCAGCGACCATGGCCATTGCAGCCTGACGGTTGCCGGCGGCGATCTGCACCGCGAACCCGGCATCATCCATTCGCCGACCCAGGCGACGCCCTTCTATGCCTCGAAATTCTTTCTCGGCTCACAAGGGCTCAACCAGGAAGGGCTGCTGGAATCGCATCCGCTGCTGGTCCGCTCCATCGTCGAGCTCAGCCTCTGCGCCGACCAGATCGTGGTGCTGGCCGACAGCCGCAAGCTGTCGATCCACGCGCGCAATGTCGCGCTGCCGCTGTCGCGCATCGGCACGCTGGTCACCGATGACGGGCTCTCCGATGGCGATGCGCGCATGCTGGAGGATGCCGGCGTCATGGTGCGGATCGCTTCAACCTCGGGAGCCCTCGCGTGAACGTGGCGGTGCTCGACTTCGGCAAGACCAATTCGAAGCTGTTCGTCTTCGGCCAGGACGGACGTATTCTCGACGAGCGCCGGACGCAACCGAAATGGGCGCGCCACGGCGGCTTCAGCGTGCTCGACGAGGCCGCCCTCCATGGCTGGGCGTTCGGTGCCGTGGCCGACGCGGTCGAAAACCATGGTGTCGAAGGGGTGATGGTGTCGGGCCATGGTTGTACCTTCGCTCTTGTCGACGACAAGGCGCTGACCCATCCGATCCTCGACTACGAACAGGAGCCACCGGCCGAAATCGTGGCGCGGATCGACCGCCGCATCCCGGATTTCGGCGAGACATTCTCCCCCCGCCTGCCGCTCGGCTTCAACTATGGCCGTCATATGCTATGGCTGCAGGAAGTCGATCCCGACGCGTTCGCGGCGGCGAAATGGATCCTCGGCTATCCCCAGTACTGGAGCTGGCGCCTTGGCGGCCGGCCGGTCTGCGAAGTCTCCTATCTCGGCTGCCATTCGCATTTGTGGGCACCGCGCAAACGTGATTTCTCCTCGCTGGTCGACGCCGAGGGCTGGCGTGGCCAGATGCCGGCTTTCGAACGCGCCGGCGCCGTCATCGGCGAGCAGCGCTTCGATGGTGCCGGGCGCCCGGTCGCCATCCACAACGGCGTCCACGACTCCAATGCGGCACTGCATGCCTATCGCCGCCAGGAGCTTGGCCCGCTGACTGTCGTGTCGACCGGCACCTGGGTGGTCGTGCTCAACCCCGACTGTCCGCTCGAAGCGCTCGACCGTGAGCGCGACATGCTGGTCAATGTCGATGTCGACGGTAGTCCAGTACCGACCATCCGCTTCATGGGCGGGCGCGAATTCGCCGTCATCAGCGGCGACTGGCAAGGCGCGATCCCGCGTGGCTCGATCCACCAGGCGATCGATGCCGGCCTCATGGCGCTGCCGAGCTTCGCTGCGGGCGGGCCGATGCCGGACCGTTCCGGCCGGCTGGTCGGGCGCACGCCCGATGCCAAGGAACGCGCGGCCGTGGCTCTGCTCTATGTGGCGCTGATGATCGATCTCTGCCTCGATCTCATCCATTCCGACGACACCGTCATCATCGATGGCGGGCTGAACACTGGCGGCCTGCTTGCCGGGCTGCTGGCGCAGCTGCGTCCCGGTCAGGCCTTCCTGCAAGGTGCTTCGCTCGAAGGCAGCGCCACGGGTGCCGCGGCGCTCGCCTTCGAGAGCGTGGGGCGCGACTTCGCAGCCGAGCCGCCAGAGCCGGTGCAGGGGACACAATTCAGCGGGCTTGCCGGCTATCGCGACGCCTGGCGCGATCTCGTTGCCGGGCATGGTGCCGCCGCCACGGCGGCGGGTGGTACGCGATGAGCGCGGTGCAGACGCAGGCGGCGCGCCAGCCGGTGCTGGAGATGCGCCACATCTCCAAGACCTTCGGCGCGATCCGTGCCCTGCAGGACGTCTCGCTCAGCGTCCACGCCGGCGAGCTGCACGCGCTGATGGGCGAGAACGGCGCCGGCAAATCGACGCTGATGAAGGTGCTGTCCGGCGCCTATCGGCCGGATCCCGGCGGCGAGATCCTGATCGATGGCGCGCCCGCCGCGACCGGCGATCCGATCAAGGCGCGCGCCGCCGGCATCGCGGTCATCTACCAGGAGCTGTCGCTGGCGCCGAACCTGACGGTGGCGCAGAACATTTTCCTCGGCAACGAGCCGCGCCGCTTCGGCATCGTCGACCGCGACCAGTGCAACCGGCGCGCAGCAGAGATCGTCGGTCGGCTGGGTGTCTCGTTCTCGGCGCGTGCGCTGGTCTCCGGCCTGTCGCTCGGCGAGCGCCAACTGGTCGAGATCGCACGGGCGCTGTCGACCAATGCGCGCATCATCGTCATGGACGAGCCGACTACATCGCTGACCTCTCGCGAGACCGACCGCCTGTTCGAGGTGATCGCGACGCTGAAGGCGCAAGGCATCGCCATCATCTACATCAGCCACCGCATGGAGGAAGTCTACCAACTTGCCGACCGCGTCAGCGTGCTGCGCGACAGCGGCTATGTCGGTACGCTCGATCGCGCCGATCTCAACGCTTCGCGCCTGGTGTCGATGATGGTCGGCCGCGATCTCTCCGCCTTCTACAAGAAGGATCATCGCCCTCCAGACGGAGAACGCGCCGTCGCGCTCTCGGTGCGCGGCATGTCCGACGCTCGTCTGCTGAAGAACTGTTCGTTCGATCTCCATCACGGCGAGGTGCTGGCCTTGGCGGGCCTCGTCGGCTCGGGCCGCACGGAGCTTGCCCGGCTGATCTTCGGTGCCGACAAAGGCAGCGCCGGCACGATGGAGCTCGACGGTAAGCCCATAACCATCGACTCGCCGCGCGAGGCGCTCGACGCCGGCATCGCCTACCTCACCGAGGACCGCAAGGAACTCGGCCTGTTCCTCGATATGTCCATTTCCGACAACATCAGCATGGGCGTACTTGTCAGGGACGCGCGAGCCGGCGGCCTTCGCGATTTCACGGCCGCCGACAGGCGTGCGGCAAAGGCCATTGCCGACCTGTCGATCCGCACCAACTCGGCGCAGGCCAATGCCGGCTCGCTGTCGGGAGGCAACCAGCAGAAGGTGTTGCTCGCGCGCCTTCTGGAGACCGAGCCGAAGGTGGTCATCCTCGACGAGCCGACCCGCGGCGTCGATGTCGGCGCCAAATCGGAAATCTACCGGCTGATCGACAATCTCGCCAACCGGGGCATCGCCATCCTGATGATATCAAGCGAGTTGCCCGAGGTGATCGGCGTCGCCGATCGCGTGCTGGTGATGCGCGACGGCGCCATATCAGGCGAGGTGACGGCATCCGAAGGCGAGCCGCTTCGTCAGGAAGCGATCATGGAACTAGCGACGGGAGCGTCTCAGCGATGACAGACAGGACGACCGCGACGAAGAGCGTGGATCAGGCGGCGGTCAGGAGCCGGCGGCTGCGCACCGCGCTTGCGGCGCTTGGCATGCTGCCGGTGCTGGTGCTGCTGGCGGCCGGCTTCCAGTTCATCAACCCGCGCTTCCTCACCGGCACCAACCTGCTCATCGTCACGCAGCAATCGTCGATCAACATCGTGCTTGCCGCCGGCATGACATTCGTCATCCTGACCGGCGGCATCGACCTGTCGGTCGGCTCTATCCTCGCAGCCGCCGCGATGGTGGCGGTGCTGGTGTCGCTGGTGCCCGACTGGGGCCTGCTCGGCGTGCCTGCGGCCATCCTGGCGGGGCTCGGCTTTGGGCTCATCAACGGGCTGCTCATCGCCTATATCAGGCTGCCGCCGTTCATCGTCACGCTGGGCTCGCTGACAGCTGTGCGCGGCATTGCCCGCCTGCTCGGGCAGGACACGACGGTGTTCAACTCCGACCTGCCGTTCGACTTCATCGGAAACGGTTCGGTGCTCGGCATCCCCTGGCTCGTCGTCATCGCCCTGTCGGTGGTGGTGCTGTCCTGGCTGGTGCTGAAACGCACGGTGCTCGGCACCTGGATTTATGCCGTCGGCGGCAATGCCGAGGCAGCTCGGCTGACCGGCATCAAGGTGCCGCTGGTGCTGCTCTTCGTCTATGGCGTTTCCGGCCTGCTTGCCGGCCTTGGCGGCGCCATGTCGGCGGCAAGGCTTTACGCCGCCAACGGCCTGCAGCTCGGGCAAAGCTACGAACTCGACGCCATCGCCGCCGTCATTCTCGGCGGCACCAGTTTCGTCGGCGGCGTCGGCTCGATCTGGGGCACGCTGATCGGCGGCCTGATCATCGCGGTGCTCTCCAACGGCCTCATCTTGGCCGGTGTCTCTGACATCTGGCAGTACATCATCAAGGGATTGGTCATCATCGTGGCGGTCGCCCTCGACCGCTACCGGCTCCAGTCAGGGGCAAGAACGTGAGTGACCTAGTCGCCGGCATCAACGACCGGCTTGTGTAACGCACCGTGAGAGGCGCGGGGCATCAGGAGGAAGTAAGCGTAATGAAGACCATCGCCAAACTGCTCTGCGGCGCCGCCCTCGCGGCCGTCGCCATCGCGCCGGCATCGGCCAAGGACCTCAACAAGGTCGGCATCTCGGTCGGCCTGCTCGGCAACCCCTTCTTCGTCGCCACCATCAAGGGCATCGAGGACGCGGCCAGGAAGATCAATCCGAAAGTCGAGGTGACGTCGGTGTCGGCCGACTACGACCTCAACAAGCAGGTCTCGCAGGTCGATTCCTTCATCGCCGCCGGCGTCGATGTGATCATGCTGAACGCGGTCGATGCCAAGGCGATCGCTCCGGCGGTGAAGAAGGCGCAGGCCGCCGGCATCATCGTCGCGGCCTTCGACGTTTCGGCGCCCGGTGCCGACGTCACGGTGATGACCAACAACGTCAAGGCCGGCGAGGAAGCCTGCCAATACCTGGTCGACCACACCGGCGGCAAGGGCGACTATGTCATCCTCAACGGGCCGGCGTCGTCGTCGATCCTGGAACGGGTGAAAGGCTGCAAGAACGTGCTTGCCCAGCATCCCGACATCAAGATCCTGTCCGATGACCAGAACGCCGAAGGCTCCCGCGATGGCGGCTTGAAAGTGTTCCAGTCGCTGCTCACCCGTTTCGACAAGATCGACGCGGTGTTCGCCATCAACGATCCGACGGCGATCGGCGCGGAACTCGCCGCCAAGCAGCTCAACCGTTCGGAGTTCATCTTCACCGCGGTCGACGGCGCGCCGGATATCGAAAAGGAACTTTCTTCCGGCAAATCGATGATCAAGGCCTCGGCCTCGCAGGATCCCTATGTGATGGCCGGCCAGTCGCTGACCATGGCGGCCGACCTGCTCGCCGGCAAGAAGCCGGCAGAGGCCACCGTACTGCTCGACCCGAAGCTGATCACGGCCGAGAACCTGAAGGACTACAAGGGCTGGACCGCGGCCCGATAAGCCTCCCAAGGCCGGTGCGGCCGGAGCGATCCGGCCGCACCATTCTCCTCGCCGCTTAACTCTTTGTTTTACGCAATTCCGGACGGAAAACCGCTGCATGCTTTTCCCGGAATTGCTTTAACCGGAGACGATCATGTCACGCATCGGAATCCATTCCTTCGTCTGGTCGGCAAGCTCGGCGCAGAGCGAACTCGAACGCACGCTGGCCAATACCAGGGAGGCCGGTTTCGCCCTGATTGAATTCTCTTATCTCGACCCTGCCAATGTCGATATTGGCGGGCTTGCCAAACGCATCGCCGATCTTGGTCTCGGCGTCGCGATCAGCATCGGATTGCCTGGTGACGGCGATATTTCGAGCGCCGACAAGGCGGTCGCCGCCCGCGGTGTCGAGATCCTCAGCGACACCGTCGCGCTGACGCGCGACCTTGGCGGCAGCAAGGTCGCCGGCATTCTTTCGACCAGCCATGGCCTGCAGATCGAGGCACCGACACGCGATCAATGGAACCGTAGCGCGGCAACGCTGGCAAAGGTCGCCGAGACGGCGAAGGCAGCCGGCGTCACGCTCAACCTCGAAATCGTCAACCGCTTCGAAAGCAACCTGCTCAACACCGCCGCGCAAGGGTTGGCCTTTATCGAGGACACCGGGTCGGACAACATCTTCCTGCATCTCGACACATTCCACATGAACATCGAGGAAGCCGATGTCGGGCTGGCCATCCGCCACGCCGCGGCCAAGATCGGCTATGTTCATATCGGCGAAAGCCATCGCGGCTTCCTCGGCACCGGCAACATCGATTTCGCAGGGATTTTCGACGCGCTGACCGCAATCGGCTATGCCGACGATCTCAGCTTCGAATCCTTCTCCTCGGAGATTGTCGACGAGAACCTGTCGAAGAAGACGGCGATCTGGCGCAATCTGTGGACCGACAACATGGCGCTCGCCAAGCACGCGCGCGCCTTCATCGGCCTCGGGCTGGAGACGGCGCAACGCAAGGCAGAGCTGGTCTCGGCACGGCACAAGCCATAATCCTCCAGGTCCACGCCGGTCAGCCCGAATGCGCCGCCGTGCCTGTTTTCGAATGGCACGGCATTGCTCCCGTCATGTGCATCGGCTATCCGAACCGCCGGACACATGAAGCAAACGGAGCCCGGCATGACGAACAAGACCATCCTGAAATTCGGCGCGGTCGAGCACGCGGAAGCCGGCGATCTGCCTGGCTGGATCGCGGTCGAGGGCCAGCCAACCATGCAGACAGCCGTCCAGCACACGACTCCGGATGGCAAGGTGATATCGGGAACCTGGCGGGCGTCGCCCGGCACCTATCATGCGACCTACACCGATTATGAGTTCGTGCACATGATCGCCGGCCGCATCATCATCACGCCCGACGGCGGCACGCCGGTCGAGGTCGGCCCCGGCGACGCCTTCGTGGTGGAAGCCGATTTCAAGGGCACCTGGAAGATCATCGAGCCGGTGACCAAGCATTTTGTCGTCAGGGTCGGCTGAGCCCGCCCGATCGCAGCCGAAGCAGGCCCGCCATGGTTCGCCAAGGCGGGTAAGCACGGATAACCTTGCGCCTACTGCGGCATAGCTATCCGCCCCACGACTCCACTCAACCAGCTCCGCCATCGAACCGTGCCCGCGCGCCTTCCGCTTCGGAGCTCTACCGCTTTGGGGTGTGGAACCTTCACCTGCAGCCGGCGTTTTACTCCACACTGTCTTTCAGAGATGTACCGCAGTCGCGCGCGACTGCCTTTGGAGGCATTACCATGGCCCGCAACCCGCAAAGCACGGCAAGCATTGCCGGCCATCCGATCCATCCCATGCTGATCCCTTTCCCGATCGCTTTCTTCGTCGCTACCTTCGTTTGCGACCTGATCTTCTGGCGAACAGGCAATCCGGGATGGGTGACCGCTAGTCTCTGGCTGCTTGGGGCGGGCCTGATAATGGCCGCCTTGGCAGCTCTTGCCGGACTGACCGATGTCCTGGGCGATGTTCAAATCCGAAATCTGCGTGACGCTTGGCTCCACGCCGGCGGCAATGTGCTCGTCGTCCTGATCGAACTCTACAACTGGTATTCGCGCTATATCCATGGCGAGACGGCGGTGATACCCACCGGCCTGGTCCTCTCGCTGATCGTGGTTCTCATTCTTCTGTTCACGGGCTGGAAGGGCTGGGAAATGGTCTACCGTCATCGCGTGGGCGTCGCCGATGACCCAAGCGAAGTGCGCCGACGCTGAAGCGCGGACTATTCTTCGGGGCTCGCCGAGGCCTTTGAGAACACGCCAGCCTACCGAGTCGTCCCGGGAAGCGGCTATCGGTAAGGGGTCGCCATTGCCGGACCGTGCCCGAGGCCTATATCCCTAGCGAATTTGTGATCGGCCCGACCCCGGAATTGCCCGCCGCACCAGCTGTCTTCCGATACGGTCGCGCCTCCGCAGCCAGAGGATACCCGCATGATAAGGTCCAATTCCATCAGGCTGTTGGCCACAACGACTTTGATGCTGCTCCATCAGGGGTTGGCAATGGCGCAGATGCCGGCGCAGCAGCCGGATGCCAAGTCATTCAAGCTTGGCACACTCGACATCGTCGCCCTGCACGACGCCCAGTTCGTCAAGCCCAACGACGGCAAGACCTTCGGCCTCGATCACAGCCCTGCGGAAGTCGGCGAGCTGCTCAAGGCGGCGGGGGCGCCGACCGATACCATCACGCTGAGCGTTGACGCCCTGCTGGTCAAATCGAAGACCAGCGTCGTGTTGATCGACACGGGTGTCGGCGGTGCGCTGCAGGACAGCCTGGCCAAGGCCGGCATCAAACCCGCTGACGTCGACGAGATATTGATCACCCATTCTCATCCCGATCACGTGGGAGGGCTGGTCAAGGACGGCAAACTGGCTTTTCCCAATGCCACGATAAGGATGTCTGACGTGGAGTGGGATTTCGCCAAGTCCAACAAGGATGCGGCCGATATCGTCAAGGTCATCGCCGGCCATGTGAAACCCTTCAAGGCCGGCGCCCAGATTGCGCCTGGTATCACCTCGGTAGCGCTCAAGGGGCACACACCTGGCCATGTCGGCTATCAGATCAAATCCGGAAAAGAACGGCTGTTCGATATTGGCGACACGGTGCACAGCTCAATCATCTCGCTCGCCAAGCCGGACTGGGCCGTGGCCTTCGACGGCGACAAGCCGGAAGGTGAGCAGAACAGGGCCAAGACCTTGGCCACACTGGCCAAGGACCGCGAGATGATCTTCGCGCCACACTTTCCGTTCCCAGGTATTGGGCAGATCGAGAAAGACGGCGACCACTTCAAATGGACGCCGAGCGACAAGCCCCAGTAAGATTCGGGCCATACAGCTGCCACTCGTTGAAGCTGAGTGCGAATGCGGTTGGCCTCAAACCGATGCCGCAAGCTCATTCGCGAAGTTGCGATAGGAGTGCAGGGGGCGGCCCAGGATCCGTGTCAAACGCTCGACGTCGCCGGCCTCCGGAAGCATGCCGTCGGCGACATAGCGCTCGGCCATCAGGCGCATCTCATAGGCCATCCACTTGGGCATGATGTTCGCCAGATTCTGCTCGAACCCGGTAGGATCATCGCCCCCATAGGCAATCGGGCGGCCCAGGACATCCGACCAGATCGCCGCTACATCCGAACCAGTCAGCGTATCGGGGCCGACCAGATTGATGATTTCGATCGGCAGCTTGCCCGGGGCCTGGTCACGACGGATCAGCTCGACGGCTGCGACCTCGGCAATGTCGCGGGCGTCGACCATGGCGATGCCCTTGGCTCCGATCGGCATCGGATAGACCCCATGGTTGAAGATCACATCCTTGATCATGAGTTCATTGTCGATGAAGTAGGCCGGGCGCAGGATAGTGGCGCTGAAGCCCATCTGTTCGATCATCCGCTCCGCGCCGGACTTCACGGCGAAATGCGGCACATTGACGAAGCGATCACTGTGGATCACCGACAGGTAGACAACTCGCTCGAGGCCTGACTCGCGGGCAATGTTCAGGGTGATGAGCGCCTGGGTGAATTCATCCCCCGACACGGCGTTGAGCAGGAACAGTGTGTTGATGCCGGCAAACGCTTTGCGCAGCGAGTCGATATCGAGCAGTTCGCCTTGAACGACCTCTACGACGGCCGGAAAGTCAGCCTTCGAGATGTCCCGAACGAGGACGCGCACATCGGCGCCGCGCTTGACGAGCTGCTGGACGACTTGGCGGCCGACACGGCCAGTGGCGCCGGTAACGAGGATAGTCATGATTGTTTCTCCGAGTTGGGTTGCTTGACAACCCGAATATGAGTGGTTCGCACATGGGCCGATAGCTGTGATATTTGAACGCAGCGTATCACTGGTGGAACACATGGATCTGCTTGCTCTCGCTGATTTCGTCATCGTGGCGCGCCATGGCGGCTTCGGGCGTGCCGCCCGCGCTGCCGCTCGCCCCAAGGCGACGCTGTCACGTCGGGTAGCGGAGCTTGAGGCCAGCCTTGGCCTGCGCCTGTTCGAACGCGGCGCACGCATGCTCAAGCTGACCTAGGAAGGGCGAGCGCTGTACGAACGTGCGGGCCGGCTGCTTACCGATCGTTGGCGTGAGGAGCGCAGCCAAAGTCTGCATGGTTACCCTTCCGCAAAGTTGGATCGGCAAGAGATCACCTTCCCGGCGCCGACGAATTTCTGTTGAGTTCGGATATCTTGCTATTCTTCCTCGGACAATAGATCGATCCTATGGCCTGACCCCAATCGCTTCGGCTATCTGCCAAAGCGTAATGACCGTGGGGTTCCTCCTACCCATCTCCAATCCGCTTACATAGGCGCGGTCGACGCCCATCCGCCACCTCGTGCTGCGTGAGACCTGACAGCTGTCACCTGCGCGTGAGGTTTCGACTGAGCCATGAGCCTCATTCCAAACGTGCCGGCTGAGATCAGGCTGTTTCGCCTACACCGCTAGTACGCTAATATTCGCTATATAAGGGAGGGGAACCCCATGAAAATATTCGCCAGCTGGTCCGGCAAGCAAAGCCATGCAATAGCTCAAGCCTTGAGGGACTGGCTTCCAAATGTGCTGCAGGCCGTGGACGTTTTTGTGTCTTCCCAGGATATCGTGTCTGGCGATCGAGGTCTGAATACCATCGCCGAATCCCTTGCTGAGAGAGGTTTTGGCATAGTCATTGTGACTAAGTCGAACCAGAATGCACCTTGGGTTCTGTTCGAAGCAGGTGCTTTGTCAAACACCCTACCCGGACGTGTGACACCTCTCCTCTGTGACTTGCCTGAGCTAGCCCTTGCTCGCAGCCCACTTGGTCAGTTCCAATTCAATAGATTCGACGGACCAGGCATCTTGAAGCTGACCAAAGATATCAACAAGGCTTCGGCATCCCCCATAGAGGAGAATCGCCTCGCGGCGACATTCGACAAATGGTGGCCCGACCTGGAACAAATCTATGCTGCTATCCCCGCCGATCATGACGAGGAGGAGCGACAGGCAAAGCCAGATGCGATCGCCAACATTTCTGCCGCACTTGCTCAGCTGCTCTCTGAACAGGCGCGACTGCGCCACAGCCAAAGTGAAATAAAGGAATTGCTCTCTCTCGTGGTGCCAGCGCGCACCGTCATAGACGAGCGTATTGGGGAATGGCTGCACTTGATGAGACGAGCCCCGGATAGCCCGCCTGATGACGAAGCACACTTCTCGATCGGCAAGTCGTCATCTATGACGCCGCCAAAACCGCCGAGCCCTCCAACCCTGCCAACTTCAGGTGGCAATCCGCCGCCGCTCGCCGCGCGACCAGGTGCGCCGTCGTCGCCCCGTCGCTCGAAATACTGATTCAACTGGACATCTCCAGCTGCTTATGACCGGGCTACTCATGCCAAATCACCTGGCGCAGCCGCTATGTCGGATCGGCCTTCATTACCCTCAATCGCGAGATGCGCCAACGGCTCAGGGGGTCCAGGATCCAGCCGGGCCGCGCCGAAGGGCATGAGTAGCCGGCGACGCTGTGAGACCTTCGGCATACGTCGCTCCAGGATTTTAACGAGCCGCAGGCAGAGCACCGCAGTGGCTAAACCAGCAGCCTTCTTCAATCCGACTCGCCAGTTCACTTCCAAATCTGTACAAATTAGCGTTATAGAATATTTGAGGGGGCGATGATGTGGACCCGTGAGAACGCGCGCTACGCATTGGTTGCATTCTTTTTGGTCGCAAGCAGTGTTTCCGCCTTCGCGGCGGAAAATACTTGTGAGTGCAAAAAAATCAGAAAGCGTCGGCTAGCGGAGAAGGGACATGCTCGGTAGCCGACCTGTCCAGTAAATGCACCATCACATTCGAAGCTGGGAATGCGAAGGCCGCTGCTCTGCAAGAGATTGAAAAGCAGGGCTTTCTCAACGGTCTGCAGTTTCTCAAAAGCGGTGACGGCGACCCAATTACCCAGGGACTACGATTCCTGAACGACCCGAAGGATGTTGTCGGACCAGCAGTCAGCGATCCCGCAGCGTTCGCAAATACTCTCTTCTTAGCGCTTTCGCCCGCAATCGCGCAGGCCGATCCCTCGGCGTTGAAGCTTTCACTCGACCTACTGCAGAGCAATTCCCAGGACATCGCTACCACGTTCGCAAATTTTGATGTCAATTCTCCCAAGCTGATAAACGGCATTAGCGATAGCCGCCTTTTTGTGCAGCACGGGTGTGTGGCCGTGGTTAGTCCGGGGTGGCAGGCATTCTTGAAAACGGATTGGTCTTCAGCTTCTCCAACAGGCTGCATACCTCAATAAAAGAGTGAAGCTATGCTTGCAGACATTTGGGATGCGGTACCTAAGGTTCAATCGACGTTCACGCTCGTGGCCTTTCTTGCCGCTGCTTCCTTTTCCGCCTACGCATTATTCCTTCGGCATCGAGCCTCAATAATCTCTAAAGCGGCTCCTGACCAGCAACGTGAGCTAGTAAACGCCCTGAACGAGTCATTCCACATCAATACCGATGGGATGTCTCAAATTCAAAAATACAATCTCGCTATTCAGACGCTTAAGGAGCGGAGAGCCAGGTTGACGACTTGGCTTGTATTCAGCGTGGTCGTGCTACTTATTCTAACTGGTTGGACGACCTATTCCACTGTACAGAATTTGGTGTCGTTCGAAGGCAAACTCTCAGCGTTAGTCGCCTCGATGAAGGATGACCCGAATTCTCCAGCCGTCACAAACTCGTCTGACGTTTCCGACTTTTGGGTTTCCAGCACGACAGCCGCGTCGTCGCGAGCGCTAATCCTGCGCATTTGCGAGACCAACGTTTGTCTAATATGCGCACAAGATGGCGTAACGGTTAAGGTCTCTGCGAAGGGGCCTCTCAAATCGTACAAAGACAAGCAGGGCGTTGCCCTTAAAAGCTGTCAGTAAGTTAGCCGTCCTTCGATCTTGTCTTCCTCGTCCAACATTTGCGGCGCCGGCAAACAAGCGTTGGCGACAAGCCAATCACCGACTATCGTTCCACTTGGGCGCGCAGCTCTGCCGCTAGGCTGGTCAACGCGTCAATCAGTGCGTCGGCTGAACCCGCCGTCGGAGCAACAGCGCGGCGCGTCGCAACATCACCGGACGGCGCGCGAGGCGATGTGCGCGTCGACACCATGCCATTCGAAGTCAAGAACATCTGCGGCGCGATCGCGGCCACGATCGTTCAGCGGGCGTCGGAGTCTTATTTCATGCGATTATCGATCCTTGCGAAAGCGAAAGCGAACCCTAGGGTGAGATCGCATCAAGACAGAATTCTCCTCGAGCCACTTTCCGGGCGTCTTTTGATCGTAAACGGGACTAGTAGGTTGCTCGGTCTCGGCGTTGGCTGTGCCGACGATGACAACGTACGCCGGGAAATTGTTCAGGGCAAAAAGATGAACCCGAACGGCAATATAAATTAGCCCGCCGGCCTCAACCTGAGCGACGTAGAGTTCGTGGATATCGTAAGCGGCATCGTCGGGCCGTCCGATGATGTCCGCACCGATGTATCTCCTGATCCACTTGCCTCTGTCTCTAAGCACGTATTCGGAAGTCAGCGGGGAGAATTTTCCCTTTAGCAGAGCATGTGCATAGGCGAACGCGATCCGATTGATGAATCGGAAGAACTGGTCAAACTGATAGCTCTTGGCAGCCGGCACGCTTCCAGGTCCCAAATTTGCTAGGCGGTCTTGATAATCTTTAAGTGGAGACCAGAGTGCGAGATCCACCTTCGTGTTGCCGCTGACCGGCTTGTTGTCCAGGATCAATGGGCGATGATTCAAGCAGGTCAGCCAGATCGCGACCGGCAGGCCATCCTCCTTTACTGGAATAGTGGTCTCCTCAGCGTCGCGCGTGACAGTGAGATTGAATTCATTAGGCCATTTTCGGCCATTCCCACGCTTTAGGCCAAGTATTGCACGCGTATCTCCGTAGGCTTGGCTTATGACGCGCCCCTCAAACGCGGATGTGATTTTTTCGCAATCATGGCAGCTCGCCTTGGAGTAAACCAACCGTCCGCCAATTCCATCGGGAATGATATGCTCGTCTCGAAGACCGCGCTCTCCGCCCTCACGACCGCAATAGATGCATCGAGCTGGGGGCGCGAATGATCTAGGGGAAGTATGATTTCGCGGCAGCTTTACCACTGGCGTCATCTCGACTCACAGACCGATGTATAGCCGAAATCGAGGCTCCTGCGGAGTCGGTCCGCGCGACCGCAGGGCTTGTTCGGCGGTCGATCTGAGACAGACCCGTGGGGACATCGCCACATTGGGCGCGACACAGCCTGGTCACTCGCGGCTCGCGGAGCAACGCGCAAGTTGCGGACATCACGCGGACACAGATATGCTCCGGGCAATGAGCATCTCTATCACCAGCCTAAGGCCTTGTATTTTCAGCGATTTTGGTGATCCCGACAGGAATCGAACCTGTGACCTACAGATTAGGAATCTGCCGCTCTATCCTACTGAGCTACGGGACCACGCGGCCCGACACATAGCCCCTTCGGATCGTTTCGCCAAGAGGGCCGGTCGAACGCAATTCGGCCGGCGATTTTTATGGCCTCAGGCGGCTAGCGCCGTCTCCGCCAGTTTCACCCAATAGCTCATGCCGTGCGGGATGGCTTCGTCGTTGAAGTCGTAGGCCGGGTTGTGGAGACCGGCGGTCTCGCCATTGCCGATGAAGATGAAGGCACCAGGCCGGGCTTCCAGCATGTAGGAGAAATCCTCGCCGCCCATCACCGGCTGGATCTCGCGGTGCACCTGGGCATCGCCCGCCACGTCGGCGGCCACATCGCTGGCGAAGACGGTCTCATCGGCGTGATTGAACGTCACCGGGTAGTTCGCGTCGTAGTCGACTTCGATCGTCGCGCCATAGGCAGTGGCAAGTCCCGCGCAGATGGCGCGGATCCGCTCTTCCGATTTCCTGGCCACCTCCTTCTTCAGCGTGCGCACGGTGCCGGCGATCTCGGCCGATTCCGGGATGATGTTGTATGCGTCGCCGGCGTGGAACTTGGTCACCGACACCACCACCGCCTCGACCGGATCGGTGCTGCGCGAGGCGATCGTCTGCAAGGCGCCGACCAACTGGCTGGTGATGACGATCGGATCGATCGTGCCGTGCGGCATCGCCGCATGGCCGCCGCGGCCTTTCACGGTGATGGTGAATTCGGCCGTCGCCGCCATGATCGGGCCCGGACGAATGGCGAACTGGCCGACCGGCAGGCCGGGCATGTTGTGCATGCCGAACACTTTAGCGATGTCGAAACGCTCCATCATGCCGTCCTTGACCATCTCGTTGCCGCCGCCGCCGCCTTCTTCCGCCGGTTGGAAAATCACCGCCACGGAGCCCGTGAAGTTGCGCGTCTCGGCGAGATATTTCGCCGCACCGAGCAGCATCGCGGTGTGGCCGTCATGGCCGCAGGCATGCATCTTGCCCGGAACGGTCGACGCGTAGGGCTTGCCGGTGATCTCCTTGAGCGGCAGTGCATCCATGTCGGCGCGCAATCCGATTGTGGGGCCTTCCCCCTGACGGCCGCGAATGATGCCGACGACGCCCGTCTTGCCGAGGCCGGTCACCACATCGTCGCAGCCGAACTCTTTCAGCTTTTCCGTGACGAAAGCCGCCGTCTTGAAGACATCGAAGTTCAGTTCTGGCGTCTGGTGCAAATGTCGTCGCCAGCCGGCGACTTCGTCCTGCATTTCGGCGGCGCGGTTGAGGATTGGCATGATGGTTCCATTTCGTTGTTGGTGCAGCCGGCTTCAGCCTGGTGGTTTGCAATTGGGCCCGGGGTGCCTTGCAATTATGATTGTCAGGCGCTTTGCCATGTTGGCGTCACATAGGGTAAATAGCACCGCAATAATGCGGTCCGGTTTTTGAGGGTCGGATCCTTATGCTGGCGGTCACGTAATGAAATCTTACGGAGCCAGGGGCAATCAGGGCAAGAGGCGATTTCGGATTCGATCATGCGGTACAGGCATTTCCTCAAACTATTCCCGGCTGGCGCAATCATGCTGTCCGTCCTGGCTGGGCCAGCGCTGGCCAATCCGGTGGTGGTCTTCGACCTGAAGAGCGGCCAGATCCTGCAGCACCAGGATGCGTTCAAGCGCTGGTATCCGGCCTCGCTCAGCAAGCTGATGACCGCCTATGTGACCTTCCGGGCGATCGCGGCCGGAGAAGTCCAGCTCGATTCGCCGATCAAGGTGACCAAACATTCCGCTGGCGAACCGCCAAGCAAGATGGGTTTCAAGCCCGGCTCGGTGATGCGGCTCGACAATGCGCTGAAGATGATGCTGGTCAAGTCGGCCAATGACATCGCCATGGCGGTCGGCGAGAATGTCGGCGGCTCGCAGGCAGCCTTCGCTGAAAGGATGAATGCCGAGGCGGCCAGGCTCGGCATGAACGGCACCCATTTCGTCAACCCGAACGGCCTTTACTCGCCCGACCAGTACACGACGGCGCGCGATCTTTCGATCCTGGTGATGGCGATCCGCCGCGAGTTCCCGCAATATGCGCCGTGGTTCTCGATCGAGGGGCTCGCGGTCGGCAAGAAGGCCATTCCGAACTACAATCTCCTGATCGGCCGGTATCCCGGCGCCGACGGCATGAAGACCGGCTTTGTCTGCCCGTCGGGCTTCAACATGATCGGGTCGGCGACCCGCAACGGACGTACGCTGGTGGCGGTCGTGCTTGGCGAGAAGTCGGCGGTCAGCCGTGCCGAAACCGCGGCCAAATTGCTCGATCAGGGCTTTGACGCGCCTGCCGCGGGGTCCACCACCGTCACCACACTCGCGCCCTACGGTGATCTGATCTCGCCCAACGACATGCATGACGAAGTCTGCAAGAAGAAGACGAAGGCGGAGCAGTCCGAGGCGCCGCCGCCGGCCGCCGCCAAGGACCAGCCTAAATCGCCCTATCGGGAGAAGCTCGATCATGTACCGACACTGGTTGCCGTCGGCCTTGGCGGCGCGACGGGGCCGGCGCCTAAGGCGATCCTCGACGAGGGCGCGCAGGAATATGCCGACGTACCAATCCCGACCTGGCGGCCCGACAAGCCGGTGCCCGCCGGCACCGGCCCGAAAGTCGTGGGTGCCGCCGCGCAAGGCGACCAGCCGGCCAAGGTCGCGAATTAGAGCATGATCCGGCTTTCGCGAGAGATCATGGTCAAATTAGAAGACAGAACCAGATGAGCGGTTTCCCGATCCCAGTCTCGGTGCTGACCGGCTTTCTCGGCGCCGGCAAGACGACATTGCTCAATAGGCTCCTGAAGGATCCGGCGCTCGTCGACACCGCGGTCATCATCAACGAGTTTGGTGAGGTGGCGATCGACCATCTGCTGGTCGAGCAGGCCTCCGACGGCATCATCCAGCTTTCCGACGGCTGCCTGTGCTGCACGGTGCGCGGCGAACTTGTCGACACGCTGGCCGACCTGGTCGACCGGCTGCAGACCGGCCGCATCGTCCGGCTTGGCCGCGTCATCGTCGAAACCACGGGATTGGCCGACCCCGCGCCGGTGCTGCAGTCGATCATGGCCCATCCGGCGCTGGTCCAGGCCTTTCGGCTCGACGGCGTCATCACCCTGGTGGATGCGGTCAACGGCAATGCCACGCTCGATGCGCATGTCGAGGCGGTCAAGCAGGTCGCCGTGGCCGACCGCATCGTGCTCTCCAAGGCCGATCTGGCCACCGGTCACGGCGACCTCGCCACGCTGCGGGCGCGCTTGCGGCAGATCAATCCCGGGGCTCGAGTGCTCGATGCCGGGGAGACGAAAACCGGGGTGGCGGCATTGTTCGACTGCGGTCTCTACAATCCTGCGGCCAAATCCGCCGACGTGCGGCGCTGGCTCGGCGAAGAAGCCGCGCATGATCACCACCAACGTGACCATGACCATGAAGGGCATAACCATGCCCATCGCCACGATCAGCGCGTAAAAACCCACTCGCTGGTGCATGACGGGCCGGTGCCGTTTTCAGCCATCGAGATGTTCCTCGATCTCCTGCGTTCCACACATGGCGAGCACCTGCTGCGGATGAAGGGCGTCATCGAATTGCAGGAGGATCCGTCGCGGCCCTTGGTCGTGCATGGCGTCCAAAAGATCCTGCATCCGCCGGTGCGGTTGCCGTCCTGGCCGGACAGCCAGCGCGGCACGCGGCTGGTGCTGATTACGCTCGACATGCCGGAAGACTATGTGCGCCGGCTGTTCGCCGCCTTCACCAACCGGCCTTCGGTCGACACGCCCGACCGCGCGGCGCTGGAAAACAATCCCCTGGCGATCGCCGGGCGTTGAGCTTTACGGGCGCTGTTGGCCGCGTTCAACCAGAAAGCGATGGCCACCGGACATCGCCGCCGTCTCGATCAACTGATGTCCGCTGTCGGCGCAGAAGGCAGGAATATCGATGACAGCCAGAGGGTCGGTGGTTTCGAGCCAGAGCCTGCTGCCGGGCTGCATCCCGGCCAGGCGCTTTTTCGCCTTGAGGACCGGCAAAGGGCAGTTCAGCCCCTTGAGGTCGTAGATAGCTATCAGTTCGGCCAAGGTGAAAACCTCAGCCGCCGAACATGCCGAGCAACTTGTTCTTCAGCTTCGTAACCCGGCTTTCATCGGCGCTCGCCGCCTGCGTCTCGGCTGCCGGCGCGGCCTCCGCCGGGGCCGCGATGGTCGCGGGGGCAACCGGAGCTTCCTTGGCGGCCTTGGCCGCTTCCTTCGCAGCCACGGCTTGCGCCTTGGCAGCTTCCTTTTCGGCCAACGCTTGCGCCTTGGCGGCTTCCTTCGCCGCTTTTGCCGCTTCTATCGCCGCCACCCGCTCTCGCTCGGCCTTCTCCTTGGCGGCCTTTTCGGCTTCGAGCGCGGCCATCTTGCGGCCGGCGGGCGAATCGATGCGGCCCATGCGCGACGTCTCGGTCACCGAACCGTCGGTGTTGAGCGACGGCGGATCGATCGGCACGCGCTCGCCACGCGCCCGGCGCTTGGACCAGTCGGAGACGATGCTCGCTTCCTTGATGCCGGCAATCGTCGGCTTGGGTGGCGGCACACTGGCCTTGAGCGCGCTGTTGAAGGCCGAGTCATAGGTGCTTTGATAGGCGTTATAGGCGCTCCTAAGCGAATCCGGCTGCGTGGTCGCCGGGCAGGGGCCGGTCGGATTGAAGGTCTGCCCATCGGGGGCGACCTGGTTGAAGACGTAGCGCTTCTCGCAGACGTCGACTTTCGGTGGCACCTTGGTGACCTCGAAATTGTCGTAGCCGACTTTCAGCATCTTCCAGAATTCGTAATTCGGGTCGTTGCGGTAGCGCGCCATGTTGGCGGCCGTCATGCGGAACGGAAAAGCCTGGATCTGGAACTCGGTCTGGCCACCCTGGAAGGCGTCGCGGCCGAAGGCGTAGATCTGCTCGATCTGGGCGTCGGTCATCGAATAGCAGCCCGATGACGAGCAGGCGCCATGCACCATCAGGTTCTGGCCGGTGCGGCCATTGGCACGATCATAGGCGTTGGGAAAGCCGATGTTGAACGACAGATGGTAATTCGAGCGCGGATTCATCTGCGACGGGCGAACCGTGTAAAAACCTTCCGGCGCCTGGCGGTCGCCTTCGGTGTATTTCGGGCCGAGCTTGCCCGACCATTTGCAGATGTCGTAGCTCGCCACCATGTCGTAGCGGCCATTGGTCTTGGCCTTCCAGATCTCAAGCTTGCCTTCTTCCTTGAAGATGCGCGCCATCACCGAAGAGGTGCGGACCATGCCCTTGGCTCTCATATCGGCAAGGACCTTGTCGGGCAGCGGCTTGTTGGCTTCCGGGGCAAAGTCCTTCATCGACGAATCATTACAGCCCGCGACGGCAATCGAGGCGGCAAGAACTCCAGTGCGGGCAAGCTTGGCAAACATGGATAAGGCTATGTCTTTTCTTTCGGGCCAATGGCTTCGAAACGGCCACACCCGCATGCTGAACACTGACGGACCGTAAGCCCGTTAACCTTGAAAATTCCTTACCGCAAGGCTCGGCCGTTCTCCCGCGGTGATTTCATTGAACCGAATGGGGCGGCATTTTTGTGGCGAAATTGCTCATCGCCGCCACATTGGCGTGGACAGGCAGCTTCCGTCTGCCTTGTTCCGCCGCCCAAAAGGCGTCAGAGGCTGCGGCCCATCGCCAGATACTTCTCGCGGCGCTGTTCGCGGAAATCGGTGTTGGCGCCGGCGAATTCGTTCATTGTCTTGGCTATGAGATCGCCGGTCGCGGCAATCACCGTTTCGGGCGCGCGCTGGGCGCCACCCATCGGCTCGGGGATAATGGCGTCGATGACCTTCAGTTCCAGGAGATCCTGCGCGGTGATCTTCATGTTGGTTGCCGCGTCCTTGGAGCGCGTCGTGTCACGCCACAGGATGGAGGCGGCACCTTCCGGCGAAATCACCGAATAGATGGCGTGTTCGAGCATGTAGACGCGGTTGGCGGTGGCGATCGCGATAGCGCCGCCCGAACCGCCTTCGCCGATAACCACCGAGATCGACGGTACTTTCAAGCCAAGGCAGGCCGAGGTCGATCGCGCAATGGCTTCGGCCTGGCCGCGCTCCTCGGCGCCAACGCCGGGATAGGCGCCGGCCGTGTCGACCAGCGTCAAAAGCGGGATCTTGAAACGGTCGGCCAGTTCCATCAGCCGCACCGCCTTGCGATAGCCTTCGGGGCGTACCGAACCGAAATTGTGCTTCAGGCGGCTCGCCGTGTCGGAACCCTTTTCCTGGCCGAGAATCGCGATGGGCTCGCCGCGGAAACGGGCAAAGCCGCCGACGATCGCCTGGTCCTCGCCGAAATTGCGGTCGCCGGCGAGTGGCGTGAAGTCGCTGAACAGGCCCTTGATGTAGTCGATGCAGTGCGGCCGGTCGGAGTGGCGCGCCACCTGCACTTTCTGCCACGGCGTCAGCGCCTTGTAGAGTTCGCGCAGCGCGTCGCGCGAGCGCTTCTCGAGCCTGGTGATCTCATCGGCGACATCGACCGCCTCGCCGTTCTCGGCAAGCTTCTTGAGTTCGAGGATCTTGAGCTCAAGATCCTGGACCGGCTTTTCGAAATCGAGGTAATTGTACATGCTTGGGCGGACCGATACGTCGGAAGGCAATGACAGCGGAACCGTTGAAACCAAGGCTCCGGGCGGTGAAATGTCGTCCTCACATAGCGATATGAGGCCTAGTCGGCAAGCGGATGATGCTCGTTGACCAGCCGCACCAGCCGCTCTTCCAGCACATGGGTGTAAATCTGTGTCGTCGATATGTCGGCATGGCCAAGCAGTTGCTGAACGGCTCTCAGGTCGGCGCCGTTCTGGAGGAGATGGCTGGCGAAAGCATGGCGCAGCACGTGCGGCGAGATTTTGGCCGAGGCGATGCCGGCGCGCGCCGCCAATCCTTTCAGGTCACGGGCAAAGACCTGGCGCGAGAGATAGCCGCTGTCGGATGCCGCCGGAAACAGGAACGGGCTGTTGGCGAAGGCGGGCAGCTTGGCCCGGGCTTCAAGCCAGTTCCGCATCGCCGCGCGCGCCTTGGCCGACAGCGGCACCATGCGTTCCTTGTCGCCCTTGCCGCGTACCATGAAGAAACGGTCGTCGCGCTGTGCCACCGTCACCGGCAGGCCGACCAGCTCGGAAACGCGCAGTCCGGTGGCGTAGAGCACTTCGACCAGCGCATGCAGGCGCAAGGCCGCCAGCCTGTCGGCGTGGCCGAGCCCATCATCGCCGGCTTCCTGCGCGGCGCGGTCGATCAGCCGGCCGGTTTCGGCCTCGCTCATCGTCTTAGGCAGCGGGCGGCCTTTTTTCGGGCTGTCCAGCGTGCCGGTGGGGTCATCCGCGCGCAGGCCCTCGGCGTAGAGGAACTTGAAGAACTGCCGGATCGCCGACAGTTTGCGCGCCTGCGAGGTCGGCGCGAAGCCACGCGCGGCGATATCGTCGAGATAGGCCCTGATGTCGGCGGCGCCGGCGCGGGCAAGTCCGCCATCGATCCCCTCGGAAGCATCCTCGAGATCGCCGCGATAGGAGGAAAGCGTGTTCTCCGCCGCTCCGCGCTCGGCGCTCATCATTTCCAGGAAGGCCTCGATGCGAGCGGCGCTGTTCATGTCCTTGAGGCGGTTCCGAGTCGGTCTTCTTGGGGTTCAGTTTTTCTTCGGATTGAGCTTTTCCGGCGGAATACGCACGCTCATCTCGGCTTTTTTCGGCTCGACGAACATCACCAGCGCGAACATCGTACCATAGGCAATGCCGGCCAGAATCGCGAGGGTCACGACAAAGCGAAACAGTGTCGGCATTCAGTTCTCGCCCGTCTTCTTGTTCTGCGTTTCCAAACCCTGTGCCCTTATGGGACGCCAATCCGGCCAATTCAAGGAAGAAGCGGACCCTGTTAGCAACTCCTGACGCAAGCGTCGCTCTGTCCATATCGGCCCAAGGCACTCGGCACGCTTGACGCAAACCGGCTTTTCATGTCGATACGCCGGCAAAGAGGGCCGAAGAAACAGCCGATGAACGCGCTACAGGCAAATCCCCCAGGCGAGACCCATGGCACGCTGCTTGGCCGGCTGGGCAGCCGGTCCATCGTCTTTGTCGGGCTGATGGGCGCCGGCAAGACGGCGATCGGCCGCAAGGTGGCGACCATGCTTTCGCTGCCCTTCATCGACAGCGACCAGGAGATCGAAAGCGTGTCGCGGATGACCGTGCCGGAGCTGTTCGAGCGCTATGGCGAAACCGAGTTCAGGGCCTTGGAACAGCGTGTCATCCTGCGCGTGCTGGAAAACGGTCCGCAGGTTCTGTCGACCGGCGGCGGTGCCTTCATGAACGCGCAGACGCGCGAAGCCATCGCCGCCCATGGGGTCTCGGTGTGGCTGAAGGCCGAGCTCGACCTTCTGATGGACCGCGTTTCCAAGAAGCAGAACCGGCCGCTCTTGAAAAGCGCCGATCCCCGTGCCGTGCTGGAGCGGCTGATGGCGGAACGCTATCCGGTCTATGCGACCTCTGACGTCACCGTGCCGACCCGCGACGATCGCAAGGAGGTCATCGCGGCCGAGGTGATCGAGGCGCTGTGCCGGCATTTCGGCATCGATGCGATAGCCGCGACGGGCGAGGTCGAATCATGAGCGCGGATCAGCCAGTCACAGTCGAAGTCGGTCTGGGCGACCGTGCCTACGACATATTGATCGGCTCCGGCCTGCTGTCGCGCGCCGGCGTTGAGATTTCGCGCCGGCTGCCGGGCACGCGCGCCGCTGTGGTGACCGACGAGAACGTCGCCGCCGCGCATCTCGATACGCTGAGGGCCGGGCTCGAGAAGAGTGGCATCCAGCCCGCGATCATCACGATGCCGCCCGGCGAGAAGACCAAGAGCTTTGCCCATCTCGAGGCGGTGGTCGACGGCGTCCTGGCCGCCAGGCTGGAGCGCGGCGACGTCGTCATCGCGCTTGGCGGCGGCGTCATCGGCGATCTCACCGGTTTTGCCTCCGGGATCGTGCGGCGTGGCATGAATTTCGTGCAGGTTCCGACCTCGCTTCTGGCGCAGGTCGATTCTTCGGTCGGCGGCAAGACCGGCATCAACAGCCCGCGCGGCAAGAACCTCGTCGGCGTCTTCCTCCAGCCCAGGCTGGTGCTGGCCGATACCGAAGTGCTCGATACGCTGCCGATCCGCGAATTTCGCGCCGGCTATGCCGAGCTTGCCAAATACGGGCTGATCGACCGGCCGGATTTCTTCGCCTGGCTGGAAGCGAATTGGGAAAAGGTGTTCGCCGGCGGACCGGAGCGGGTCCAGGCCATTGCCGAAGCCTGCCGCGCCAAGGCCGATGTCGTTGCCCGCGACGAGTTCGAGACCGGCGACCGCGCTCTGCTCAACCTCGGCCATACGTTCGGGCACGCGCTCGAAGCCGCCACGCAGTATGACGGGACGCGCCTCGTCCACGGCGAGGGGGTCGCCATCGGCATGGCGCTGGCGTACCGGTTCTCCTCTCGGCTCAATCTCGCCAGCCCCGACGACGCGGCCCGCGTCGAGGCGCATCTGCGTGCCGTCGGGCTGCCGTGGCGGATGGCCGACATTCCGGGCGACTTGCCCGATGCCAATGCGCTGCTTTCATTCATCACGCAGGACAAGAAAGTGTCGCGCGGTGCGCTGACCTTTATTCTGACGCGCGGGATCGGCGAGGCTTTCATCGCCAAGGATGTGCCGGCCTCGGAAGTGCTGGCGTTCCTCAGGGAAAACCATCCAGACAACGGGAAAGCCGGCTGAGATGGACACTGGCTGGGTCGTCTTCGCCGTTCTTGCCATCCTCGTCATCCTGGTCGTTGCCGTGCGAACCCGCCTGCTTGCCATGTTCGGCTATGAACTCTCGCGCATCGAGCCGCAGCGGTCGAGTCAGGACGAGTTGCGCGGCGCGGTCGACGATTTTCGCCGCGACGGCCAGGTGGTGCGTGAGGATCGCGACCGCATCGGCGGCCTGTTCGACCTCGAAGAGCTCGAAGTTTCCGACGTCATGGTCCACCGCACGAATATGCGCTCGGTCAATGCCGACAATGCGCCGGAAGCGGTGGTGCGCGAGATCCTGCAGAGCCCGCACACCCGCATGCCGCTCTGGAAAGGTTCACTCGACAACATCGTCGGCGTGCTGCACGCCAAGGATCTGCTGCGCGCGCTGAACGAAGCCGGCAATGATTTCTCGCGGATCGACGTGATGAAGATCGCGTCAAAACCGTGGTTCGTGCCCGACACCACGACCTTGCAGGAACAGCTCAACGCCTTCCTGCGCCGCAAGGCGCATTTTGCCGTCGTCGTCGATGAATATGGCGAGGTCGAAGGGCTGGTGACGCTGGAGGACATTATCGAGGAGATCGTCGGCGAGATCGCGGACGAGCACGATGTCGACATCCAGGGCGTCAAGCAGGAGGCGGACGGCTCCGTCGTCGTCGAGGGCACGGTGCCGATCCGCGACCTCAACCGGGCGCTCGACTGGAACCTGCCGGACGAAGAGGCGACGACGATCGCCGGCCTCGTCATCCACGAGGCGCAATCGATCCCCGAGGAGAAGCAGGCTTTTACCTTCCACGGCAAGCGCTTCGTCGTCATGAAACGCGACAAGAACCGGATTGCCAGGGTCAGGATCCGGCCGGCCGGCGACAGTTAGATCGGGTCAGTGTTTGATAGGATCGCCGAGCCGCTCCAACTCTTTGTTTTACGAGATTCCGGGCGGAAAGCCGCTACGCACTTTTTCCTGGAATTGCTATCGAGCCGTCGCCTTACCAATCCTTCGCGGAAACCCCGCCCGCCACGATGCATTCTTCGCCGATGACGATCGATCGGCGAACCTTGCTCCTGGCCTCGATGGCTGCCTTGTTGCCAACCCGCACGAGAGCGGCGCGAGATACGCCATCCCCGGAAACTGTGGCCTACGGTCAGGCCAAGCAGCCGCGCTGGCGTTCCTGAACGAGGGTCGGTTGAGCGCACCGGCTGTGTTCCACTCGTTGTGCCGGGCACCCGCCGATGCGGCCGGGCGGAAATTCAACAGTCGTTGCTTGAGCGCTCGCTGAGCGTCGCACCGGTTTCGGCGTCGACCGAAGCGAGGCTGACCTCATAACCCCAGAGGCTTCGGACATGGCGCAGGGTCGCGTCGCGGCTGCCGCTGTCGAGCAGTACGCCCTCCTTCACCTTGTGCTGCAGCCGCAAATGCCGGTTACCGAGCAGGTCGACATCCACCACCTGGATATCCGGCCGGCTCGCCCCGATGTCGTAGCTCTGGGCCAGCGCGGCACGTATCTTTTGGTAGCCGCGCTCGTTGTGGATCGAGGCGACCTCGTAATGCGCGTTGTCGGCCTGATCGGCCAGGACAAACATCCGCCATTTCCGTATCAGGGCTGGGCTGAGGTGCTGGCGGATGAAGGATTCGTCGCGGTGGTTGGCCCAGGCGTCCAGGAGCACATCGCGCCAGTCACCCCGGCCCGCAATGTCGGGAAACCAGTCGCGGTCTTCCGCCGTAGGCGCGGTCGAAATGCGCTGGATGTCCTGCATCATGTCGAGGCCGAGCGCGTATGGGTTGATACCGGAGAACCGGGGGTCGTCGAAGGCCGGCTGGAAGATCACATTGGAATGGTTGCGCAGGACCTCGAGCATGGCGCCCTCGCTGATCTGGCCGCGGTCGAACAATGCGTTCATGAGGGTGTAATGCACGAAGGTGGCGCAGCCTTCATTCATCACCTGCGTTTGCCGCTGCGGATAGAAATACTGCGCGACGATGCGCACGATGCGGATGATCTCGCGCTGCCAGGGCTCCAGGATAAGACTGTTCTTCTCGAGGAAATAGAGCAGATTTTCCTCGGGCAGGTTGAGCGATTTCTTCCGCTCCGCCAAGCCTTCGTCCTTCTTCTCCGTCTTGCTGCTCTCCTGCGAGTGTGGCAGCGTGCGCCACAAGTCGTTGTAGGAGCGTTCTTCATACTCCAGGCGCTCGCGCAGCCCTTCACGCTGCCGCTCCGACGACAGCTTTGGCGGCCTGTGGTATCGGAACACGCCTTGTTCCATCAGCGCGTGGGCGCAGTCGAGAATGCTTTCCACGGCCGACAGTCCGTGCCGCTCCTCGCATCGGGCGATGTAGCCCTTGGCGAACTCCAGGTAGCTCAGAATCCCCCCGGCGTCGGTCCACTGCCGGAACAGGTGATTGTTCTTGAAGAAATGATTGTGTCCGAGCGCCGCATGCGCCGTCACCAGGGCCTGCAAGGCCATGGTGTTTTCCTCCATCAGGTAGACGATGCAGGGATTGGAGTTGATGACCAGTTCGTAAGCCAGGCCCCGTCCACCCTTGCGGTAGAGAAAATCCTGGTACAGGAAATGCTTGCCGAACGACCAATGACGGTACATCAGCGGCATGCCGACCGATGAATAGGCGTCGAGCATCTGTTGCGAGGAAATGATTTCCATCTGCACCGGATAGGTGTCCAGCTTGAGGTCCTCGATGGCGATTGCCGCGATCGCCTCGTAGGCGTGCGACAATTTCAGGAAATCCCAGTCGGATCCGGAAAAGAGCAAACCGGGTTTGCTGGCTGTCCTGGCCATGGTTCCCCTCAGGCGCTCTTCCGGAGCGCGGGCTGTTTGGCGAAGAGCTGACGAAAGACAGGATAGATATCGGCGGCCGTGGCTATGCGGCTCATCTGGAAGTTCGGCCAGTTCGATTCGATGGCGCTGTAGGCTCGCCAGAGCGACGTCCCGTTTTCAGTCGCACCGAAGATGTGACTCTCGCGTTCGTCGATGATCTCGACATAGGCGAAATACTGGCACAGGCGCATGAGCTTGCCGTTCAGCAGGGCGATGCAGCGCTCGGAATCGGTGGCGAAATTGTCGCCATCCGAGGCCTGGGCGGCGTAGATGTTCCACTCGCTCGCGGGGTAACGCTGCTCGATGACGCGATGCATCTCCTCGAGCGCGGTGGAAACGACGGTGCCACCGCTTTGCGAGCAGTAGAAGAAGGTTTCCTCATCCACCTCCTGCGCCTCGTGCGTGTGGCGGATGAAGACGATTTCGGTGCGTTCATAACGTCGCTTCAGGAACAGGTGCAGCAGCACGAAGAAGCGCTTGGCCAAGTCCTTCTCGCGCTCGCCCATCGAGCCTGACACATCCATCAGGCAGAACATGACCGCTTTCGCATTCGGCACCGGGCGCTGGTCGAAGCGGTTGAACCGGATGTCGACCGGGTCGACGAAGGCGATCCGCCGGCGCCGGCGCTCCAGCCGCTCGATCTCTTCTTTGAGCGCCACGACGCGCTCGCGCGCTTGAGCATCAGGCGGTGCGGCCTCCAGCAAGGCGAGTTCCTGCGTGATCGCATCGACCGCCGCTTGCTTGGGGCGCCTGAGCGCAATGCGGCGGCCGTGGCTGTTGCGCATCGTGCGGCCGACATTGATGTTGGTTGGCGAACCGGTGGCGGCGAAACCCGCCCGGCGCGGCTTGAAGGCAAGGATCTCCTTGAGATTGAGCTTGACCAGGTCGGGCAGTTCGAGATCCTCGAAGAAGAGATCGAGCACCTCCTCGCGCGAAAGCACGAAACGAAAGTCGTCCTCGGACGCGGTTTTTCCCGGTGACGAACCGCCCATGCCTCCGCCCTGACCGGGCTTGGCGATCAGGTCGCCTTGGGAGAATTGCCTGTTGCCCGGCAGGATGTGCCGGCGCCGGCCGGTGTCCCTGGCGTCGTTGAAGGTCGGCTCGCCAGTGCCTCTTTCGGGCATCGGCACGACATGCTCCGCGTCCACGTCGGCGATCCGCCCAGCGCGGATCTGGTCGCGAATGCTGCGCTTTAGCTCCTCGCGGGCACGCCTGAGAAAGCGCTGGCGGTTGCCAAGGCTTTTGTCCTTCGGATTCAGGCGGCGGTCGATAAAGATCGGCATGCAACCATCCGGACTGCTCTCAGCCCGCCTTGTTCACCCGCATGTACCAATCGACCAGCCGGCGCACCTGCCGTTCCGTATAGCCGCGCTCCACCATCCGCTGGACGAATTCATTATGCCGCTTTTCGGTGACGCTATCCTGCTTGGAGCCGAAGCTGATCACGGGCAGGAGGTCCTCGACCTGGCCGAACATGCGCTTTTCGATAACCTCGCGCAGCTTCTCGTAGCTCGTCCATGACGGGTTGCGGCCATGGTTGCGCGCCCGGGCACGCAGCGTGAACTTCACCACCTCGTTGCGGAAGTCCTTCGGATTGGCGATGCCTGCCGGTTTTTCGACCTGCGACAGTTCGTTGTCCAACACCTCGCGATTGAGGATTTGGCCGGTGTCGGGGTCCTTGTAGTCCTGGTCCTCGATCCAGGCATCGGCATAGGCGATGTAGCGGTCGAACAGGTTCTGGCCATATTCGCTATAGGACTCCAGATAGGCCTTCTGGATTTCATGGCCGATGAACTCGGCGTAACGGGCGGCCAGCTCCGACTTGATGAATTCGAGATAGGCGGCTTCCGTCTCCTTCGGAAACTGCTCCCGTTTGATCGCCTCTTCCAGGATGTACATAAGATGCACGGGGTCCGCCGCGACCTCGTTGGTGTCGTAGTTGAACGTCTGCGACAGGATCTTGAAGGCGAAGCGCGTGCTGACGCCGGTCATGCCTTCGTCGACGCCGGCGGCGTCGCGATATTCCTGGACTGACTTCGCCCTCGGGTCGACTTCCTTGAGGTTCTCGCCATCATAGGCGCGCATTTTGGTGTGCAGCGGCGAATTGTCGTGCTCGGCAAGGCGTGTCGAGACGCTGAACCNGGCGCGCATTTTGGTGTGCAGCGGCGAATTGTCGTGCTCGGCAAGGCGTGTCGAGACGCTGAACCGGCTGAGGATGTCCAACACCTCGGGCGCGCAGGGGCTGGCGGCCAATTCACTCTCGCGCAGCAGCTTCTCGTAGATCTGCCTCTCTTCGGTGATGCGCAGGCAATACGGCACCTTGACCACGAGGATGCGATCGAGAAACGCCTCATTGTTCTTGTTGTTTTTGAACTGTTGCCACTCGGATTCGTTGGAATGGGCAACGATGATGCCCTGGTACGGAAAGGCACCGAAATTCTCGGTGCCGTTGTAACTGCCTTCCTGGGTCGCCGTCAGCAATGGATGCAGCACCTTGATGGGCGCCTTGAACATCTCGACGAATTCGAGCAGGCCTTGCGTCGTTCGGTTCAGCCCGCCGCTGTAGGAATAAGCGTCAGGGTCGGACTGGCTGAAATTTTCCAATTGCCTGATGTCGACCTTGCCAACCAGGGCCGAGACGTCCTGATTGTTCTCGTCGCCAGGCTCGGTCTTGGCGATGCCGATCTGGCGCAGCCGCGACGGCATCAGTTTGACGACGCTGAATTTGGAAATGTCGCCGGACAGTTCGTCGAGGCGCTTGGCCGCCCATGGCGAGATAAGTCCGTTCAGGCGGCGCCGGGCTATCCCGTATTTGTCCTCCAGGAGATCGCTCATGCGATCGGGATGGAACAGGCCAAGCGGCGATTCGAAAACCGGACTGATCTGGTTGCCGACCTTCAGCGTGTAGATCGGGCGCTCTTCCATCAATTTCTTCAACCGTTCGGCCAAGGAGGATTTGCCGCCGCCGACCGGACCCAAGAGGTAGAGGATCTGCTTGCGCTCCTCGAGGCCCTGGGAGGCATAGCGGAAATAGCCGGCGATGCGCTCGATCGTATCTTCCATCCCGTAAAAGTCGGAGAAGGAGGGATATATCTTGACGGTCCGGTTCGAGAAGATACGGCCTAGCCGCTCGTCCTTGCTGGTGTCGACCAGGTTTGGCTCGCCGATCGCCTCGACCATTCGTTCCGGCGCCGAGGCATACATCGATTTGTCCTCGCGGCAGGCGAGCAGATATTGCTGGAGACTTATCTCTTCCTGGGCGGCGTTCGCATAAATTTCCGAGAAGAGATGGAAGACGTCGGATTGGTTCTCACGCATGTTCGTTGCCTTCGGAGCCATTTTGATGGGGCTCGCATATTCAACTGCGGGAAGGCATTGTTTGTTCCGTCGGCGCGCATGCATCTGGTACTGAAATCCAAACAACGCTCCGGCCCGAATGGCCGCCCATCAACCGCGATTTCGGCGGAGATGACGGCAGTGCGCCGAACGCCGCGGCGCCAGCGTTCCTGAAATCGACGATCGCCTGATCCTGCCGACCGTCGCTCGCCCATTCCGTGGCTGGATCATGCCAAAAGCGGCGGCGGGATATTGCCGTGCCGATATCCGCGGGTGCAATTGCTCTTCGTGAATGGGAGAAAATTTGCATGAATGGCGCCGATGTTCTGTGCGACGTGCTGTTGGCTAATGACGTGAATGTCTGCTTCGCCAATCCCGGCACATCCGAAATGCATTTCGTCGCGGCCCTCGACCGCAAGCCGGCGATGCGCTGCGTGCTCGGCCTGTTCGAGGGGGTGGTGACGGGTGCGGCCGACGGCTATGCGCGCATGACCGATCGACCCGCCGCGACGCTGCTGCACACCGGCCCGGGCCTCGCCAATGGGCTGGCCAACATGCACAATGCAAGGCGCGCCTTCAGCCCGATGATCAACATCGTCGGGGACCATGCCTCCTACCATCTGCCGCTCGACGCGCCGCTCACCAGCGACATAGAGGGGCTGGCGGCGCCGATGTCGAAGTGGGTGCGCCGCATCGAAGGGCCCACGGATGTCCAACCGGCCACGGAGGCGGCCCTTCGCGCCTCGCTGACACCGCCGGGTGTCGCAACGCTGATCCTGCCGGCGGACGCGGCCTGGGGCGACGCCGACGCGGTTTCGCCCGTCAAAGTGGAACTCGCATCGCCGCGAGCCGTCGACATCGACGCCGTGCGAGCGGTGGCTACCGCGATCCGTGCCGCTCCCGGGCGCGTCGGCATGATCGTTCGGGGACGGGCGGCGCGAGCCGATGCCCTCGAGATCGCCGGCCAGATTTCAGCGGCCTGCGATGTCAGGCTGTTCAGCGAGGTGTTGATCGCGCGTATGCAGCGCGGGCGCGGGCGTGTCGCGCCGACGCGCATTCCCTATCCCGTCGACGCGGCGACGGCAGCGCTCAGGGATATCGATGTCCTTGTGCTGATCGGCGGAAAGGAGCCGGTCGCCTTCTTCGCCTATCCGGGAAAACCGGGAAGGCTTGTCCGTGACGATTGCCAGGTGCTGACGCTCGCCGCCCATGGTCAGGATCTGCATGCGGCGCTGGAGGCGCTTCGCGACGAACTACGCGTCAAGCAATCGCAACCGGCGTTGGTTGCAAGCGCCTTTCCCGAGGAGGCAACACCAACCGGCAGATTGACGGAAGATGCAATTGCACTCTCCGTCGCCAAAAAGCTGCCGGGCGACGCGATCGTTTGCGACGAGGCGGTCACTTCGGCGCGACGCTTCTTCGCGCTGTCGGCCTTTGCCGCGCCGCACGACTATATGATGGGCACGGGCGGGTCGATCGGCGGCGGCATTCCGCTGGCGACAGGCGCGGCGATCGCCTGTCCCGGCCGCAAGGTAATCAATCTGGAGGCCGACGGCAGCGGCATGTACACGGTGCAGGGCCTGTGGACGCAGGCGCGGGAAAATCTCGACGTGGTGACGATCGTCTTTTCCAACCGCACCTATGCGATCCTGCATGGCGAAATGCGCAATGTCGGGGTGAACGCGATCGGCGAAAATGCCAGGCGCATGCTCGACCTCGACCATCCGGCGCTGGACTGGGTTTCGCTGGCCAAAGGCATGGGCGTGGAGGCGGCGCGTGCCGACACCTGCGAGCGGTTTAACGCGCTGCTCGATGCCGCCTTGTCGCGGCGCGGGCCATTCCTGATCGAAGCGATAATCTGAACAGCGCGAGACGCGCGCTACAGCTCAGCTCGGGGACTTGGCCTACCAGCGCGTCTGTTCGCCGGGCGCCGCGGGCTCGATAGCCAGTGCGTGAACGCCGGCCTTCAACTCGTCGGCCAGCAGTTCGTTGACGGCGCGGTGGCGCTCGACGCGGCTCATGCCAACAAAATTCGCCGAGACGATACGGACACGGAAATGTGTCTCGCCGGTGCCATCGAACTCAGCGTGGTGACCGGATTCCACGTGATGATGGCCGGCGTGGAGATGGCTTTCGTTGAGGATGACCAGCCGCTCGGGCGAAAATGCCCTGTTGAGCTTGTCTTCCATGGTCGCCTGTATGGACATCGTCTTCTCCCTTCACCACATATGGTCGGCGCGCCGGCGTGAAAACCGGAAACAGGATTCGCCGGGCCGCCGGCGCGCAACAAAATCGGTCGTTCGCCTGCTTTAAGCCGCGATTCAGCGGTTAGGGCGATCATCGCGAAAATGTCAATTCTTGTTTCGCATCTGCGAACGCCCCATAAATGGGTTAGATGAAGCCGTATCCCAAATATTTCGAGAAGATTCGCGTCCGCCCCGACAAGGACGCGGAGGTGAAGGCGCACGCGCCGATCTGCCAGTGGGATGGCTGCAAGGAGGCGGGCACGCATCGCGCGCCGGTCGGCCGCATGAAGGAGGGCGAGTATTTCCGCTTCTGCTTCGACCATGTGCGTGAGTACAACAAGGGCTTCAACTACTTCTCCGGCGTGCCGGACACCGAGGTGGCGCGCTTCCAGAAGGAAGCGATGACCGGCCACCGGCCGACTTGGAAGATGGGCGTCAACGGCGCCTCGACGCGTTCTTCGCCCGACATGGCGCAGATGCGCTCCGGCCGCGCGGGCTATTACAACCGCATGCGCGACCCGTTCGACCTGTTCAAGGGACCGAAGGATCCGCGCGAGGCGCGCGAGCGCAAGGCCAAGCCGCTTGAGGCCAAGGCGCTGGAAACGCTTGGCCTTGATACAAAGGCGACTGGCAAGGACATCAAGGCGCGCTATAAGGAACTGGTGAAGCGTCACCATCCGGATGCGAATGGCGGCGACAGAGGTTCGGAAGACCGGTTCCGCGATGTGCTTCAGGCCTATCGCGTGCTCAAACAGGCGGGCCTGTGCTGAGCGACCCTATGGTTCGTGTCGTTTTCCAACTTTCATAAGGTTGGAAAAGGCTCTAAGACCGCCCCCGAACAAAATGGATTGCCGGCGAAACGCGACGTTTCGCCCGTGGAGACGTTGAGAGATATGAACAAGGTCGATCGCGACATCGCCAACCTGCCCGACACGACGGTGTCGGTGAAGGAGAAATTCGGTTTCGAGTCCAAGATGGTGGTGCCAGCGTACTCGGTCACCAGCGAGCATGTGCCCGATGTCGATCCCGACTATCTGTTCGACAAGGCGACGACCTTGGCGATCCTCGCCGGGTTTGCCTACAACCGCCGCGTCATGGTGTCGGGCTATCACGGCACCGGCAAGTCGACCCATATCGAACAGGTCGCCGCCCGCCTCAACTGGCCCTGCGTGCGCGTCAATCTCGACAGCCATGTCAGCCGTATCGATCTCGTCGGCAAGGACGCGATCGTGGTCAAGGACGGCCTGCAGATCACTGAATTCCGCGACGGCATCCTGCCCTGGGCCTACCAGCACAATGTGGCGCTCTGCTTCGACGAGTATGACGCCGGCCGTCCGGACGTGATGTTCGTCATCCAGCGCGTGCTGGAATCGTCCGGCCGACTGACGCTGCTCGACCAGAGCCGGGTCATCCGCCCGCATCCGGCGTTCCGGCTGTTTTCGACCGCAAATACGGTTGGTCTAGGCGACACCACTGGCCTTTATCACGGCACCCAGCAGATCAACCAGGCGCAGATGGACCGCTGGTCGATCGTTACCACGCTGAATTATCTGCCGCACGACAATGAAGTGAACATCGTGCTGGCCAAGGCCAAGCATTATCGCGACACCAAGGGCAAGGACATCGTCAACAAGATGGTGCGCGTCGCCGACATGACGCGCTCGGCCTTCATCAATGGCGACCTGTCGACGGTGATGAGCCCGCGTACCGTCATCACCTGGGCCGAGAATGCCGAGATCTTCGGCGATGTCGGCATGGCGTTCCGGCTGACCTTCCTCAACAAGTGCGACGAGCTGGAGCGTTCGGTGGTTGCCGAGTTCTACCAGCGCGCCTTCGGCCAGGATCTGCCCGAGAGCGCGGCCAATGTGGTGCTGGGCTAAGCAGAGCCTCTATGGCGGGTCCGGGCGACAATACGCGCAACAAGTCCAAGACGGGGTCTGAAGCCGACAGCTTCAAGCGCGCCGTCACCGTCTGCATGCGCGCCATTGCCGGCGACAAGGAAATGGAAGTCGGCTTCGCCAAGGACAGGCCGGCGCTGGCGGGCAGCCGTGCGCGGCTGCCCGAACTGCCCAAGAAGGCATCGAAGTCCGACATCGCGATTACCCGCGGGCTCGGCGATTCCATGGCGTTGAAGCGCGCCTGCCATGATGTGCGCATCCACAGCAAGCTGGCGCCGGAAGGCAAGGCCGCCCGCGCCATCTACGACGCGGTCGAACAGGCCCGCGTCGAGGCGATCGGCAGCCGCGCCATGCAGGGCGTCGCCGACAATATAGGCTCGATGCTGGAGGACAAATACACCAAGGCCAACCTCGTCGACGTCAAGGATAAGGCGGACGCGCCCATCGAGGAGGCGCTGGCGCTGATGGTGCGCGAAAAGCTGACCGGCCGGCCGGTGCCGAAGAGCGGCGAGCGGCTGGTCGAACTCTGGCGGCCCTGGGTCGAGGAGAAGGCCAAGGCCGACCTCGACGGCCTGTCGGAAAAGCTCGAGGACCAGCAGGCCTTCGCCCGCGTCGTGCGCGAGATGCTTGCCTCCATGGAAATGGCCGAGGAACTCGGCGACGACCAGGAGACCGAAGACTCCGAGGACAATGACGACAACCAGCCGCAAGGCGAGGAACAAAGCGAGGAAGGCGGCGAGGACGATTCAGGCTCCGAGCAGTCCCAGTCCGAGGACGCCGAGGCATCGGCCGACGACGAGCAATCGGCGGAGACGGAAGCCTCCGACGCCACCGCTGACGATTTGTCCGACGACGACGATGCCGATGCCGAGACGCCCGGCGAGGCTAGGCGCAACGACAATCCCTTCACCAATCTGCCGAAGGAAATCGACTACAAGGTTTACACGTCAGCTTTCGACGAGACGGTCGGCGCGGAGGAGCTCTGCGAAGAGGAAGAACTCGACCGGCTGCGCGCCTTCCTCGACAAGCAACTCGCCAATCTGTCGGGCGTGGTCGGACGGCTCGCCAACCGGCTGCAGCGCCGGCTGATGGCGCAGCAGAACCGGTCCTGGGATTTCGACCTGGAAGAGGGCTATCTCGACCCGGCGCGACTGGTGCGCGTCGTCATCGATCCGATGCAGCCGCTGTCGTTTAAGCAGGAGCGCGACACCAAGTTCCGCGACACGGTGGTGACGCTGGTGCTCGACAATTCCGGCTCGATGCGTGGCCGGCCGATCACGGTCGCCGCCACCTGCGCCGATATTCTGGCGCGCACGCTGGAGCGCTGCGGCGTCTCGGTCGAGATCCTCGGCTTTACCACGCGGGCCTGGAAGGGCGGACAGGCGCGCGAGAAGTGGCTGAAGGACGGCAAGCCGCCGAACCCCGGCCGCCTCAACGATCTGCGTCATATCATCTACAAATCCGCCGATCATCCATGGCGGCGGGCACGCCGCAACCTTGGCCTGATGATGCGCGAAGGCCTGCTCAAGGAAAATATCGACGGCGAGGCGCTGCTGTGGGCGCACAATCGGCTGATTGCCCGGCCTGAACAGCGCAAGATCCTGATGATGATCTCGGACGGCGCGCCGGTCGACGATTCCACGCTGTCGGTCAATCCGGGCAATTATCTCGAGCGGCATCTGCGCGCTGTCATCGAATTGATCGAGACGCGCTCACCGGTCGAGCTGCTGGCCATCGGCATAGGCCATGACGTCACGCGCTACTACAGGCGCGCTGTCACCATCGTCGATGCCGAGGAACTGGCCGGCGCGATGACCGAGCAGCTGGCGTCGCTGTTCGCCGAGGAGAGCGCGAAGGATACGCGTCGCGGCGGCGTGCGGCGCGCCGGATGATCTTTTCGCGAGGCGGGTTTAGGCAAACGCTTTTCGCCGCCATCGTCCTGCTCGCCGGTGTTCCGGCAGGTTCGGCCGGCTCGGCTCCAGTTGAACCTGTCGCCGTCTCGGCACGCCCGATCACCGAATTCCACATTGGCCGCGCCGACAAGCAATTCGGTCCGCTCGAATTCGTCGGTGGGCTGGAAATGACGTCGCCATCACGCGATTTCGGCGCGTTGTCGGCCTTTCGGTTCCTGAAAGCGGGCAGTGATTTCATCGGTGTTGCCGACACCGGTTACTGGTTCTTCGGCTCGGTGGCCCGCGACGCCGACAGGCGACCCCTCGGCATCCAGAATTTTCGCATGCAGCAGATGGCCGACCAGAGCGGGCAGCCGATCGACGAAAAATGGGAAGTCGACGCCGAAGGCCTCGCGGTCAAGGACGGCATTGCCACCGTCGGTTTCGAGCGCAACCACCGCGTCTCCCAATTCAGGATCGAACCGGACACCATGAAGGCGCCATTCAGGCAGCTGGATTTCCTGGTGCCGCCGCGGGAGCTGCGGCAGAACCGCGGCTTCGAGACAGTTACCCATTCAAATGCCAATGGCCAGCATCAAGGCGGCCTGGTCGTGGTGTCGGAGAAGAGCCTCGACAAATCAGGCAACATCTACGCCGCCATTATCGAAGGCCCGCATAGGGGCGTCTTCACCATCAAGCGCAACGACGATTTCGACATCACCGACGGCGCCTTCCTGCCGGATGGCGACCTCTTGCTGCTGGAGCGCAGCTTCACCATGGCGGGCGGCCTCAAGATGCGGCTGCGGCGCATTTATGGGGAGAGCGTCGAGAAGGGCGCCGTCGCCGACGGGCCGGTGCTGCTGCAAGCCGACATGGGCTACCAAATCGACAATATTGAAGGGCTCGACGTCTGGAGCCGGGATGACGGCGCGCTGATGGTGTCGCTGATCTCCGACGACAACCATTCGATCCTGCAGCGCAATCTCTATCTGGAATTCATTCTGCTTCAGGATTGAGGGGCAGCCCTTCGCGACGCCCCACCAGCGATCTTGCGGCGATTTTGTCCATGCGCCGGCCATCCCACAGTCTTTGCCCCGACAAGCCACTGAATCCGGGCCAGTGTCGCGACGACCGCCAGGCAAAAACACTTTAGTCTGGGCTTGACAATTAAAGTGGCGCCGACAATACTCAAGTCCATGCTTAACAATTCAGGGATCGACGTTATACTTCGCGCGCTTGTCGAGCCCACCCGCCGACAGATCCTGGAAAGGTTGAGCAGCGGACCGGCCACCGTCAGCCAGCTGGCGGAGCCGTTCGGCATGACGTTTGCCGCCGTGCTGCAGCATCTGCAGGCGTTGGAGGCCTGTGGGCTGATCCGCAGCGAAAAGATCGGGCGAGTGCGCACCTGCCGGATCGAACCGGGCGGGCTCGCTCCGCTCGCCGACTGGATTGCCGAGCGCCGCTTACCGGCGGAACGCCACCTCGACCGTCTTGGCCAGATTCTGGCCGAGACAGACCAATTCCCCAAGAAAAATCAGGAAAAGGACGAACCGCAATGAACCAGATCGCCCCCGCGAAAGACGAGCATTCCGTCATCCATTCCACTTTCACCGTCGAGCGAACCTATCCGCAATCGCCGTCATGTGTCTTCCATGCCTTCGGCGACAAGGAGACGGTGCGGCGCTGGCGCATTGAGGCGATGGTTTTAGCGTTGCCGAGTTCAGCTTCGACTTTCGTGTCGGTGGCGGCGAGGTGTCTCGCTTCAGCTATGGCGACGGCCCTGAGATCAGGCTCGACGCGCAATTCCAGTATATCGTTGCCGACCAGCGCATCGTGTTTTCCTACAGGATGGCGGTCGGGCCGCAGCCCATGTCGGCATCGCTGACCACCGTGGAGCTGACGCCTTCGGGCGACGGCACAAGGCTGACCTACACCGAGCAGGGCGCCTTCTTCGACGGTGTCGATTCCGCCAAGGGGCGGGAAGAGGGACCCGCGGGCTGCTGGAGGCCCTTGCCACCGAACTTCAGCGGCCGAAGTAGCCCCGGCTGCCTACGGCCTCGACCTAGGATCATGAGCTGTTGGTGGCGATCCAGATGACATGGCGCGCGCCGCGCTTGCCGTTGGCGCGCGTGTTGACTTCCTCGACAGCGAAACCCGCCTGTTTCAACCGCCTCGTGAAGCCGGCATCCGGCCCTTGCGACCATACGGCCAGGACTCCGCCCGGTCTTAGGGCGGTGCGTGCGGCGGCGAGGCCAGCCACGCTGTAGAGCGCGTCGTTGCCCTTGTGGACGATGCCTTCGGGGCCATTGTCGACGTCGAGCAGGATCGCGTCCCAGGCAATGGGTGCGGACCGTATGAGCTGGCCGACATCGGTTTCGCGGATGGTGACGCGGGGATCATCGAGCGAGCCGGCAAAAATCTCGGCCATCGGGCCGCGTGCCCAGGCGACGACGGCCGGCACCAGTTCCGCGACGACGATCGCGGTGTTGTCGCCCAATTCGGCGAGGGCAGCGCGCAGCGTAAAACCCATGCCGAGCCCGCCGATCAGGATTCTCGGCCGACGATGACCCGCAATCCCCTGGCAGGACAGTTTTGCCAGCGCTTCTTCGGAGCCGCTCAGTCGGCTGTTCATCAGCTCGTTGGTACCAAGCATGATCGAGAATTCAGAACCGCGCTGTTTCAGCCGCAGTTCCTGCCGGCCATCAGGCGTTTTCGCGGAGTCCAGCTGGATCCAGGGAATCACTGCTAGGCCGCGGCAACGGCCGGCTGGCTCCAGCGGGCGGCGAGCAGCCGGTAAGGGATCAGAGCCACGACAGCGATGATCAGTTTCACACTAAGATCGCCGAGCGCCCAGGACACCCAGCGCATGGCGTCGACATGAAACACCCCCATCAATGGGGCGCTCTCCAGCGCAAACCCGTCGCTTGGGCCGACGAAGGCAAAGGCGGCTGAAAAGGCGACGCCGAAGAACACGAGGGTGTCGAACACCGATCCAACCAGCGTGCCGACGATCGGCGCCCGCCACCAGCTCTGCCGGCGCAAACGGTTGAACACGGTCACATCGAGCAATTGCGCGGACAGGAATGCCGCTCCGGAAGCCGCCGCGATGCGCACCAGCCGGTCGGCTGATGTCTCGAATTCGATCAGGCCATGGCGGAACAGAAAGGGCGGGACGAGGATCGAGCAGACCACCGCCGTCATGAAGCCGACAAAGACGATCCGGCGCGCCGCGGCGGGCCCGTAACGGCGGTTGGCGAGGTCTGTGACCAGGAAAGAGAAGGGATAGGTGAAAGCGCCCCAGGTCAAAACGTCGGCGAGCGACAGGCCGCCGAGGTGGCCCTGCATGGGAAACTGCACGAGGATGTTCGATGCCACGACGACAAGTGCCATGGCGGCCACGAAAGGCAGGTACCGCGAAAAAGAAGACATTTTTTTATCCTGGGTAATGGAACCAGCGGAGCATCATGCCGAGGCAGCGCTCGCTTCGAAATTGAGCATCGGAGTGTCGAACCTTGCGGATCTATCCGATGCTCAGCGGCCAGCAAAGAGGCTGGCCAGGCGGTCGTCCCCCGCCTTTATCTGGATCTTACGCAGCGACCTGCTCGGCAAGCTTCTTGGCGATCTGCTTCTTCAAGAGACGCGCGCGCTGCGACAGTTCCTTGACGTCGGCCTTGGCCAGGAAGGCATCGAGGCCGCCGCGATGTTCGACCGAACGCAGCGCGTTGGCCGAGATGCGCAGGCGTACATTCTGGTTCAGCGCTTCCGAAATGAGCGTCACATTGACGAGGTTCGGCAGGAAGCGACGCTTGGTCTTGTTGTTGGCGTGGCTCACATTGTTGCCGGTCTGGACTGCCTTGGCAGTGAGTTCGCAGGTGCGGGACATGGTTCTAACCTTCAGTTCTCTCGGGGCCTGCCAAACCTTCGTACCCGCGCCGGGTGGCGCGCGGTTCTGGTCAGGCGGCCTTATGGAAAAGTTGGCGTTCCATAGTTGCATTTCACCGGGGCGTCAAGCTCCGGCTTCCGCACGGAAGCGCCCGGCTTTTCATATTAAGGCCGGATTTCACCGTATAAGCGGTCTCGTAGGGACACGCCAGACCGGAGTCGCCCGCCTCCGGCCGAAAACCAAGGATCCGATCCCGCCATGCCTCGTTCGTCTCACGCGCTTGTTGCCGCGCTTGTCATCGCCCTGCCGACCGCTGCGTCCGCTGCCTCGCCGCAGTCGTTCAAGGGCGAATACACGGTGTCGTTCCTTGGTCTCTCGATCGCCAGATCGACCTTTTCCAGCCATTATGAGAACGGTGCCTACGCGATCGAAGGCAGTGTCTCGGCGGCGGGTCTCGCCAAGCTGTTCGACGACACGCGGGGCACGATCTCGTCAAAAGGCACCATTTCGGGCCAGAAAATGGTGCCGCAGGCGTTTCGAGCCGACTACACCTCCGGCAAGAAGGCGTCTTCGATCGACATTCGCTTTAGCAATGGCAACGTGACCTCGACGCAGGTCATCCCTGCTCCGGGCAAGCGCGATCCCAAGGCCTGGGTGCCGCTCGGCGCCGGCGACCTGGCATCGGTGCTCGATCCGATGGCGGCGACCGTCATCCATGCCGACAGCCTCGACCAGGTCTGTGGCCGCAAGGTCAAGTTCTACGATGGCGAGATGCGCGCCGACCTGACGCTGACCTACGCCTCGAAAGGAACGATCTCGGTGCCGGGCTACAAGGGCGACACCGTCACCTGCCAGATGGGTTTCGACCCGGTGGCGGGCTATCGCAAGGGCCGCAAGGCGCTCAATTATCTCAAGAACAAAAGCCGCATGATGGTGACCTTTGCACCGCTCGGCCAAACCGGCGTATATGCGCCGATCCACGCCACGGTCGGAACGCAGATCGGCACCTTGACCATCAGCGCCAGACGGTTCGAAGCGGTACAATAAGGCACGCCACCGGGACAGAACGGGCGCGCCACTGGAGACAAAATGGGGCGCGCAACACTGATCGGCTTTTCGGCGGTCGCCATGTGGGCATTGCTGGCGTCGCTAACGGATGCGTCCGGCAAAGTGCCGCCATTCATGTTGTCGGCGATCACTTTCTCGATCGGCACCGGCGTTGGGTTTGTCACGCGACTGTTCATGCCGGCCACCGACAGGAGCCAAAAGATTCCTCCTCAGGTCTGGGCGATCGGCATTGCCGGCCTGTTCGGCTACCACTTCTTCTACTTCACCGCGCTGCGCAACGCGCCGGCGATCGAGGCGAGCCTGATTGCTTATCTCTGGCCGCTGCTGATCGTGCTGGGCTCGGCGCTGATGCCGGGCGAGAAGCTGGCCTGGAACCATGTCGTCGGCGCGCTGCTCGGCCTTGCCGGCACCGTGCTTATCGTCACCAAGGGCGGGGGCCTGGCCTTGGATGCGCGCTACGCCTTCGGTTACGCCATGGCCGCCATCTGCGCCCTGCTATGGTCGTCCTATTCCTTGCTGTCTCGAGGTTTCCCGTCGGTGCCGACCAGCATCGTCACCTGGTTCTGCGCGGCAACCGCCGTGCTGTCGCTCGTCTGCCACCTGGCGCTGGAACAAACGGTTCTGCCTGACGGCGCCGGCCACTGGCTGGCCGTGCTCGGGCTCGGCCTGATGCCGGTGGGCGCGGCCTTCTATGCCTGGGACATCGGTGTCAAGCGCGGCAACATCCAGGTGCTGGGTGCCGCGAGCTACGCGGCGCCGCTGCTGTCTACCCTGGTGCTGATCGCGGCCGGCGCCGCCGAACCGTCGCTGCGCATTCTGGCCGCCTGTGTGCTCATCACGGGCGGCGCGGCGCTAGCGGCAAAATCGCTGTTCCTGCGCAAGCCGGCTACGGAGAGCGGAGCCGGGGCATCCGAAGAGGGAGCCAGGGCATCCGAAGGCGGAGCCAGGGCATCCGAAGGCGGAGCCAGGGCATGACGATGCCGTTTGCCGGAGGCATCGACGCCAACGCCAATGCGACGCTGATCTTTTCGCTGGTGGCGGCGGTGATCTATGCCTTCACGCTTGGCATGCCGCCGACGCTGGCCCGCTCGGCGGCAAAGACACTTGCCGTCGCGATGCTCGCCGTACTCGCCGCAATACAAGGCGGGCCGCTGCTGCTGGTCGCCGCCCTTGCGCTGAGCGCCATGGGCGATGCCTTCTTGTCGCGCGACGGCGAAAAAGCCTTTCTGGGTGGACTGGCCAGTTTTCTCGTCGCCCACATCGTCTATGTCGCGTTGTTGCTGCGCAGCGGTGCCGGATTGGAGTTGCTAGGCGCCGAGCCCTGGCGCGGCGCGATCGCGCTGGCCATGGCGGTGTTCGCGATCGTCATGCTGGCGGCGCTTTGGCGCCGCGTTGGTCCCGGCTTGCGTATACCGATTGCCGTCTATGTCATGGCGATCCTGGCTATGGGCATGTCGGCGCTAACGACAAGCAATGTCTGGGTGATTGGTGGCGCCGTGCTGTTCATGGCATCGGACGGGCTGCTCGCCATGGAGAAATTTTTAGTGGCGGCCGTCTCGCCGCATCGCGCCTGGATGGGTTTGACCGTGTGGGTTTTGTACTATGCCGCCCAACTGGCGATCACGCTGGGATTCCTGCTGGGTTAAATCGGCTTCGGCTGCCAGCCCGGCTCGGCCAGTTCGAAGGCGGCGAAATCAAAACCCGGCGCCACCGTGCAGCCGACCAGCGTCCATTCGCCCAGTGTGCGCGCCGATTGCCACCAGCCCGCCGGCACGACGATCTGCGGCCGTTCACCCGCCGCGAGCTCGATGCCGAGAACCTGCTCGACAATGGCGCCGCCTTCTTCCCACATCGACAATGCCAATGGCGCGCCGGTATGAAAGTGCCAAACCTCGGCGGCGTCCCTGACCCGATGCCAGGCCGAAACCTGATGCTGTTCCAGCAGGAAGTAGATGGCTGTCGAATGGCCGCGCGCACCGCCGGCTTCGTCGCGAAAGGTTTCCGCGTACCAGCCGCCTTCCGGATGCGGCTTCAGGGCGAGCGTTGCTATGATTTCCGCGGAACTGGTCATAGGCAGAAAGTTGGCATGGTGGTCAGAAATTGTCCTTGCGCTTGCGGATCTCGGCGAAGACCTCGGCATCCCCGGCCTTTTCCATGCCGAGATGCTTGCGGATTGCCGGATCGTGCCAGCGCAGGAAGGGATTGGTCGACAGTTCCTCGCCGATCGTCGTCGGCAGCGTCGGCTTGTTGTGGACCCGCAGCGCCTCGATCCGCGCGGCGCGCTCCTTCAACGCCGAATTGGTGGGGTCGACGCTCAGCGCGAAACGGGCATTGGCGAGCGTGTATTCGTGGCCGCAATAGATTGTCGTCTCGGCGGGAAGGGCCGCGAGCTTCTTCAGCGAGTCGTACATCACCGGCGGCCTGCATTCGAACAGCCGCCCACAACCCAGCGCAAACAACGTATCCGCGGTGAACGCCACTTTCGATAACGGCAGATGGTAGGAGACATGGCCAGCGGTATGCCCGGGCGTGGCGATCACTTCGATGCGCTCGTTGCCGAGATGCAGGACGGAGCCTTCTTCGACGGTTTCATCGATGCCGGGGATCTTGGCCTTTTCCGCCTCCGGGCCGACGATGCGCAGCTTGAAGCGCTCCTTGAGCGCCAGATTCGCGTCGACGTGATCCATATGATGATGTGTGGTCAGGATCATCGTCGGCGTCCAGCCGGTGCGCTTGAGCGCGGCCAGGATCGGCGCTTCCTCGGGCGCGTCGATGATCGCGGTCTGGCCGCTTTCGCGGTCATGCACCAGCACGCCGAAATTGTCGGTGCGGCACATGAACTGTTCGATTTCGACCGGCATCGCATCTCTCCATTTACCGCCGCAGACATAGGGCGCCGCTGCGTGAATGTCATCCCGGATGAGAAAGCGAATGTCATCCCGGATGGCAAGCAAAGCGAATGTTATCCTGGGATGTCAAATTGACATACGTAGCCGGCCGCTTTGGCCTTTTGTTGAATCCGGCCGATATCACGGCTACATCCCTGACATGCATTCCGACATCGTCGACCTTCGTTCCTTCTATTCGACAACGCTCGGCCGGTTCGCCGAGCGCTCGATCACCACGGCGCTGTCGTCGATATGGGCCGCGGTGCCCAATGAGCGGCTGGTCGGCCTGGGCTATACCTTGCCCTGGCTGGAACGCTTCGGCACCGACGCCGAGCGGGTCTTCGCCTTCATGCCGGCGACTCAGGGCGCCGTGGTCTGGCCGGCGACCGGGCCAACGGCGGCGGCCCTGGTGTTCGACGAGGAACTGCCGCTGGTCGATTCCTGCATCGACCGCATGCTGCTCGTCCATTCGCTCGAACACGTCGAAAACCCGCGCGAAACGCTGAACGAGATCTGGCGGGTGCTGTCCCCGGCGGGGCGCGTCGTCATCGTCGTGCCAAACCGGCGCGGGGTCTGGGCGCGCTTCGAACATACGCCGTTCGGCAATGGCCGGCCCTTCTCACGCGGGCAGCTCACCGAATTGCTGCGTGAGGCGAATTTCACGCCCGCCGCCTGGTCGGATGCGCTGTTTTTCCCGCCATCGCGGCGGCGTTTCATGATGCGCTTCCACAATGTGCTGGAGCGCGCCGGCCGGAAGCTGTGGCCGATCTTTTCCGGCGTCATTGTCGTCGAAGCGCAGAAACGGCTCTATCAAGGCGTGCCGGTAGCCCAGCGTGCGTCCCGCCGCGTCTTCGTGCCGGTGCTGTCGCCGCATGGCGCGACACGGCTCGGCCGGCGGGCCGAGGCAAGGGGTGTGGCATCGCCCCGGCAAGTGACACCTTCGTGATCGCGATGGAAACTTGCATCGCGCCGCGTCTTTCCGACCTATCTGTCGTGCTGGGCTCGCAGAGTGGTTGAGGGGCTGCCGCCGTCGGCTCCCTTCATCCGGTTTCAGCTTCGCTACTGAACGCAAGGACCTCGGCCATGGCTGATCAATTGGACAATCAGGCCACCGTTCAGCCGGTCGCCGTGGCCAGCAGCCTGCGCGATCAGGTGGCGACCATCAAGCGGGCGCTGATCGGATCGCCGGTTCGCAAGTGGTTGCTGTGGACGTCGCTCGGCATCATGGGCGTCATTATCGCGACGTCGATCGGCCAGGTCTTGCTCAACCGCTGGAACCAGCCCTTCTACGACGCGCTCGCGCGCCGCGACATGGCGGCCTTCCTGCATCAGCTCATGGTCTTTGCCATGATCGCCGGCGGACTGCTGGTGCTCAATATCGGCCAGACCTGGCTCAACCAGATGATCCGGCTGAAGTTGCGCGAGGCGCTGACGCTGGACCTGATCGACCAGTGGATGCGGCCGGCGCGCGCCTTCCGGCTGGCCAATGCCGGCGCCATCGGCGTCAATCCCGACCAGCGCATGCAGCAGGATGCCGCGCATCTCTCGGACCTGTCGACCGATCTTGGTGTCGGCCTGCTGCAGTCGTTCATCCTGCTCGTGTCCTTCGTCGGTGTGCTGTGGGAACTGTCTTCGGGCTTCGTCTTCCACGTCAACGGCTGGCCGCTGGCGATACCCGGCTATATGGTCTGGGCCGCGTTCCTCTATGCCGGCACCGCCTCGTGGCTGAGCTGGCTGGTCGGCCGGCCGCTCATCAGCCTCAACAGCGACCGCTATACGCGCGAAGCGGAGCTGCGCTCCTCGATGGTGCGCGTCAACGAGAATGTCGATGCCATCGCGCTGTACCGTGGGGAGGATGACGCCAAGCGACGGCTGCAACTCGACCTCGGCACGGTGCTGGGCGCCATGCGGCGCATCTACACCGCCCAGATCAATCTATCCTGGGTAACCGATACCTATGGCTGGATCACGGTCGTGGCGCCGATCCTGGTCGCCTCGCCGGTCTATTTCTCGGGGGATATCAGCTTTGGCGGGCTGATGATGGCGGTCGGGGCCTTCAACCAGGTCCACTCCTCCCTGCGTTGGTTCATCAACAACATCGGCAGCATTGCCGACTGGCGCGCCACGCTGATGCGTGTCGCCGACTTCCGCATCGCGCTCGATGAAACCGATGTGCTGCACGATAAGGAGAAGCGCATCGAATTCGCCGACAACGCCAATGGCAGCCTGACGTTCGAGAAGCTTCAGGTGGCATCGCCTGACGGATGCACCAAGCTCGCCGACCAGCATGTCGAAATCCTTGCCGGCGAGCGCGTCATGATCACCGGCGAGCCGGGCGCCGGAAAGACGCTGTTCTTTCGCGCCATTGCCGGGCTGTGGCCGTGGGGCAGTGGACGCATCGGCCTGCCCGCGGGTGAAACCATCATCTTCGTGCCGCGCGTCCCCTATTTGCCGGCCGGCACGCTGCGCGAAGTCCTCAATCACCCGAACGGGCATGCGCCGGCGAACGACGCCGACATTTCAGCGGTGCTTGCCGAGGTCGGTCTTGGACGCCTGTCGTCGTCGCTCGACCGCGTCGGACGCTGGGACCATGAGTTGGGCGATGACGAACAGCGATTGCTGGGCGTGGCCAGGCTCGCCTTGCGACAGCCGAAATGGGTGATCATCGACGAAGCCATGGATGCGTTCGACGGACCCTCGCTGCGGCGCGTGCTGTCGCTGCTGGAGAAGCGACTGCCCGGGGCCGCGATCCTCAACATCGGGCGCGGACAGCACAACAATCAGTTCTTCCCGCGTTCCCTGACGATCGTTAAGGATTCCGGCGCGCCCTCGCTGAAACCTGCCCACGTCAGGGCGGGTGCCATCGAGCCGCCGCCAGCCGCGGCAAGCCTCCACCACAGGAAGTAGCAGTTTTCCCCCGTTGCGGCCCGTTGCCTGGCCGCCAAAGGCCCTGGCGGTCGACATCTCGCTGCCGGACGAGAAGGAATGCGCCCTGCGACGCGCCGCGCTCGATCGCTGAGCTGTCGCCGGTCAGGCCGGTGGAATCCCAAACTTACCGCGAACTTCGTCGTAGAGGTCGCGCCGCCAGCGGCGGCCGTGGAGATAACCATTGATCAGTTCCGGCAATGAATAACCAAGCGCGTCAGACGAGCGGTTGGCCATGTATCCCGCAAATGCCTGTGGTATTCGCCCCCGGAGAATATCGGCGATGATCTGCCGCGCGATCATAAAGGGAGGGATATGGGGGTAAGAGCGAGCGATGTGCGGATGCTTGCTCATCAGGATCGCGTAGGCTTCGACGTAGCCGTCCCTGCGGCCTGAAATCGAATTCTGCGAATTGTGCTTCGTCCAGTCGATATCTTCCGATAATTGCGCGCCGAAGCGCTGTGCGAAGCGCAGCAGAAGCTCGCGGTCCTGCATCCGGGGAATGTCGCTGTCATAGCCGCCGATGGCCAGCAAAGCCTCGCGCCTGGCCGTTATCGCCGATCCGGCTATGAAGGCCGTCTGTGCAACCACGGCCCGCTCCAGCATTGGCGGGTTCAGGAAAGCGCCGCGGTTGACGCAGGCGGTGCCACGGCCACCCTTCACCGAGACATATGAGGAGAGCAGGACCTCGAGCGCCGGATTGTCGTCGAACCATGTCAGCGTCCGTGCGAGCCGGTGCGGCAGGAAGAGATCGTCCGAATCGAGAAAAGTCACCACGGGCGCCCGGGCTAGCTCGATGCCGGCATTCCTGGCGGCATTGGCGCCGCGCCACTTCGCGCCGACATAGATCAGCCGGGGGTCATGGATGCGGGCGAGCGCCGCCTCGGTCCCGTCCGTCGAACCATCGTCGACGACGATATGTTCAAATCGCGGCATGCTCTGGGAGAGCACGCTTTCGACGGCGCGGAGCACCGTTTCGCGCCGGTTGTGAGTCGGCGTGATCACCGTGATGAGGGGCGCCTGTTCGGTCTTCCCGATCATATCGCGCCGGCCGCCTTCATCGCGTAAACACCCTTCGCGCCAGGTCCTTTGATCATGGGGATGGCTAAATGGATCGGACTTCCCCCTGGATGGGCCTCCTCGGATTCGGTGCGACGCTACAAAAAACAACCTGCCATGTCACCCCGTCGTGCCGTCGTTCGACCGACCAGGCATGATGAATTCCGGCTCCTGGCGCTTCAACTGCAACACTTTCGCGCCGCAGGAAGTAGCGCGGCCGCCTCAAAGGATTGGCAGTCTCGCCTGCGGTGTCCATTTCATTAGCGCTTCAGCAGGAACACTGCCTGCTGGCCAAAGAAATTCCAGAACCACCATGGCATCGACAGGCCGATCTTCTGGCCGTTGGCGTCGAGCGCGGTCGCCTTCTCCACTGTCGCGCCAAGCTCTTCGCACAAGTTGACGAAGTCGCGGATCGTGCAGAAGTGGATGTTGGGCGTGTCGTACCAAGAATAGGGCAGGTCGCTGGTCACAGGCATGCGGCCCTTGACGAACAGCGATAGGCGCACCCGCCAGTGACCGAAATTGGGGAAGGACACGATCGCCCGGTTGCCGATCCTGAGCAGCTCGTCGAGCACCAGCTTCGGGTTGCGGGTGGCCTGCAGGGTCTGCGACAGAACGACGAAGTCAAAGCCCTTGTCGGGATAGAATTCGAGATCGATGTCGGCATCGCCCTGGATGACACTGAGACCGCGCGCCACGCATTCGTTGACGCCACGCTGCGACAGCTCGAGACCACGACCGTCGACGTGCTTGGTGTCTTGCAGCAATTCGAGCAACGAGCCGTCGCCCGAGCCGACGTCGAGCACACGCGATTGCGGCGGGATGAGGTTGGCGACGACCTCAAGGTCGACGCGCTGGCTGCCGTTGACGCTCATGGCTTCGGCTCCGGAACGGCGCATGACCTTGGTCCGAAAAGTCCGCAACTTTTCAGGGTCATGGCTTCGCCTTTCTGTTGGCGCATGACCTTGGTCCGAAAAGTCCGCGACTTTTCAGGGTCATGCGCTGAGCCCCCTGGCGCGCGCGGCCGAGCCGATGAAGCCGTTGATGGCGGCAAACAGTTCCGGCTCGTCGAGCAGGAAGGCGTCGTGGCCGCGATCGGTCTCGATCTCGACGAAGGATACCGAGGCGCCGGCGGCGTTGAGTGCGTGGACGATGGAGCGGCTCTCTTCGGTCGGGAACAGCCAGTCCGATGTGAAGGACACCAGGCAAAAGCGGGTTTTCGTGCCGGCGAAGGCGTCGGCCAGCCGGCCGCCATGGTCGGCGGCGAGGTCAAAATAATCCATCGACCGCGTCATGTAGAGATAGGAGTTTGCATCGAAGCGGTCGACGAAGGTCATGCCCTGGTGGCGCAGATAGCTCTCGATCTGGAAGTCGGCATCGAAGCCGAAGGTCAGCGCTTCGCGGTCCTGCAAATTGCGGCCGAATTTGCGGTGCAGGGCGGCTTCCGACAGATAGGTGATGTGGGCGGCCATACGCGCCACCGCCAGCCCTTTCTCCGGACGCTTGCCATGCTCGAAATATTTGCCGCCATGCCAGTCCGGATCGGCCATCACAGCTTGCCGCCCGACTTCGTGGAAGGCGATGTTCTGTGACGAATGGCGCGCCCCGGTGGCGATCGGCAGCGCCGAGAACACGCGCTCGGGATAGCTCGACGCCCATTCCAGAACCTGCATGCCGCCCATCGAGCCACCGAGCACGCAGAAAAGTTTCTCGATGCCGAAATGGTCGATCAGCATCTGCTGCGCGCGCACCATGTCACGGATGGTGATGACCGGCAGGTCGAGGCCATAGGGTTTACCCGTTGCCGCGTTGGTCGAGGCCGGACCGGTGGAACCCAGGCAGCCGCCGATGACATTGGAGCAGATGACGAAGAAACGGCTGGTATCGATGATCTTGCCCGGTCCGATCAGCACTTCCCACCAACCGGGCTTGCCGGTTACCGGATTGGTGCTGGCGACATGCTGGTCACCGGTCAGCGCATGACAGACGAGGATGGCATTGGAACGGGCATCGTTCAGCGTGCCATAGGTCTGGTAGGCGATCTGGAACGGCGACAGCAGCGTGCCGGCGTCGAGCTTGAGCGGCTTGTCGGGCCCGAACCGCAACACCGGGCTCGACGGTTGGTCGGCCTCGTTGTTGGTCTTTCCTGCACGCAGAGCGGCCATCACGTCCCTCTTGCTGCACCGTGCGCTCGTGGAAATCGCTACCGATCTCCGCCGCCGATGCGTCCGTCCGTCCGGTCGCGGACAACAAAAAACCGGCATTGCCTTCGCAAAGCCGGTTACGTCACGCAAACGGCCCTTTAGCGAATTGTTTAACGTGGCTGCAAGCCGACCGGCCAAATCACCACGGAACTGTCATCGTCTTTCTAGAACCCGCCTGCCTCGCCGTCAATGGCGGCGGCTGGCACCACTGCCACCTCTCGACATTGCGTGCCATGGCTTGTATTTCCGCAGCGGCCTCCGGATGGAGGCGTTTTCGACGGAATTTGCAAGATATGAACCAGACACCGGATCAGGCACGTCCAACTCCGCGCGCGGGCATCATGGACATAGAAGCCTATGTGCCCGGCAAAAGCTCGGCACCCGCCGGTGTCGCCAAGGTCTACAAGCTGTCGTCGAACGAGAATCCGCTTGGGCCTTCGCCGAAGGCGATCGAGGCCGCGCGCGAAGTCGCCGGCAAGCTCGACATCTATCCCGACGGTACCGCCAGGCGGTTGCGCGAGGCAATCGCCGAGGTGCATGGCCTCAACGCGCAAAACATCATCTGCTCCAATGGGTCGGACGAAATCCTCGGCCTGTTGGCGCAGACCTATCTCGCGCCCGGCGACGAGGCTATGTTCACCGAGCACGCCTTCATGGTCTACAAGATCTACATCCAGTCGGCAGGCGCTACCCCGGTCGTGGTCAAGGAGACCAACGAGCGCGCCGACATCGATGCGATGCTGGCGGCCGTCACGCCGCGCACGAAAATCGTGTTCCTGGCCAACCCCAACAACCCGACCGGCACCTATGTGCCGTTCCAGGAGGTGCGCCGCCTTCACGCCGGACTGCCGGGAAACGTGCTTCTGGTGCTCGACGCGGCCTACGCCGAATATGTTCGCCGCAACGATTACGAAGCCGGCATTGAGCTGGCCGGCAGCGCCGAGAACGTGGTGATGACCCGCACCTTCTCCAAGATCGGGCTGGGTGGCGCGCGCATCGGCTGGATGTATGGTCCCCTGCATATCGTCGACGCCATCAATCGTGTGCGCGGCCCCTTCAACGTCAATGCTACAGCGATCGAGGCAGGCATCGCCGCGATCCGCGACCGTGCCCATGTCGAGCGAAGCGTGGCGCATAACGAGACCTGGCTCACCTGGCTGAGCGGCGAAATGGCCGGGCTGGGGCTGCGCGTGACGCCGAGCGTCGGCAATTTCCTGCTCATTCATTTTCCCGACGATCAGAAGCATTCCGCGGCGGCGGCTGACGATTATCTGAGCGCGCGCGGCTATATATTGCGGCGCGTTTCAGGCTACGGCTTTCCCAACGCGCTTCGCATGACGGTCGGTACCGAAGAGGCCAATCGCGGCGTTGTCGCCGCGCTCACGACATTCCTGAAAAGCTAGAACGTCTGAAAAGCTGGAACACCATGGCATCACCGATGTTCGAAAAGATCGCGCTGGTCGGCATTGGCCTGATCGGCTCGTCTCTGGCCCGCGTCATCCGACGCGAGGGTTTGGCTCGCCATGTCGCCATCTCGACGCGCAGCCCGGCAACGCTTAAGCGAGCCGAGGAACTGGGCCTTGGCGATTCCTACACCACCGATGCCGAGGACGCGGTGCGTGATGCCGATCTGGTCGTTGTCTCGGTGCCGGTCGGCTCATCCGGAGCTGTTGCGGAGGAAATCGCGCCGGCGCTGAAAAAGGGGGCGATCCTCACCGATGTCGGCTCGACCAAGGCCTCGGTTATCGCGCAGATGCAGCCGCATGTGCCGGAAGGCGTCCATTTCATTCCCGGCCATCCGCTGGCGGGCACCGAAAAATCCGGCCCGGATGCCGGATTTGCCGACCTGTTCGACAATCGCTGGTGCATCTTCACGCCGGTGCCGGGCACCGATCCGGATGCGCTGGAACGGCTGTCGGAATTCTGGCGCCGCTGCGGCGCCAACATCGACACGATGGACCCGCAGCATCACGACATGACGCTGGCCATCGTCTCGCATCTGCCGCACATCATCGCCTACAACATCGTCGGCACCGCCGACGATCTGGAATCGGTGACCAAGACGGAAGTGATCAAATATTCCGCCTCCGGTTTTCGCGATTTCACGCGTCTGGCTGCCTCCGATCCGACCATGTGGCGAGACGTGTGCCTGCACAACAAGGATGCCATCCTGGAGATGTTGGCGCGGTTCTCGGAAGACCTGGCGTTCCTGCAGCGCGCCATCCGCTGGGGGGACGGCGACAAACTCTTCGACCTGTTCACCCGCACACGCGCCGTGCGCCGCTCGATCATCGAGGCGGGCCAAGATATCGACGCGCCTGATTTTGGCCGCCAGGCGGTCGAGCATCCGGCAAAGAGCTAGGTGATTTTAACCGGCCAGGCCGTTGCCATCATGGCGAGCGTCTCCGCCCGATCGGGCGCGCCCAGCCGGCCGCCGAAGCGCAGGCACTTGAGCGCGGCGGCCGCGCTGGCAAAGCGCAGTGCGTGCTCGACCGCCATGGCTTCCGCCAGCCCGACGGCAAAGGCGCCATGAAAGACATCGCCGGCGGCCAGCGTATCGACCGCCTTGATCCTCGGTGCCTCGACATGGCGGGATGATCCGGTGCTTCGCTCGAACCACCAGGTACCCGCCGCGCCGCCGGTGACCGCGACGAACGCATCGGTGCGAGACGCCAGATCGATGCAGGCGGTCTCCAGATCCAGCGCGTGGCCGCATATGATGCGGACCGCCGGCTCGGAGGCGACGATGTGCGAGGCCAGCGGCAATAATCGCTCCAGTACCGCCAGGGGCGCGGTATCGGCATCGAGTATAGCTGGGCGGCCGGCGGCGCGCGCCGCCTTCAGGGCAAGTGCCGCGGCGCCCGGCCAGCGCACGTCGGCCAGTACCGTGTCGAATGCCGTTATGTCGGTGAACGGCAAAACCTCGGGATCAGCCTGAGCGCGCGCGTCGTAGAAAGGCACGATGATCCGCTCGCCATGCGCATCGACCAGGATCGAGGCCAGTGCCGAGCGGGCGCCGCTGACGCGGCGTACATGGCTGCAATCGACGCCTTCGGCCTCTATCCCGGCAATCAGCAGATCGCCGACCGGATCGTCGCCGGCGCTCGCCCATAGCGACACCTCGGCACCCAGGCGATGCGCGGCGCAGGCCGCGCTCGTGGCCATGCCCGAGGCGATCTGGACGCCGTCCGAGGCGATGAACTTTCCTTGATGCGTGGGCAGCGATTCGACACGAAGAATAGTGTCAAGCGTCAGTGCGCCGACGCTCAGGAGCTTTGCCGGCCTCTCCATCCGTTAGTTGACCGGTTTGATCTTGCCCAGCGGAATGAAGCCAAGGGACGCCTTGCCCTTGATCACTTTCAGCGGCATCGACGGTTCGCTGCCAAGCAGTGCCAGGGCGCCAAAACCCTGCTCGATCGCATTCTTCTGCTCGGGTATGGCGCCAGCAAGAATAGATGCCACTGCCTTGGGATCCTTGATCCTAATCATCAGGTCGGCGTCGACCAAGCCTTCGGCATCGACCGACAGCGGCCCGGAAACGGTCACGCGCGCCGTGCCGGACGACAGATCGAGGTTTCGGATTTCGATCCGCTGGCCGCGCAGGCTTTTCACCTGCGTGCCGATCAGCGCCACGCCGTTCTTCAGTGTCACGTCGCCGCTGGCATCGAGCGCCGGCAACACCCGCCCGCCGATCGCGTCGGCATCGATCTCGAGATCGCCAAAGCTGCCGACATAGTCGAGATCGCCGTTGTTGGGCTGCAACTGGCCTGACGCTTTGCCGGCACTGAACAGTTCCACCGGATCGGTGTCGTCGGCCGGGTCGGTCTGGCCCGACAGGCCCTCGGCCTGCAGCGCTACACGCCGCGGCAGCGGGTACCACAATTTGACGTTGGCCTGCAGATTGTCCCAGTCGATCCAGAGAGGCATCATGCCGGGGACTGAGGTCCGGAGCGGACCGCGTAGATTGGCAACAGGCGACAAAGGGTGGACAATCTGAGCGACGGCGTTGAAGGAGCCGGCCGAGGCGGCAATGTTTTTGGCATCGTCTTCATACGCCAGACTGTCGCAGGAGAGCGTGAAGCTCAGGGGATAGCCACCGACCTGGAGATTGGCGCAACCGGCCTCGATCCCGCTCTTGTTGAGCGTGGCAACCACCTTGCCGGCCTCGGACCGGACCCTGTTGGCAAGATAGAACCAGCCGGCGCTGTAAACGGCGAACAGCACGAGGATGAACGTGGCAAGCCACCACAGCCGGCGACGGTTACCCGGTTGGCGTTCGTCACTTGACGTCATGCTTTGGCTCTCATTAACGCATGGATGGTGTGGACGGATTCTCAGGTTCCGAACACTAGGTAGACAGAGATGGATGGAAAAAACACCGGTTACCGGTGCGGTGCTGCCATTCTTTTACAATCAGGCGCGGTGATATGGGCGATTTTTGGGTGTTCGGCTACGGTTCGCTGATCTGGCGGCCGGGTTTCGCTCATGTCGGGACACGACGCGCCCGTCTGAATGGCTATCGCCGCTCGCTCTGCGTCTATTCCTTCGTCCATCGCGGCACCCGCCAGCGGCCCGGACTGGTGCTTGGACTGGACCATGGCGGCTCCTGCGTCGGCCTCGCGTACCGCGTGCCTGGCGAATTGCGCGACGAGGTCATTGCCTATCTGCGCGAGCGCGAACTCGTCACCAGCGTCTATCTCGAGCGGACGCTCAAGGTTCGCCTCGACGGCGGTGGCGCGGTGGAAGCCGTGGCCTACATCGTCGACCGCAAGCACGAGCAATATGCGGGCGCGCTGGACGCGGCGGATGCGGCGGCCGTGGTGCGCGGCGCGGTCGGCCGGTCCGGCGACAACGAGGATTATGTGCTGAGCACGCTGAAGCATCTGAAAGCGCTCGAGATTCGCGATCACTGGCTGGAGGACGTGGCGCACCGGATAGCGACTTTGTGAAGCCTGGCTCCGCGGAAAAGGTGGCCAGGCCTTTGACGTCGATGCGGCAAGACCTAGGTTAGGGTCCGAACCCAGCCAGCGGGCGGCATCCGCCCGGTCCCAATCATCACGGAGATCCGTCTTGCATAAACGCCGTCTCGGTCGCACCGACCTTTCCATCGCGCCGCTGGTTCTGGGTGGCAATGTCTTCGGCTGGACCGCCGATGAGAAGACTTCTTTCGATCTGCTCGATCGCTTTGTCGGGGCTGGCCTCAATGCCATCGACACGGCCGACGCCTATTCGCGCTGGGTTCCCGGCAACAAGGGCGGTGAATCGGAAACCATCATCGGCAAATGGATGAAGGATCGTGGCAATCGCGACAAGGTCGTGGTGATCACCAAGGTCGGCTCGGACATGGGGCAGGGCCACAAGGACCTGTCGGCCGCCTATATCGAAAAGGCGGTCGATGCATCGCTGAAGCGGCTGCAGACCGAGTTCATCGACCTTTACCTGTCGCACTGGCCGGATCCGACCACGCCCTATGAGGAAACCCTCGGCGTCTATGAGAAACTGCTCGCCAAGGGCAAGATCCGCTATGCCGGCTGTTCCAACCTCGACGCCGGCCAGTTGCGCGCGGCACTTGACGTGGCAAGCCTGCGCGGCCTGCCGCGCTATGAGGTGCTGCAGCCGGAATACAATCTCTATGACCGCTCCTCCTTCGATGGCCCGCTGCGCGATCTCTGCGTGGCGGAGGATATCGGCGTCATCACCTATTTCAGCCTGGCCAAGGGATTTCTCAGCGGCAAGTATCGCAGCGAGGCCGATCTTGGCCAAAGCGAGCGCGGCGGCGGGGTAAAAGACTACCTCAATGCGCGTGGCATGCGCATCCTGGCGGCGCTGGACGCGGTGTCGGCGAGGCATTCGGCCAAACAGGCGGAAGTGGCGCTTGCGTGGGTTATCGCGCGGCCCGGCGTCACCGCGCCAATCGCCAGTGCGACCAAGCCTGAGCAGATGGACAGCCTGATCCGCGCGGCGTCGCTGAAGCTGTCCGCGGACGACATGGCCGAACTCGACAAAGCCAGCGCCTGAGGCTACCGCCGGCGCCGCACGCAGGAACGTCCAAGACGGTCCTCATCTGCTGCCATACCGTCCTTCGCAATGGGGCTCAGGGCGGAGGATCAGATGGCCGGACCGTTTGTCTCGCAGCCGGAGCTTTGGCGGCAATTGCTCACGCTGTTGTTGGCCGCCACTGTCGTCATGGGCAGCCCGGAACCGGCGACGATAAGCGTTACCACGGTGCTGGCGGTGTACAGCTCACGGCCCGTGGTCAGAAGGGTTCAGGCCTCCGCGCCGAGCTCCCGAAGCCGCTTCACCGCCGTTGGCGGCAGGACCGGCGGGTTGGATGCGCGGGATGCCTCGAGGAGAAGCTGGTCGCAGGCAGCCTCGGTCTCACCGATCAGCCGCGCCATGAACTCGTCCTTGCCCAGGCCAGGCGGTATAGGCCGCAGGAAGCGCGCCTTGACGGTGCCGGGATAGCGCAGGAACTTGCGGCGCGGCCAATAGAGGCCAGCGACATGGGCGACCGGCACGACCGGAACGCCAAGCTGCGAATAGATTTCGACGATGCCGTATTTGTAGGCCGGCTCGTCGCCCGGCGCCCGGCGCGTGCCCTCCGGATAGATGATTAGCTGGCGCGGGTTGCGCGCCATTTCTTCCTTGGTCGCCGCGACCACGGCCTTCAAGGCCTTGGAGCGGCTGCCACGATGCACCGGGATCATCCGCATCTTCAAGATGTACCAGCCGAAGAAGGGGATCCAGGTCAGCTCGCGCTTGAGGATGTAGAGCGGGTCCTGGAGGAAAGGAAAGAAGGCGATGGCGTCCCAGAACGACTGGTGCTTGGGCGCCAGGATGAAGGAACCCTCGGGCAGGTTTTCCTGCCCGGTGATGTCGTTTTTGGTGCCGGCGATCTTGTCATAGAGCCACATCGAGGTGCGCGACCAGAATTTCGGCACGAACCAGGCGCGGTGGCGGGGCGACAGGAAATAGTACGGGGTCCAGAGGATCATCTGGACGATCAGATTGACGTAGAAGACGAAATTGAAGGCCAGCGATCGGACATAGAGCATGGGGAGGGTCCGGTGAGGAAGTGTGCGTTGGTTACACCAAGCGCGGAGAAAAAGGAAACGGTGCGATACTGCCCCGTCCTACCAGGTCGCCTGCGCCAGGCGTTCCCTCAGGCGCGGGGCGGCGAAGTCGAGGAAGGCGCGCAGTTTCACCGGCAGCCGGCCCTGGCCCGCATGCACCAGGTTTACCGGCCAAGGCTCGGGTTCGAAATCCCCGAGCACGGGGCGCAGTGTTCCCGAGCGTGCGGCGGCGACGATCTGGTAGGAAAGCACCCGCGTCAGTCCGACACCGGCGATCGCCGCATCAATCGCCGCCTCGGCGGTGTTGACCCGGAGCCTTGATCGGACCGGCACGACACAATCAGCCTTGTCCACGGTGAAGGTCCAGGTGGCGAGCGAGCCGAGGCCCTCGAAGGTAATGCAGCTGTGCGTCTCGAGATCTCCGGGAGTTTCTGGAATGCCGCGTCCGGCCAGATAGGCAGGGCTTGCGCAGACAACGTGACCGATCGAACCGACCCTGATGGCGACCATGCGCGAATCCGGCAGCCTGCCGATACGGACGGCGAGGTCGATATGATCCTCGGCCAACTGGCTTATCCTGTCGCCGAGCGTCAGGCGGATATCCACCAGGGGATAGGCGGCGAGGAAGTCGGTGACGACCGGTAGCACGTGAAGACGGCCGAAGACGATTGGCGCGGTGATGATCAATTCCCCTGTCGGGGCGCTGTATTCGCCGCCGGCGGCGCGTTCGGCGTCGCCGACCTCGTCGAGGATGCGGCGGCAGGCAGCGAGATAGGCATGGCCAGCGTCGGTCAGTGTCAGCCGCCGCGTCGAGCGGTTCAACAGGCGTGTCTTCAGGTGCCGCTCCAGGTCGGAGACCTTGCGGCTGACTGTTGCCAGGGGAACGTCCGAACGGCGCGCGGCGGCGGAAAGGCTGCCGCCTTCCGCCGCCGCGACGAAAAGAGACATGGCTTCGAGGCGATCCATCATTTGTTCCAGAAAATGGAAGGGTTGATTGCAGATATGGCATCTACATCCGCAAGATGGAAGGCTGCATATAGTGGGGCACACCTCAACCAGGAAATCTCCATGCCCCGCATCGCTACGCCTTCGTCTATCGCTGCCGCTCCCGCCGCCGCGCAGCCCATGCTGCAAGCGGTGGAAAGACAGCTTGGTGTCGTGCCGAACCTGTTTCGGATGTCGCCAACAGTCCGGCGGCGTTGGATGGCTATCTCGGCATGATGGGAGCGCTTGCCAAGGGCCGGCTTCCGGCGCCGACGCGAGAGCGCATCGCGCTGGCGATCGCCGAAATCAATGGGTGCAACTACTGTCTGTGCGCGCACACCTATCTCGGCAAGACGCTCGCAAGCCTCGATGATGCCGAGATGATGGCCAATCGCCATGGCGGCTCGATGGATCCCAAGGCAGCCGCGGCGGTGCGTTTTGCGGCCCGGATTGCGCAAAGCCGCGGACATGTCGCCCAGGACGATATCGCCGCTGTCAGGCTCGCGGGCTATGACGACGGAGAGATCATCGAGATTGTCCAGCATGTCGCCCTGAACGTCTGGACCAACTATATCAATGAGGTTGCCCAGACCGAGATCGATTTTCCGGTTGTTTCCGCCCGCGATGCTGCCTGAATCCGGATAGGAGCGGCGGTGCCCGCCGGTCCCCACCTTCATGCCGCAGAGGAATCCCATGTCTGAGAGCCGCCCGCCGCTTCCGCCTTTCACCGCCGAGACGTCAGCCCAGAAAGCGCGCATGGCCGAGGATGCCTGGAACTCGCGCGATCCGGCGCGGGTGGCTCTCGCCTATACGGCGGACAGCCGCTGGCGCAACCGCGCCGAGTTCCTGCAGGGCCGCGATGCCATCCAGGCGTTCCTGACGCGCAAATGGAGCCGCGAGCTCGACTACCGGCTCATCAAGGAGGTCTGGGCCTTCCACGGCAACCGCATCGCCGTGCGCTTCGCCTATGAATGGCGCGACGACAGCGGCTCATGGTTCCGCAGCTACGGCAACGAGAACTGGGAGTTCGACGAGCACGGGCTGATGCGGCTACGCATCGCCAGCATCAACGACCTGCCGATCGCCGAAGCCGAGCGCAAATATCACTGGCCGCTCGGCCGGCGGCCGGACGACCATCCGACCTTGTCGGAGCTCGGTCTTTAGAAGCATTCATGCAAGGAGGTTTCGATGAACGCACACGCTTTTACCAGCGATGTCGCCTTCACGCCGACGGTGAAGGCGATCCAGGCGCGCAAGGGCTCGCGCCAGTCCTACGCCCGCGTCGAGGAGCGCGGCGGCTGGCAGTCGGCGATCACACCGGACCTTGCCGCGTTCATCGAAATGCAGACCAGCATCTTCCTGTCGACGGCCAATGGCGATGGCCAGCCCTACATCCAGCACCGCGGCGGGCCTGCTGGCTTTCTCAAGGTACTCGACGAAAAGACGATCGGCTTCGCGGATTTCTCCGGCAACAAGCAATTCATCACGCAGGGCAATCTGGCCGACAATCCGAGGGCCTTCCTGTTCCTGATCGACTACATGATGCGCCAGCGCATCAAGATCTGGGGTACGGCGCGCGTTGTCGAGGACGATGCCGAGTTGACGGCGAGGCTGATGCCGCCGGACTACAAGGCGCGTCCCGAGCAGATCATCCTGTTCACCGTCTCGGCATGGGATGCCAATTGCCCGCAACATATACCGCAGCGCTTCGAGGCGGCTGATGTGGCAGCCGCGCTTGGCGAGCGCGACCGGCGCATCCAAGACCTTGAACGAGAGATCGCGCGCCTCAAGGGCGTTTCAGGGGCTGTCGCCAAGCAATGACGCGGCTCAGCCGCCGGCGGCGGTCTCGGCCAGCGCGATTCCCTCGGGCGTCGGTTTCACCGGGATAAACCCGCGAGCCAGCGCCAGCAGATACTTGGTGTATTCGGTGAACAGCACGCGCACGGCCCGCGGCTTGGTCAGCCAACTGCCATTATCCAGGTTGGAATTGACCACCGGGTAGGGTTCGAGCTTGGCGCCATGCAGCAGCCGGCCCATCTCCAAAAGGCTGCGCGGCATGTGATAATTGTTGGTGACCAGGATCACCGTGCCATAGGCATGGTTTTCCACCCATTTGGCGCTTTCCTCGGCATTGCCGATCGTGTCGAGCGCGGCGCGATCGATGTCGACGCAGCAGGAAAACAGTTTCTTGTCGCCGCCGGTCGCCGCCTGAAGCTGGCGCCGGCTGGCCGAGGGGTGCACGCCGCTGATCAAGAGCCGCTCGCCCTTGCCGGATGCGAGCAGCTCCATCGCGGCGTCGAGGCGCGACTGGCCGCCGGTCAGCACGATGATGGCGTCGGCCTTGGCCGGGTTGGCGGGCGTGGTCAGATGACTGACCTTGCTGGCGAACCAGCCAAAGCCGCCAGCGAACACTGTTGCAAGCACAAGCAGGGAGAAAGCGGAGAAGCGAAGGGCGGTCCTTAGATGGCTAACCCTGCCAAGGCCGCGCCAACGGTCAACCACCACTGGCAGCTGTCCAGCCGTCCCGGTCGAGTCCCGCACATCCATGATCATATAGTTAATCCTCAAATGCGGCCCTTGATAGGTAAAAGACGCACTTTGCGTTACGCGAATTCTCTATCCGTGATCGCCCTGTTTCCATCCAAGCCAGGACGAGGTCCTTTCATGCATCGGGCTGGCGAACGTCGATGTCGCTGAGATAGGCAACGACGGTGACGTGCGAGGTTGCCGCCGTCAGCGCGCCGATCACCAGCACCATCAGGACGACACCTGCGTAACCAGCCGAACCGATGGCGAAGTTACCGAACAAGGCGGTTGCCTGATCGGCCTGCGGGGTTGCCATGTTGCGTGACGACCACCAGGAGAACACGATGAAGACGAGCACCGCCGCCGCCCCGCCGGCGGCCGCGCCCTTCATGCCGGTGACCAGGAAATGCCGGCGGAATTCGCGTGCGATGAAGCGCGCCTCGGCGCCGACGAAATGCAGCACCTCGATGATGTGGCCGTTGCCGTCCATGGCCCCACGGGTCGCGAACACCACGGTCAGCACCGTCGCCGACAGCATCAGGGCCAGAACGGCGACGCCTATGGTCACCGTGGTACGGGCCATGGCCACCAGCCGGTCGACCCAGGTGCGGTGGTCGTCGAGCGATGCACTCGGCAGTTTCGGCGTGATCGCGGCGCGCATGGCGGCGAAGTCCGGCGGGCTGCTCTCATCGATGGTGACGATGATGAGGCGCGGCACCGGCAGGTCGTCGATGTTGAGGCCCGAGCCCAGCCAGGGCTCCAGCAGTCTCGCGGTCGCTTCGCGGTCGATGATCCGGGTGGCCTTCACGCCAGGGAACTCGCCAGCGATCCGCGAAGCCTGGGTAAGCGCCGCTTCCATGTCGAGGCCGGCGGCCGGCTTGATCTGGATCGTCGCCTCGCGCGAGATCTGGTTTTCCCAAACCGAGGCTGTGTCGCGCACCAGTGTCACCGCGCCGAAGGTCAGGCAGGACAGGAAAGTCATGATGGCGATGACCAGCACCAGCGCGCGGCCGGCAATGTTCTGAGCCGGCACGATCGGCGCCATCTTGCGTTGTGCGCGCGGCCTCGCCTCCACCGCCTCGCCATCCTGCTCCTCGAAATGGTCGGCCGACTGCTCAGTCATAGATATCAAGCCTTCCGCCGGCCAAGATCATGCGGCGCGCGTCGACCTGCTCCATCAGGCCCAGGTCGTGCGTGGCGATCACAACGGCGGTACCAAGCCGGTTGAGCTCGATGAACAGCCGCAGCAGCCGCCGCGCCAGCGGCGGATCGACATTGCCGGTCGGCTCGTCGGCGAGCAGGATCTCCGGCTGCTCGATCAGGGCGCGCGCGATCGCGGCACGCTGCTTCTCGCCGCCGGACAGGACCGGCGGCAGCACATGCATGCGCTCGCCGAGCCCCACCCATTTCAACAACTCGGTGACATCGGTGCGGTAGCTCGCTTCCTCGCGCCCGCGCACGCGCAGCGGCAGCGCGACATTCTCATAGGTGGTCATGTGGTCGAGCAGGCGAAAGTCCTGGAAGACCACGCCGATGCGGCGGCGCAGATGCGGCAGTTCGGTGCGTGAGATGCGCGAGCGGTCCTTGCCGAAGATGGTGATCAGTCCACGCGTCGGTTTCAGCGACATGAACAAAAGGCGCAGCAATGTCGTCTTGCCGGCACCCGAAGGACCGCTCAGGAACTGGAAGGAGCGCTCCGGTATGTGCAGGGAGATGTCGCGGAGGATTTCCGGACCCATGCCATAGCGGAGGCCGACATTTTCAAAGCGAATCAATTTCGACGACCTGAATTTCCTGGCCGCGGCGAACCGGCCTGTTTTGTGAAAAGACCATCGGCCGGCATGGTTAACCGGCGGTTAATTCCTGGCTCGTTTAGGCTCTTCAAGAGGGCTCCGGTGGGGAAGCGTTAACCATTTGTGTTTACGCAAAAGAAACGAAAAGCGAACACGCGCAATACTGGGGCCATGATGGCTGACGAACGAACCGCGCGCCCGGTTTCCGGCGAAATCATGACCGATCCCGCGGCAGTTGCCGCGGTTGACCGGATCTTGCGCGCTCCGGCGGATGATATCATCGATGCGGATTATATTGTGTTGCCGCAGCCGGCCTCATCAGTCGAAAATGTTTCGCCGCTGCCGCGTGCGATTGTCACCCCGCCTATCGAAGGCATGGACATGCTGCGCAAGCCGGAAACGCCGGCGGAACGGCCGCCGGCCTCGCGCGGCGGTCCGATCTTCTGGATCGCCGGCATCGGTGCCGCCCTTGCTGCCTTCTGGGTCTCGGGCGGTCATGCGCTGGTGCGCCAGGCACCGCTCCTGCCCGGCGCGCAAGCGTCGGCGCTGACCATTTCAGGCGTGACGTCACGCGTCGACGCCTCCGGCGCCAATCCGGTGCTGTTCGTCGACGGCGAGGCCGCCAATGATGGGACGAGGCCGGCGACAATGCCGCCACTCGAAATCCGGGTGACGGGCAATGACGGGCGAACAACCCGCTATACGCTGGGGACATCTGGCCATTCGCTGGCATCGGGCGAAAGATTCGGCTTTGCCAGCCGGCTCGACGTGCCTAAGAACGGCGTAAGGACCGTTTTGGTCACCTTCGCCGAATAGCGTGTGTCGATATTCAGGTGAAGCCGGTCTGCAAACGGTGGTTCCCCGCGATTCCGGTGCTCACGTACTTAAGTACGCTCCGCTCCAGTTCTCGGAAACCACCGCTTTCGGCTCGGCCTGACCTGAATCCCATCACACGCTCGGTGTGAAGGCGTTGGGAAAAAACTGGAGAGGGCGAGAAATGCCAAACGTGCGCGGCAAGGACATCGAAGTCCTGTTTTCGGCATCGGCGATCGCGCGGCGCAATCTCGAACTCGCCAAGGAGATCGCCGGGCACGATTATCACGATCTCTTGGTGATTTCGGTGCTGAAAGGCTCGTTCATCTTCGCCGCCGACCTGATCCGCGCCATGCATGATGTCGGCCTGTCGCCGGAAGTCGAGTTCATCTTCATCTCCAGTTATGGCGCCGGCACAATCAGCGGCGAGGTGAGGGTGCTGCGCGACATCGACAACGAGGTCGCCGGCCGCGACGTGCTGTTGATCGACGACATTCTGGAATCGGGCAAGACGCTAAGCTTCACGCGCGACCTGATGCTGTCGCGTGGCGCGAAAAGCTGTTCCATCACCGTGCTGCTCGACAAGCGCATGCGCCGCCAGACCGCGCTCAACGCCGATTACGTCGGCTTCGACTGCCCCGATTATTTCGTCGTCGGCTATGGCATGGATGTGGCGCATGCCTTCCGTGAATTGCCGTTCGTGGGTGTGGTGAAAGGCGACGTGTAAGGCGAGTGCCTCGCACCGGTGAATCCTGAAAAAGGCCTTAACGGTGGCAGGAAAATTAGTGTGGACGAACGCCGGGGTTTTCAGGAAAAGTCAACGTTTCGCCACCAAATATGCCGGCCATGGCAAAGCTTTTGATCGTCGAGGACGATGAGTCCGTCCGCACCCTCGCAGCCCGCGCGCTCGAACGCGCCGGCCACTCAATCGATATCGCCGCCGATGGCGCGCAGGGGCTTTCGCTGATCCGCGCCGCAAAAGGCGGTTACGATCTCGTCGTCTCCGACATACGCATGCCCGAGATGGACGGCATCGAGATGGCGGTTGCGGCAGCCGCGCTTTTTCCCGCGATGAAGATCATGCTGATGACCGGCTATGCCGACCAGCGCGAGCGCGCCGAGGAATTGAACGGCATCATCCTCGATGTCGTGCAAAAGCCCTTCACGCTGGCCGAGATCCGTTCTCGCGTCGAACGCGCGCTGATCTGCTTCGCCTGATCAGGCTGGATCCCTGGCGACAAGCGCCGGTGCCGGGCTGGCGCGGCGCTCGGTGTTGAGCGCCAGCAGGCCGGCGCCGATGATAAGCGCCGCGCCGATCACCGTTGCTGACCTGGGCACCTCGGCGAAGAACAGGAAACCCCACAGCGGCGACCACAGGATGCCGGTGTATTCGAAGGTGGCGACGCGGTTGGCCGGCGCCAGCCGGTAGCCTTGCGAGAGCAGGATCATGCCGGCCGCGGCGACGAAACCGCAGGCGGCCATCTTGAGGAAATCCGGCAGCGTCGGCCAGATCCATGGTCGCACCAGGAATTCGAGGCTCGGGTGGACAGCGTGGGTTATGCCCGCAATGTGAAACGTGCCGGCGACGACGGCCGCGCCGACGAGATAGGCGCCGTTCTGGTAGAAGGCCATGACAGTGGACGATTCGGTATCGCCGATCTTGCGAGCCATCAGCTGCGAGAAGGCGTAGAGCACGGCCGAGCCCAGCGACAGCAAGGCCGCCCAGTCGAACAGCCCTGCGCCGGGCCGCAGCATCACCAGGACGCCAAACATGCCGATCAGCACGGTTGACAGCGTCTGCCAGGAAACGCGCTCGCCGAGATAGGGGCCGGCCATCGCCATGATGCAGAGCGGCGCCATGAAATAAAGCGCCACGGCGTCGGCCAGCGGCAGGGCGGCGATGGCCAGGTAATAGACCGTGTAGGAGGTGAACTGGATGAAGGCGCGTATCGTCAGCAGGCCGAACCGTTTCGACAGGATTGCCCGCAGCCCGACATCGGCGTGAACCAGAACGATCAGGATCGGCAAGGCTATGATCGAGCGGATCGCCATCACCTCGGTCACCGGGTAGCCGCTCGACACGGCTTTGACGAGCGGATCCTGTAGCGAGAAGACCAGCACGCCCAGGCACAGGCTCAGGATGCCGCCCACCATCCTATTTTGCATCCGTTCAGGCTCCCGCGCATCCGATCCGGCGACCCTCACCAGATCAAAAAGAACCCGCCACCGTTTTCGGGTAGCGGGCACGAGTGAGGACTCTTGATTGGTCCGCGGCCGATTTCGCGACTGCATATCCAATGGGTGATGCGATTATCGTTCGGCGTTTGACATGTTGCAAACGAATTGGAATGATGCCAGCGATCAAATCCGCTTATGATGGATGCCATGCGGCCAACCCTCGACAGTGATCTCCTACGTACCTTTGTCGCCATCGCCGAGGCTGGCAATTTCACGAGGGCCGCCGAGCAGGCCGGCCGCACGCAATCGGCCGTGTCGATGCAGATGAAGAAGCTCGAAGAGCTGGTCGGCGACAGCCTTTTCGAGCGAGGTTCACGCGGCGTCGCACTGACGCGGCGGGGCGGCGAACTCATCGTCAATGCCCGCCGTATCGTTTCGCTGCTCGATGAAACGGCGGCGTCGATGGCGGCGGCGCCGCTCGGTGGGCCGGTGCGCATCGGCATTCCGGAGGAATATGGCCATGCCATCCTGTCTCGCGCGCTCGGCGCATTTTCGAAGCGCCACACCAAGGTCGAGGTCACCGTGCGCTACGCGCATTCGGAGGCGCAGATCGCGGCGCTCGCCGCCGGCGAGCTGGATCTGTGCGTGGTGTTCGAATGGCAGGACCCATCCGGCGGCGAAGTGCTGATGCACGATCCGACGGTCTGGGTGACGTCGAACCTGCATCACATGCATGAGGAGCGCCCGGTCCCGATCGCGCTCTACAACCGCGCCGGCTGGTGCAAGGACTTCGCCATCAAATCGCTGGAGCAGCGCGGCCTTGCCTATCGCGTCGCCTATACAAGCGATACCAATGGCGGCCTGAAGCTTGCCGTCACCTCAGGGTTGGCGATCGCGCCGATCTCACGCAGCAACATTCCGGCGGACTGCCGAGAGCTGACGTCCGCGGACGGGTTCGGCGACATCGATTCCTCCAATGTGGTGATGCATCGCAACCCGAATGCGTCAGGCGAAGCAATCGACGGCATGCAGGAGGCAATCCGCGAGGCATTCGTCAACAGGTAGATCGGCTTCATGGAAATGAAGCTGGCCGCTCTCGCCGCTTGCTATTTCAGCTCCAGCAGCCGTTCCAGATAGCTGCGCTCGATGTCAGGGCTGAGCGCATTGCCGAGCCGCTTGCGGATCGCTTCCAGGATCTGGCGCGCGCGCTGCACGTCGATCTCGTCGGGCACTTTCACCGAATCGCCGAAATCGGGACCCTGGCTGGCGCGCGGCCGGCCGAGCGGGTCACGGTCGGCATCCTGCTGGCGGCCGCCTTCCTGGCTGCCGCCCTGGTCGCCCTGCATGGCCTGCATCTGTTTCATCATGTCCTTGGCGCCCTTGCGCAGCGCCTCGAGCGCCCGGCCCTGGTGGCCGACGGCCTCGTCGCCCTGGCCCTCGCCAAGCGCCTGCTCGGCGCTGCCCATGGACTTGCCGGCCTCGCCAAATCCTTCATTGGGCTCCATGCCCATGCCCTCGAGGCCTTTCTTCAGCTGCTCGAGATCGCTCTTCAGCTGGCCCTGGCCTTCCTGCAGCTGCTTCAGCGCATCGGCGAATTCCTGCGGCGTCATCGGCTTTGGCTCGCCATTCTCGCCGGGCTTGCCGTTTTCGCCCGATTGACCTTGCTCATCGTTCTGGCCAAGCTGCTCGTCGCGGTTGCGGCCGCGCTGGCGCTCGCCGCGCTGCATCTGATCCATGCGGAAGGTGTCGTTCATCATCTCCTGCTGGCGCCGCAGGATCTCGCCAAGCTTATCCATCTGCTGACGCATCTGGCTGTCCTGCTCGCCCCCCTGCTGCTGGCGACCGGCCTGGAGGTTGTTCATCATGTCTTGCAACTGAGACAGCAATTGCTGGGCCTTGTCGCGAGCGCCCGACTTCGCCAGATTTTCGATCTGGTCCATCATGCGGTCGATGTCGCTCTGGCGCAGCTCCTGGCCGTTCTGCTGCATCTGCGGCGCGTTCGGGTTCTGCTTGGCGCGTTCGGCGAATTCCTGCAGGAACTGGTTCATCGCCTCGCGAAGTTCCTTCATCGCCTTCTCGATCTCGGCATCGCTGGCGCCATTCTTGATGGCATCCTGCAGGGCCTGCTGGGCCTGGCGCAGCCGCTTTTCGGCCGCCGAGAGGTTGCCCTCCTCGATACCAAGCGCGATCTCCCAGAGGTAGGCAACCTCGCTGCGCAATTGATCGTCGTTCACCGCCAGCTTCAGCCGGCTCATCGCGCTCATGATGGCGAGGTAGTGGGACATGGTATCGAACGTGTCTTCGGGCCGCAGCGTGATGGCCTCCATCAGGTCGAGCACGCGCGGCTTGGCATTGGCGTCGAGCGCAAGCAGGCGGCGCTGTTCGATCAGCGCGCGTGCCAGCGGGTTGGCGAAGGGCCGTTCGGGCATCACGAGCGTCTTGGTTTCGCTTGAGGCGGTGTGGCCGGCGTCGTCGGTGGCGACCAGCGTCAGCTTGACGCTGCTGCCGGCCCAGACATGCTCGGTCAGGTCTTTCGTGGTCTTGGCGGCATTCGACTTGCCGCCGCGGCGCGGCAGTGTCAGCGGCATTTCGGGCGGACCGTAGAGCGGATGCGCACCCGGCGCCTGCGGGTCGGCCAGCGCGAAGGCCGCCTTGGCGGTGGCGGCGCCGTAGTCGTCGTCGATCTGATAGTTGAGCTCGAAGGCGCCGTTGGCGGCGCGCTTGGGCTCGCCGACGAAGCGGATCTGCGGCGGCTTGTCCGCGATCACGGCGAAAGCCCAGCGGCCAAGCTGATCCTCCCCCGATTTCAGCGTCATCGTCCCGTCGCCGGTCAGCTTGCTGGCGAACTGGCGCACCTTCGAGGCGGACGGCACCGCCGGGCTTGCTGCCGGTTTGGCGGCGGCTTGCGGGCTTGCGGGGTCGATGGCGCGCGCATTGCCGTCCTTGTCGGCATAGGCAAGCGTTTCCTCGCCCGAGCCTCCGGTAACGCGCAAGGAGACGTCGCTGCCCTCGGGGACATGAAAGGTCGGCGTCGCCTGGTTGGCGTCGGCCGTCAGGAAGATCGGAGGCTTGCCGGTATAGGCCGGCGGCGTCACCCATGCGTCGATGCGCGGCGGTACGGTGTCGAGCGTCCCATGTGCGCTGAACCCATCGCCCAGCCGGCCGCCGGTCGGCCCAAAGGAGAAGGCAAAGGCAGTGACCAGCAGGAGCGCCGCCACGGCGCGCAACCCCCACGGGTCGCGCTCCGGCACGCGCGTGCGCGGCAGATCGGCGCTGAGATTGTCGAGCTTTCCAGCCATTCGCTTCTGGTGCTCGCGCCAGAGCGCTTGCGAGAAACTGCTTTCCTGGCCGCTGGGCCGGTCGCTCTGCACCTGTACGGGGCTGTGCAGCAGTCTGTTGGCGGCTTCGATGCGGCGATCGATCTCGGCCGCGCCAGGGATGCGGAAAAAGCGCAGCGGATAAAGCGCCGCCAGACCTGCCAGGCAGAACATGGCGGTAAGGCCGATCCGCACCACGTCGGGCAGCCGGGGGAAAATACCGAACCAGGAGACGCTCAGGAACAGGCCGACGACGATAATGAGCGGAAGCAGCAGCGGCCAGCCACGCTCGATCGCCATCGAGATCCGCGTCGCCAGCCGGCTCAAGGCCAGGCGTCCGGCCAGGCCGCGATCGCTGCTGAAGATGGGTCGTTCGGTCATCGGCCCCTTCCTAGAGCCCTGTTCCGTCCAGAAGGACCGCAATGGGCTCAACCTCTTTGGGCATGATCTGTTCCGAAACTCGGATTCCACTTTTCGCGATCATGCGGCGAGGCGGGCGGGATAGCCCAAGCCTCACGACTCGAAGAATACCAGCAAACACGGCAAAGGCGAGGCAGTTTGAAAGAACGTGAAGCCTGCCGAAATGGTTGCAATCAGAAATTGGCGGGGTCTGCGTTGGCGCCACAGACCAGCACGGCGACCCGTTCGCCCGGTGTCGGCGCGTAACGGCCCGACAGGATCGCGGCGAAGGCGGCGGCACCACCCGGCTCCGAGATGATGCGCACGCGGTTCCAGAGCGCCTTCTGGGCGGCGATGATGTCGTCGTCGCTGACCAGGATGGAGCGTTCGACGAAGGCTTCGGCGATCGGGAACATCATCTCGCCGACGCGCTTCGGCGCCAGCGAATCGGCGGCGATGCCTTCCGCGGGCGCGTCAACCGGATGGCCGGCCTCGAAGGCGCGATGGAGGGTCGGCGCGCCCTCGGGCTCTACGGCGACGATGCGGATGCGGCCGGCATACCAGGCGGCGATCCCTCCGATCAGGCCGCCACCGCCGACGGCGACCAGCAGCGTGTCGATCTCAGGCAGATCGCTTTCGATTTCGAGCCCGAGCGTGCCCTGGCCGATCAGCGTCTCCTCCTGGTTGAAGGCGTGGATCCGCAAGGCGCCGGTTTGCCCCGCGAATCGTTCGCTGGCAGCCAGCGCCTCGGCATAGCGGGCGCCGCCGACAACGAGGTCGGCGCCATAGCCCCGGATGCGGTCCAGCTTGGCCTGCGGGCTCACTTCGGGAACGAAGATGGTCGCTCCGTGGCCAAGCCGCATGGCGGCGTAGGCGACGGCGGCGCCATGATTGCCGCCCGATGCGGCGACGACCCCGGCCTCGGGAACCGGCCGCTCCAACAGGTTGGTGAAAGCGCCGCGGGCTTTGAACGAGCCGGAATGCTGCAGGCATTCGAGCTTGAGGTCGACCGCCAAAGGCGGCAGGTCGAAGTCGGCCATGTCGACGCGCAGAACCGGTGTATACCTGATATAGGGGCGGATGCGCGGTTCCATCGCGGCGATGCGTGCGCGTGTGACGACGTTGCCCTGCGACATCAAAATCTCCTTGGGATTGACAGCAATTAGTAACTTGGCAAAATGGCTAAATGCAAGAGGTTGATATCTTCAAGGCGATCGCCAACGAGCGCAGACTGCAGGTTCTCGACTGGCTCAAGGATCCACGTGCGCATTTCCGGGCACAGGCGGATGGCGATCTGGTCGAGGACGGCGTCTGCGCTCTGCTGATCGCCGAGAAGCTCGGCATCACTCAGGCGACGCTTTCCGAGCATATGCGCGTGCTCATCCAGGCCGGCCTGCTCAGAACCAAGCGCATCAAGCAATGGACCTTCTACCGCCGTGACGAGGACAGGATCGCCGACGCAAGGGCACTCATCCAGAACCGGTTATAGCGTCGCGGCAGGGCGGCTTACGCAAGCCAGTCCGGCACCGAATCCAGCCCGATCAGCTCGTCATAGGTCAGGCGCGGACGCACGACATGGAAACGGTCGCCGTCGACCAGCACCTCCGGCACCAGCAGGCGGGTGTTGTAGGTGCCGGCCTGGACCGCGCCATAGGCGCCGGCGGTGGAAACGGCGACGAGGTCGCCCGCCATCATCCGGGGCAGGTCGCGGTCGAGGCCGAGATAATCGCCGGTCTCGCAGACTTGGCCGACCACATCGACCATCATGCGCGGCGCGTCGGCCGGCGGCTGCACGACCGGCTTGATCTCATGGAAGGCATCGTAGAGCGTCGGCCGGATCAAGTCATTCATGGCCGCGTCGACTACGAGGAAATTCTTGGCGTCGCCTTCCTTCACGAAAATCACTTCCGACACCAGGATGCCGGCATTGCCAACGATCAGCCGGCCCGGCTCGAACATGACCTTCAGACCCAATTTGGTGACGTGCTTGCGGACGATCTGGGCATAGGCGTCGGGCAAGGGGGGCGGGTTGTTGTCGACGCGGTAGGGAATGCCGAGGCCGCCGCCGAGGTCGACATGCTCGATGGCGTGGCCGTCGCCGCGCAGCGCACCGACCAGGTCGACCAGCAGGGCGAAGGCGTCGTCGAAGGGCTGCAACTCGGTGATCTGGCTGCCGATATGGGTATCGATGCCGGTGATCCGGATGCCCGGAAGCGTTGCCGCGCGGGCGTAGACCTGGCGCGCCCGCTGCCAGGGAATGCCGAACTTGTTCTCGGCCTTGCCGGTTGAGATCTTCTTGTGGGTCTTGGCGTCGACGTCGGGATTGATGCGCAGCGAGATCGGCGCCACCTTGCCGAGCGCCACGGCACGTGCCGACAACAGCTCGAGTTCCGGCTCGGATTCGACGTTGAAGCAGAGAATGCCGGCTTCGAGCGCAAAGTCCATTTCGCGCGCGGTCTTGCCGACGCCGGAGAACAGGATCTTGCCGGCCGGTACGCCGGCGGCCAGAGCCCGGCGCAATTCGCCTTCCGAGACCACGTCGGCACCGGCGCCGAGCTTGGCCAAGGTCCGCAGCACCGCCTGGTTGGAATTGGCCTTCATGGCGTAGCAGACCAGCGTATCGAGCCCGGCAAAGGCCTGGACGAAGACACGGTAGTGCCTGGTCAGGGTCGCCGTCGAATAGCAGTAGAACGGCGTGCCGACCTGTGCGGCGATATCAGGGATCGCCACGTCCTCGGCATGCAGCACGCCGTCGCGGTAGTCGAAATGGTTCACGAGAGTGGTTCCGGAAGTTGAGGCACGATGCGATCGGGTTTGGAAAGACCAATCCCGCCTTCATCGAAGCTAGATCAGCGGGTCGAGAATGAACTTCTTGTCCACGACCGGTTTTTCCGGTTCCGGCGGCACGGGCTGGTGGGCCTTCTCGGCATCCTTGCGTGCCTGGACAGCCGCCTCGTAGGGCGTGTCGAGGCCCGCCTTGCGGCCGCAGGCGGTCACGAAGGCAAGCGCCGCAAGCAGCGTCAGCGTCACCAAAATCCTGCTTCCGGTCATCGATCCATCCGTCCGAAACTCTCTGTCCGCCGCTGCTTTTAGCCGAGTTCTGGTTGCATTGCACCCCGGATATTGCTGATCGCGATATCGGGGTTACGCTTTGGCGAGACGCTTTTTCCAATAGCGGATTTGCTTTCTCACTTCCGACGGTGCGGTGCCGCCGAAGCTGGTGCGGCTCTTGACCGAGCGCTGCACCGCCAGCACCGAGAATATGTCGGAAGTGATGCCCGGGTTGATCGATCGCAGATCCTCCAGCGATAGCTTTTCCAGACTAACCTTCTTGTCTTCGGCCAGCGCCACCGCGCGGCCGGTGACATGATGGGCCTCGCGGAACGGGATGCCCAAAGTGCGCACCAGCCAGTCGGCGAGATCGGTGGCGGTGGCATGGCCGGAGCCGGCGGCCTTCTTCATCGCGGCGGCATTGACCGTCATGTCCGCAACCATGCCGGTCATCGCGGCCAGCATCAGGTCGAGCGTCTCGGCCGCGTCGAACACCGATTCCTTGTCTTCCTGCATGTCCTTGCCGTAGGACAAAGGCATGCCCTTCATCACCGTTAGCAGGCCGACCAGATGGCCGTTGACGCGGCCTGTCTTGCCGCGAACCAGTTCGGCGGCGTCGGGGTTCTTCTTCTGCGGCATGATCGAGGAGCCGGTGGAAAAACTATCCGACAGCCTGATGAAGCCGAATTGCGGCGTCGACCAGATGATGATCTCCTCGGCCAGCCGCGACAGATGGGTGGCGCAGATCGCCGCCATGGCAAGGAACTCCAGCGCGAAATCGCGGTCCGAGACGCTGTCCAGCGAATTGCGCATCGGCTCGCGGAAACCGAGCGCGCTCGCGGTCTGGTGGCGGTCGATCGGGAAGCTGGTGCCGGCAAGGGCGGCGGCACCGAGCGGGCTCTCGTCCATCCGTTCGATCGCGTCGCGCACGCGCGACAGGTCGCGCGAAAACATCTCGACATAGGCCATGCAATGATGGCCGAAAGTGACCGGCTGCGCCGCCTGCATGTGGGTGAAACCCGGCATGACGGTCGCCGCATGTTCCTCGGCTCGCGCCAGGAGGGCCATGATCAAGCCTTTCAACGCCTCGGCGACACGAAGGCATTCGTCCTTGACCCAGAGCCTCAGATCGACGGCCACCTGATCGTTGCGCGAACGGGCGGTGTGCAGGCGGCCGGCCGCCGGACCGATCAGATCGGCAAGGCGGGCCTCGACATTCATGTGGATGTCTTCCAGCCGCGCCGAAAACTCGAAGCTGCCGGCTTCGATCTCTTTCAGGATCGTGTTCAGACCGTGAGCGATTTTTTCTTGATCGGCCGCCGAAATAATGCCCGTTTGCGCCAGCATCTCGCTATGGGCGATCGAGCCTCTTATGTCCTGCGCGTAGAGTTTGCGGTCGAACGAGATCGACGCGTTGATCGCTTCCATGATCGCGGCCGGACCCGAGGCAAATCGTCCGCCCCACATCTGGTTGCTGGTCTTCTTGTCGCTCATGGCTATAACCCGTGCTTCGGAGCAGTTTTGAGAAAATGGCAGACGGAAACAGATTTTTCCCGGCCCCGCGCCTGATCCTCGCCGCCCTGGTGGCGGGAGCGCTGGCCGGCGCGGTCGCGGTATATGTCAGCGAGAGCCGGTCTGGCAACAACGCCGCGCCCCAAGCAGCCGCCGGCGACAGCAAGGACGATGTCGCCTGCGCCGCCAAGAGCGATCGCGCCAAGAAGGTCGCGGCCGCGGCCACCGGCGAGGTCGCGGCACTTTTGCCGGCCGATCCGCCGCAGTCAATGAGGAGCCTCGCCTTCAACGGTCCGGACGGCAAGCCGATGACGATCGCCGATCATGCCGGCAAGACGGTGCTGCTCAATCTCTGGGCCACGTGGTGCGCGCCCTGCCGTGCCGAAATGCCGGCGCTCGATGCGCTGCAGAAGGAGAAAGGCAGCGCCGCCTTTCAGGTCGTCGCCGTCNGATGACGCTTGCCGACCTTGCCGGCAAGACCGTGCTGCTCAATCTCTGGGCGACATGGTGCGCGCCGTGCCGTGCCGAAATGCCGGCGCTCGATGCGCTGCAGAAGGAGAAAGGCAGCGCCGCCTTTCAGGTCGTCGCCGTCAACGTCGATGCCGGCGACGACGTGAAACCGAAGAAGTTTCTCGCCGATACCGGTGTGCACACGCTCGGCTACTACCGCGATTCGACGATGACGCTGTTCAACGACCTCAAGACGCGCGGTCTGGCGCTCGGCCTGCCCGTCACCATGCTGATCGACGGCGAAGGCTGCCTGATCGCCCACATGAACGGTCCGGCCGAATGGGCCGGGCCCGATGCAAAGCGGCTGGTCGAGACGGCGCTCGGGTCGTGAGCCGGAGCAACTCCAGGAAAAGTGTGTAACGGTTTTCCGTCCGGAATTGCGTAAAAACAAAGAGCTCTAGGCCGAGCGTACGCTCGGTTTGAGCAATACGAGGCTGCCATCCTGGCGGTCGGCGCCTCGCGCCCGAACACGCTTGCCGTGGCCGGTCAGGTCCCCGAACGCCTCGATCGGCGCCGGCTTGCCGAGATAATAGCCCTGGCCGATCTCACAGGCCTCGGCGTCGAGGAACTTCAACTCGCCGAGCGTCTCGACGCCCTCCGCCAGCACCGGCAGGCCCAGGCCGCGCCCCAGCCCGAGCACGGCGCGCACGATCGCCGCAACTTGGCCGTTGGTGTCGACGGACTTGATGAAGGAACCGTCGATCTTGATCTTGTCGAAAGGGAAGGCTCGAAGGTTGGAGAGGGAGGAATAGCCGGTTCCGAAATCATCCATGGCCACACGCACGCCAAGCGCCTTGACCTGTCGCAAACTCGCCAGCGCGCGCGGCATGTCCTTCACCAGCGCCGTCTCGGTGATTTCGAGTTCCAGCCTGGCCGCCGCGAGACCGGACTTGAGCAAGGTCTCGTGCACCTTTCGACTGAAGTTCGGATTGTGCAACTGCACCGCGGAGACGTTGACGGCCACCGTCAGGGGATTTTCCCAACGGGCGGCCTCCTGGCACGCTGCCGTCAGCACCCAATCTCCGATCTGGCCGATGGCGCCGCTGTCCTCCGCCAGGGGAATGAATATGGACGGGGGAACATCGCCGCGTTCGGGATGCCGCCAACGGATCAAGGCTTCGAAGCCGACCATCCTGCCGCTGCTGATCTCTTTCTGCGGCTGGTAGACGAGATAGAATTCGTCGCGCGCGACTGCCTGGCGCAGTTCGTGCTCCATGACGCGCTTGTCGCGAGCCTCGGCGCCCATCGACGCCTCGAAATAGCGATAGGTGTCCCTGCCTTCGGTCTTGGCGCGATAGAGCGCGGTATCCGCATGACTGATGAGGCTGGCTTGGTCTTCCGCGTCCAGCGGATAGAGCGCGATGCCGATGCTCCCCGATACCAGCCCGCCACCCGCCGAGAGCCGGTNAGAGCCGGTTCTCCTCGCGCATCGCGGCGAGCACCGCGTCGGCTATCCGGCTCGCCGCCTGCGGGTCGGGCAGGTTGGGGGCGATGATGGCGAATTCGTCGCCTCCAAGGCGCGCCAGCATCTGTCCGTGGCGAAGAACGCCGGAGACGCAATTCGCCACCTTCTGAAGCATCGCGTCGCCGGCGCCATGCCCATAAAGATCGTTCACTTCCTTGAAGCGATCGAGGTCGAGCAGCAGAAGCGCAAGATGTCCGCCCCTCGCGCCCTTGCCGGGTTTTGCGTCTCGGCTCGTGGTCGCGATTTCGGTATCAAGCCGGCTGGAAAAGCTACGGCGGTTGGCGAGCCCCGTCAGCGGATCGAAATGAGCGAGGCGAAGGATTTCCTGCTCCGCCTTCTTGCGTTCGCGAATGTCGCGGACGGCCACGACATTGTGGGGCTTGCCGCAATAGTCGATGCTTCTGGCGATCAGTTCGACAGGGATTCTCATCCCGTCGCGATTGCTCAGTTCCGCCTCCCACGGCTGTCCCTGGAAGTTGATCAGGTCGGATGCGGTGCGCTCATCAAAGAGGTCGCCAAGTTCCCTTCCGTTCAGTGTCGTTGCGACCATGCCGGTCAGCCTGGCCATGCTGTCGTTGACACTGACGATGCGATTGCCGTCGCAAACGATCAGGCCTTCCACCGCGGCGTTGGCCAAGCCGTGCATGCGGTCGACCTCAAGCTTTTGGCGGCGGAAGCGCAGGTCGATCCACAGCGCGGAGGCCGAAAGCACCAGGATCACCAGAGTGGCCGCAGCGGCGGCGAAGGCCTGCGAGGTCGGTGCGACGGTGTGTTCGGATATGGCTATCGAGGAATCCGGGAAGATCGAGACGGCAGCCATGGCTATGAAGTGCAGGCCGCAGATTGCCAGCGTCAGCAAGACCGCACCGGCAAGTGTCGCAGGCATTGACGAGCCACGCAGGACGACCCGCAAAGCCAGCGCCGCGAGCGTCACGCCGACCAGCAAGGAGACGGCGACGAGGAGCAGGTTCCATTCGATCCGGCCCTCGACCTCGAATGCCGCCATGCCGATGTAGTGCATGGCCGCGATACCGCCGCCCAGAACGGCACCGCCGACCAGATGATAATCAAGCTCGTCGCGCAAGGTGGCGACCCACATGCCAACCGCCGTCACCGCCACCGCACCAGCGAGCGAGAGTACTGAAAGTCCGGGATCATAGGCGTTGGGTATTCCCGGCGTGAAGGCAAGCATGGCGATGAAGTGCGTGGCCCAAATGCCGAAGCCGGTCGAGGTGGAGGCGATCGTCAGCCAGGCAAGCCGATTTCGATCCGTCGAGCGGCCTATGTGATGAAGAAGATTGACGGCTGAAAAACAGGAAATTCCACAAATCAGCGCTGCCAGAGCAACCAGCCTCAGATCGTGCTGGTTCACGATGCAATTATAGATCGTCAGCATCTTATTCCCCCTAGCCCGCAGGAAATAAAGAAAGAAATATGACTGATTAATGCTTGGCTGTTGAAGGATCGATAAAGCCGCCTGCAACCATAGCGTGCCTTTGCGGCGCAAGCTGACCGCAAGAGCACAGACCAGGTCAGCCGTATCGATTGAAGGCAACGGCTATTTCAGGCGGCGTCGGCGAGGCATTGAAGGTGGTGGCCTGGAACGTCGAGCGGCTTCGTCATGTCGATGCCATTGCACGAACGCTTCACCAGCATTTCATCATCCCTTTGCCGGATAACAATGACGGTCTTTACGTCTTTGGCAGGCGCCCTAGCTACCTAGGGCGCCGGTGTGACGTTTTCATGCCGCTGTCGCCGCCGAAGGGGAGAAAAGACCAGCTGTGTACAGGCCCGCAAGGGCCACAACAGACTGTCACATACCTTCTCTAAGAGAGCGGGCAAGGACTTGCGCAAGACCCTTGTCAACAGTCATTCAAGAGGGAAGAAATCATGACGATCATCGAGCGGGGCTTTGCTGCCCTTGTCGCAGGCGTGCTGAGCACCGCGCTGGCGATGCCTGCCTTCGCGGAACCGGCAAAATTCGATTTCTGGTTCGGCCTTTCGGGCGATCTCGCACGTGTCGTGGACACGCTGTGCAAGAATTTCAACGCCTCGCAGAAGGACTATGAAGTCGTCTGCACCAGCCAGGGCAATTACGACGCCACCTTGCAGAACACCATTGCCGCCTTCCGCGCCGGCAAGCAGCCCGCCGTCGTTCAGGTCTATGACGTCGGCACCGCCACCATGATGCTGTCGGGTGCCTACAAGCCCGCCGACAAGCTCATGGAAGAAAACGGCTACAAGATCGACTACGCCGATTATTTCCCCGGCATCGCCCGCTATTACGCCACGTCGAAAGGCGAGATGCTGTCCTTCCCGTTCAATTCGTCGACCCCGCTGATGTACTGGAACAAGGACGCCTTCGCCAAGATCGGCAAGAGCGATGCGCCGAAGACCTGGGAAGACGTCGGCGCCGACCTCAAGGCGTTGAAGGACGCCGGCTATGAATGCCCGATGGCGATCAACATCTCGGCCAATGAAAGCTGGCAGCTCATGGAGCAATTCTCGGCGCTGCACAACCAACCGATCGCCACCAAGAACAATGGCTATGACGGCCTCGACGCCCGTCTCGAAGTCAACAAGACCAAATTCGTGCAGTACGTCACCGACCTCAAGAAATGGTATGACGCCGGCCTGATCAAGATCAAATCGAAGGATCTCGGCCAGGATATGGTCCAGGCCTTTGCCACCGGTACCTGCCAGGTCATCCTGACCTCGGTCGGCGATCACGGCACGGTTGGCCGTACGCAGAAGGAAGGCATGAACTGGGACGTTGCCGAACTGCCCGTCTATGCCGGCACGGAGCGCAAGAACTCGCTCGTCGGCGGCGCATCGCTGTGGGTTCTCTCCGGCAAGTCGGATGCTGAATACAAGGGCGCGGCCGCGTTCCTCAACTTCATCCACGATCCGAAGACCGCCCTGTTCTGGTCGACCAACACCGGTTACATCCCGGTGACCAAGTCGGGCTTCGACTACATGAAGGGCCAGGGCTTTTACGACAAGGCGCCTTACAAGGGGCGCGAAGTCGCGATCGCCAGCCTGACCGCCTCCGAGCCGACCGAAATCACCCGCGGCATCCGCCTGGGCAATTTCACCCAGATCCGCGCCGAGTTCGGCACCCAGATGCAGGCGATCTTCGCCAACAAGGTCAGCGTGCAGGAAGGCCTCGACACGCTGGTCAAGAACGGCGACGCCATCCTCGACCGCTTCCAGAAGACCTATCCGGGAAAAACCCTGCCCTGATCCAGGGAAATTCCGGGCCGCCGGCCGACCCGTTTGAGCATGATCCCGAAAACCGTCTCCACTTTCGGGATCATGCTTGGGTCGACGGGCGGCTATTTCGTTATTAATCTTTCGCTTGCTTTAAGCTGACCACCCTGCGGCAACGGCGGACCGATGGAAAAACGCGTCACTTTCGGCAGTTGGACAGTCGGCATTCTTTTCGCGGTGCCGCAACTTGTCCTGATCTTCACCTTCTTCTACTGGCCTGCCGGCCAGGCCGTATACTGGTCGCTGACGCTGCAGCAGCCCTGGGGCGGCGGCAACATCTGGGTCGGTCTCGACAATTTCCGCTCGATCCTAGCCAACGCCGATTACTGGAACTCGATCACTGCCAGTCTTGTCTTTGCTGGCATCAGCACCGGGCTTGCGATGTTCGTCGCGCTCGTGCTCGCCGCGCTCACCGACCGCCAGCTAGCCGGCTCGCGTCTCTATCGCGTGGTGCTGATCTGGCCCTACGGTATCGCCGCACCCGCGCTGGCGATGGCGTTCCGCTTCATCCTGGCGCCCGAAGCCGGCTTCATGGCCGTCGTCAACCAGGTCTGGCCCGGCTTCTGGGATCCCGGCCTCGACGGCGCAGACGCCATGGCTTCGATTATCGTCGCCTTCTCCTGGAAATATGTCGGCTATAACTTCATTTTCTTCCTTGCCGCGTTCCAGGCCATCCCGCGTTCCCTGATCGAAGCCGCCGCGATGGACGGCTCTGGTGTCATGAGGCGCTTCTGGGATATCCAGTTTCCGCTGATCACGCCGACCATCTTCTTCCTGCTTGTCATCAACATCACGGAAAGCTTCCAGGATTCCTTCGGCATCGTCGATATCATGACGTCCGGTGGGCCGGCGAATGCCACCAATCTGATGGTCTACAAGATCTATTCCGACGGCTTCAAAGGCCTCGATTACTCCGGTGCCGCCGCGCAGAGCATCATCCTGATGTTGCTGATCATCGTGCTGACCATTTTCCAGTTCCGCTTCATCGAGCGGCGCGTCCACTACAGGTGAGACTGATATGGTCGAGCGCACCCCGTTCCTCAACTTCTTCACCCATGTGATTCTGTTTGCCGGCTTTGTGCTTTGCATCGCGCCGTTCGTGGTTGTGGCCGTGGCCGCGTCGCACAACCTCAAGGATGTCAACGACGTGCCGATGTCGCTGCTGCCGGGCAGCGATTTCTGGACTAACATCAAGACGGCGTGGACGACGGCCGACCTTGGTCCCAAGCTGCTCAACAGTTTCATCATGGCTGCCGGCGTCGCGGCCGGCAAAGTAATCATCTCGGCGCTGACCGCCTTCTCGATCGTCTATTTCCGCTATCCCGGCCGCACCTTCATCTTTTGGCTGATCTTCGTCACGTTGATGCTGCCGCTGGAAGTGCGCATCGTGCCGACCTATGCGGTGGTCGCCAATGTGCTGTCGCCCTACCAGACCATCCTCGACATTACCGGGCTGAGCTGGCTGATCGAGAAGATCTCGGGCGTGCAGGTTTCGCTCAGCCTAGGCCTGCTCAATTCCTATACCGGGCTGATCCTGCCGCTGATCGCCACTGCCACCGGCACCTTCCTCTACCGGCAGTTCTTCCTGACCGTGCCGGACGAACTGACCGAGGCGGCGCGCATGGACGGTGCCGGCGCGCTGCGCTTCTTCATCGATATCTTGCTGCCGTTGTCGCGCAACAACATGGCCGCGCTCGGCACCATCATGTTCCTGTGGGCGTGGAACCAGTATCTGTGGCCGCTGCTCATCACCACCGACCAGTCGCACGCGACCGCCGTCACCGAGCTCAAGCAACTTATCCCCAATGTCGGCGGCATTCCGGAATGGAACATCGCCATGGCCGGAACGCTTATCGTCATGCTGCCGCCGCTGATCGTGGTGGTGCTCATGCAGCGCTGGTTCGTGCGCGGCCTGATCGCCACCGAGAAGTAACAAGGAGACAAAAGATGGCCTCCATCGCAATACGCGGCGTCAAGAAGAACTATGCCAAGACGCAGGTCGTGCACGGCGTCGATCTCGACTTCGCCTCGGGCGAATTCGTCGTCATCCTCGGGCCGTCCGGCTGCGGCAAGTCCACGCTGCTCAGGATGATCGCGGGGCTGGAAGAGATTTCCGACGGCACAATCGCCATCGACGGCACGGTGGTCAACAAGCTCGAGCCGCGCGAGCGCGGCTGCGCCATGGTGTTCCAGAATTACGCGCTTTATCCGCATATGAGCGTGGCCCAGAACATCGGCTATTCGCTGAAAGTCGCCGGCGTTCCCTCGGCCGAACGCGACCAGCGCATCCGGGCGGTGGCCCGCACGCTCGAACTCGAGCAACTGCTCGACCGCAAGCCGATGGCGCTTTCGGGTGGCCAGAGGCAACGCGTCGCCATGGGCCGCGCCATGATCCGCGAGCCGAAGGTGTTCCTGTTCGACGAGCCGCTGTCCAATCTCGACGCCAAGCTGCGCGTGCAGATGCGCTCGGAGATCCGCAAGCTGCATCGCCGGCTGAATGCCACCTCCGTCTTCGTCACCCACGACCAGGTCGAGGCCATGACCTTGGCCGACCGACTGGTGGTGATGAATGGGGGACGGGTCGAACAGGTCGGCACGCCAGGTGAAATCTACACCCGCCCAGCCAGCCGCTTCGTCGCCACCTTCGTCGGCGCGCCGGCCATGAACATCCTCGGAGGCACCGTCGAACTCGACGGATTGTCGCTGCTCGGCGGCAGCCGGCGCCTGGCGATGGCTCGCGCTGGCCTGCCGGTCGGCACGAAAGTGGCGATGGGCATCCGGCCGGAAGCGGTCCGGCTGGTGGCACCAGGCACGGCCGGCGCGCTCGATGCCACGGTCGACCTGGTGGAGGAATTGGGCGCGGGGCGGGTGATCTATGTCGACCTCGACGGCGCGCCGTTCTCGGTGATGACCTCGGAGGCCGTTCACCCCGAGCCCGGCAGCACTGTCGGCCTGAAGATCTCGCCGGACGACATGCACTTCTTCTCGTCGGAGACAGGCACCCGTCTCGATGTCTTCAAGGCTTCGGTGCCAGAGCCAGCGCTTTGATTTCCAGCACGCGCACAGCCATAGAGACGTACATGAAAGTCATCCAGGTCACCGACGTGCATCCCGGTCGGCAAGGTGAGCGCCGCTTTGGGGCCGACCTGCACCAGCGGCGGGATCATTGCATTGCGCACATCAATGCACATCACGCCGACGCCGCGCTTTGCGTCTTTTACCGGCGACCTGACAGAGACCGGTGCGCCACAGAGCTATGCCGATCCGCGCGCTGCCCTGACCACGCTATCGGTGCCGTAGAGGCTGCTGCCGGGTAACCATGACCGGCGCGTCGGGCTCAAGCGAAGACGTGCGCCTTGCCCGATACGGTCAGCCGCACGATCTCGCCGACCGCCGGCGCGTCCATGCCGGATTTGCGCAGGATCAGCGGCGTGCCGCCGATGGCCGCAGCGTCGGGCGGATCGGAATTGTTCAGGAGCCGCACGGCGATCGTGCATGTCGAGCCGGCGAATTCCGATTCCGTCACCTCGCCGAACGGCATGTCCGACGTGCCCGACATGCCCTCGCGCGAGGTGCGTTTCAGGCCGATCTGCTCCGGCCGCAGCATGATGCGGGCGACATCGCGGCTGTCCGGCGCGTCGACGGCGATGCGACCCAGCGGCGAACTGGCGAAGCCGCCTGAAATGCTCGCCGGAAGGATGATGGCATCGCCGAGGAACTCGGCGATCATCCTGTCCTTCGGCTTGAGATAGAGCTCGCGCGGCGTGCCGATCTGGGAAAATTTCCCATCGCGCATTACCGCCACCTGGCTGGCGAAGGAGAGTGCCTCGGCCTGATCGTGCGTCACCAGGATGGTGGTGATGCCGGCCGCCTCCAGAAGTTCGGCCACCGCCTTGCGCATCGAGGCGCGCAGGCCGGTGTCGAGTGCCGAGAACGGCTCGTCGAGCAGCATCAGCCGCGGCTTCATAGCCATGGCGCGGGCCAGCGCCACGCGCTGCTGCTGGCCGCCGGAGAGCTCGTGCGGGCGGCGTTTGAGGATCGCCTTGTCGAGTCCCACGATGTAGGCAAGTTCGACGATGCGTTCTGCGCGCCTGTCGTCGTCCCGTGCCATGCCGAAGCCGATATTGTCAGAGATGGTCAGGTGCGGGAACAGGGCGCCGTCCTGCGCCACCACGCCAATACCGCGGCGATGCGCCGGGACAGCGGCGCCGCCATTGGCCAGCACCTGCCCGTCGAGCACGATGCTGCCCTGATCAGGCGCCTCGAAGCCGGCGATCAGCCGCAGCAAGGTCGTCTTGCCGCAGCCGGAAGGTCCCACGATCGCCGTGCGGCTGCCGCTGGCGACGTTCAGGTTGACACCGGCCAGTGCGGCGACCGCGCCGTAGTGCTTGTGCAGATTGCCGAGTTCGAGAAAGCTCATCGTCCGGCCATCCGCTTCGACTGGACGTAGAGCAGCCAGGTCAGGGGCAGCGACATGGCCACCATGATGAAGGCGTAAGGAGCCGCCGAGGCGTAATCGATCTCGCTGCTGTAGGACCAGAACGCCATGGCCAGTGTGCGGGTGCCGTTCGGCGCCAGCATCTGGGTCGCGGTCAGTTCGTTCATGATGCCGAGCGCCACCAGCGCCATGCCGGCCGCCGCACCGGGCGCCGACAGGCGGATTGTCGTCGACCACAGCGCATTGAGCGGCCGACGGCCGAGGCTGGACGCAGCCCGTTCGAGCTCGACCGGCGCTTGCGCAATCGATGCACGCAGGCTGACCAGCGAGCGCGGCAGGAACATCAGTGCATAGGCGACCAGGATGGTGAACAGGGTCTGGTAGAGCGGCAGTGCGATGCGCACCGTGATGGTGACCAGTGCAAGCGCGATGACGACGCCCGGCAGCGAACCGACGATATAATTGCATCCCTCGAGCAGGCGCTGCAACGGACCTGGCGCGCGGATAGAGATCCAGGCCATCGGCATGGCCGCCACAGTGGCAAGCAGCGCCCCGGCGAACGACAGGAACAGCGTCTGACCGAGTGCAAGGCCGATCTCGTCGAAGCGCCAAACCTCGGCGCCGCCGGCGGCGAGCCAGCGCCCGATGGTCACGAACGGAACGCCAAGCGCCAGCAATGTGGTGACGGCGAGCAGCAGTAAGCTGGGCAGAGTGGCGCGGCCTAGGCTCATTCGTTGCTGGTATCGCGCGGCACCCGAGCCGACACGGGCATAACGCTCCTCGCCGCGGACCAGCACTTCGAGGCCGAGCAGCACGAAGCAGCAGGTCACCAGCACGCCGGCCAGCATGCTGGCGGCCGGGCCGTTGAAGGTCGACTGGAACTGATCGACAATCGCGGTCGTGAAGGTGTCGAAGCGGATGAAGACATAGAGGCCATATTCGGCCAGCAGATGCAGCCCGACCAGCAGCGAGCCGCCGCATATTGCGAGCCTGAGCTGCGGCAGCACGACGCGCCAGAACACGCGCCAGGGTCCATGGCCAAGTGCCGCGGCCGCGTCCTCGAGAGCGGGATCGAGACGGCGCAGGGCCGCCGACACCGGCAAATAGAGGAAAGGGAAATAGGCGATGACGGAAACCAGCACGCCAGCCCACAGGCCGTGCAGCCCGGGCACCAGGGAGATCCAGGCATAGGAGTGCACGAAAGCGGGGATGGCGAGCGGCGCCACGCAGAGCCAGGACCAGAGCCGGGCACCGGGCAGGTTGCTGCGTTCCGTCAGCCAGGCCAGCGTCACCGACAAGGTGATGGCGATCGGCACCGCCAGCAGCACCAGCAGGCCGGTGTTGACCAGCAGTTCGCCGACACGCGGCCGAAAGACCAGTGCCGAGACCGTCTCCCAGCCGGTCTGCACCGCGATCCAGAAGATGAAAGCGAGCGGCAGCAGCGCCAGCAGGGAGACAAATATGGCGGCGGCGACAAGCCAGGGCGCCGCCCGCCGCTGCGCCCGTCCACGCATCTTGGGCCGCAGGCCGGGACGCGCGAGATCGACCGCGGACTGCATCCGTTCAGGCGCCATACCGTTGCGACGCGGCAGCGGCAATCATGGGACCACGGTAGCGGTCAGGAACGAAGCGTGTCGTCATGGACGAATGCATCTCGAAACAAAACGCTCCCGCGAAAGGTGAATTCCCGCGGGAGCACGATCTGACGTCCTTATTAGGAAGAACGGCAACTAAAGCAAGCCGGCTGCCGTCATCAGATCGGTGACCTTCTTGGAGTTCAGCGTCGTGGCATCGACCTTCGGCGCCTGCAGGTCGGCCAGTGGCACCAGCTTCGGATTGGACTGCGCGCCCTTGCCGACCGCGTATTCGAAGGAGCTTCCGTTCTTCAGCACATCCTGGCCGCCCTTGCCGGTCACCCATTTCAGGAAGGCCTGGGCTTCCTTGGGATGCTTGCTCGAGGCCAGCACGCCGCCGCCGGAAACCGAGACGAAAGCGCCCGGATCCTGGTTCTTGAAATAGTGCAGCGCGACATTCTTGGAATTTTCGCCGGTCTTGGCCTGATCGCCAAAGTAGTAGTAGTGGTAGATCACGCCGGCTTCGATCTCACCGGCATTGACCGCCTTCATCACGGTGCTGTTGCCCTTGTAGGCGGTGAAGTTCTCCTTCATCGCCTTCAGCCAGTCGGCCGTGGCGGGCTCGCCCTTGAGCTGCAGCAAAGCGCTAACAATGGCCTGGAAATCGGCGCCGGAAGGCGAAGCCGCCCAGCGGCCCTTCCAGCTCGGGTCGGCGAGATCGAGCATCGACTTGGGCAGCTGGTCTGCCTTGAGCTTGGTGGTGTTGTAGACAAACACGGTGCTGCGCGCGGCCACGCCCACCCATTTGCCGCTAGTGGCCTGATAGTCTTGCGGGACTTGAGCCAGCGTATCGGTGGCGACCGGCGCGAACAGGCCGGCATTCTCGACCAGCACCATGGCCGGCGAATTTTCCGTCAGGAACACGTCGGCGGGCGAGGCGGCGCCTTCGGCGACGATCTGGTTGGAGAAGTCGCTGTCACCGCCGTTGCGCAAGGTGACCTTTATCCCCGTTTCCTTGGTGAACCCTTCCGCCCATTCCTTCGCCAGGCTTTCATGCTGGGCGTTATAGACGACGATGCCGGCATCTTCGGCCGTCGCCGGACCAGCGGCGAGGCTGATTGCAAGCGCGGCTACGCTGGCAAGGGCAAGAAGGGGGGATTTCATAAGGTACTCCTCGGGTTGTCCCGCACTGGGGTGCGTCCGAGTACAATTCATGAATGAACTAGTCAAGATTGAAAGACGATTGGCATCATCACGGTTTCGCGTGTCGGAGGCCGATGGCATCACCCGATATGCGGGGCTGGTGGCTGCTCCTGCGGGATGCAGCCATCGACCATCGGATGAATGGTCCAGCGCTGGTCCAGCCCCTGCTGCGTTCGTTTGGTCTCGGGATCGAACGCTTCGTTCAGCATGGCGCACCAGGTTCTGCGCAGATTGTCGCCGCGCGACCGGAACGCCGCGCTGCCAAGCCCGTCACGCATATCCTGCGCGGTGAGGTCGGTGGTCTCGCCCGGCGGTTTGGGCGGAACGGTGCCCGTGTCGGCAAAGTTCGGATCCCACTGTAGATAATGTTTCGCGTCGGCACCGGCGGCCACATCGAATTTGACCACCGCCATCAGCGGATGAAACTCGTGCCAGCCCTTGTGATAGCCGTCATAGACATGTTCGCCGAGAACGGCGACATGGTCGCCCATTCTGATGGGGCCGAGCGCCTTGTCGCCGACATTGGCGTCCTCGACATTGCCGGGGCTCCAGTTGAACAACCCCTGAAGGACCGGCTTGACCCCGCCGAAATAGGACGCCGCTCCGCCGATGGCGCCGCCAATGGCCGCTCCGAGCAATCCTCCCAGGAACGAGCCGATGGCACAGCCCAGCGCACCCAGGAAGAACGATCCTATGGCGCAGCCGACAGCCGCGCCGATACTGGCGCCGGCCGCCGCCGCGGCCGCCGTGACGACCAGGGCCGCCGTCAGCAGGATGACGATGGCCGGTGCCCATTGGCGCATCTTGATCCAGAAGTCGCCCTCGGCCTCGCAGTGCAGGCCCCAGCGGGCATGATCGTCGGCGGGTGCGTAGCCCAGATCCGTCTTCAGGTCATCGCGCGGCAACAGCAGCTCATGACCCTGAAAGCCGTCATTGAGAATATCGTTGGCCGGATGGGCCGCGACGCTGGCGGCGAATTCCGCCACGACGGTGCCGTCGGCATTGTAGCGATTGGCCGCCGCCAAGGCCGCCTCATTTGTTTCCGCATTGAGGATTTCGGTCGTCGGATGCGGCATCAGTATGACGTCGAAATACTGGTCGTTGTCGAAGGCGCCGAGATCGCTGCGGAACGGATTGTAAGACACGATGCCGACGGCGCATTTCGGATTGTCCTTGTCGAGGCAGACCAGGCGATGGTTGAGCCATTCCCCCGCCGCCTTGTCGATCGTGGCAGTGGCGGACGCCAGAAATGCGATGACCGCGGCAAGTGCCGCACCGACCGGCCCCAGCAGCAGGCCGAAGGCAGCCGCCAGCCCGGTGATCACGATGATCTGCAGCGCCTGGCCGGCGAGGAAAGCCAGCCGATCGTCCTCGTTGTAGGGCTTGCCACCGGCCGGATAGAGAAAGCAGCTCGTATAGTGCTTGTAGGCCATCGGAGCAGCCTCAGCCTTTCGTGGCGGTGAGCGTCACGCCGCCGGTCATGGTGCGCGATCCGCTCTCGCCGACCGTGAAGACGTGGACGTTGAAGGTCTTTGAGCCGCGGAAGGCGGAGTCCTTCGGTTCGATCTCGACGGCGATCTCGGTCAGCTGGCGCGGCTGCAGTAAAAGCGTTCTTGGGACGATCCTGACCAACCAGTCGTCCGGCACGGGAAACCGGCCATACGCCTGTTCCTCGAGGGCCTTGGCCCAGCGCGCCTTGCTCTCGGCGAGCCGCGGCTGTGGGGTGTCCGTCCGCTCGTCTCGACCTTGGCCGCGTGGCGGGACACATGGCCGCAGCTTCGGTAGAGCGTAGCAGTCCGCCTCGATCTGGAAACGCCGGACGACCGAGGCTTCGTTGCGCACGCTGAAGACGAACTTCGCCGGTGAGCGCATCTCGGCAATGTTGACGTTCTTCTGGCCAAGGTTGTTGCTGGGGTTGGCGTCATCGCCCCAGGAAAGCTGTGCCTGCAGGCAGTAGTGGCCGCCGGTGGCGGGCGTGGTCCAACTGAACTCGGCATAGGCAGGGCAATCGATCGTGCCCTTGGCTCCGAGATTGATGGCGACGTTGGCGATCGGACGGGAAATGGTCTGGGCGCCGAATGACAGGTAGGACAGTGCGACCCCGACGCCCACCGCTGGGGCGTCATAGGAGCCGTTCCAGACACGCACGCGAACGCGATATGTATGTGCTGGCTGAAGCGCGCCGGTGACCGGCAAGGTGCCGTCGAAAATGTCGATATCGGGATTGTCCCAGGTGACCGCGAGGCCCTGCCCCATCAGATAGTACTGGGCATAGAGAAGAGGATCGGCGCGCTTGTAGATGTCGGGTGGTAGCTGGATGCAGCAATCGTTCTGCGCCGGGCTGGGCAGCCGCTGGCCCTTGGCCAGCCGGCACAGCAGCCTGCATATCGTGGCAAACAGCACCTTCAGCCCGGCGGCCAGACGCTTCCAGAATTCGGCGGCAAACAACAGCAAGGCCGCGGTTCTGATGTGGTTGACCAGAGATCCTGCCATGTCGTGTTCCCCACGCTGAGAGGACGCAACGGTAATGTTTTCCTGGCGGACCTGTCTCCGCCGGTTGTCCAGAGGCTATTTCTTCAGTGATCCCTGTCTTCTGTAGAAGTAGACGGCGGCGACAAGGACTATGGCAGCAATGACAAGGCTGCTCTCGACAGTTCCCGAGCCATTGTCGGGAGAAAATCCAAAAATGCGTTCAATGAAATCCATTTCGGCCGCCCTCCGATCCTTTGACGCTACAGAAGGGTTTACCTTACGTCAATCCAAGGTTGGTCCCACGCCGCTCCTCACGCATGGGGCTGGAAACCAGGGAACCCGTCAGGGAAATTAGCGGGCCATCCCGCAAAGTTTCGTGATTTGCCCGTAGTTTGGCTTGGACATTATTTCACCGGCCACGTAACAAATCAGTGCCGAGGCGCGAAGATCGGGGAGTGAACTCTTGTGAGCGGCAAGGACGAGGCCGAGCTTTCCCGGCTGATGCGGGCCGCGATCGCGGGGGATGAAAAGGCCTATGCCGACTTTCTGCACCGGATTGCCGCGCTGGTTCGCGGTTTCGTCAGGCGCAAGATCGTGCAGGGCGGGGTCGATCCCGAGGATGTCGTGCAGGAAACCTTGCTGGCCATTCATGTGAAACGGCACACCTGGCGCCAGGACGCGCCGGTGCTGCCCTGGGTCTATGCGATTGCCCGTTTCAAGCTGATCGATGCGTTCCGGCGGCGCGGACGGCGCATAGAGATCGATGTCGACGACATCGCCGAGACGTTCGCGGAGCCCGAAACGGAAACCGTCAGCGAGCGCGACATCAACCGGGCGCTCGACGGGCTGCCGCCGGCACAGCGTTCCGTGGTTTCAGCCGTATCCGTGGAGGGCCGCTCGATCGGCGAGACGGCGGCGAAGTTCGGCATCAGCGAGACTGCGGTGCGGGTGTCGCTGCACCGGGGACTTACCGCCATAGCCAGGCGATTCGGGCAGGGGCGGTTCGGGCGGGAATGACATGAAGACCGACGATCTCATCAAGGCGCTCGACGCCGATGCCCGCAGCAAGGCGATGCCGCTGCGATCGGCCTGGTGGCTGGCGGCTGTTGCGGCCGCCGTCCTCGCGGCCGCTGTTTTCATGATGACGATCGGGCCGCGCCCCGACTTCATGGTGGCCGCGCACACGATGCGTTTCCTGTCCAAATTCGTTTTCACCATCGTGCTCGCCATCAGCGCCTTTGCCCTGATCCGTGCCCTGTCGACGCCGGGTGCGGCGACAGGCCGGGCAATGGCGGCGATGATCGCCGCGCCGCTGCTGGTCGCGGTGGCCGTGGTGCTGGAGCTCTTCATGGTGCCGCAGGCCCTGTGGAGCACGCGCTTGATCGGCTCGAACATGATGATCTGCATGGGCTTCATCCCACTGATCGGCATCGGCCCGCTGGCCATCTTCCTGTGGATGCTGCGCTATGGCGCGCCGACACGGCCGGTGCTTGCCGGCGCGGTCGCGGGGCTGCTTGCCGGCGGCCTGGCGGCGACTTTCTACGCGGCTCACTGCTTCGACGATTCGCCGCTTTTCGTTGCCACCTGGTACACGATCGCCATCGCGGCTCTCGCTTTGCTTGGCGCGCTCGGCGGGCGGTTTTTCGTGCGCTGGTAGCACGATACCCACGCCTGCACCGTGAATACCGATCCTTAATCATGCCGGCAATTGTTTGCCGGGTTTCCATGTCGCCAACGCCCCAGGCGCAACCTTTCCTTAAAATCGATCCTTCAGGGTTTTAACGGGAAAAAGCGATTGCCCACGGGGGTGGCACGGATCGTGACATTGCGAGGTATCATCGGGCCGGGACCGCACAAGCATGCAGCTCTGGCGCTGCTTGTGGCCGGTCTGGCCGTAGTGGCCGCCGCGCTTGTGCTGTCCGGGCTGGACCTTGGCGCGCAAGCACTCAGACTTTGCCTCCAAATATCGGTCGCGGTGACGGTCTGCGCGCTTTTCGCGGCCTATCTGTTCATCGGTCGAATCTCGGAGGATCGACGACAGATCACGGACAGCGAGCAGCGGTTCCGCCGGGCCATGGAGGACTCGGCGATCGGCATCGCTATCGTCGGTCTCGACGGGCGTATTCTCCAGACCAATCCGGCCTTTGCCGCCATGCTTGGCTACAGCCGCGAGGAGATCGAGGCGCTGACCTTCTTCCAGCTCACGCATCCCGACGATGTGCAGATCGGAAGCGAAACGATGGCCGGCCTGAAGGCGGGTACCGTCGATGCCTTCCACTTCGAGAAGCGTTATCTCAAGAAGGACGGCACACCCGTCTGGGCTCATCTTGCCGGCTCGGTCATTCGCGACGAGAAAAGCGGCCGGCCGCTCTATCTCGTCTCGCAGATCGAGGACATCGACGCGCGCAAACAGGCCGAGGCGCGCATCACAGAGGCGGAAACGCGCTGGAACTTCGCGCTGGCCGGCGCCGGTCAAGGTGTCTGGGATTTCGACATGCGCAAGGGGGGCACCACCTATTCTTCCGCCTGGGTCAAGATGCTGGGCTACGGGGATGGCGAGCTCGATGGCGACCCCGATCGCTGGCTGACGATGATCCATCCGGACGATCGCGCCACGGTCGCGGAGGCCGATCGCGCCCATCTCGCCGGCGAGACGGAGTTTTTCGAAGCCGAGTTCCGCATGCGCCACAAGGACGGCCACTGGATCTGGATCCTCGACCGTGGCAAGGCCATCGAGCGCGATGCGGACGGACAACTGGTCAGAGCGATCGGCAGCTTGATGGACATCACCCGGCGAAAGCAGGCCGAAGAACGGCTCATCGTCTCGGCGGCGATGCTGGCCGACGAGAAGGAGCGGCTGAGGGTGACGCTGCAATCCATCGGCGATGCCGTCATCTGCACCGACGCCGCGAACCGTGTCACCTTCATGAACCCGGTGGCCGAAAAATTGACCGGCGTTTCCAGTGACGACGCGCTGGGCAAGACGCTGAGCCATGTCTACTGGGCGGTTGACGAGGAGACGGGCCACAGGATCGGCATGACGCGGCCGGTCACAGGCGAAGAGACGCGCTCCGACCAGAACAGCCGCGCGGTCCTCATCCGCCGCGACGACACACGCTGCAGCATCCGTCAGGTCGTGTCGCCGATCCTCAACGAACGCACCGAATTCTGCGGTCTGGTGATCGTCTTCCAGGACTTCACCGATGCGCGTGCCCTGCAGCGACAGCTTGCCCATGCCGCCGCGCATGATGCGCTGACCGGCCTTGCCAACCGCTCGAGTTTCATCCGTGCCATGGAGGGGATGGTCGATCAGGCGCGCAAGGACGGCACCGCGGCTGGGGGCCGCCATCAGTTCATGTTCATCGACCTCGACCATTTCAAGCTGGTCAACGACACGGGAGGTCACGCTGCCGGAGACGCCCTGTTGAAGCGTGTCGCTGACGCCGTGCGCGGCGTGCTTGGTCCTGAAGACATCGTCGCGCGCCTGGGTGGCGACGAATTCGCCGTGATCCTGAAATCGGCTTCCACAACCGGCGCGAGGATCGCGGCGCGTTCCATCATCGATGCGATAACCGGCCTGAACTTCACATGGGATGGCCGGCCGCACGGGATCGGCGCCAGCATCGGGTTGACCGCGATCCGCGCCAATTGCGGCGAAGTCGACGAGATCATCGCAAGGGCCGACACCGCTTGCTATGCGGCCAAGGCCGCCGGCCGCGGATGCGTTTCGGTGGCGCCGGACGGCAAGGTCAGCGACGACGACAGGTCAGAACCGCCCACGCCACTCGCCGCGGCCTCGTGAGTGGCAATCACGTCAGCGCGTCGGAACGGGATGCTCGCCGCGATAATCGTAGAAGCCGCGCCCGGTCTTGCGACCGAGCCAGCCGGCCTCGACATATTTGACCAGCAGCGGACAAGGCCGGTACTTCGAGTCCGACAGGCCGTCATGCAGCACCTGCATGATCGACAGGCAGGTATCCAGGCCGATGAAATCGGCAAGCTGCAGCGGTCCCATGGGATGGTTGGCGCCGAGCCGCATGGCGGTGTCGATAGCATCGACCGAGCCGACGCCCTCATAGAGCGTGTAGATCGCCTCGTTGATCATCGGCAAAAGGATGCGGTTGACGATGAAGGCCGGAAAATCCTCCGAGACGGTGATCGTCTTGTCGAGCTGCTTCACATAGGTCTTGGCCGCCTCGAAGGTCTGGTCCTCGGTGGCGATGCCGCGCACCAGTTCGACCAGCTTCATCAGCGGTACCGGGTTCATGAAATGTATGCCGATGAACCGCTCCGGCCGGTCGGTCTGCGCAGCCAGCCGTGTGATCGAAATCGACGAGGTGTTGGTCGCCAGGATCGCTTCGGGATTGAGCTGCGGACAGAGCTGCGCATAAATCTTGCGCTTGACGGTCTCGTCCTCGGTCGCCGCTTCGATCACCAGATCGGCGCCGGCGAGATCGGCCATCGTCGGTGCCGACGCGATGCGTGCCATGGCCTGATTGCGCAGCTTCTCGTCGAGCTTGCCGGACCCCACCTGACGGGCCATGTTGCCGCTGATGGTGGCAATGCCCTTCTCGATGCGGTCGGGCGATATATCGTAGATCAGCACCTTATAGCCCGAAAGCGCGGAGACGTGGGCGATGCCGCCGCCCATCTGGCCCGCACCAATGATGCCGATCGTCTCGATCTTGCTCATTACCCGATCCCGTCCGGAGCGTTTTTCGCTGGAATAGCGAACCGCCCCATCTCTTTGTTCCCGCAATTCCCGGCGCAAAACCCTGCGCACTGCTGCTGGAATTGCTCTCAGCCTTTGTGGCGTGCTTATTGTGCGGTGCAAACTAAAAGGGTGGGGCGACTTCGTCTACCCCACCCCTCGCAATTTAGTACGGTTGCGCGGAAGCGTCAAAGCGCCTTCTGCAACTCCGGCAGGATGACGAAGAGGTCGCCGACGAGGCCGTAGTCGGCAACCTGGAAGATCGGCGCTTCCTCGTCTTTGTTGATGGCGACGATGACCTTGGAATCCTTCATGCCGGCAAGGTGTTGGATGGCGCCCGATATGCCGACCGCGATGTAGAGATCGGGGGCGACGACTTTGCCGGTCTGCCCGACCTGCCAGTCGTTCGGCGCGTAGCCGGCATCGACGGCGGCGCGGGAGGCGCCGACGGCGGCACCGAGCTTGTCGGCGACCGGCAGGATGACTTCCTGGAATTTCTCCGAGGAACCGAGCGCGCGGCCGCCCGAGATGATGATCTTGGCCGAGGTCAACTCCGGACGGTCAGTCTCCGACAGCTTGTTCTCGACGAAGGTGGACAGGCCGGGATTGGCCGCCGCATTGACCGTCTCGACCGAAGCCGCGCCGCCCTCGGGCGCGGCCTGGAAGGACGCGGTGCGAACGGTGATCACCTTCTTGGCGTCGCTCGACTGCACCGTCTGGATGGCGTTGCCGGCATAGATCGGCCGCTTGAAGGTATCGGGCGAGACCACTTCGATGATCTCGGAGACCTGCGCGACATCGAGCAGGGCCGCCACGCGCGGCGCGATGTTCTTGCCGGCCGACGTCGCGGGCGCGATGACCGTGTCGTAGGCGCCAGCCAGCGAGACGACAAGCGCCGCCGTCGGCTCAGCCAGACGCTCGGCGAGTTCGTCGGCTTCGGCGAGCAGCACCTTGCTCACACCCTTCAGTTTCGCGGCTGCGTCGGCGGCAGCCTTGGCGCCTTTGCCGGCCACCAGAACATGAACGTCCGAGCCGATCTGCAGGGCGGCCGAAAGCGCCTTGGCGGTCTGGTCGGAAAGGGTGGCGTTGTCGTGTTCAGCGATGAGGAGAATTGCCATTTTGTCTGTTCCTTCCGATCTCAGAGCACGCCGGCTTCGTTCTTGAGCTTGTCGACGAGTTCGGCGACGCTCTTGACCTTGACACCCGCCTTGCGGCCGCTCGGCTCCTCGGTCATGATGACCTTGAGGCGTGGCTTGACGTCGGCGCCGTAATCGGCCGGGCTCTTCTCGTCGAGCTGCTTCTTCTTGGCCTTCATGATGTTGGGCAATGAGGCATAACGCGGCTGGTTGAGGCGAAGGTCGGCGGTGACGATCACCGGCATCTTCAACTCCACAGTCTGCAGGCCGCCGTCGACTTCGCGCGTCACCCTGGCATGATCGCCCTCGAGCACGAGCTTGGAGGCGAAAGTGCCCTGCGCCCAGCCAAGCAGGGCAGCCAGCATCTGGCCGGTCTGGTTGGAATCGTCGTCGATCGCCTGCTTGCCGAGAATGACAAGGCCGGGCTGTTCCGCCTCGACCACGCCCTTCAGCACCTTGGCGACGCCGAGCGGCTCGGTCTGCTCGTCGGTCTTGACCAGGATGGCACGGTCGGCGCCCATGGCGAGCGCGGTGCGCAAGGTTTCCTGCGCCTGCTGCGGGCCGATCGAAACGACGATGATCTCTTCGGCCTTGCCGGCTTCCTTGATCCGGATCGCTTCCTCGACCGCGATCTCGTCGAACGGGTTCATCGCCATCTTGACGTTGGCCAGTTCCACCGCCGAGCCATCAGCCTTCACGCGCACCTTGACGTTCGCGTCCACAACCCGCTTCACGGGCACAAGGATCTTCATTTGCCTGTCACCTCTTCACGCTAGTTGGGCGCGCTATAGCAGCCTGCGCCCCTTCTGAGTTGTCGAAAGCCGACATTCCTGACTGAATTCCGGCCAGACGGAATTCTGGCCGGATGGAAATTCTGGTCTTTGCCCGCCCTGGGCTGCTCCTGAACGCCTTGGGCCGCAGTGGAGACGTTTCCGTAATTGTGGCAACCCCTGCCGTCAATACGCTGAAAGCCGCTCAAATCGGTTCAGTTTGGGCCAGATGGGTTTCCACGTCCCCAGCGCGCCGTGGTGGCGGCCGTTTGGGGCGCCGCTGGTTCGCCGACCGCCGGCGGCTGTTCAGCCGTCGGTAGCACGGCATCCTCGTCGGCAGGGGCAAACAGCGGCACGCCGCGGCTGCGCAGGACCAGCACCAGAACCGCGCCGGCAATGATGCCGCCGATGTGGCAGGCCCAGGATATCTGATCCTCGCCGCCGGCCGCGAACATGACGATCTGGAACAGCACCCACAGGATGAGCGGGATAAAGGCTGGAATGCGCAAAGGAATGCGGGCGAAGGCAAGCACCCACACCTTCACCCTGGGATAGAGGATCAGGTAGGCGACGACCACGCCGGCGATAGCGCCCGACGCGCCGATCAGCGGCGCCTGCGAATCCCAGGCGACCAGCCCCTGGAAGGCGGCACCGGCGATGGCGCACAGCAGATAGAAGATCAGGTAGCGGATGTGACCGAGCGCGTCCTCGACATTGTCGCCGAACACCCAAAGGAACAGCATGTTGCCGCCGAGATGGAAAATATCGGCATGCAGGAAGGAATAGGTGAGATAGCTCAGGCTCTCGGGGATGATGACAAAGCGGGGGTCAAGTTCGGCCGTGTCGTGAACGACGGAGGGGATGAAGCCGAGGCCAAGCACGGCGGCATTGGTGAAGTTCTCGCCGCCGAGCGCCGTGGCGCAATAGACCACGGCGTTTGCGACAATCAGCCCGATCGTCACATATTGCAGCCTGATGTGGCGCAGCCTGTTGGTGTCGTAAAGCGGGATGAACATCGGTCGCCGGCCCCCTCCCGCCTCTGGTCCGTTCAGCGGTTCTTGCCGGGAACCCATAGCACGTCGGCATTTCCGTTGTCATTGACCGCCCGGGCGGCGACAAACAGGAAATCCGAGACGCGGTTGATAAATTTCAGCCCTTCGCGGTTGACGTGTTCGGCCGGGTCCTGAGCCAGGGCGACCATCAGCCGCTCGGCGCGCCGCGCCACCGTGCGGGCGAGATGAAGTGCCGCCGCTGCCGGCGTGCCGCCGTTCAGCACGAAGGATTTCAGCGGCTGGAGCTTCTTGTTGAGGACGTCGATGTCGTGCTCGACACGGTCGGTCTGCGTGGCAACGATGCGCAACGGCTCGTAGCCAAGCGGCTTGCCGTCATCAGGCACCGCGAGATCGGCGCCGAGGTCGAAGAGATCGTTCTGGATGCGCGAGAGCATGGCGTCGATCGCCTGGTAGCTCTGGGCGGTATGCACTCGAGCCATGCCGATGCAGGCATTGGCTTCGTCGACCGTGCCGTAGGCGTCCACCCTGAGATCGGATTTCAGCCGCCGCTCACCAGTGCCGAGGCCCGTGGTGCCATCATCGCCGGTGCGGGTGTAGATCTTGTTGAGCTTGACCACATCGCCTCCCGAAAAGCCTCACTTGCGGGTGAAATACACGGCCAGCAGGATCAGTGCCAGCGCCACGGCCTGCAGCAGAACACGGGCCTGCATCAGCTTGTTGGAGGTCACACCGGAGCCGCCGCGCATCATGTTGATGAGGCCCCTGATCAGCACGACCACGACGGCGGCCATGACCAGAATGGCAAGGATATTGAAGGCAGTGGCCATTTTTGCGTTTCCAGTTCTTTGCTTGTTCAGGCGCGCTTGGCGAGCAGGCGGTGGAGCATCGAGGCCGGCAGGATGCGTTTGAGCACGGCACCGATCCTGGCCGACATTGTTACCACATAGTGCGGGCGTGGGCGCCGCGACAGAAGTGCATGGCGAAGCACCTTGTGGACCACTTCGGGTCCGGGCTTCCGCGCCGCTTGGCTGCCGCCGGCGCGCATGCGCTCCAGCTGTGCGGCATAGTCGGCGCGATGCGTGGAATTCTCATGGTCGATGTTCCTGAGGAACCACGGCAGGCCATTGCTGGCGATCTTCGATTTCACCGGTCCCGGCTCGATCAGCGAGACATGGATGCCGCTGCCGGCCAGTTCCTGGCGCTGGCAGAGCATCAAGGCCTCCAAGGCATGCTTGGAGGCCGAATAGGCGCCGCGGAAGCGCACAGGCACGAGACCCAGGATCGACGAGCAGTGGACGAGGCGACCGTGGCCCTGGCGTCGCATCACCGGAACCAGGCGGCGGGTCAGGTCGTGCCAGCCGAAGAAATTGGCCTCGAACTGCTCCCTGAGCGCCGCAACGGGCAAATCCTCGACGGCGCCTGCCTGCGCATAGGCGCCGTTGTTGAACAGCGCGTCGAGCCTGCCGCCGGTGCGTTCGAGCACCGCCGTCACCAGGGCGGCTATGGAGTCCGGTTCGCTATAGTCGAGGTAAAAAGCCTCGATGCCGTCGGCTTCGAGGGCAGCGATGTCCTCCGGCTTGCGCGCCGTCGCGAACACCCGCCAGCCCTCAGCCTTCAATGCACGGGTGCAATAGGCGCCTATGCCGGAAGACGCGCCGGTGACGATGATGGTGCGCAACTCTGCCGCAGGAGAATTCGGGGTTTGACGAAGGGTTGCCATTTGCGGCATTCATTTCCCATATTCGCGGCGTCGAGACAATCGAGGGGAGCGCGCGTCCTTGCTGCGGAATATTGTCGCCCTGCGCCGCGTGCTCTACGACGCGCTCGGCCACTTCAACACCGATGACGGTTGGGCGATGGCCAGCCATCTGGCGATCACCTCGCTGATGGCGCTGTTTCCATTCCTGATCTTCGCCACGACGCTGGGCAGCTTCCTTGGCGCCCAGGCCTTTGCCGACACAGCCGTGCACCTGGTTTTCGACACCTGGCCGGACCAGATCGCCAAGCCGATCGCGCACGAGGTGCTGAACGTGCTGACCGTCAGGCGCAGCGATCTGTTGACTTATGGCGTGCTGCTTGCCGCCTACTTTGCCTCCAACGGCATCGAGGCGCTGCGCACCTCGCTCAACCGCGCCTATCGGGTCACGGAAACGCGCGGCATCATCTATCGCCGGGTGCAAAGCATCTTCTTCGTGCTGATCGCTACCGCCGGCTTCCTGGCGATAAGCGTGCTGCTGGTGTTCGCGCCGTTGCTGGCGCGGCTGGCGGAAGCCCATTTCGAATGGATCAAACCCTATACGGGCACGATCACGCTATGGCGGTACGTCATCGCCTCAACCGTCATCATCGGCGGACTGTTTGCCGTCCATTACTGGCTGCCGGCCGGCAAGCGCCGTTTCGTCTCGCTGATACCCGGCATCATCTTCACACTAGCCGCATGGCTTATCGGCTCGACCATGTTCGCCACCTATCTCGACCATTTCTCGTCCTATGTGACGACCTATGCCGGACTCGCCTCGATCATGATCGCGGTGGNGTTGCCGGCGGGCAAGCGCCGCCTGGTGTCGATCGTCCCGGGCATCATCTTCACGCTGTCCGGATGGCTTGTCGGCTCGACTGTCTTCGCCACCTATCTCGACCACTTCTCGTCCTACGTGACGACCTATGCCGGCCTCGCCTCGATCATGATCGCGGTGGTCTTCCTCTACATCGTCTCGGCCATCTTCATCCTCGGCGGCGAGCTCAACGCCGCGATCAGCCGTTATCTAGAGGCGCGTGCCCGGGTCGGCTGAAGTTTGCCTGTTCGGGCGGTTGCCAGGCCGACGCCGAAAGTGGTGATGGCCATGCCGACGATCTGCAGCGCATTGAGCTGCTCGTTGAACAAGGCCCAGGCGATGACAGCCGTGACCGCCGGCACCAGATAGAACAACGAGGCCACTTTCGACATCTCGCCGTCACGGATCATCACCATCAGAAGAAAGATGGCGCCGAGCGACAGCACCAGCAGCAGCCAGGCCATGGCGAAGACAAATTCGCCATTGATAACAACGGCTTGCGTTTCGAAGGCAAGCGAAGCCAGGATCATCAGCGAAGCGCCGCCGACATATTGCCACATGGTGGCCGCCACGAGGTCGCCGCCGGACGCAAAACGCTTTTGCCAGATCGTGCCGGCGCTCATGCCGAGCACCGAGACCAGCGAGGCAGCCAGCGTCGCCGCCGTCACGCCGCCACCGAGCGCCCCGAGTTTCGGCCACAGCACGATGACGATGCCGACCAGCCCGATAGCGAGGCCAAGCCAGTGGCGCGGCAGGATGGCCTCGCCCAGAAACTTGCCGGCAAGCACCGCGGTGATCAGCGGCTGCAGGCCGACGATCAGGGCCGAAAAACCGGCCGGCATGCCTCGATGGATGGCCCAGAAGACGGCGCCGAGATAAATGCCATGCATCAGCACGCCGGCGCCGGTGGCATGCAGCGCCTCCTCGCGGGTGGCTCGTTTCGAGCCCAGCACCAGCATCAGCACGGCCAGCAGGATGGCGGCGAGCACGAAACGCGCGGCGAGGAAGGTGAACGGCTCCGCCCATGGCATGGCGTAACGCGCGCCGATGAAGCCGGTCGCCCACAGGACAACGAAGGTGGCGGGGATGAACCGCTTGATGCTGGACATTTTCCGGGGATCGCCGCGCTGGTGAGAATTAACCGTGACGATGCTCTAGTCCTGTTCAACCCCGCGCGCAAAACGAAACGATTGATCCATGCGTCAAGGGGGATGAACGGGTGGCGCGCCCGGAGAGCGTTCTCCTGACATAATGCTGGTCAAAGCCCTACCATCCTTCGGATTTCTTCGGGCGAAGCGCCTGCGTCGCGCAAGGCGGTAAGGCCCGTATCCCTGAGGCTCTTCGACAGTTTTCGCCCATCCGGCCCGAGGATCAGTCTATGATGGAAATAGGCGGGTGGCTGCAATCCCAGAATCTCCTGCAGCAGGCGCTGCACCCCGGTCGCGGAAAACAGGTCCTGTCCGCGCACGACGTGGCTGACGCCTTGCAGGGCATCGTCGATGACGACGGCGAGGTGGTAGCTGGTCGGGATGTCGCGGCGCGCCACGATAACGTCGCCCCAATCCTGCGGACGTGCCTCGACGAAGCGCGTCGTGGATAGCGTCTCATCGCTGAATTCGGCCCATGCCAGGTCCTTGCCGGCACGCGCCATGGCGACGCCGACGTCGAGCCGCCAGGCGAAGGGCGCATTCTCGGCAATCCGCCGGTTGCGTTCCTTCATCGAAAGCGCCTTGTCGGCCGGGGGATAGAGCGGCACCCCGTCGGGATCGCGCGGCCAGTCGCGCCCGCGCTTTTCGCTGTCGGCGATGAAGGCGCGTATCTCGCCGCGGCTCATGAAGGCGGGATAGACGAGTTCTTGGCGGATCAGGCGCTTGAGCACCGTCTCGTATTCGGCGAAATGCTCCGATTGCCGACGCACCGGCTCCTTCCAGTCGAGGCCCAGCCATTTCAGATCGGCGATCATGCCCGCCTCGAACTCCGGCGTGCAGCGCGTCGTGTCGATATCCTCGATGCGCAGCAGCAGGCGGCCGCCACTGCTATTTGCGAGCTTCTGGTTGAGCAGCGCCGAATAGGCGTGGCCCAGATGCAGTTCGCCGTTGGGGCTGGGCGCGAAGCGGAATGTCAGGAGCGTCATGTCTCAGGCGGCAATCGGGTTGTGCTGTGGTTTTGGCGGTTGCTACCTTGCTGCACATCTTCGGACAAGGATACCATGCAGCGCATTGCGACAATGGACGACGTTGAGCGGGGGCTGGACGCGCTTTGCCTCATCGACCCGCGCCTGGACAAAGTGCGCGGCATGGCCGGCGAGGTGCCGCTCAGGCTTTCGGAGCCGGGCTTCAGAAGCCTGGCCTCGATCATCGTCTCGCAGCAGGTTTCGCGGGCGAGCGCCGATGCGATCTTCGGCCGGCTGACGAAACTCGTCGATCCGCTGACGCCCCAGGCGATCCTTGCCGCGGGCGAGGACATGTTTCGCGAGGCCGGCCTGTCGCGGCCCAAGCAGCGCGGCCTGATCGCGGTTGCCCAGGCCGTGGCCGATGGGCTCGACCTGCATCACCTCTGTTCGCTCGATGCCGTGGAGGCGATCGCCAGGATGACGGCGGTGCCTGGTATCGGTCCCTGGACGGCGGAAGTGTATCTGTTGTTTGCCGCCGGACACCCCGACATTTTCCCGGCGCGCGACGTCGCCCTGCAGAGCGCCGTTGGCCATGCGCTCGGCATCGACCCGCGTCCAGCGGAGAAAACACTGATCGCTCTGGCCGAATCATGGAGCCCGTGGCGAGGTGTCGCATCGCGGCTTTTTTGGTCCTATTATCGCGAAACGAAGGGCCGGGACGCCGCACCGCCGGCCTGAATCCGCAAGAAAGCATAAAAATCATGCGTTTTTGGCGCTTCGCGCCAGCGACAATCCGCTTCACATCCCTGTCATGTCAGGCTTACAGTATCCACGCCGAACGGTTCTAGAACTAGGAGGTCAATAAGGTGACGGTTGCCGTATCTCCGGATGGGCTTCCAGCGCTGGTGCTGAATGCGGATTACCGTCCGCTCAGCTATTACCCCTTGTCGCTCTGGTCCTGGCAGGACGCGATCAAGGCGGTGTTCCTCGACAGGGTGAACATCGTGGCCGAATACGAGCACGCGGTCTCCTCGCCGACCTTCTCGATGAAGCTGCCGAGCGTGGTCAGCCTGAAGGCCTATGTGAAGCCATCCAGGCATCCAGCCTTCACACGCTTCAACGTCTTCCTGCGCGACCGTTTCCAGTGCCAGTATTGCGGTACCCCCGAGGACCTGACCTTCGACCATGTCATCCCGCGTCACCGTGGCGGCGCCACGACATGGGAGAATGTCGTCGCCGCCTGTTCGCCCTGCAATCTGAGGAAGGGCGGCATGATGCCGGCTCGCGCCAAGATGTGGCCGCTGCAGAAGCCGTTTCAGCCGACGGTGCATGATCTGCACAATAACGGCCGCCTGTTCCCGCCCAACCATCTGCATGAAAGCTGGATGGATTATCTCTACTGGGATGTCGAACTGGAGCCCTGAGTTCGTTCGAGAATTCAGGAGGCTGGCCGCCCGAAGCGATTTTCTGCGCCTCCGGGGCTCACGGACTTGATGGCCGCTCCGCTCCGGTTCTCGAAAATCACTTCATTTGACTCAGCCTGCCGAATTTCTTTGAAGGATCTCGAGTCGGCGCGTTCTCTACATTAATCGCGAGCCAGCGCGCCACGGAAGGCGACGGCGGCCAGGATAAGGCTGGCGATGGCGTTCCAACCGGCCAGCGACAGGCCGAGAATGCGCAAGGCGGCCTTGTCGCAGGAGGGCGGCACGAATTTGTCGAGCGCGTCGAGCACGCCCTTGCCACCGGTGTCGACAGGGCCGGCGCCCGCCGTGCAGTCGGTCGGGCCAGCCCACCACTGCCACTCGACGCCGGAGTGATAGACGCCGAGATAGAGCCCGTACAGCATCAAGAGGCCGCCAACGGCCAACAGGCCGCGCGTCAGCCATGCCGGTGCCCGCAGCATCGATGCGATCGCCGCCAGCACCATCAAGGGCACGCCAATGTAGTAGGGTGTGCGCTGTTCCAGGCAGAGGTGGCAGGGGATGTAGCCGCCAATGTGCTGGAAGCCGAGCGCCGAGCCAACGGTCGCGGCCATCGCGACGGCGAGAAACAGGGCCGCGCGCGTCCGCTGGCGGCCGGTATCGGAATTCATGGTCGCTGTCATGGCGTCTTTCGTCCGTTGCGTTCGCCGTCTGCGAAGTCTGCTCGCCGCGCTGCCGAAACCGTTGCCCGGTTTTAAGCATCAAACCTTAGAGAGCGTATTTGATCAGGATATAGAGCAAAATCAGGGCGACCGCGGCAGCGCCGACGATCAGGCCCAGGCGCTTTTCGATGAATTCGCGGATTGGCTCGCCATAGCGGCGCAAAAGCCACGCCAACAGCAGAAAGCGGCCGCCGCGCGCGATGATGGCCAGCACGATGAACAGCGCCAGGTTGACGCCCAGGGCACCGGACAGGATCGTCACCACCTTGATAGGCGGCAGATGCGCGGCACCCGAGGTGACCAGCATCAGGGCGATGAACTCGATGCTGACGCCCGCCGAGGACCGCAACTGCTCGAAGTCGTCATATTTGCCGTAGAATTCGAGGATGGGCCGCGCCACCGCGTCATATGCATAGTGGCCGATGAACCAGCCGGCAATGCCGCCCAGCACCGAGGCGACGGTGGCGATCAAGGCATAGCGATAGGCGCGATCCGGCCGTGACAACGCCATCGGCAGATAGAGCACGTCGGCCGGCACCAGAAAGACCGAGCTCTCGACGAAAGCGATGAAGGCCAGCCACCATTCGGCGGATTTGCGAGCCGCCAGCGACAGGGTCCAGTCATACAGTCCGCGAAGCATCGGCTCTCCTATGGAACGGCCCGTCTGTCTAGAAAGGTTTTTCGCGCTGCACAATGGCCGCGGTCTTACAAATTGGAAAGGTGCCGTCTGGTCGCGGCAGAGGCTGGTTTGCAAATTGGCCTGTTGACGAACAGGCCTCCGACCGTATAGTCCGCGCCCATCCAGGCCGCCCGGCCTGAGCCCCTATGGCGGAATTGGTAGACGCGCTCGACTCAAAATCGAGTTCCGCAAGGAGTGCTGGTTCGATCCCGGCTAGGGGCACCACAACACAGGTGGGAAGTCGACAAATCGCTGACTCCACTGGGTTGAACAATTCAGTCGCTGGCGCTCCACTGGATTGAAACAGCGGCGTGGGCGATGATCGCCTCACACGGGTCCGTGCTGCCGTATGATCTTCCATTCGTGCCAGATCAGCACCATGACGACCGCATCGAAGACGGTCAGCACGAGCAGCCCGGCCGAATGGGTGTAGGAGTAACGGTAGACCTGGTAGATCATGAATGCCCCCAAGGCCAGGAGAGACGCCGGGTACGACCATAGTTTGCCCCTGAGAAGTCCGATAACCAGGAAGAGCTTTATCAGGCCGTGACTGAGGAGATAGAAGGCATAGAACTCCTTGCTGGCGACCGAGAAATGGCTTGCCACCTGCGACAGATAGCCAGCTATGAAATCCTTCGGATCTTCGGTCAACTCGTCCTGGGTAAGGGCATTGACCCAAGACGCAATGGTGGCGGGGTGACGAGATAGAGCAACACCCCACCAACGCACTCAATGAAGGCATGCGCTCCCTTGAGCCAGACGCCGATCTCGAAGACCTGGTGAATGCGACTCTCATCGACGGCCTTCAAAGTCCCACCTCATCCAACTGACGAAACGGACGACAAATGGATGCAGCCCTCACCCATTGGGTAAATGCCGAGGCCGGCCTCAGCCCTATCCTTGATAGAGCAATGATCGGCGTCTCACAATTCGGCGTTCCGCTGATGGTGCTGGCCATAGTGCTGCAGTGGTGGGCCAAAACTGACCGCTACCATGTTCGTCACGCGGCCCTTTCTGCAGGTCTGTCGTTCCTGCTCGGCCTCGCAATCAACCAGTTCATCCTTCTGTTCGTGCATCGGATGCGGCCCTACGATGCCGGCGTGACGCATCTCCTGATTGCGCCAAGCGCCGACTGGTCCTTCCCTTCCGACCATGCAACAGCCACCATTGCCATCGTTGCCGCTTTTGCGATGCGGAGGCTGCCGCGCCGGACGATTGGGCTCTTGGTGGTGGCATTCCTGATTTGCTGGTCGAGGATCTACATTGGGACCCATTACCTGACCGATGTCATCGGCGGCGCGATCACTGGCGCCCTGGGCGCTGTTGTGGCGCGACTGATCTATCGTGAGAACTCCCGGCTGGACAATCTCGTGACAAAAATCCTCTAACAAGGATTGAGCAAACAAGTGCACAATGACCACGGCTTCCATGGAACCGGCATGGATCCCAGGGGCTCGCCGCCGGTGTTTCGGGTGAGGAGGGTATCGCCCGGTGAGGCGGCCTATCCGGGGCTCCCGGAGAGACGTTCATGCCGGCGGGCGCCGGCTGGAACCCGGGCACGGAACGAGCCCTTCAAAAGAAGCGGGGCCTTCTTACCGCCTCTTGAGCAAACTCTTCATCCGGTTGCGCAGCAGGCGCGCCATATTTCGGGTCTCGCGATAGAGATGCAGCTGCGAGGCGGCCTGGCGGGCGAGGCGGTCGGCATCCCTGGTCAACCCGATAACCAGCGTGCCTACCGGTTTGCGCTCGCTCCACAGCCGGCTCATCACCGGGTGGTCAGGCACGGCGCAGGAGTCGGTCATCATGATGTTGGGATCGTCGAGATGCTGTCTTGTGACCTCGATCATCAGCAGCGTGCCGGGCGAATAGGCAGCCAGCGTCTCGTCATAGGCCGTTTTCCAAGTGTAGGCGACGCCGGCCTCGACGAAGACGATCAGGCAAGCGACGGTACGGCCGTCGAGCGTCAGCGAATGGATGCGGCACATGTCCTGTTCGGCGAGCCGGTGCACCGCCTCGCGGGCGAAGGCGGCGCGGAAGCGGTCGATCGCCATGGCGGTGCGCTCGCGGCCTTTCCAGCCGGACGCCTCCAGCGTCAGGAAGTGCTCGATGGCGTGGCGGATTTCCTCGGGGCCGCGTGCCACGGCGTGTTCGAGCTTGCCGAGATCGCCAAGGCGCCGCTTCAGGCGGCGGAATTCGCGATAATGGTGCGCGCGCAGCGAAGCCTTGAGATAGTCGTCGCCGTCGAGTTCGCTCTCCAGCACGGGGCGTGAAGTCTGGCCCGTGGTGACCAGTGTCAGGCCACGGGTTTCGGCCACGGTGGCGATCAGGCTCGCCACCGGACCGTCGAGCCTGATGTCGGGCAGGATCAGGACTTTCGGCATTTTCAAATGCGGGCGCGACAGCATCGAGAAGAAATCCTCGACCACGCCGACCGGGTCGTCGCGGTCGATCAGCGGCGTGCCGAGCGGGCCGAACGGGCTCGACCAGGTGCGCATGACCGGTACGCCGAGCGGCACCACCGGCCGTTCCACCGAGATCGGCACCAGCAGCCGCAGTCGGTTGCGGTATTCATCGCCGTCCCGGATCACGGCAAGGCGCACTTCGCGGTCTTCCAGCCGGGGCATGGCCGGCGCCAGGAAACGCGGGTTGAAGAAGACGTTCGGCTCGATCGTGCGGGCGCAGAGATAGTCCAGTTCCTCGACAAGGTCGAAGCCGGCCGACGCCGGGTAGATGGCGAGTTTGCGCTCGGGCCGGTTGTTGGCGAGGATCTCGATATGGGCGGGATCGGCGTCGCGCGCCAGCCCGGCAAGGCCGGACACCATGGCGCCGGCGGGACCGCCGCTGGTTTCCTCGAGCAGAGGGATGGCGGCCATCAGGCGGCTCCTTTGGCTGGCGCGAAGATCGCCATGACGATGCCGAGCTTGCGCCAGACCGTGAAGGACAGCGCGCCGGCCTCGAAGATCATGGCAAAGGCGGTGGCCATGGCCGCGCCCCACAGGCCGAAATGCGGGATCAGCACCACGTTGAGTCCGATATTGAAGGCCAATGTCATGGCATAGACTGCGGCGCAGACATTCTGGTTGCCGCTCATGGTGAGCAGGCTTTCGCAGGGGCCAACGGCTGCGCGCGCCACGACCCCGAACACGAGCAGGAACAGAAGCGGATAGCCCGACGTGAATTCGGGGCCGAACAGCACCAGCATCGGTTCGCCCAGCGCCAGCACCAGGAACGCCATCAGCAGCGAGGGCCAGAAGGTCCACGATACCGTCTCGCGGGCGAAGGCGGCAAGCTTTTGCGGCTCGCCATGGGTGAACTGCGCGTAGCGTTGGGCAACGCCGGCCTTGACCGCGAAATAGACGAAATGCACCAGCGCCAGCGTCTTGACCGTGGCGAAATAGACGGCGACATCATTGGGATCCATATAGGCGCCGACCATCAGCACATCGGCGTTGGTGAGCAGGAAGAAGAAGCTCTCAACCAGGAAGATCGGCAGCGAGACGACGAACCATTGCGCGAAATGCACTTTCATCGGGCCGGCCGGAATTTGCCTTTCCATGCGCTGGGTGACCCCGATGAGCTGGGTCAGCGTGGTGGCGTAGGTAGCGGCGATCGAGGCGAAGATCGCCGTCCGCGCGTCGGGGGCGTAGCCCGCCCAAAGCATCAGCGCCATGAACAGCAGGATCAGCACCGGCCGGATCAGGTAGGTCGGAGACAGCGCGAACAACGCCCATGAATTGGCGCGCGCCAGCCCTTGCAGCAAATCCGACAGCGCGATCATCGGCAGGCAGATGACACCGAGGATGAACGGTATCACGTAGTAGTTTTCGATCCAGGGCGCGGCCAGCCAGACGCCGAGGGCGCCGAGCCCGGCGATGACCGTCGAGGCGATCAGCACGAACAGGCGGCTCGCAACGACGATGCCGCGCAATTCGTCCATCAGGCCGCGCTCGCGGTATTCGGGGATGAAGCGGATGACCGATGTGTGGAAGCCGAGGCAGGCGAGGTTGCCGACAATGACCATTGTCACCCAGACCAGCACGAAGATGCCGTATTCGAACGAACCCATCCAGCGCGCCATCAGCACCTGGCTGATAAAGGCGATGACGGCACTGACGATGCGGATGGAGAAGGCGATGACCGACATCCGGCCGGCTTCGCCGCGCTCGTCGGCGGTGAACAGCACGGCCTCGAGGCGGCCAAGCAAAGGCTCCATGCGCAGCGCCAAACGCTGCGGCAAGAACCGCCCGGCAGTCGTGGCCGCGGAAAAGCGCACCCCGATTTCTCTCCGTTTTCCGCCTCTTTTCAGACTTTGGTGTAGCGAAAACACCTTAAGAAAGCGTGGGTGGGGAGGGCGTGCGTAATGGCCGAAAGTCGAGCGATGACGAACGGGTGAAGGTGCCGCAAAGGCGAGACAGGCGCGGCGCCGTTTTTTAATCAGTCGAGTCTACCGGCGGCCCGTCTCTCCGCGCGTTGCGACATGGTCGATCGCGCAACGGCTGATACCGATGTCCTTCAGCATGAAATCGGGCATGGTCTCAAGGCGACGCCGGCCATGCCGTAGGCGCCGCCCGTGCACAAGCCAAGCGGCAACGGCCATCAGGCGCGAAGTTTGGGTGCGCGGCCTCGCCAGGACGACATCGATTTCGGGCATGATCTCTCCTCGCGGTGCGCGCGAAAGGCCTGCCGGGACCTGGACCGGCAGGCCGGGTGCCGTCAGTCGGCCTTTTTCATGGCGTCACACGAGACGTTCGGGTTCATGTCGGCGAAGGCGCCGGTCGGGTTTTGCTTCCAGGCCCAGACATGAAGTTCGTAGAAAGGGCCGAGGCCATAGCGGTTGGGAGCGCTGTTGAAGTTGAACAACTGGCCATCAAGCGAGGCCGGACCCTTCGCGGTGATGTATTCGACAGCCACCAGCTTCAGCGTGCCATCGGACATCGGCTCGTACATCACGGCCTCCGGCTTGGCGACGTCGATCGCATCGTCCTTCAGATAGGCGCCATTGACGTAATGAATGCCCATGGCGCCGCCAGTGATGCCACTGGCGCAAGGTATCGCCGCATAGCCCTCGGCGGTGGCCGCCGCGACGTTGGCGAAGCGGCTGTTGGCCGCCCGCACCTCGTCGGCAAGCGGATTGCTCTTCCCCGCCGATGCGGCGGTGGAGGCGATCGACGTGATGAACAGTGCGGCAAGGCGCCAGAAATTGACGTTCATTTTGTTCTCCATTGATTGTTGATGATCCGGCAGGCGCCCAGGCCGGCCATCAAGGCCAGGCCTGGTTGCAGAAGCCCGCGGCATGGGAGTGGCAGTGCGGGAGGGGTTCGATCTCGTCCATCCCGTCTAACCGGACCGCGGTCTCATTGGTGCCACCACCAGTATTCCCAGTAGTCCCGCCGCATCTCGTGCTCCGGCTGACCGATGTCCCGTCTCAAATAATCGTCTTGCGGAGGCAGGCACCTGCGCCGGCCTCGCAATGCCGATAGCAGCGCGGAGACAATCCGCGATGCGAGACCGCGCCGGTGGGGTGGGGGGTCGAACGCCACGACGGCGGCCGCCGTTTCGGGAAGGAACGACAGGGAAAACCGACTGCTATCATTGCCCAGGACAATTTCACGCTCATCGCTCCAACCTTGGTCCATCGGATCAGCGATAAAAGTAGGGGTCCAGGACCCTCACCTCGGTGATCTTGTCCACCGGCAGAGAATTCTTCTGCGCCGTGCTGCGGATGGCTTCCGGCGAGGGGGCGTCGTAGATGCAGAAACTCTTGCTCTTGTCGGGCGAGACGAAGGACTGCACCCAGGTGACCCCCTTCTCGGCATTGCGCATGATGATACCGCCAAGCGCCGTTGCGCCGATGTCGTTCATCGGAAGGTTGAGTCCGTCGGGGAATGTCCGTTCGATCAGATAGCGAGGCATGGAATGGCTTCCTTTTACGATTGATTCACGCTCGAAGTGAGCGCGGTCGGAGAAGAACCATGGCCTTCGAAAGCGCGCATCGGAGCCTTTCCCCATATTTCGCGGGACGATTCCCTATGTTTTCGACGTTTGATCTTGGAGCCACACTGCGGATACCGGAGCGTGGGTATCTTGGGGGATGGGTTTGACGACGATACTCATGGGCCAGTAACGATGCTTCTGGAGCGGCAGGCGCAACTTGAACATTTGGAGGAACTGCTCGCGGCGGCGGCGCTCGGTCGCGGCCGCGTGGCGGCATTGCTGGGTGAGGCCGGCGCCGGCAAGACGGCACTCGTGGAGGCGTTCGTAAGCGGTGTTGGGCAGCACGTTTCCATATTCCGCAGCGCCTGCGAGGATCTGTCGATTCCCGATCCGCTGGGACCCCTCTATGATTTGGCCCGGGACGCGCAGTGGGCACTGCCTCGGGCGATCGATGACCGGCAAGGCCAGCGGCTGCCCTTGTTTTCTGACGCTCTCGAGGTTTTCGAGGCGAAGTCTCGTCCGGGCCTGCTGGTCATCGAGGATATGCACTGGGCCGACGACGCGACCCTGGATTTCGTCCGTTTCCTGGGCCGACGCATCGCCAACACCCATATGCTGGTGCTGTTCACGGCACGCACCGACCGTAGCGAAGGGCAGATGCGCGCGCGTCGGGTGCTCGGTGAAATTCCGGCCGCCAACGTCCAGCGTATCGAAGTGCCGCTGCTCACCGAAGCGGCGGTGTTGTCGCTTGCCGAAGCAGCCAACCGCGACGGCAGCGCAATCTACCGCGCCACCGCGGGCAACGCCTTCTTCGTCACCGAGTTGCTGGCTGCCGAAAGCGAGATGATCCCGCCGGCCAGCGTCCGCGACGCTGTGCTGGCGCGTGCCGAGCGCCTGTCGCGGGGCGGGCGCTCGATGCTCGACGCGGTGTCGGTGTTTCCGCGCCGCGCCGATGTCTGGGCGCTGCGCGGCCTCTGTGGTGTCGCCAGCGCGGGCCAGCTGGCGGAATGTGTATCGAACGGCCTGCTCGACGATCTCGGCGATGGCTATGCCTTCCGCCACGAGATCGCCCGTCGCGCCGTCGAGATGGCGCTGACGCCGAGCCATCGGCGCGAATTCAACCAGCGCGCGCTTTCCGCACTGCAGGAAAACGTCGAGGTGGCTACCGCAAGACTTGTGCACCACGCGGTGGAGGCCCAGAATTTGGAAGCCGTGCGCGAGCTTGCCCCGCTCGCGGCGGGCGAGGCTTCCCGCGTCGGCGCGCATCGCGATGCGGCCGGCTATTACGAAGTCGCCCTTCGGCACGCCGACAGCCTGCCCATGGGCGACAGGGCGAGGCTTTACGAGGGCTATGCCTTTGAATGCCATCTGATCGGCCGCATCGATACGGCCATCGAGGCGCAGGGCCAGGCGCGGCGGTTGCAGCAGGCGTTGGGGGACACGCTCAGGGAGGGCGACAGCCTCAGATGCCTGTCGCGCTTCGCCTATCTGGTGGGTGACCGAGAACAGGCGGACCTGTTCGGGGCACAGGCGGTGGAATTGCTGGAACAGGCGCCGGCCAGTCCGGAGCTTGCCATGGCCTATTCCAATCTCTCGCAGCTGGCGATGCTGGCCGAGAAGCTCGACGAGACGCTGCTGCTCGGCTGCAAGGCAGTCGGTTTGGCCGAACGGTTGAACAAGCCGGAGATAGTCTGTCATGCGCTGAACAATCTTGGCTCCGCCGAACAGTGGCTAGACCTGGCCAAGGGTCGGCTGCACCTCGCCCGCAGTCTTGACATCGCGCTCGGGCAGAACTTCCAGGAGCACGCCGCACGCGGCTTCACCAATTGTGCCTGCGCCGAAATGAACCAGCTCGACCTTGTCCGGGCGCAATCCTTTCTCGACCGGGGCATTGCCTATTGCGTCGAGAATGACCTCGCGACCTGGCGGGACTATATGCGGGGCGTGCAGGCGCAATTGCTTTTGCGACGCGGCCTTTGGGACGATGCGGCCGCGATGGCTCACGACATCATCGACGATAGTGCGACCACGGCCCTGGTGCGTTACCCATCCTTGGTCGCGCTGGCGAAATTGCGCATAAGACGAGGCGATCCGGCCGCGCCCGTGCTGGACGAAATGAAGCGGTTCCTAGACAAGGGAATGGAGCTGCAGCGGCTGGTGCCCTACACGGCATCGATGGCCGAACTGGCATGGCTAGGGCAAGGCGACTCCGAAGAGGCACTTCGCCTGATCGATCTGGCCGAAAGCCTGTCGCCGACGAGGGCGATGTTCGCCGAGTTGGCCGTCTGGCGGCTGCTCTTGTCACCTGACAGCAATCCTGGCGATACGACCGGCATGGCGGAGCCCTACCGCCTGCTGCTCACCGGCGACTGGCGTGGTGCCGCGATGCTGTGGGCCCGGCTGGGCGCTCCGTTCGAACGGGCGCTCGCCCTGTTGTACGGCGACGAGCCGGCGCTGCGCCTGGCCCTGGACATATTCGAGGGGCTCGGTGCCCGGCCGGTGGCGCAGCACGTCCGCGCCGTCATGCGGCAGAATGGCGTCCATAACATCGCCAGGGGACCGCGGCAGAGCACACGCGCCAATCACGCTGGCCTGACGCTCCGCCAAATGGAGGTTCTGCACCTGATCGAGCGCGGTTTCTCCAACAAGAGAATCGCCGAGCACCTAACCATCTCACCGAAGACCGTCGATCATCATGTCTCAGCGGTGCTGGGCAAGCTGGACGCCGTTTCGCGCGGCGAGGCGACCGCCGCCGCGCGCGATTCCGGGCTGATCTGACAATATGGAAGCCTCCCCGGATCAGAAGTCCGGGAACACCGATCTCGCGGTCTTTACGCGAAGGTCCCGTGGCAGTGCTTGTATTTCTTGCCGGAGCCGCAGGGGCAGGCTTCGTTGCGGCCGACCTTGCCCCAGGTCTCGGGGTTGTTTGGGTCGCGATCCTCGGGAGCGACGATGGCGGTGCTTTCCTGGCGTACCAGAAGGGCCGTTTCGCCATCTTCGAAATCATTCTCGCCGGTGGTGCCGTCAATATGCGTGCCGAACATGTCGGGCGCTTCCGGCGGCGGCGCTTCGGCGGCCTGGCGGACCAGTTCGACGCGCATCAGCTGCGCGGTGACGGCCTGGCGCAGATTGCCGAGCATCGCCTGGAACAGCTCGAACGCCTCGCTCTTGTATTCCTGCAGCGGATCGCGCTGGGCGTAGCCGCGGAAGCCGACGACCGAACGCAGATGGTCGAGATTGACGATATGCTCGCGCCACAGATGGTCGAGCGTCTGCAGCACCACGGAGCGCTCGACATAGTTCATCACCTCGGGACCGAAACGGTCGGCGCGTTCTTGTGCGGCGGCGTCGGCGGCTTGAGAGATGCGCTCGCGGATGTCGTCCTCGGCGATGCCTTCTTCCTTCACCCAGTCCTCGATCGGCAGGTCGAGATTGAGGAATTCGGCGACCTCGGCCTTCAGGCCGGCGACATCCCACTGTTCGGCGTAGGCGTTTTCGGGAATGGCCTTGGCGACGATCTCGTCGATGACGCCCGCGCGCATCTCGCCGATGGTCTCCGAAAGGCCCTCGCCGTCCATCAGCTCGATGCGCTGCTCGAACACCACCTTGCGCTGGTCGTTGGAGACGTCGTCATATTTCAACAGGTTCTTGCGGATGTCGAAGTTGCGCGCCTCGACCTTCTTCTGCGCCTTTTCCAGCGCCTTGTTGATCCATGGATGGATGATGGCCTCGTCTTCCTTGAGGCCGAGCTTCTGCAGCATGCCGTCCATGCGCTCGGAGCCGAAGATGCGCATCAGATCGTCCTGCAGCGACAGGAAGAATTTCGAGCGGCCGGGGTCGCCCTGGCGGCCAGAGCGGCCTCTGAGCTGATTGTCGATGCGGCGCGATTCATGGCGCTCGGTGGCAAGCACGTATAGGCCGCCGGCGGCCAGCGCCTTTTCCTTCAGGCGCTCGATGTCGGCATTGATTTCCTTTTCGCGCGCCTCGCGTTCGGGGCCTTCGGGCATGTCGCCCAGTTCGTCGGCGATGCGCATCTCGGCATTGCCGCCGAGCTTGATGTCGGTACCGCGGCCGGCCATGTTGGTGGCGATGGTGATGGCGCCGGGCTTGCCTGCCTGGGCCACGATTGCCGCTTCCCGCTCGTGATGGCGGGCGTTCAGAACCTCGAAATCCGTGAAGCCTTCCTTGCGCAGGCGCTCGGCCAACTGCTCGGACTTTTCGATCGAGGTCGTGCCGACCAGTGTCGGTTGACCCTTGGCGCTGGCTTCGCGGATCTCCCTGACGATCGCCTTGTACTTCTCCTCGACCGTCCGGTAGACCTCGTCGTCCTCGTCCTTGCGGATGACCGGCAGGTTGGTCGGGATCTCGGTGACTTCGAGACCGTAGATGTTGCCGAATTCCTCGGCTTCGGTCAGCGCCGTGCCGGTCATGCCGGAAAGCTTCTTGTAGAGGCGGAAGTAGTTCTGGAAGGTGACGGAAGCGAGCGTCTGGTTCTCCGGCTGGATCGCCACGTGCTCCTTGGCTTCCAGCGCCTGGTGCAGGCCTTCCGAATAGCGGCGGCCGGGCATCATGCGGCCGGTGAACTCGTCGATGATGACGATCTCGCCGTTGCGCACGATGTAGTCCTTGTCGCGCTGGAACAGCCGGTGCGCCTTCAGCGCGTTGTTGACGTGGTGGACGATGGCGACGTTCTCTACGTCGTAGAGCGACTCGCCCTTGAGGAGGTCGGCATCGCGCAGCATGTTCTCCAGCTTCTCGGTGCCTTCCTCGGTAAAGATCGAGGTCTTCTGCTTCTCGTCGATCTCATAATCCTGCGGCTGCAGCTGGATGATGAAGGTGTCGATGGTGTTGTACATTTCCGAACGGTCCTCGAGCGGACCGGAAATGATCAGCGGCGTGCGCGCTTCGTCGACCAGAATGGAATCGACCTCGTCGACGATCGCGTAATTGTGACCGCGCTGCACCATCTGGACGCGCTCGTACTTCATGTTGTCACGCAGATAATCGAAGCCGAGTTCGTTGTTGGTGGCGTAGGTGACGTCGGAGGCGTAGGCGACGCGACGCTCCTCGTCCGATAGGCCGTGGACGATAACGCCGACCGAGAGGCCGAGGAATTTATAGACGCGGCCCATCCATTCGGAGTCGCGGGTGGCGAGATAGTCGTTGACGGTCACGACATGGACGCCGTTGCCGGCGAGCGCGTTGAGATAGACCGGCAGCGTCGCGACCAGGGTCTTGCCCTCCCCGGTGCGCATCTCGGCGATGCCGCCATTGTGCAGCACCATGCCGCCGATCAGCTGGACGTCGAAGGGGCGCATGCCAAGCACGCGGCGCGCGGCCTCGCGGGCGGTTGCGAAGGCCGGGACCAGCAGATCGTCGAGGCTGGCGCCGTTGGCGATATCCTGGCGAAATTTTTCCGTGCGGCCGGCAAGCTCGGCATCGGAGAGCGCCCGCATCTCGTTTTCCATGGCGTTGATCGCTTCGACACGGGGGCGGGTCGATTTGACCCGACGGTCGTTGGAGGAACCGAAAACCTTACGGGCGAGACCGCCGAGACTGACCATCCAATGGTCCTTTCGATAGAATTCTCAATCTTGAGACGGACGCCGGCCGGCCCCATCACATCCACGTGAACGCACCGCCTGAATACGGGCAAACACAAAAAGCGCCCGGAAAACGGTTCTGGACGCCAAGTCGATGGACAGATAAGAGGGGGCTCAACTGATGTCAACGCCGCGCTGGCCCTGCCGGTCGCGCCAAATTCCGCCACAATCTGGCTGATCTGGAAGCCACCCTCCCTACAATCCCTCACCGGAGTCATCCTTATGTCCTTGTTGTTCAGCCGTGCGTCGCTTGCCAGCCTTGGCCTGGCCTTCGGCCTGTCGGCTCTTTGCCTGTCGCCTGTCACCGCGCAGGAGACCGCTCCCGCTCCGGCCGCCCCGGCCGCGGCGCCCGTCGACCCGAATACCGTGATCGCCACCGTCAACGGCCAGCCTTTGACCGAGGCCGATCTGGTGCTTGCCGAAGGCGAGCTATCGCAGCAGTTCGCGCAGTTGCCGCCCGAGCAGCGCCGCGCCGCGGCACTTTCGGCGGCCATCGAAATCCGCGTCATGGCAGCCAAGGCGGTCACCGACGGTCTCGATAAGGATCCTGACTTCCAGCGCCGCATGGCTTTCCTGCAGCAGCGCGCGCTGCATGGCGAGATGGTTGAGAAGGGTGTGGTCGACAAGGTCACCGACGCCGAGGTTCGCGCCCGCTACGACCAGGAAATCGCCAACACGCCCCCGGTCAACGAGGTGCATGCCCGTCACATCCTCGTGAAGACGAAGGAAGAGGCCGAGGCGATCATCAAGCAGCTCGACAGCGGCGGCGATTTCCAGAAGCTCGCCAACGAGCACACCAGCGATCCCTCGGGCAAGTCCAATGGCGGCGATCTCGGCTGGTTCGGACCTGGCCAGATGGTGCCGGAGTTCGACAAGGCGGCCTCCGCGCTCGAGGTCGGCAAATACACCAAGGAGCCGGTGCAGACGCAGTTCGGCTGGCATGTCATCAAGCTCGAGGACAAGCGCGCCAAGCAGCCGCCGGCCTTCGACGACGTCAAGGATCAGGCCAAGCAGGCCGTCATCCGCGACAAGTATTTCGCGCTGGTCAAGTCGCTGCGCGGCGGCGCCAAGGTCGAGATCCCCGACGCCAATCTGAAAAAGGCCGTCGACACGCTGGAAAGCGCCAAGTAACACACGCAATCGCGAAGGCGCGGCGAGTGATTGCTCGCCGCGCCTATTTTTTTGCCGTTCTTTAGGGCTTGGGCGTGACGATGCCTCGCGTGACATAGCCAACAGCGGTTCGTATCGTGGTTTCATCCACATCGAGGCGGTTGGTCAAAAGATGCTTCCAGGCGAAGGACCCGATCAGATCGGCCACCACCTCTGAATCGATATCGTCGGCAATCTCACCCCTTGCCTTGGCGCGGTCCACGATCAGGCTGTTGTGAGTCCGGCGCCCGGTGGCATAGCCGGCGAGCGCCGCGCCGGCGGTCTCATCCGATTGCGCCTCGGCAATCAGCGACCTGTACACGCTGCCCGAAGGCGTGTCGCGCCAATGCGCGAACAGGTTTTTCAGGAAGCCGACGAGGTCTTCTTCCAAGCTTCCGCTGTCTGGAATGTCGACGCGCTTCTGGCGCTGATAAACTTCGAGCAGCAATGCCGCCTTGCTTGGCCACCAGCGATAGATGGTCGGCTTGCCGGCGCGCGCGCGGCGCGCCACGGCCTCGATCGAGAAGCCGGCATAGCCGCCTTCGACCAGCACTGCCTCGGCAGCCTCCAGAATGGCGTCCGCACTGTCGGGATTGCGCCGCGCACCGATCGATCTGCGCGCCGTATCCGCCTCCTCGGCCATGCCTGTCGTCCCCGTTTCAATTCGCGGCAATGATAAGCGATCCCGCGATGAAACGAAACGACCCGTTTTTTGGCGAGGTGCCGGCGCCGTCATCCGACGGTGGTCGTCACATCGCCCGCGACGTCTCCGACACGATGCGTGATCCCTTCTCGGTCTTGACCAATTCCAGCGTCAGCCGCGCCTTGCCGGCTACGCGCGCCGCCGACTTGTCCTTTGGCGTGTAGTCGTAGCTCATGGCAAAGACCGCTTGAGCGCTGCTCTCGCCGTGCGGGGTAACCTCCAGGCTGCCGGGTTCCAGGCCAAGCGACCAAGAGGCCCATTGCACGAACCAGTCGCTCTTCACTCTCACAAGCGTCTCGGCATCGTAGGGCGTGCCGAAGACGGTGGCCGATGGGCCATAAAGCCGTTTGACGGCGGCGCGCATGTCCTTGACGTCCGGCGACAGGTAATCGTCGCGCAGGAATTTCTCGATCGCGCTTTTGTCGTCGCCGACCGAACGCTCGAGCGTCGCCACCTGCGTCGAAAGCGCCGGCGCGGCCGCCGGTTCCGGTGCCGTTACCGGTCCCGCCCGGTACGAACTCGAAGCGTTCGAGCAGCGATCCCTGCTCCCATGGGCGCTGGGCCTCGCGGGTTTGGGAGACCACGTCGCGGCGCACCGTTATCATCATGTCGTTCATGCTTTGTCCGGGCTCGGGATGTGGCGCAGCAGGGCCTGGGCGAAGGGTGAGTTGCGCCCCGATCCGTCCATGGCGACCGCGCCCGGCGCCGTCGCGAAGGCAATGAAGGAGCCGCGTGTCGAATCGAACTGCGCCGGTCCCGCCAGCGCCGTTGCCGAGCGGGTGGTGGCGGTGCGGCTCAAGCTGCGGGCAAACGGGTTGTTGCGGCAGGCGTCGAGGAACACCAGGCTGACCTTGGCCTGCTGTTCCATGATGTCGAGGACTTCGTCGATCGGCACCGCTTCGAGCTGCAGCTTACCGGCACGTCCAGCCTGGCGTCGACCGGCACGATATAGTTGCGGCCTTCGACCTGCAGGCCATGGCCGGCATAGTAGAAAAGCCCGACGCCGGCGCCTTCGAGCGCATCGGAGAACTCGCCGATGCTGCGTTCAACCTCGCGCTTGCCAAGATCGTTGCCTTCAATGACTTCGAAGCCGATGGTACGCAGCTTGTCGACGATGTCGAGGGCGTCGTTGACCGGATTGGCCAGCGTGCCGGCCTCGGCATAAGTACCGTTGCCGATGACGAGCGCCACGCGCCGCCCCGGCCCGGCATCGGCGCCCAGCAGCAAAAGTCCCAGAAACGCCCAAGCGAGGATTGCAAGCCTGCCCATGAGGAAGATCATAGCGCCACGCACCCCGGCGACGCCAACGGATTTGAAATGCAAGCTTAATCCTCAACGGGTTTGGCCTCCGCGGGAGCGATGAAAACGCGCTTGCACCGGCGCGCCGTATCGGGCAAACCGGCCTTCCCCTTGCGATTTTCCCGCCCGAGGTCTGCATGTCCACGACGATTTCCCCGCTTGCGCCGAAGAAATATCCAAAAATGCCCGCCATCGAAGGGGTCCGCATCGCCACCGCCGAAGCGGGGATAAAGTACAAGGGCCGCACCGACCTGCTGGCCATGGTGTTCGATGCCGGCACCGCGGTCGCCGGCGTGTTCACCAAGTCGAAATGTCCCTCGGCGCCGGTTGATTTCTGCCGCCAGAACCTTGGCTCCGGCAAGGCGCGGGTGCTGGTCGTCAATTCCGGCAACGCCAACGCCTTCACCGGGCAGAAGGGCCGCGAGTCCACCGCGCTGACGGGCGAAGCGGCGGCGAAGGCCGCGGGCTGCACGGCAGGCGAGGTTTTCCTGGCATCGACTGGCGTCATCGGCGAACCGCTCGACACGACCAAGTTCAGCCATCTGCTCGCCGGGCTGGTCAGCGACGGCAAACCGGACCTGTGGACAGAGGCGGCGAAGGCCATCATGACCACGGATACATATCCGAAAGTGGCGACGGCGACGGTCAAGCTCGGCGACGCCGATGTGACCATCAATGGCATTTCCAAGGGCGCCGGCATGATCGCGCCCGACATGGCGACGATGCTGTCCTTCATCGCCACCGACGCGCCGATCGCGGCTCCTGTCCTGCAGGACCTGTTATCGCGCGGCACGGCCAAGACGTTCAATGCTGTAACCGTCGACAGCGATACCTCGACCAGCGACACGCTGCTGTTGTTTGCCACCGGCAAGGCGGCAAAGCGCGGCGCGCCCGAGATCACCGATCCCAGGGATGCCCGCCTTGGTCAGTTCCGCCGGGCGCTCGGCAAGGTGCTGAAGTCGCTGGCGTTGCAGGTGGTTCGCGACGGCGAGGGCGCCCGCAAGCAGGTCGAGGTCACCGTCACCGGGGCCAAGTCGGCCCGCTCGGCCAAACGCATCGCGCTGTCGATCGCCAATTCGCCGCTGGTCAAGACGGCGGTCGCCGGCGAGGACGCCAATTGGGGCCGCGTCGTCATGGCCGTCGGCAAGGCCGGCGAGCCCGCGGATCGCGACCGGCTGTCGATCTGGTTCGGCGACAACAGGCTGGCGCATGAGGGTGAGCGCGACCCCAGCTATTCGGAAGAAAAGACCTCGGCCTATATGAAGCGCGACGACATCCGCATCCGCGCCGATATCGGCATCGGCCGCGGCAAGGCGACGGTGTGGACCTGCGATCTCACCAAGGAATATGTCGCCATCAATGGCGACTACCGGAGCTGATCGCCTTGGTTTCGCGTCATCCCGCAAGCATGCTCGCGACCGTGCGCCGCTACGAGGCGGCCGGCTTTCGCGCCTGGCCCGCGGCCGCCGTCCACTATGACGGCACCTGGGTGGTGCGCCTGACCGCCGGTCATCCGGCCAAGCGGCTGAACTCGGTCAATCCGCTCGATCCCGGCGACATCCAGCACATCGCCGACCGCATCGGTCGCGCGAGCCGCCGTTTCGACGCGTACGGCCGGCCGCTGACGTTCCGCATGTCGCCATTGTCGGGTCCCGATCTTGCCAGCCATCTCAACAAGGAGGGGTGGAGCCGGTTCGACGAATCGCTGGTCATGCGGCTGCCGCTGGCCGATGCGCAACTCGACGCCGCCATGGACCAGATCCCGCTCAAGGACATCAGCCGCTTCATCGGCGCATTGCTCAAGGTCAGCGGCTCGGACGTGTCGCTGCGGCCGGGCCTGTCGGAGATCATCGGAGCCATCCAGCCTGAAGCCGGGCTGTTCGCGCTCGAGGATGGGACGGAGCCGCTGGCGACGCTGATCTGTGTGCATGACGGCGATCTCGCCGGCCTGTTCGAGGTCGCTACCGACAAGGCGGCGCGCAACAAGGGCCACGGCCGCAACCTGATCCTGTCAGCACTGAAATGGGCGAGGCTGCGCGGCGCACGGGAAGCCTGGCTGCAGGTCGAGGCCGGCAACGCGCCGGCGCTGGCGCTCTACCGCGCGCTCGGCTTCGAGGAAGTCTATCGCTATCACTACCGCCGGCCGCCTGGTCATGGGTGAATCGGGCATGAATGATGTGACGATCGCCGGCAAGCGCCTGCTTCTGGTCGCCGCTTGCGCGCTGGTCGATGCCGATGGCCGCGTGCTGCTGGCGCAGCGGCCGCAAGGCAAGCAACTCGCCGGCCTGTGGGAGTTTCCCGGCGGCAAGGTCGAGGCCGGCGAGACGCCGGAACAATGCCTTGTCCGTGAACTGCACGAGGAGATCGGTATCGAGACCGATATCCCATGCCTGGCGCCGCTGACCTTCGCCAGCCATTCCTATGACGACTTCCACTTGCTGATGCCGCTTTTTGTCTGCCGCCGCTTCCGCGGCATCGCCCAGCCGAGGGAAGGGCAGGCGCTGAAATGGGTGCGGCCCAAACAGATGCGCGATTATCCGATGCCGCCGGCCGATACGCCATTGATCCCCTTCCTGATCGATCTCCTTTGAGGATCCGATTGGACCACCGTCCATATCAGCCAGCGTTAATGGAAGATTTATCTCATCATGAAAAAGTTGACGCATGGCCGTTTTCGTGCGGCAGCCGTCATTTCGCTGGGGAGCGATAGAATGAGCCTGGACAGGGATTGGGATTCGATCCGGCCCGAGCGCGGCTTTCGTGCCGCCGAAGCGGGCATGGGCGTCCTGCGCCTCACGCTGCTTTTCGGATCGGCCGCCGTGGCGCTGGCGTTGATCGCGACGCCTTTCCTGGACGGCCAGACGCGTTCGCAAACGGCCCGCGACGGTTTCCCTGGCTTGGACATGACGGCTACCGGTTCGATCAGCCATCGCAGCAGCTATACGGTACGCCGCAGCGTGCTGCAGGCCGATCCGGGTGGCGTCTGCATTATCCGTTCCGATGGCAAAAGCAGTGGCGACTGCTGACAAGGCCAGGACCTTTCCGACGGTCGGCGGCTTCACCGCCTGTTAAGCCTTTGCCGTTAACCTTTCTTAACACGTCCGCGGTAAAGTTTCCGCAACGGGGATCGAGGCCATGAAAACAGTGCTGCTGCGTTTTCTGGAGGACGAAAACGGCACCACGGTCGTCGAATACGCCCTGATCATCTGCGTACTGTCGCTGACGATCATCGGGGGTATCAGCCAGGTCTTCAACACGCTGACCTGGTTGTTCAGCGACAACTCCAGCAGGCTTGCCAACGCCTTTGCGCAATGAGGCTGGTGCCTGCGAAAAGGTCAATGCCCATCAGGCCCCTCCAGTATAGTCTTCAGCGAAACCTTGGCTGAACCGGGTTTCAGCGGCTTTTGCTGCGATGCATCGGGCGCCCAGCCGGACATCCAGACCGTCGAGAAGCTTGCCCTGATACGACCGTCGGGGTCGGAAAAACGTTCGGCGTAGATATCCGCGGCGCGGGCAAACAGCTGGCGCGTGCCCGGCCGCCGGCTGCGGTCGGCCAGCGCGCTGGTTTCGCCCATGGCACGCAGATCCGCCATCAGGGCAAACAGGTTGGCATAGCGCACCGTCACCGTCTCGACGTCGGCGACCGGCAGCGCGAAACCGGCGCGCTGCAGCAACGCACCGGCATCACGTACGTCGGTGAAGGGGATGACGCGAGGGCTGACGCCGCCGTAGAGCTCTGTCTCCGCGGCAAGCAGGCTTTCGCGCAGTTCCGCAAGCGTGCCGGCTCCTGCGAACGCGCCGAGGAAAAGTCCGTCCGGCCGCAGCGCGCGGCGGATCTGGATCAACATGCCCGGGATGTCGTTCATCGCCTGCAGCGACAAAAGCGACACCACCAGATCAAGACTTTGCGGCTCGAACGGGACGGTCTCCGGCGGTGCAATCAGGCCGGCGGCACCATTCAGGAAAGCCGCGGCCGTCTCGACACGGGCGATATCCTCCACCTTGCCGCTCCGCGCAAGGACGCCGGCCGCGGCCGATGTCTGGCAAAACAGCACCGCCGCCTTGGCGAACTTTCGCTCGACGGCGCCCAGCCGGTCGGCGAGATCGTCGGCGGCACGGCGCATGAGGAAGTCGGCGCCGTCAACCGGATGGATGAGCGCGCGCCGCTTGTGCGCCAGCCACAGAGAGGTGTCCATTATCGGCTGCAAGGGATTGATCCTTGTATGTCGGCCCCTTGATGTGATTGGTATGGTGGCGCCGAGGAACCAATCACGTGGCCGATCCGATGCCCAAGATCAAGTCCGTCGAGATCAGCAAGCTGGCCGGGTCTGCTGCCCGGTCGGCTCTGGGCTGGCCGGCGCGCATCCTGTTTCCGCCGGTCTGCGTCGGTTGCCGCCGGCAGGTCTCGCAGCCTGGTGTGTTGTGCGGCGCCTGCTGGCCGAAGCTGCGGCTGCTGGAGCGGCCCTGGTGTCCGGTGATGGGCACGCCGTTCACCCATCACATGGGCGATGGTTTTCTGTCGGCGGAGGCGATCGCGGATCCGCCGCCCTTCGAACGGGCACGGGCCGCGGTCGTCTACTCCGGCGTTGCCCGCCAGATGGTGCAAGGGCTGAAATACCAGGACCGTACGGATCTCGCACCCTGGATGGCGCGCTGGATGGTCCGTGTGGGCGCCGACCTGATCGCCGACGCGCATGTGGTGGTGCCGGTGCCGCTGCATTGGCGCCGTTTTTTCAGGCGGCGGTTCAACCAGTCGACGGAACTGGCGCGCGCGGTTTGCGAACTTAGCGGGCTGCCTTTCGCGCCCTCCGCCATGCGGCGTATAAAACTCACCCGCCAGCAGGTCGGACTGGAGCGGCAGGAGCGCGAGGAGAACGTGCGCGCCGCCTTTCGCGTGCCGGCAGAGGCCGAGATCGAGATTGCCGGCCGAAGGGTGCTTCTGATCGACGATGTCTACACCACCGGCGCCACCGTGCGTGCCGCCACCAAGGCGCTGAAAAGGGGAGGTGCGGCCGCCGTCGACGTGCTGACCTTTGCCCGTGTGTTGCCGGGGGACTTCCGGGCGGACGAGTCCGTGACTATATAAGTCGTCAACAGAAGCGGAATTCGTCATGGTCGATGTCACGATCTATACGCGCATGATGTGCGGCTACTGCACGGCGGCCAAGCGGTTGCTGGAGCGCAAAGGCGTCCCCTACACCGAGCACGACGCTTCCTTCTCTCCGGAACTGCGCCAGGAGATGATGTCGCGGGCTCACGGGCGCACGACCTTTCCGCAGATTTTCATAGGCGACACGCATGTCGGCGGCTGCGACGACCTCCATGATCTGGAGGCAGAAGGCCGACTGGACAAACTGCTCGCCAACGGCTCGTCGAACTGAGGGGATGACAATGAGTGTTTTCAGGGCGGCGGCAGTGCAGATGCGTTCAGGCGAGAGTCCCGAGCGCAATGCGGCCGATATGGAGCGGCTGGTGCGCGAGGCCGCGGCCCAGGGCGCCATCTACATCCAGACGCCGGAGATGACCGGCGCGCTGATCCGCGACAAGGAAGCGCGTGCCGCCTCCTTCACCTCGCAGGACAAGGACATCGTTGTCGCAACCGCGCGGAAGCTCGCCAGTGAGCTTGGCATCTTCCTGCACGTTGGCTCGACCGCCATACTGCGCGCCGACGGCAAACTCGCCAACCGCGCGCTCCTGTTCGGACCCGATGGCGCGACGCTCGCCACCTACGACAAGATCCACATGTTCGACGTCGACCTCGATAACGGCGAAAGCTGGCGCGAATCCGCCGCCTATGAGCCGGGGACCGAAGCCGTCATTATTCCGATCAACGATGCGAAACTAGGCTTTGCCGTCTGCTACGACCTGCGTTTTCCGCAATTGTTCCGTGCCGAAGCGATGTCCGGCGCCGAGGTGCTGACCGTGCCCGCGGCCTTCACCCGCCAGACCGGCGAAGCGCATTGGCATGTGCTGCTCAGGGCACGCGCCATTGAGAACGGCGCCTATGTCGTCGCCGCCGCGCAAGGCGGCCTGCACGAGGACGGCCGCGAGACCTATGGACATTCGCTGATCGTCGATCCGTGGGGTCGCATCATCGCCGAGGCCGCGCATGACGAGCCAGCGGTGATTGTCGCCGAGATCGACCCGGCGCAGTCGCTTGCCGCGCGCAAGAAAATCCCCAATCTCAGGAATGCGCGGGATTTCACCATCAATGCCGGCGAGGCGCCGCGTCTCAGGGGCGCCGCATCTTGATCCGCTTTTCCCTGATCTGCGAAAACGAGCATGAGTTCGAGGGTTGGTTTCGCAGCAATGACGATTTCGACACGCAGAAGAAGCGCGGTTTTGTCGATTGCCCCAGCTGCGGCTCGCACAAGGTCGAGAAGGCGCTGATGGCCCCGGCCGTTTCCACGGCCCGCAAGCAGGAAACCATAGCGCTTGCCATGGGCGAGGCGCAGAAGCAGGCGCTGGCGCAGCTGAAGGCGATGGCCGAGAAGGTGCGCGAAAACGCCGACTATGTCGGCGACAAGTTCGCCGAGGAAGCGCGCAAGATCCATTTCGGCGAAACCGATGCGCGCGGCATCTATGGCGAGGCGACGCTTGAAGAGGCCAAGGGCCTGGCCGAGGACGGCGTCGAGTTCATGCCGATCCCGGTGTTTCCGGACGACCGGAACTGAGCGATCAGCTGACGCTGCCGATCAACTTTTCCAGCAGTTGCGAAAGCGTTTCCCGTTCGGCCAGTGTAAGGCCGGACAGGATCTGATGCTCGTTCGCCACATGTGCCGCAACGGCCTCGTCGATCAAAGCGAGCCCCTTTTCGGTCAGCCGCACGACGATGCCGCGCCGATCGTTGGGGTGCGGTGCACGCAGGATCAATCCGGCCTTTTCCAACCGGTCGAGCCGGTTGGTCATGGCGCCGGAGGTCACCATGGTGGCCTCGTAGAGCGCTGTCGGGGTCAGTGCGTACGGTGAGCCGGAGCGGCGCAGCGTCGCCAGCACATCGAACTCTCCCGCCTGCAGTCCAAAACGGGCAAACAGCGGGGCGAGGCGATCACGTGCTATCAGCGAGGAGACCTCATTCAAGCGCCCAATCACGGCCATCGGCGACACATCCAGGTCCGGCCGTTCCCGCTGCCATTGCTCGATGGCTTTCCCAGCGCGGTCCATCTATCTCACCATAGTATCTTGACGTTAAGAATCTTTCCATTATCTTATCTCAATATTCAACGCCGGCCAAGAGGCTGTGCACCCATAGGGTTCATCATGAAATATCTCTGGGATTCGGCGCTCGGCTTGCTGGTTGTCACCGGCGGCCTGCTGGGCCTGACGCTGCCTTTCGGCAAGCTCGCCACTGCGGCCGGCGTGCCAGCCACGGTCTGGGCCTTTGTAATCTCGCTCGGCGCCGGCGGAGTGCTTTTGGGCGTGCTCTTGGCGCGTGGTCAGCGCATCCGGCTCACCCCGCACAAACTGCGCTATTTCTTCGTCACCGCGGCAGTGTCCTATGCCGTCCCCAATCTCCTGATGTTTTCGGCCATTCCGCATCTGGGCGCCGGCTACACCGGCATCATGTTCACGCTGTCGCCGGTGATCACACTGGTGTTTTCGATCCTGCTCGGCGTCCGGCGCCCCAACATGCTGGGCATATCAGGCATTGCAGTTGGTTTCGTCGGCGCCGTCATGGTGGCGGTGACGCGCGGCGAGGCTGGCCAGCCGGCCGATCTGTTCTGGGTGGTGATGGGGCTGCTGATCCCGGTCAGCCTTGCCGCCGGCAACATCTACCGCACCATCGACTGGCCGGAAGGAACTGGTCCGATCGAACTCGCGGTCGGCAGCCATCTGGCGTCCGCGGCGATGCTGCTCGTCGGCATCCTGATCTTGCTCGGAGGCAAGGCCTTCGTCCAGCTTGGCGCCGTGCCGCTCATCGTCGTGGCGCAGATGGCCTCGGCATCGGCGATGTTTGCTTTCTTCTTCCGGCTGCAGGCGGTTGGCGGTCCGGTCTATCTCAGCCAGATCGGCTATGTCGCGGCAGCGGTCGGGCTGTTTGCCGGCACGATCTTCCTTGGTGAACACTATCAACTGCTGACCTGGGTCGGCGCCGTCATCATCACCGCGGGCGTGTTCATCACCACCAAGGCGCAGAGCCAGAAAGCCTGACGGCTTCGAGGCTCACGTCGCACCGCCGTCAGCGTCACCGCCGGGCTCCGGCCTCGGCTGGCTGAGGATTGGCTGTCAGACCGAATCCTTTTCCGCCAGCACCATGTAATTGACATCCATGTCCTTCGACCGCGCCCAGCGGTCGGCAAGCGGATTGTAGGTGACGCCGGTGCGGTCGATGACGGTCAGACCGGCGCCGCGTAGCGCCTTTTCCAGCTCTTCCGGGCGCACCAGCTTGCCGAATTGGTGGGTGCCGCGCGGTAGCCAGCGCAACACATATTCGGCGCCGATGATGGCGAGGCCGAGCGCCTTGAGCGTGCGGTTGATGGTGGCCACGAACATGATGCCGCCCGGTTTGACCACCTCGCCGCATTTGGCGACGAACAGGTCGATATCGGCGACATGTTCGACCACTTCCATATTGAGGACGACATCGAATTTTTCGCCGGCCTCGGCGAGATCTTCCGCCGTCGTGGCACGATAGTCGACGCTGACATTGCCCTCGGCGGCATGCAGTTTCGCCACTTCGATGTTTGTTTCGGAGGCGTCCGCTCCGACCACCTCGGCACCGAGCCGCGCCATCGGCTCGCACAAAAGGCCACCGCCACAGCCGATGTCGAGGATGCGCAGGCCCTCGAACGGCCGCGCCGCCCGCGGGTCGCGGCCGAAGCGCGTCGCGATCTGGTCGCGGATATACGAAAGCCGGACCGGATTGAATTTGTGCAGCGGACGAAACTTGCCGTTTGGGTTCCACCATTCGGCGGCGAGGGCGGAAAAGCGTTCCACCTCTCCGGCATCGATCGTCGATCGTCGGGGCTCAGGCATCGGTTGGTCTCCTCGGACGCTATAGCGCCGCGCGTCCTTCGGACGCGCAAAGGACGCTGTAGCACTTTAATTCTGCGCATGATCCCTTTCCGAAATCGAAGTCCATTTCGGGGTCATGCGCTAGGAAGTCGGGCGTGAGGCATCGAATGTCAAGGCAACATTTTCCTCTGCTGACAAAGGGCCGGGCGATCAAAGGCCGGCTTATTTCGTGTCCAGCACGTCGCGCAGCTTGGCCGCCAGCTGCTCGATGGTGAACGGCTTGGCCAGGAAGTGGACGTCATGATCGAGCACGCCGTTGTGGACCACGGCGTTCCTGGTGAAGCCGGTGGTAAAGACCACTTTCAGCCCGGGCTGGCGCGCGAGCGCTTCCTCGGCGAGCTTGCGGCCGTTCATCACCGGCATGACGATGTCGGTGAAAAGCAAAGCGATGCCTGGTGTCGCGGCGAGCTTCTGAAGGGCCTCCGGTCCGCTCCCCGCATGGATGACGATGTAGCCGAGTTCGCGCATGATATCCGTCGTGGAAGCCCGCACGCGGGCGTCATCCTCGACGACGAGGATCGTCTCGGTGACCTTGGCCGTGCTCTTGTCCCGCCCGACGGGCGTTGCCGGCTCCTCGGCTCCGAAAAACCGGGGCAGGTAGACCTTGATCGTCGTGCCTTCGCCGGGCTCGGAGTAGATCTTGACGTGGCCGCCCGATTGTTTGACGAAGCCGAACACCTGGCTCAGCCCAAGTCCCGTGCCCTTGTTGACCGGCTTGGTCGTGAAGAAGGGTTCGAAAGCCCTGGCGATGGTCTCAGGCGACATGCCCGCGCCGGTGTCGGTTACCGCGATCATCACATATTGGCCAGGCGTGACTTCGGCGTGCGTCGATGCATAGCCGTCGTCGAGGTGGCTGTTGACAGTCTCGATGGTCAGCTTGCCCTCATTGTCCATGGCGTCACGGGAATTGACGGCCAGATTGAGGATCGCGTTCTCGATCTGGCTGGGATCGGCCCGGGTTTTCCATAGGCCGCCCGCTAACACTGTCTCGATGCGGATGCCTTCACCCAAGGTGCGGCGCAGAAGATCGGACATGCCGGTCAACAGCCCGTTGATGTCGACAACCTGCGGCGCCAGAGGCTGCAGGCGGGAGAAGGCAAGCAGGCGGGAGGTCAGGTCGGCGGCACGGCTGGCCGCGTCGGTCGCGGCCTCGACGAGCTTTTCGATGTCATGCTCGCCCCGCTTCAGCTTGCGCTGGGCAAGGTTCATGGCGCTGAGGATCACCGCCAGCATGTTGTTGAAGTCGTGGGCGATGCCGCCTGTCAGCTGTCCGACAGCCTCCATCTTCTGCATCTGGCGCATCTGGGATTCGGCTTTTTCGCGCGTCTGGATCTCGTTGCCGAGTTCGATGTTCTTGCGCATCAGCTCTTGCTGGGCGACGACCACCTCGTGGAAGCGGCGATGGTATTGACGGATGGTGTAGGCGGCAAGCAGGAAAATCGCCAGCAACGCCGCCAGTGAGCCGATGCGCAACCAGGCCTCGACCCGGTCGGTATGCTCGTCGCGCGCGGCCACCGCGGCTGCGCCGATACGCCTGATTGTGTCCATGCTGCCCCGCATCTCGTCCATGGCGGCCTTGCCATGGCCGCTGCGAACCAGTTGCAGGGCCTGTGCCGCATCGCCTCGCTCGTAGAGAGCTATGGTTTCCGCCAGGTCGGCCTGCTGTTGCGAAAGCGCGTCCTTGATGTGGCCGATCTGCTGGCCGATCTGGTCGTCGGGAGCGGTCGCGCTGTCGACCCGCGCCAATTGTCCCGGAATTGCCTCGACGGCCTTCCGGTAAGGCTCCAGATAGGATTTTTCCCCGGTCAGCAAGTAGCCGCGCTGACCACTCTGGGCCTCCTGCGCCAATGAAAGCAGCCCGGAAAGCTGTTCCTGGTATTCGATTGTCTCGCGTGCGGCGGCACGATTGGCCCTTTGGCTCTCGACGAGCACCGCACGGGTGCCAACGATCAGTGCCAGCACTGCAAAGCCCGCGACAAGCGGGAGCGATTGCAATCGCATGGCGCGCCGAAGCCGAGCAATCATCTGTTATGCCGAACCAAAAGCAATTTCCCGCAGGCAGCATTTGGTAAGCGGCGCCGGGCCGGAAGGCAATATGTCGTGCTGCTACGCAATCCGCCGTCAGCCTTGCGAAACCTTCCTCATTTGGCTATGGAGGCCGCGCATTCAGTGGCCGGCGGCAGCCGGGCGCTTTCTTCCATTTTCGGCCGCGGGCCGGCTCCAGTCAAAGGCATTTCGCTTCCATGGCGCGTATCGTGATGAAATTCGGCGGGACCTCCGTCGCCGACATCGCTCGCATCCGCAACGTGGCACGTCACGTCAAACGCGAGGTCGACGCCGGTCACGAGGTGGCTGTGGTGGTTTCGGCGATGGCCGGCAAGACCAACGAGCTGGTCGGCTGGACCCGCGAGGCCTCACCGATGCACGATGCGCGCGAATATGACGCGGTCGTCGCTTCCGGCGAACAGGTCACGGCTGGCCTTCTCGCCATCACCTTGCAGAACATGGGCGTGCATGCGCGCTCCTGGCAGGGATGGCAGATTCCGATCAAGACCGACAACGCGCATGGCGCGGCGCGCATCCTCGACATCGACGGCGCCTTCCTGGTCAAGCGCTTCGGCGAAGGCCAGGTGGCTGTCATCGCCGGTTTCCAAGGCATCGGGCCGGACAACCGCATCGCCACGCTCGGACGTGGCGGCTCCGATACCAGCGCCGTGGCGATCGCCGCCGCGATCAAGGCCGACCGCTGCGACATCTACACCGACGTCGACGGAGTCTACACCACCGACCCGCGCATCGAGCCCAAAGCGCGGCGGCTGGCCAAGATATCGTTCGAGGAAATGCTTGAAATGGCCTCGCTCGGCGCCAAGGTTCTGCAGGTGCGTTCGGTCGAACTTGCCATGGTGCACAGGGTGCGTACCTTCGTGCGGTCGTCCTTCGACGATCCCGATGCGCCCGGAATGGGGGATTTGCTCAATCCTCCGGGAACGCTCATTTGCGACGAGGAAGAGATCGTGGAACAGCAGGTCGTCACCGGAATTGCCTACGCCAAGGACGAGGCCCAGATTTCGCTGCGCCGCGTCGGCGACCGGCCGGGCGTCGCCGCCGGCATTTTTGGGCCGTTGGCCGAGGCCAACATCAATGTCGACATGATCGTCCAGAACATTTCCGAGGACGGCAAGCTGACCGACATGACCTTCACCGTGCCGTCGGGCGATGTCGACAAGGCGCTGGCCGTGCTCGACCGGCTGAAAGCCGAGATCGGCTACGATGTCGTGCAGTCGGAAGCCGGCATGTCGAAGGTTTCGGTCATCGGAATCGGCATGAGGAGCCATGCGGGCGTCGCCGCCACCGCCTTCAAGGCGCTGGCCGACAAGGCGATCAACATCCGTGCCATCACCACATCCGAGATCAAGATTTCGATACTGATCGACGGTCCTTATACGGAACTTGCGGTTCGCACTTTGCATTCCGTCTACGGTCTGGATAAGCAGTAGCAGGACTGAATCAGCTGTTGCGCACTTGCCGGGCGCGGCGGAAACTGCCTCGGCAAGAAGTCTATTGGAGAAGAAGCCGCGATGCGTGACACGGCCGTTGGCCCGCGCGTTTTGCTGAAACGGCTCCGCGAGCTCATGCAGGAGCCGCTGGAGCCGCAGGAGCGGCTCGACCGGATTGTGCGCGACATCGCCTCCAACATGGTGGCAGAAGTCTGCTCGCTCTACGTGCTGCGCGCCGATTCGGTGCTGGAGCTCTACGCCACCGAGGGTCTGAACCCGAACGCCGTCCACCTGGCGCAGCTGCGGCTTGGGCAAGGCCTGGTCGGCACCATTGCCGCGAGTGCCAGGCCGCTCAACCTGTCCAACGCGCAAGAACACCCGGCCTTCGCCTACCTGCCGGAGACCGGGGAGGAGATCTACAATTCCTTCCTCGGCGTGCCGGTGCTCAGGGCAGGGCGCACGCTGGGCGTCCTGGTCGTCCAGAACAAGACAATGCGCCACTACCGCGACGACGAGGTCGAGGCGCTGGAAACCACGGCCATGGTCATCGCCGAGATGATCGCCACCGGCGATCTGGCGCGGCTGACCCGGCCAGGCCTCGAACTCGACCTGCGCCGGCCTGTCAGCTTCACCGGCCTGTCCTTCAACGACGGCGTCGGGCTCGGTCACGTCGTGCTGCACGAGCCGCGTATCGTCGTCACCAATTTGTTCAACGAGGACAGCGAGGAAGAGGTCCGGCGGCTCGAGGCCTCGCTTGGTTCTCTGCGGCTTTCCATCGACGACATGCTGGAGCGCCGCGATGTCGCCTTCGAGGGCGAGCATCGCCAGGTGCTGGAAGCCTACCGCATGTTCGCCAACGACCGGGGCTGGGTACGGCGCCTGGAAGAGGCGATCCGTAACGGCCTAACGGCCGAGGCAGCGGTCGAAAAAGTTCAGAGCGACATGCGCGCCCGCATGCTGCACATGACCGATCCTTATCTGCGCGAGCGGATGAGCGATTTCGACGATCTCGCCAACCGGCTGTTGCGCCAGCTGATGGGACGTGGGCCCGAGGATGTCGCGGCCTCGCTGCCCAAGGACGCCATCATCGTCGCCCGCTCGATGGGCGCTGCCGAACTGCTCGACTATCCTCGCGACAAGCTGCGCGGGCTGGTGCTGGAGGATGGCGCGGCGACCAGCCATGTCGTCATCGTCGCGCGCGCCATGGGCATTCCCGTCGCCGGCCAGATGAAGGGCGCCGTTTCCATGGCGGAAAACGGCGATGCCATCATCGTCGACGGCGAGGAAGGCGCGATCCATCTGCGGCCGCAATCCGATCTCGAAGCCGCCTATGCCGAGAAGGTGCGGTTCCGGGCGCGCCGGCAGGAGGTCTACCGCGAACTGCGCAAGAAGCCGTCGACAACCCGGGACGGGGTCCAGGTCGACCTGCTGATGAATGCCGGGCTTGCCGTCGACCTGCCGCAGTTGGCGGAGGCGGGCGCTGCCGGCATCGGCCTTTTCCGCACGGAACTGCAGTTCATGGTCGCCTCGACCTTTCCACGCGCCGAAGCCCAGGAAAAACTCTACCGCGACGTGCTCGAGGCCGCGCGCGGCAAGCCGGTCACCTTCCGCACCATCGACATTGGTGGCGACAAGGTGCTGCCCTATTTCAAGGGTGCGATCCAGGAAGAGAATCCGGCGCTCGGCTGGCGGGCAATCCGCCTGACGCTAGATCGGCCGGGCTTGCTGCGCACCCAGATCCGCGCCTTGCTCAAGGCCAGCGGCGGGCGCGAGCTCAAGCTGATGCTGCCGATGGTGACCGAGCTCGGCGAAATCGCCCAGGCGCGCGAAATCATCGACCGCGAGGTGCGGCATCTCTCACGCTTCGCCCATCATCTGCCGACCAGTCTCAAGCTGGGCGCCATGCTGGAAGTGCCGTCGCTGCTGTTCCAACTCGACGAACTGATGAAGGCGGTCGACTTCGTCTCGGTCGGATCGAACGACCTGTTCCAGTTCGTCATGGCGGTCGACCGCGGCAACACGCAGTTGGCGAACCGCTTCGATACGTTGTCGGCGCCGTTCCTGCGCGTGCTCAAGCAGATCGCCGACGCCGGCGCCCGCAATCATACGCCGGTCACCCTGTGCGGTGAACTCGCCGGCAAGCCGATCTCGGCGATGGCGCTGATCGGCCTCNTCGATCTCGATGTCGCCGGCCTCGATCGGTCCGGTCAAGGCAATGCTGACGGAACTGCCGCTGGAGGAGCTGAAGGCTTTCTTCGACGACAATCTCATGGCGCCGGCGCAAGGGCTGCCGATGCGGGCGTTGCTGCAGGCCTTCGCCGACGACCGCTCGATCCCGTTGTAGCAGCCTCATCATGGTCAATTTGCCCCGCGATCGTATGGATCAAGTCGTCAAGCGTTTCGAGATGCTCGAAGCGCAGATGTCGGCCGGGCCGGCGCCGGATGCCTATGTGAGGATGGCATCGGAATATGCCGAGTTGCAGGAGATGGTGGCCAAGGTCAGGGAATTGCGCTCGGCCGAGCACGAGCAGGCCGACCTCGAAGCAATGCTCGCCGACAAGGGCACCGACGCCGAGATGCGGGCGCTTGCCGAGGCCGATCTGCCCGGCGTCGAGGAGCGCATCGAGGTGCTGCAAAAGGACATCCAGATCCTGCTTCTGCCTAGGGATGCCGCTGACGACAAGAACGCCATTCTTGAAATCCGCGCCGGCACCGGTGGCGATGAGGCGGCACTCTTCGCCGGCGACCTGTTTCGCATGTACGAGCGCTACGCCGCCGAACGCGGCTGGCGGTTCGAAACGGTATCGGCCAGCAACGGCGATGCCGGCGGCTTCAAGGAAATCATCGCCACGATCTCCGGTAAAGGTGTGTTCGCCCATCTGAAATTCGAATCCGGGGTGCATCGCGTCCAGCGCGTGCCGGCCACCGAGGCCAGCGGCCGCATCCACACGTCAGCCGCCACCGTCGCGGTGCTGCCGGAAGCCGAAGAGGTCGACATCGATATCAGGGCCGAGGACATCCGCATCGACACGATGCGTGCCTCCGGCTCCGGCGGCCAGCACGTCAACACCACCGATTCCGCGGTCCGCATCACCCATCTGCCGACCGGCATCATGGTGGTGCAGGCGGAGAAGTCGCAGCACCAGAACCGGGCCAAGGCCATGCAGATCCTGCGCGCCCGGCTCTATGACATGGAGCGCAGCAAGGCGGATGAGGAGCGTTCCGAGTCGCGCAAGTCGCAGGTCGGTTCCGGCGACCGCTCCGAGCGCATCCGCACCTACAATTTTCCGCAGGGCCGGGTCACCGACCATCGCATCAACCTGACGCTCTACAAACTCGACCGGGTGATGATGGGTGAACTCGACGAAATCGTCGACGCGCTGATCGCCGATCATCAGTCGAAGCTGCTGGCCGATATCGGTATCGATGGCTGACCATCCGCCCGCGACGCTGGGGCCGCTGCTGCGGGAAGCGCGGACCCGGCTTGCCGCAGCCGGTATCGATGATCCCGCGCTCGATGCGCGGCTGATCGTCGAGCACTATTCCGGCTTGACGCGCACCCAGGCCATCGCCGACCCCGAGTGCAAGATCGACGGGGACGTCATGGCCGCGATCGATGGCGCCCTGAGACGGCGAGCCAGCGGCGAGCCGGTGCATCGCATCCTCGGGTATCGCGAGTTTTACGGTTTGCGCTTGCGGCTGTCGCCTGAGACGCTGGAGCCGCGACCTGACACCGAAACGCTGGTCGAGGCGGTGCTGCCCTTCGTAAAGGCAATAGCCGCGCGGGAGGGCACATGCCGCATCCTCGATCTCGGCACCGGCACGGGCGCGATCGCCCTGGCGTTGCTGAGCGCCGTGCCGGCCGCGACCGCCACCGGTGTCGATATCTCCGCCGGCGCTCTGGCTACGGCGGCCCGCAATGCCGGGCAATTCGGGCTCGGCGGCCGGTTCACCGCGGTTCAGTCGGATTGGTTCGAAAAAGTTTCCGGCCGGTACCATGTAATTGCCGCAAACCCTCCCTATATACCGACTCACGAGATTGGGAATCTGCAGGACGAAGTCCGCGATTTCGACCCGCGGCTTGCCCTTGATGGCGGTGTGGATGGGCTGAACCCCTACAGGATCATCGCCGCCGAGGCGGCAAGATTTCTGGAAGCCGAAGGCAGGATTGCGGTCGAGATCGGCCACACACAAAGCAACGACGTCAACGATATATTTCGCGCAGCCGGTTACGCGGCTGGCGAGCTGTTTGGCGATCTCGGCGGAAACGACAGGGTTCTTGTTTTTCAACGGGCAACGTCTTGACGCAGTGCAAAAAAAGCGCTTGGCAATACCGGGGAATGCGGCTAGGGTCGCCTAACCGGATGAGACGAAGCAGGCAGTGCTCTTAGCGATTCGGTTTTTCCTTGGAAATAGCTGCCTTCTTGCGCAAACGACGCCCAAGCTTCGTGCGGGAATCGTCCGGCAAGTGATGTAACCGGAAACAGGATGACACGTGGCGCCAACGCAATCGATGCGGGCGAACGCCGGTGAAGAAACGAAACGGCTGGCTGCATGAGCGCCTCCGTTCGTGAAGAGTTTTTCAAAATTTCAGAGATGAAGAGAGTCGAATGAGGCCACAACAGCAGAACAGGCGCATGCGCGGTCGCAACAACAATGGCGGCGGCGGTGGCAATAACAATAACAATAACAACAACAACAACAATAACAACAACCGCAAGGGGCCGAATCCGCTTACGCGCAATTACGAGAGCAACGGCCCGGACGTGAAAATCCGTGGATCGGCTCAGCAGATTGCCGAAAAATATGCCACGCTCGCCCGTGACTCGCACAGCTCCGGCGACCGGGTTATGGCGGAGAACTACCTCCAGCACGCTGAACACTACAATCGCATCATTGCCGCCGCGCAGGCGCAGATGCCGATCCAGAACGTCCAGCAGGCACGCGACGAGTTCGACGAGGACGGCGATGACGATCGCGACGAGTTCGACAATGCCGCCAACAGTGGGGCCGCCAACAGTGGGGCCGGCAACAGTGGGGCCGGCAACAGTGGGGCGGGCAACAGTGGGGCGGGCAATAGCAGCGGCAATGCCGGTTCCGATCCACAACTTCCCGTAATCAACCATGGCGCAGGTCCGCAGCCGGTGATCGAGGGCATGCCGGCGGAGGTTGCGCTCAACCGGGAAAACGGTCGCGACAATCGCGACAATAGCGGGCGCGACAATAGCGGGCGCGACAATAACGGGCGCAACAATGGCGGCCGCGACAACAGTGGCGGACGCCATCGAGATCGCCGCCCCAATGGCGGCTACGGCCAGCGCGACTACGCTTCACCCGAACAGGGCGGCCAGCAACAGCGCAACGAGGCCCCGGGGCAGACGGAAGTCCAGGCAGAGGCCGCTTCACCGCCCGAGACCGTCACGGCGGTCGAGCCGGCTCCGCGGTTCGAGAATTTTTCACCGGCAGGTCTGGCCGCCCAGGCCGAACTCAATGAGGCGGCCGCCGAAAGCGGTGCTGCCCGGCGTCCACGGCGTCCGCGCCGTCCGCGCACCAATGCCGATCAAGTCGAGAGCGGCAGCGAAAATGAGGATGCGGCCGAGACAGCGGCGGCTCCGGTCGACAGCGGCGGTGCCGAACCCGTGGTTTCCGACATCGACAACTGAGCGAACGGCATTCAAGGCCTTGAGCGGCGGAGAGAAATCTCCGCCGTTTTTGTTTGGACTGACGTGGAATATTATGCACCTGCCATATTGCGACATCTTGAGGGGCAAGGGCCCATGCACCATATCTGGCTTGAACAGGATCCGGCTCGAATGAGCGGGTCCGTCACCGCAATCTGATCCGGTGCCGCAAAGCGGGCCGGTGATGGAAGGAGACAAATATGAACCTTGAGAAATACTCAGAACGCGTGCGCGGCTTTATCCAGTCCGCGCAGACCATGGCCCTCTCGCGCAACCACCAGCAATTCACCCCCGAACACATTCTGAAAGTCCTCGTCGACGATGACGAAGGCTTGGCCGCGTCGTTGATCGAGCGCGCCGGCGGCAATGTCCGCGATGTCAAGCTCGGCGTCGAGACGGCGCTCGAGGCGATGCCCAAGGTGGAGGGCGGCAATGGCCAGCTCTATCTGGCGCAGCCGCTGGCCAAGGTGTTCTCGACCGCCGAAGAACTGGCCAAGAAGGCCGGCGACAGCTTTGTCACCGTCGAGCGGCTGCTGCAGGCGCTTGCCATGGAGAAATCGGCCAAGACCGCCGAAATCCTGGCCAAGGCCGGCGTCACCGCGCAGGCGCTGAACCAGGTCATCAACGACGTCCGCAAGGGCCGCACCGCCGATTCGGCGAGTGCCGAACAGGGCTATGACGCACTGAAGAAATACGCCCGCGACCTCACCGCAGACGCCCGCGCGGGCAAGCTCGATCCCGTGATTGGCCGCGACGACGAGATTCGACGCACCATCCAGGTGCTGTCGCGCCGCACCAAGAACAACCCGGTGCTGATCGGCGAGCCGGGCGTCGGCAAGACGGCGATCGCCGAAGGCCTGGCGCTGCGCATCGTCAATGGCGACGTGCCGGAATCGCTGAAGGAGAAGCAGTTGATGGCGCTCGACATGGGCGCGCTGATTGCGGGTGCCAAATATCGCGGCGAATTCGAGGAGCGGCTGAAGGCCGTGCTTTCGGAAGTCACTTCGGCCAGTGGCAACATCATCCTGTTCATCGATGAGATGCACACGCTGGTCGGCGCCGGCAAGGCCGATGGCGCCATGGATGCCTCGAACCTTCTGAAGCCGGCGCTGGCGCGCGGCGAACTGCACTGCGTCGGCGCCACCACGCTCGATGAATACAGGAAGCATGTCGAGAAGGATCCGGCCCTTGCCCGCCGTTTCCAGCCCGTCTTCGTCGACGAGCCGACAGTGGAGGACACGGTCTCGATCCTGCGCGGCCTGAAGGAGAAGTACGAGCAGCACCACAAGGTGCGTATCTCCGATTCGGCACTGGTGGCGGCGGCGACATTGTCCAACCGCTACATCGCCGACCGCTTCCTGCCGGACAAGGCGATCGATCTCGTCGACGAAGCCGCCTCGCGGCTCAGGATGCAGGTCGATTCCAAGCCCGAAGCGCTGGACGAGATCGACCGCCGCATCATGCAGCTCAAGATTGAACGCGAAGCGTTGAAGGTCGAGACGGACGATGCCTCGAAGGACCGGCTTGCCCGCCTGGAAAAGGAACTCGTCGGCCTGGAAGAGGAATCGACAGAGATCACCGCGAAGTGGCAGGCCGAGAAGCAGAAGCTCGGGCTAGCGGCCGACTTGAAGAAGCAGCTCGACGAGGCGCGCAACGACCTTGCCATTGCCCAGCGCAAGGGTGAGTTCCAGCGCGCCGGCGAGCTTGCCTATGGCAAGATCCCGGACCTGGAAAAGAAGCTGAAGGAGGCCGAAGCCCAGGACGGCAAGGCCGGCATGGTCGAGGAAGTGGTCACGCCCGACCACGTCGCCCATATCGTGTCGCGGTGGACCGGCATTCCGGTCGACAAGATGCTGCAGGGCGAGCGTGATAAGCTGTTGCGCATGGAAGACGAGATCGGCAAGCGTGTCGTCGGCCAGGGCGAAGCGGTGCAGGCCGTTTCCAAGGCAGTGCGGCGTGCCCGTGCGGGCTTGCAGGATCCGAACCGGCCGATCGGCTCGTTCATGTTCCTCGGGCCTACCGGCGTCGGCAAGACGGAGCTGACCAAGGCTTTGGCCAATTTCCTGTTCGACGATGAGACGGCGCTGGCGCGCATCGACATGTCCGAATACATGGAGAAGCACTCTGTCGCCCGGCTGATCGGCGCGCCTCCCGGCTATGTCGGCTATGAGGAAGGCGGTGCGCTGACCGAAGCGGTGCGGCGCCGGCCCTATCAGGTCGTGCTGTTCGATGAGATCGAGAAGGCGCATCCGGATGTCTTCAACGTGCTGTTGCAGGTGCTCGATGACGGGCGGCTCACCGACGGGCAGGGCCGTACCGTCGACTTCCGCAACACACTGATCATCATGACGTCTAATCTGGGCGCCGAATATCTCGTCGCTCTCGGCGAGGACCAGGATGTCGATGCCGTACGAGACGAAGTGATGGGCGTGGTCAGGGCATCGTTCCGGCCGGAGTTCCTCAATCGCGTCGACGAGGTGATCCTGTTCCACCGGCTGCGCCGCAAGGACATGGACCGTATCGTCGAGATCCAGCTCAAGCGGCTCGAGAGCCTGCTGACCGATCGCAAGATCACGCTGTCGCTGGATCCTGAGGCGATCGAGTGGCTGGCGGCCAAGGGCTACGACCCCGCTTATGGTGCCCGGCCGCTGAAGCGGGTGATGCAGAAGGAGCTGCAGGATCCGCTGGCGGAAAAGATCCTGCTCGGCGAGATCCTGGACGGCTCGACGGTCAAGGTCACGGCCGGGTCCGACCGGCTTAATTTCCGCTCCAAGCCGGCGATCGTCGCGGCCGAGGTTGCGGCCTGATTCAGAAGCCGCGCGTCCACCGGACGCGCGGCTTTTTCATGCAATTGGCGGGGATTGATGACGCTGGACGATTACAACGGCTTCTGCGCCTCGCTGCCCGCAACGAACCACGTTGTGCAATGGGGCGGCGCCCATGTCTGGAAGGTCGGGACCAAGGTGTTTGCGATCGGTGGCTGGGATCAGGGTCAGCAGCTCTTCGTCACCTTCAAATGCTCCGACATCGCCTATGACGTGCTCAAGGAGCAGCCCGGCCTGCGCCCCGCTCCCTATCTTGCCTCCCGCGGCATGAAGTGGATCCAGCGTCGGACAAGCCAGAGCATGGATGATGGTGCGCTGAAGGACTATTTGCGCGAGAGCCACCGCCTTGTTGCCCTTAAGCTGACGAAGCAGGCGCGCAAGGAATTGGGGCTTGGCGCAAGCTAGCCAATATTCCCCGAGGCGCCGGAAAACCGCCATCTTCATGCCCGGTTCATGTTGGAACCATATGGTGGGTAACTGGTTTGCTGGCGAAGGGTTCGCCGACCTGAACAATGCCGAGCGGCGGCACATACGGACCGGAGAGTTTCGCACGATGCTGCGCACTATCTTCACCCTTTCGGCGCTTGCCGCGGGACTGGTGTTTTCCAATGCGTTCGCCGCGCCGACGCATGACGGTGCCGCCCAGCCTGTCCGTGCGTCCGGGAGCGGCGGCATTCTGCTCGCCCAGGACGGCAATCTCGACATTTATTACGATGCCAGGGGCAATCGCGTCATCGTCGATTCGGACACCGGCAAGGTGATCGCCATCCAGCCGCCACAGACACGGCTCGACCGGCGGGTGCTGCGCCGCGAGAGCCGGATGCGTGAACTTGGCCGCGCACCGGCCGACGATGATCGTTACTATCTCGACGATCCCCAGGACATGGCCCGCTTCCGCCGCAGACAGTTGGAAGAGGAGGGCCGGGTCATTCCACCGCCCGCCGACGAATACGATCCTGACGGAAGTGGTTCAGTCGATGCCTATCCGCCGGCACCGCAGGACGACGGCAGTTATGACAACAATTATCCCGATGCGCCGCAGCCGGCAAAGCCGGGTACAATCAAGCGCCAACCGCTGAACGAGGCGTCGATAGACCCCGACCGGCCGGCAGACCCGACGGACCAAGCAGCGCCCTCCGACCAGGCGGCATTGCCGCCGAAGGCCGGCGACAAGACGTCAGTCGATCCGGCGCTTTCGCTGGGGGCACGCCAGGATGTCGCGGCCCTGCAGGTGCTGCTCGACCGGGGCGGGGCTTCGCCTGGCGTCATCGACGGGCGCTTCGGTTCGAATGTCGACAAGGCGCTGGCGGCCTACAATCAGATCAACGGCAGCAGCCTCAAATCGACCGATTCGGTCGGCATCCAGGCCGCATTGTCGCAATCCGGTGGCGACCCGTTCGCCAACTACACCATCACCGCGGAGGATGCGGCCGGCCCCTATGTCGCGTCGATCCCGGAAGATTATAGCCAGAAGGCGCAACTCGACCGCATGGGCTTCACCTCCGTCACCGAGGCGCTGGCCGAGCGCTTCCACATGGACGAGAACTATCTCAAGGCGCTCAATCCGGACGCCAACTTCAATCGTCCCGGCACGATCATCAAGGTCGCGAATTTCGGCAAACTGGTTTCTACCCCCGTGACCCGCATCGTCGCCGACAAAGGCAAGAAGGAAGTCTTTGCCTATGACGGGTCGGGCAAGCTGGTCGCGGCCTACCCCGCCACAATCGGCTCGTCGGACACGCCATCCCCGACCGGCATTCATGCCGTGTCGCGTGTCGCGCTCGATCCGAACTACACCTATAATCCCAACATCAACTTCAAGCAGGGCGAGAACAACAAGATCCTGACCATTCCGCCTGGGCCGAATGGCCCGGTCGGATCGGTGTGGATCGCGCTGGACAAGCCGACTTACGGCATTCACGGGACGCCGGAGCCCTCGAAGATAGGCAAGACCGAGAGCCATGGCTGCGTGCGCTTGACCAATTGGGACGCGCGTGAACTGGCCAAGCTGGTCTCGCCGGGTGTCCCGGTGGAGTTCGTCGAATAGGGTATGTCGATATTTGGGCGATGCCGGCCTGACGTGAATTCTCAACCAATGATCCTGCGCACCCACTTCACATTCGGCGTTGCCGCGTAGATCAACTGCACCACAAGAATGAAGCCGACGCTCGCCAACGGGGTGATCAGGCAAAGTGCGGCGCCGACGGCCCACAGGATCTGCGCCTTGACGATGCGCAGGTAGACCGTGCGTTTCGTTTCCGGGTCGACGTCCTCCGCGACAAGGCCGCTCCTCTCCGCATACCACCAGCTGACGAACAGCGTGATGCCAAGCATCAAGAGGTTGAGCCAGTAAACCAGCACCGCGGTCCTGAATTCCAGAAAATCGGCGAGAAGGTCGGTCGAGAACGGCAAGAGCGCGATGAAGGCGAGAAAGCAGAGGTTCAGCGTGGCCAGCCGTCTGTCGGATTTGGCGACCAGACCATGCTGGGCCTGCTGGCCGAACCAGAAGATGGTCAGGGTCAGAAAGCTCAAGGCATAGGTGAGGAAGCGTGGCGCGAGTGCCGCGATGGCGGCGAGCAGATCATGTTCGGAGTGGACCACCTCATGCGCCGGCACCCTGATCTCGATCACGATCAGGGTGAGCGCGATGGCGAACACGCCATCGGTGATACCGACAATACGGCCGCGCCCCTCAACCGATGCTTCGAGCGGACGCTTCATCGATTTCTCCTGCCCGCGGGTCCTGACAAACCTAAAGCGCGTCTCGTCGAAACGGATCCGTGCGACGCGCTTTTAAATCTTGCCTGATGCATGTCGTTGTCGCAAAACCGAGGTCACTTCCGCGCGACATGAATTAGCATGACTGCCGCGGTTTGCATCGGGGCAGATGCGATCCCTGGCAATATGGCTGGTTTCAAGGACAACAAGCCGCTGGCCGGTTGTTGCCGCCGCGCCGACGGTCTAATGAGGCTGACATGCATGCGCCCAATCGAGCCGCCGCCGTTCCGCTGACCGCTCCGGTCGCGAATGGCACGTTCTGCCCGCAATCGCAGCGGCGTTATGTCTTGATCGCGGCGATCCTGGCCTCGGCGCTCGGCTTCATCGACGGATCGATCCTGGCGATCGCCATGCCGGCGATCCGCGTCGACCTCGGCGCCAGCCTTGCCGAGGCGCAGTGGATTTCCAATGCCTATGCGCTGACACTCTCGGCGCTGATCCTTGCCGGCGGTGCCGCAGGCGATCGGTTCGGGCTGCGCCATGCTTTCGTGGCCGGCATTGCGCTGTTCGTCGTGACCTCGCTTGCCTGTGCGCTGGCGCCGAACGCTGTCGTGCTGATCGCATTTCGCGCGCTCCAGGGCATCGGCGCCGCGATCATGGTGCCGGGCAGTCTCGCCATTATCGCCAAGGCCTATCCCAAGAAGGAACGCGGCAGGGCGATCGGCATCTGGGCGGCGGCGTCGGCGCTGACCACCGCTCTCGGCCCCGTGCTCGGTGGCCTGGTGCTCTCGGCTTTCGGCGGCGGCATCTGGCGGGCGATCTTTGCCGTCAATCTGCCGCTCGGCCTGATCTCGATCTATCTGCTGCTCGCCAAGATTCCGGCCGATGCGCCGACGGAGAAACGCAGCCTTGACCTTGCCGGCGGGGCGCTTGCGACGGTGGCCTTCGGGGGGCTCGCCTATGGGCTGACTTCAATGAGCGCCAGCGGCGAGAGCCACATGGCCGGTCCAAGCGTTGCCGCCGGCGCCGTGCTGCTTGTCGTCTTCATCCTGTTTGAGCGGCGGCAGCGCGAGCCGATGATAGATCTCAGCCTGTTTCGCATCGGTGCTTTCGCCGGCGCCAACGTCGCGACGTTCTTTCTCTATTTCGCACTGTCAGCCAATCTTTTTTATCTGCCGATGCTGCTGATCGCAGGCTGGGGACTGAGCACCGCCGAGGTAGGCTTCATCTTCCTGCCGTTGTCGGCGGCGATCGCGCTTCTGTCGGGACCCGTCGGCAAGCTGTCGGACCGGATCGGGCCGCGTTTTCCCATTGCCTGCGGCAGCCTGATCGTGGCGGTTGCCTTCGCCGGGCTGGCCTTCCTCGCCTATGCCGGCTTTCACCATTTCTGGACCGGCATCTTCCCCTTGATGGCGCTGATGGGGCTCGGCATGGCGTTGGTCGTATCGCCATTGTCCACCGCGATCATGACGGCGGTGGAAGACAAGGACACCGGCGCCGCTTCCGGCATCAACAACGCCGTCTCACGCATCGGCGGCTTGATCGCGGTGGCGGCGATGGGGTCCCTGGCTGCCTGGATCTACGCCAATGCCCTGGAGGTAAATGCCACCCCTGGCCTGCCTGGCTTCGGCGAACCGCCACCAGCAGGACTTTCGCCGGCACTCGATACGGCGAGGATCGCCGCCAGCGACGTAGCCTCGGCAGGACGAAGGCTGAGACTCAGCCTTCGATCTTGGCGCTGGCGACCTTCAGCGAATTGCCATCTTCCTGTTTCAGCAGATCGTCGATGCGCTCGCGTTCGCGCTTGAAGGCGACGAGATCGTCGCCCTTCAGCACCTTGCCGACCGGTAGACGGACGCGCATCGGATCGACTTTGGTGCCATTGACGATCACCTCGTAGTGCAGGTGCGGGCCTGTGGCGAGGCCGGTCTGGCCGAGATAGCCAATGGTCTGGCCCTGGCGCACGTGCATGCCCGGCTCCATACCTTTGGCAAAGGCGCTCTGGTGATTGTACGAGGTCTCGTAGCCATTGGCATGGCGAATGATGATCTGCTTGCCATAGCCGCCGGCCCAGCCGACCTTCTCGATGACGCCATTGCCGGCGGCGATGATCGGCGTGCCGATCGGGGCTGCCCAGTCGACGCCTGTGTGCATGCGGACATAGCCGAGGATCGGATGCTTGCGGGCGCCGAAGCCGGAGCGGAATTTTCCGGCGGGCAGCGGATTGCGCAGCAGGAACTGCTGGGCGCTCGAGCCGTCTTCGTCGAAATAGTCCGTGCTGCCGTCCTGCATCTGGAAGCGGTAGAAATTGCGGGTCGTGCCGCCGAAGGTCGCCGAGACATAGAGAAGCTCGGAATTGTCCGAGGTCTGGTCGTCGCCATCAGGCTGTGAGAACAGCACTTCAAGGCGGTCGGAGGGATTGAGGCGGGACTGGAAATCGACATCGGATGCCAGGAGCTTGATCAGCCGCTGGGTCATCGCCTTGGACATGCCGTAGGAATAGGCGGCGCGGTAGATGCCGTCATAGACGTTGGGCAGGTTGCCGCGCACAACCACCGGTGCCGACGAATCGTCGAACGCGGTCAGCAATTCGGGATTGGGCTCGGGCTCCTGGGCCGGCACGTACTGGCCGCGATCGTCGAGCGCGATGGTGACGATATGCGTGGTCTTGTCATAGACGCTTGTCCGCACGACCTTGGCGGCGTCGCCGTGGACCTCGAGGCCAACACGCAGCACCGTTCCGGCCTTGAGCGCCGGCGCGTTGAGCAACTTGGCGATCGCTTCGGCCATGCCGGTGGCATCATCGCCCGTGTAGCCCGAATCGGCGAAAGCCTCCGTGAGGTCGGTGTCCTTGGTAAAGGGGATGATTTCCTCGGCGAAAGCCGGTGCCTGGTCGTCCGCGTTGGCGCGTGGCGATACGGAGACATTTTCCGGCACGATCTTCACATCGTAGGAGCCGGCCATGCTCTCGGCAAAGGCTTCGCCGAATCGCTGCGGATCGACATAATGAAGCGAAGCCACCTGCACGGCGCCGTCGCTGAGGTCGGTGCCGGCCTCGCGTACCACTTTTTCGACTTCGTCGGCCGACAGGTCACTCTTCTCGTCGAAGGAAGCCGTCGCGATTGGGAAGTCGACGGTCTTCAGGCTCATTTCGCTTTCGACCTTGGCGCCATAGATCTGGCCGGAGGCGGCCGACGCTGTCGCAGGCTGTGCCGATACATCGTCGCCGTCGTCGCCGAACACCTGCATCGGGTCGAAAGGGGGGTAGGCCCGGCTGGTGGTATGGCCGGCTGCGAGTGCCATCTTGATCTGAACGAAAGGCATGGTGTGGATGACATCGCGGTCGCCGACCTTGGTGACCATCGACACTTCCATGCGGCGGCGATCCTTGGCCTTGGCGATCTGGCGCGGCGCCACCAGCCTGGTGGTCTTTGCCACCTCGCCGGAATCGCCGTTGCTGGCAAGGCCGATCAGTTCGGCGATTTCGGGTGGGGTCGCCAATTGCTGGCGACCGTCGAGAGCGGCGAACAGCGCGACGCCCATCAGCACGCTCGAGGTTACACCGGTGAGGAATGTTCCCGACAGCCAGCGTGCAGAAACCTCACGCCGATCGGGCGGGCCGCTGCGGCCGTCCGCGATAAGCGGCGGCTCATTGCCGAGTTCGGCTATGACATCTTCCGTATCTGGCATCCAGAAAGGCTGCTTCTTCCCCGGGCGGAACGGCTTGTCGCTTTTGTTGTGGCCATGACATTTGCCTGTCACGGCAGGTTAAGTCAACGAAGCCTCAGGCTTCGGTCGAATTCCCCTCGCGCACTTCTCTTATAGAGCACTTCTAAAAAGCGGGCGGCGTGCTTTCATCCAGAAGGCTTTCGCGCACTCCCTTACGGCGCTCTTGGAAGAGGGGATTGCACGGCTGTGCTCGCGCTCTCTTTTGTTGGCCTTGGTGTCGACCGGCAATGCGGCGGCAATAGGGCTCCTTCGTGGCCTCCTCCTCCTGTGGTCCGTGTTCCCCTGGGGCAGCCGGCTATCGAGAAAGCGCGCCCGAAATTTCTGTCGCAAAAAGTTCAAAAACATTTGGGAACGGTGTTGACAGTTTTGGTTGGTGGCGACTATATACGCCTCACGAACGAGGGCGGTGCGCCGCTGGCGACGAAGAAGTTTGCTTCTAGGAGATCGGAAGAGCGTCGNCCGCGTAAGCGACACTCGGACGGCCCCGGAGCCAAAAGCGAAGCGGGCCACGACATTGCGTGAAGCGATGTCTGTTCTTTGAAAATTGAATAATGAAGAAAGAGAAACGTGGGCGGCAGAGTCCTGCTGAACCTCTTATCCCGCCAGGGGTATGAGGTTCGAACGAGACTTTGGCGGACACGTTTTGAGAGAATAAAGTCTACCAAGACACGTGAGTGTCTAGGTGTGAATGTTCTCGTCAATTCGAAGCGTGACCAGATAAAAGCCAATCAAAGT
>NZ_AYWT01000007.1:0-260002 GCF_000502915.1 Mesorhizobium sp. LNHC209A00
GTGGGCGGCGGCCGCCGAAAGCGCCACCCCCGCCGCGCCGACGAGGCCGCCGGCAAGCACGAGAAGGCGACTGCCATTTGGATCGCGGTTCATGGCCGGCGTGCTCCTTCTATCTTAAGCAAGCGTCAGGGCTTGCGCGCTTCCAGTGCCATATGCCGCGTCCGCCGCGACTGGACGATCCAGTTGTAGGCGGCCCCGAGCGCCATCAGCACCGACGTGCCGAGAAACACCGCCGGCATGGCGAAATGGCCGCCCACAAAACCGCCGGCCAACGGCCCCGCGACCTGTCCGACATACTGCGCCGAGATCGCCAGGCCAAGCACGTTGCCGCCAACGCCGTCGGGGATGTTGTGCCTGATGACACTGGTGATGCAGGGCAGGAGCCCGCCCAGCGCCAGGCCCATCAGGAAACGCAGGCCGATGAGCTGCAAGCTGTTGGTGACAAAAGCCTGCGGGATAAGCAGCAGCGCCGAAACCGCCAGCGCTCCCACGACAACGTTCCAGTGCCCGATCCGGTCCGCGAGCTTGCCGAGCCAGGACGCCGAGAGGATCGTGCCCAGCGCGGCGGCCGACATCACAACGCCGGCGACGAGCGTCACCCTGCTCTGGTCCTCGACGAGCTGTTGCACATAGACGGTGATGATCGGCTCGATCGACATTGTGGCGAAGGCGAGCAGCATACCGGTGGTCAGCATGGCCACGACCGGGCGCTTGTCCGGGATCTGCGACCAGCCGCTTTTCGGCTTTGCCGCCGACGCGGGTTTGGCTGGCTTCGGGCGCGGACTCTCCTTGATGAGGAAGGTCGTTGCCAGGAAGGCGAGGAAGATCACGCCGCCTGACAAGAGGAAGGTGGCGCGAATGCCGATCACCGGCGGCAGCACGCCGCCCAACAGGGGACCGACCAGCGAGCCCGCTGTAATGCCCGCCGACAGCACACCAAGCGCCCAGCCGGAACGCTCCTTCGGCGTCTGCATGGCCACCAGTATGGTTGAACCGGAGGAATAGCCGCCCGCGAAGCCGATCAGCAGGCGCAACAGAACCAGTTGCCAGACCGTCTCGACCATGCCCGTCAGCGACATGCAGATCGCCATGCCGAAGGAGGCGCGCACCAGCATCACCTTGCGCCCGTAGCGGTCGCCCAGGCGCCCCCATAGCGGCGCGACTGTGGCCGCGGCGAAGAAGGTGGCGCCATAGGCGATGCCGGACCACTGCACGATTGCCGCGTGGCCCTGTGCGCCGAGTTGTTCGACATAAAGCGGCAGGAATGGCAGCAGCAGGGTCATGGCGATGAGCGTGCTGAACGAGCCCGCGAAACAGACGGCGAGATTGCGCCGCCAGTGGAAGTTGTAGCCGCTTTGCTGCGTGTCTTCCTGCGTCATGCCCTGCCTGCCCGGTATCAGCGCTTGTTGCGGATACCATTTTGGGATACCAAACTGGTCTCCGTCATGAACTTCACGCCGGCCGCTGTCAATGCGGCTTCGGAAAGGACGCGCGATGTCGCAGATGCAGAATGTCGAACGGCAGCTTCGCGAGATGATCCTGGCGCTCGAGATCGGGCCGGGAGAGCGACTGACCGAGCGCTGGATCGAAAGCCAATTCGGCGCCTCGCGCACACCTGTCAGGGCGGCGCTGCTGCGGCTGGAAACCGAGGGGCTGGTCGGCAGGGACGGGCGCGGCTGGACCGTTTCGCCCATCAACCTGGCCGAACTCGAGCAGGTCGCGGTCTATCGCGAGGCGGTCGAGATCGCGGCATTGCGGCTGACGTGCGGGCAAGCCGACAAGAGCGCCATCGATGTCATAGAGGCGATGCTCGATTCCTGCGACGAAGATACGCCGCGCGAGGAGTGGCACCGTGTCGGCATGGATTTTCACATCGAGCTGGCGCGGCTCTCCGGCAACGAATTCCTGTTCCGGGCGGTTCGTGACGCGATGACGCGCCTGTCACGCGCCCGCTGGCTGGAAGTGCGTGACGAAACGGCCCTTGGCCGTGCCTGGGTCGAACATCGCGCCATCCTTGCCGCGACACGCCTCGGTCAGGCCGATGAAGCCGCGCGGCTGCTGTCGGCCCACATCGTCGGCAGCCGTGACCGGCTGGTGAGGTCGCTTGCGAACGACCGACGTGGCCTTCGCGCCAGGGGATTTGCCGTTGTCGCCGCTTAGTGCGGTCCATGCGCTGCGGCACACTGGCCGGAAAAACAGACGGGTCTGACGTGAAGCGCACTTTCGGCCTCGCTTCAAGGAAGCCGATGGCGTAAGAGCGGCGATGGAAAACAACCGGTTTGAAACACCCGTGACCGTCAAATCCGTCACGGCGGGAAGCACTCAACTCTTGCGTTCGGCAAGGGAGGCTTCCGATTACCTCCTCAACAACTGGCCCGGCAAGCGCAGCCCCAAGCATCGTGCGGCGCTGCAGGCCTGTCACGACGCGCTCGCCGGCGACAAGCCGGCGATGAATGCCAGGCGCGCTTTCATCGCCGCGGCGCGGGAAGTGGATGTCTTCATCAGCGACAAGGCGCCAGCCTGATATTAGCTCGCGGTTTGGGCTGACAATTTGGATTGAGGCTCGGCCCGCATTAGCGGGCCGGATGCCGTTAATCCTTCGTTTCGGTCTCAGTCTCGGTTTCCGGCTTCGTACGTTCGCGCGCGGCAACCTTGGCCGCCAGCTTTTCAGCCTTCTTGGCCGCTTTCTGGCGGTCGCGCTCCTTGCGTTCCTGATCGTAGTTTGGTGCTCGCGCCATGTCGGCTCCTTTTGTGACTGCCTTGCGGCCCTGAGCCTGCCTAGGAGCATTAGCCGTCAAACACAACAGCCGAAGCGACAATGCGTGGCTGCTGGCATCCAAGAGATGCGGGCACTTGCCAGATCGGCGCCACAATGATGTAGGACATGCGGGCGCCAATGAATTGAGAAGCCCGTTTGTTTTGATCAAGTGACCGATGGCCACAATTTCACGGACCGCAGCAAGAGTTTTCTATTATTCGAGAAACGTCGCGCGCGATATCGCTCCGCAAGCGCTGTTTCGTGCCAGGCTGGCTGGCCGTCTCGAAAGGGCCAGGCTTTCCGGTGAGGCGGCACGCCGCAGGCTGAATTACTACAACAAGTTGCAGGATGGTTTCGCGCCAAGCGCCCATGCCGTGCGCATCGGCAAACTGCCCTTCACGCCAACCATGTACTATTACGACCTGAAGGAATTCGCCCGCTACTTCGATCCCGGCCTGCTCATCGACCTGGAATTCGGCGACGTCAGGAATGTCCCTAAGGTGCCTTCGATCGTTAAGGACCGGCCAATCTGTGCTGACGACGAGAACGCGATCATCATGAAACTCGACAAGTTTCGTCATTTCCAGATGCCGGCTGACGCCATCTCGTTCGCCAACAAGCTGCCGTCCGTTGTCTGGCGTGGTGATCTCAACAATCCGATCAGGACAAGATTTCTGAACGCCGTGCACGACTTGCCGTTCTGCGATGCCGGTTCGCACAAGCCGAACGCACCGCCCGAATACGCCAGGCCTTTTCTCAGCATCAGCCAGCACCAGCGCTATCGCTACATCGTCTCGCTCGAGGGCAACGACGTGGCGACCAATCTCAAATGGATCATGAATTCGAAGTCGCTCTGCATGATGCCGCCGCCGACCTATGAGACATGGTTTGCGGAGCGGCAGCTCGAAGCCAACGTCCACTATGTGCCGCTCGCGGCGGATTTCTCGAACCTTGAGGACCACGTCGCCTATTTCGAGCGGAAACCGGCGGAGGCGGAGCGCATCATCGCGGCCGCGAACGCCTATTGCCGGACATTCGACGACGAACAGACCGAGCAGGCGATCTCCCTGCTGGTGCTCTACAAATACTTCGTTCTGTCGGGCCAGATCAAACCGGATGCCGAGGTGTGGCGCTACATAACGGGCTAGTTGCGGCGACGGTCGAGGCAGCTAGCCATGCATTGGGGTGCTATCGGAATGCGTGGCTGGATGATACGGCAATCATGCTGCGGGAACCATCCCGACCGTCATTTGTTTGAACGCGTTTATCTTTGATCAAAAGAACCCATGGCCACCCTCCAACGAACGACGGCAAAGGTCTTCTACTATGCGCGGAACGTCATGCGCGATATCGCGCCGCAGGCGATCTTCCGGCGGCGATTGGCCAGCCGCCTGCAGCAGGCCAGACTCTCGGACGAGGCCGTGCGCCGGCGTCTGAATCACTACAACAAGCTGCAGGACGCTTTTACGCCGGGCCCGGATGCGGTGCGCATCGACAAGATACCGTTTGAACCGAGCATGTACTATTACGACCTGAAGGAATTTGCCCGCTATTTCGATCCATCATTGCTCATCGACCTGAAGTTCGGCGATGTCATCGGCGTGCCCAAGCTGCCGACCCTCGTCAAGGACCGGCCGATCCGCGCCGACAACAGCAATGCCGTCGTCATGAAGTTCAACAAATTCCGCCACTTCCACATGCCCGTCGATACCGTCGCCTTCGCCGACAAGCGCCCTGCCGTGGTCTGGCGCGGCGACCTCAACAATCCGATCAGAACACGGTTCCTGGATGTCGCGCGCGACCTGCCGTTCTGCGATGCCGGTTCGCACAAGCGCAGCGCACCGGCTAAGTACAGCAAGCCCTTCCTCAGCATCAGCCAGCACCTGCGCTATCGCTACATCGTCTCGCTGGAGGGCAATGACGTGGCGACCAACCTCAAATGGATCATGAATTCCAACTCGCTCTGTCTGATGCCGCCGCCGACCTACGAAACATGGTTCGGCGAGAGCCAGCTCGAGTCCGGTGTCCACTATGCGCCGCTCGACCCCGATTTTGCCGATCTCGGCGCAAAAGTGCGCTATTTCGAAGCGCACCCGGCCGCGGCGGAGCGCATCATAGCCGCAGCCAATGCCTATTGCCGCAAATTCTCCAATGAACGGGACGAGCATTCGATCTCCTTGCTCGTCCTCTACAAATATTTCGTGCTCGGCGGCCAGATCGAACCCGATCCCGAACTCTGGCGGTTTATCGGCGGCTAGCTCTTGCTCTCGGCCTGATGCCGATCAGATATCGCTGCGGTCGAGAACCAGATCGGCGGGGCCGAAGCGATCCTTCGCTGTTAGTTGCTGGTGCCAGTAGGGGTAGAGCAGGGGCGGCCGGCTGACCGCGTCGAGGCGCTGGCGTTCTTCGGTGCCGAGCTTCAGGGCCGCCGCCGCAAGGTTGTCCTTGAGCTGAACGTCATTGCGGGCGCCGATCACCAGCGAGGAGACGGCAGGGCGGCCGAGCAGCCAGGCGAGCGCCACCTGCGCCGCCGAGACACCACGATCCTTGCCGATGTCGACCAGCACATCGACAATCCGCCACAGCCGGTCCTCGTCGCGGATCGGCGGCTCGGACCAGCCGGCAAGCTGGCGAGCGGTCGGGCTGTCACGGCGGTATTTGCCCGACAGCAGGCCGCCGGCGAGCGGGCTCCAGACCAGAACGCCCAGCCCCTGATCGACCGAGATCGGCAAGAGCTCGTACTCGGCCTCGCGTGCTTCCAGCGTATAGTGGATCTGCTGGGTGACGAAGCGTTGCTGGTGACGGCCGTCGCTGATGGAAAGCGCCTTCATCACCTGCCAGCCGGAATAGTTGGAGCAGCCGATGTAGCGCACCTTGCCCTGGCTGACCAAACTGTCGAGCGCGGCAACGGTCTCCTCGAGCGGGGTGAGGCCGTCCCATTGGTGGACGAAATAGATGTCGATGACATCGGTCTTCAAGCGCTTCAGACTGCTCTCGCATTCACGGATCAGATGGTGGCGCGACAGGCCCTCGTCGTTCGGGCCCTTGCCGATCCGCATCCGCGCCTTTGACGCGATCAGCACATCGTTCTTGCGCTTGCCGCCGAGCGCTTCGCCAATGATCTCTTCGGAGAGGCCGTTGGAATAGACGTTGGCGGTGTCGATGAGGTTGATGCCGGCATCGATGCACATGTCGATCATCCGCTTGGCTTCGGCGAGATCGCTGTTGCCGACCGCCGCGAAGGGCCCGGCGCCGCCGAATGTCATGGTGCCAAGCGTCAGTGTCGAAACCTTCAGGCCGGAACGGCCAAGGGTGCGGTATTCCATGTCAGATCCTCACGATTTTATTGAAGAGGCGTGCCGCCAAGGCAGGCCTGGAATGCGACCGCATTTGTAGGACAATTCGGCCGGCTTGTCGCCATGCGACTACGGTCGATCGATCGTACATTGCGGAATTTGCAACGTCGGAAATTGCGCTCGGGCTGCAATAAAACCGTCACCGCCGGCCTATATTGAAGTCGGCTCAGGTGTTTCCATTCAGGCCGCTGGCCAGCAATTGGGGCGCCAGTGGTAACCGAGAGGGCTTGCAAGCGGAGCAGTTGATATGACCGAGCTGAAACAGAATTCCCCTGCCAAGGACTGGCTTGAGGCCGAGCTCGCCGACACGCTCGACGAGGACTATGAGCTCGAAATGTCGGAGCCGGCCCTCTCTATGGAGATCGCCAAGATCTACAAGAACTCGCATCCGCCTTCGATCGATCGCATGCGGTATTTTCGCGACCTGATCAGCCTCCAGTCCGAATTGATCAAGCTGCAATCCTGGGTCGCCTACCACAAGAAGAAACTGGTGGTGATATTCGAGGGCCGCGACTCCGCCGGCAAGGGCGGCGTCATCAAGCGCATCACACAGCGGCTCAATCCGCGTATCTGCCGCGTCGTGGCGCTTCCGGCTCCGACCGAACGCGAGAAGTCGCAATGGTATTTCCAGCGCTATGTCCCGCATTTGCCCGCAGGCGGCGAGATCGTTTTGCTCGACCGCTCCTGGTACAACCGCTCCGGCGTCGAACGGGTAATGGGTTTTGCCAACCCCGAGCAGGTCGAGGAGTTCTTCCATGACGTGCCGGAGTTCGAGCGCATGCTGGTGCGCTCGGGCATCACCGTGGTCAAATACTGGTTCTCGATCACCGACGAGGAACAACAAATGCGCTTCCTGATGCGTATCCACGACCCGATGAAACAGTGGAAGCTGTCGCCGATGGACCTGCAGTCGCGGGTGCGCTGGGAACAGTACACCAAGGCCAAGGAGGAGACCTTCGCCCGCACCAACATTCCCGAGGCGCCCTGGTTCATCGTCGAGGGTAACGACAAGAAGCGCGCGCGGCTGAACTGCATCGACCATTTGCTCAAGCAGCTGCCGTATGAAGAGGTGCCACACGAGGAGATCACGCTGCCGGAGCGCGTCTTCAACCCGGAATACGAGCGCCAGGTGCTGCCGCGCGAACTTTACGTGCCGGAGAAGTATTGAGCGAGAGTTTTGTCCTTCTCCCCGTCACTACGGGGAGAAGGTGCCGGCAGGCGGATGAGGGGCGGCGCTGGCTTTGATAATTGAGCCCGGATCAACCCCGCGCGCGCTATGTTCTTCTGCTGACACATTGCCATCTGACATGCTCGACAGCGCAATCTTCTAGCGCTAGCGCCGCCCCTCATTGTCCTGCCGGACATTTCTCCCCGTATAGTGACAGGGAGAAACGGGCGTTCGTCGAGGGTTTCGCCACCTTACGCCCGCTTGATCACCACATGCGTGGCAAGCGCCGTCGCCACTTGCTCGGTGCATTGATAGCCAAGCTTCACCATATCCAGCCCCGCAAAAAGGTTCTCGCCTCTGCCAAGCAGCACCGGCGAGATCGCCAGGTGCATCTCGTCGATCAGCTTTTCCTGCAGATACTGCCGGACGGTGGAGACGCCGCCGCCGACTCGCACGTCCTTGCCTGACGCGGCCGCTTTGGCCTGTTCGAGAGCCGAATGAATGCCGTCGGTTGCGAAATAAAAGGTCGTGCCGCCTTCCATCACGATGGGATCGCGCTTGTAATGCGTCAGCACGAAGGTCGGGACGTGATAGGGCGGGTTGTCGCCCCACCAGCCCTTCCAGCTGTCGTCAGGCCATTCGCCGCGGATCGGCCCGAACATGTTGCGGCCGAGGATCCAGGCGCCGACATTCTCGAAGCTGCGCGCCGCAAAGTCTTCGTCGACGCCTGTCTCGCCGCCTTCCTCGCCAAACATCTTGCGGAAGGTGCGGGTGCTGAAAGCCCATTTGTGCAGGGCCGGTCCGCCGACTCCGAGCGGATTTTCAAGGCTCTGATCGGGACCGGCGCCATAGCCGTCAAGCGACAGGCTGAAAGCGTTGACGCGAAGTTTGGACATGAGGACCTCCTTCTTGAGAGCCAGTTGTATTTTGCAAGCGGTTTTCTAGCAAACTGATTTTGAATTGCAAGCGGTTTTTCGAGGCGGGAAAGGTGTTTCCGAATCTTGCCGCCAAGCTACGGCCACCGCCTCATTGCCCGGTCAGTTGGCGCGCGACGATTCCAAGGTCCTCGCTGTGGCTGATCGTCAGGTCGCGGGCGGCCAGCGCCTGCCGCATGGCTTTCGCCATCGTCTTGGCATGGCAATAGGCAAGCATGACCGTTTCCTCGGGTTGCGGCGAAGCCTTCGTCAGTGCCCGCCTTGCCGACACCGTCGCCCGACGGTGAAACGGGTCAAGAAGCATCCTCAGGAGGCGTTCGCCATACCGCTTGGCCGAGGTGCGGGCCGCCTCCGGCCGTGCTTCGATCATAGCTGCAGCTGCCAGTTTTTGTCAGCGGGTTTTCGATGGAACAGCCGACCAATCGAAGGAAGTGGTGACATCTACTGAAGTGCCTTGCCCGGGAAGTCGGGCTACCCCTTCAGCATCACAGCCACTTCGGGTGCGAAATAGGTCAGGATGCCGTCACAGCCGGCGCGCTTGAAGGCGAGCAACGATTCCAGCATCGCCTTCTCGCCATCGATCCAGCCATTGGAATCAGCCGCCTTGATCATCGAATATTCGCCCGAGACCTGGTAGGCGAAGGTCGGCATCTGGAATTCGTCCTTCAGCCGGCGAATGATATCGAGATAGGGCAGGCCGGGCTTGACCATCAGCATGTCGGCGCCCTCGGCGATGTCCTGCTCGGCCTCGCGCACCGCCTCGTCCGAATTGGCGTGGTCGATATAATAGGTCTTCTTGTCGCCCTTGAGCAGGCCGGCGGTGCCGACCGCCTCGCGATAGGGGCCGTAGAAGGCCGAGGCGAATTTGGTGGCGTAGGACATGATCGCCACGTCCTGGAAACCGTTGGCGTCGAGCGCGTCGCGGATGCCGCCGATACGGCCGTCCATCATGTCGGACGGCGCGATGATGTCGGCGCCGGCCGCCGCCTGGATGACGGCCGCCGCCGCGACCTGTTCGACGGTCTCGTCATTGACGATGATGCCATCGCGCAGGATGCCGTCATGGCCATGGCTGGTGAACGGGTCGAGTGCGGCGTCGGTGATGATGCCGATCTCGGGTACCGCGTCCTTGATGGCACGCGTGGCGCGGTTGATGATGTTTTCCGGGTCGAGGATGTGGGACCCCGTCTGGTCTCGCAGGCCGAGATCGACGTTGGGAAAGGTGGCAAGAGCCGGGATGCCGAGCTTGGCCGCCCGTTCGGCCTCCTTGACGGCAAGGTCGACCGAAAGCCGGAAGACGCCGGGCATGGCGGCAATCGGCTCTCGGACATTCCTGCCCTCGACAACGAATATCGGCCAGATCAGGTCGTCCACCGAAAGCCTGTTCTCCTGCACGAGCCGGCGCGACCAGTCGGCCTTGCGCATGCGGCGCAGGCGGCGGCTACCGGTGACGTCATCGACGCTGCGCGCGCCGGCAGCTTTTGCTGGGGTGAATTTGTTCATGGCCAAAACTCCGGATCCGCTGCTTTTACCACGAGCCCTTGGTGCTGACCAATGCGACACGTTTGTGCCAGTGCCGAAAGCTGCCACAACGCTGTCCCACCACGCCTATTGGGTCAGGGCTGCCCATTGCCCGAAAGGACCTGTGCCGCGCCTCCTATTGCCACACGGAACGCCTCGTCGAAGCTGACACCGCGCACCTGCCAGCGATAGGTCTTGCCGTGATCGGCCAGTCGCCAATCGGCGATCCAGCCCAGTTCCTCGTCGCTCCATACGATGCTGCCGGCGAGCGCTCGGTCGCCGCCGGTTTGCTTGGCCATCCGATCCAGCCTTGCCATGTCCGTCGCGCGTAGCGCTCCTTCACCCAAGCCGGCAAGTTGCGCGGCTTTCGGAAACGCGACATGCATCAGCATCGGCCCGGTGGCATTGACGAAGGATTCGCGCATCGTCTCGCCGCGCCCTTCCTCGGCGCTCAGAACGAAATGCCGCGCGCCTTGTTCGGTCGTGAGGAAGACGGTGAGTGTCGGCCGCTCGCCCAGCCAGGGCCTGCTGCCGAGCGACGCCAGCAGCCTGTCGATCACATCAGGTTTGTAGAAGCAGGTGAGATCATGCGGCCGGTCATGCGTGCCTTGCTCGTCATGGATCGGAATGCCCTCCATCCGGTCATGGTAGCGGAACGAGTCGACAAAGCTGCCGGCCTTGTCGCGCAGCGCGTCCATTTCGCGTCTGGCAAGCAGCCGCTGATCGCCCGAAACACGGACGAGCACCTTGTCGAGGCAAGTCCTAAAGCCGAGTTGACGGTTTTCTTCACCCTGGCCGGTGACAATGGTCTGCGAGTGGTAAAGGTCGCCGAGGTCGGTTGCCCCCGCGGCGACATTGGTTGCCATCAACACCGATAGGCAACTCAGAACAAAGGCAAGGCGCAAAAACGGCGGCATGGCTAACTATCCTGCTCTCGGCCTCTCGTAACGTCCACCAATAGCATCGGCCACCGCTAGCCGCCAAGATCGAGGCGGCCAGGCTGCAGCCATTGACGCACCCATGTGCCGCCTTTAGCACTTCAGTCCCGCAGGCGTGGGAACAAGGATTCTCTGGCGATGGATTTTGGTGGAGGCGACGAAATTCGCTTCGAAAGGTTGGGCAGGGCGGGGGTCGTCACGCTGACGCGGCCGCAGGCGCTCAACGCCGTCACCCATCGCATGATCAAGGCGCTAGGCAAGGCCCTGCGGTCTTGGGAGCGCGACGAGGGTGTGGATGTCGTCGTGGTCAAGGCCGAGGGCAGGGCGTTTTCGGCCGGGGGCGATATCCTGCACATCTACGAAGCCGGTCGGGCTGGAAACCCACCGGTAGAGTTTTTCGCAGACGAGTATCGCCTCAACGCCTACATCGCGCGTTTCAAGAAGCCCTATGTGGCGCTCATCGACGGTATGGTCATGGGCGGCGGGGTCGGCATTTCCTTCCACGGTTCGCACCGGGTGATGACCGAGAATGCCCAGTTCGCCATGCCGGAGGTCGGCATCGGCTTTTTCCCGGATGTCGGCGCCAGTCATCTGCTGCCCGACCTTGGCGGTTCCTTCGGCATGTACCTGGCGCTGACCGGGAACCGCATTCGTTATGGCGATGCGCTGTGGTCGGGGCTGGCCACCCACACCATCAAGGCCGAAGACCAGCTAAGCTTCCTCGATCGGCTGGCGCTGACGGGCGATCCGGAATCGGTGCTGCGCGGTTTCTTTGTTCCGGCCAAGCGGGAGACCGACAGGCCGATCCTGGAGGCGATCTCCCGCCATTTTGCCCAACCGTCGCTGCCGGATCTCATCGACACCCTGGACCGCGCGGGCATGGACGAATTCGCCGCCGGGACGCTGGCAACGATCCGCACGCGCTCGCCGACCAGTCTTCGCGTCGCCTGGCGACAGATCAGCGCCGGGCAGACCTTGTCGATGGACGACTGCATGAGGATGGAGTTCCGCATCCTGAACCGGATGCTGGCCGGCCACGACTTCTACGAAGGCATCCGCGCCGCCATCATCGACAAGGGCTCGAAGCCGCAATGGCGGCCGGCAGCGATCGATGCGGTCGGCGAGGCGGATGTCGAGGCCTATTTTGCCTCGCTCGGCGATCGGGAACTCGAGTTGTGAGCGAGGTGACATCGAGACGCGTCGTCCTGCAGCCCTCGACCGTCGAGGTGATCTTCGCCTGGTTCCAGCGTGTTATCGCGGGCTACTGCCTGCTGTTCGGCATCCTCTACTGGATCAAGCTGATCGGCTTCTATCCGGGCTCGCTGTGGCGGTTCGACCTTATGCCGGTGCATTGGCAGGTCGCGGCGGTGATGCTCGCGGTGTTCTTTCCCTTCGCCGCGGCAGGGTTGTGGATGCTGGCGTCCTGGGGCCCGGTGATCTGGTTCATCTGCGCGGTCACGGAGACGGTCATGTATGCCGGCTTTCCCGAGCTTTTCGGCCATCGTCCCCTGATCATCGTCTCGCATGCCTGCGTGGCGCTGCTCTATATCGTCTTTCGCGTCGTCATCTACCTGCAGAAACGGCCGGCACGGCACTAATGCATGTCGCCCGGAAGTGTCCTCGGTTCCGGGATAACGACATGCATAAAATCAGAGGCGACGTGCTGTAAGCCTTTATACCCATTGACGACCTGTCGACTGCCTCAATCCGGCGCGGCGATCATTGCCTAAATCTTTAGGTTAATCATCCTTGCCCGGGTGACCGTTCGTTAAGCGTCTTGCGAAACCTCTTACCGGTAAGCTCTTGTTAGCCCTAGCGTTTAAGTCGAATTTTATGAGTATTCGATAGTGTCGCGATCAAGGTGAAAAACAAAAAATCACCAAGGCGACAAACGAGAGGCAAAGACAATGATCAATTCGCGTCCGGCGGCGAAGACCGCCAACGTTTCCGACGATCGCCGCGAGGCTATCCGTTCCCTGTACATGGAATCGCTGCAGCTGGTCGAGCGTTTGCACCGCCGTCTGCTTGATGTCATCAAGGACGAATTTGACCGCAACGGCCGCTCCGACATCAACGCCATCCAGGCGCTGCTGCTCTTCAACATCGGCAATTCCGAGCTGACCGCCGGCGAACTGCGCTCGCGTGGCTATTATCTCGGCTCGAACGTCTCCTACAATCTGAAGAAGCTGGTCGATCTCGGCTTCATCAACCACCAGCGCTCGCGCATCGACCGCCGTTCGGTCCGTGTCTCGCTGACGCCGAAAGGCAATGAAGTGGCGGACGTGGTTGCCGGTCTCTATGAGCGCCATGTCGGCTCGATCGAACAGGTCGGCGGCATCAACACCGACGAGTTCAAGCAGATGAACCGCGCTCTGCAGCGGCTCGACCGCTTCTGGAACGACACGATTGCCTACCGGATGTAAGACCATCCAGGAAACGGAGCCGCGCCGCAGAAGCGTGGCCGAAACAGCGACCTCCAGTCAGGGCCGGTGCCGAAAAGCACCGGTCTTTTCTTTCTTGCGTCCGGCCGAAGCAAATTACCGGCCAAGGCCACGTTGCCGCCATATTCCAGTGGAACCGAGAGCGGAAGTGATGCTGTGGTGAAGACCATGCGTCCACCCGCAACCGTGTCGCGCCCCTTGCCTTGGTCGCCAATGTGATACGGACCATGGTTGGCTAATTGTTAAGATTGCCGATTTTAGAGTGCGGGCGAGATCGCGCGATGGTCGATGCAGCAAGTGATCGAACCGCTACAAGAATGTCTGGAACGTCCATGAGAACCAGCCGCCGCTTTTTCCTTTCCGGAGCCTCCGCGCTCGCTGCCGCCGTGGTGGCTGGGCGTGCGAATGCGCAGGACGTGATCGGAGATATCCTGAAATCCTCGGCCCGCGGCAACTGGGACGATCAGTTCGATGCACGCGCCAGCGAAGGCGGCAAGGTGGCCTCGACGCTGCCCATCTTCAGTCCCCAGACTGTCGCCTTCACCGAGCAGGCGGTCGCGCAGTATCAGAACATTGTCGGGCAGGGCGGTTGGACAGACGTTCCCGCGACGAAGAGGCTGCAACTCGGCGTCGACGATCCGGACGTGGTGCCGCTGCGCAAGCGCCTGATGGTTGCGGGCGACCTGTCGCAGAGCGCCGGCATTTCGACGGCTTTCGATTCCTATGTCGACTCGGCGGTCAAGCGCTTCCAGTTGCGCCACGGCCTGCCGGCTGACGGCTCGATGGGCAAATACACCTATGCCGCGATGAACGTTTCGGCACAGATCCGGCTCGGCCAGTTGCAGACCAATCTGCAGCGGCTGAAGGAAAAGGCCGGTACGTTGGGCAGCCGTTATGTTCTGGTCGACATTCCGGCGGCGCAGGTCGAAGCGGTCGAGAACGACCGCGTAGTGCTTCGCCATACCGCGATCGTCGGCAAGATCGATCGCCAGACGCCGATCGTCAATTCCAAGATCAACGAGATCATCGTCAATCCGTACTGGAACGCACCGGTCTCGATCGTGCGCAAGGACATCATTCCGTTGATGCGGAAGAATCCCGACTATCTCAAGAACAGCCATATCCGCCTGTTCGCGCCTGATGGCAGCGAAGTCGATCCGATGAATGTGGACTGGTCGACCGACGATGCCGCCAAGTACCGTTTTCGTCAGGATCCCGGTTCGGAAAACGCCATGGCGTCGGTCAAAATCAATTTCCCGAGCCCGGACGGCGTCTACATGCACGACACGCCGCAGCAGAGCCTGTTCGGCAAGATGATGCGCTTCGATTCCTCGGGCTGCGTGCGTGTCCAGAACGTGCGCGATCTCGTCACCTGGATCCTGCGCGACACGCCCGGCTGGGATCGCCAGCATTTCGAGGCGGCCATCAAGACCGGCCAGAACACGCCGATCCAGGTCACCAACCCGGTGCCGGTGCATTTCCTCTATCTCTCTGCCTGGTCGACAGGACCCGGCGTCGTCCAGTTCCGCGACGACGTCTATGCGCTCGACGGCAACAGCGAGCTGCAGATCACGTCTTCACTGTAACGACCTGATATTTTTTTTAAAAAGCCGCTCTCAGGGCGGCTTTTTGTTGCGGATGTCGTCAGATCCACTCATTCGACCGGTTGGACGAAGCTCAGGCGATTGGCGATGGTCGGCAAACAGCCGGGATCGTGCCATGGACGTCGCCATCTTCATTCTCGTCGTGCTGGTCTTCGTGGCGCTGTCGGGCGCGCTCGTCCGCCTGGTTCGAGTGCCGCTGCCGGTGCTGCAGATCGCCATCGGCGCGGCCCTTGCTTGGCCCGCCAAGGGCCTCCATGTCGAGATAGATCCGGAACTTTTCCTGCTGGTGTTCATCCCGCCGCTTCTGTTCGAGATCGGAAGAGCACACGTCTNATTCCGCTCGTCGTCGCATTCGCGCTGGCCGCCGTTCTGTCGCCGACCGACGCCGTGGCTGTATCCGCCATCGTCGACAGGAATGTGGTTCCGTCCCGGTTGATGCACATATTGGAGGGCGAGTCGCTGCTCAACGACGCGTCGGGCCTGGTCATGTTCCGCTTTGCGGTGGCGGCGGCATTGACCGGCAGCTTCTCCTTCGCGGGAGCCTCGCTCAGCTTCCTCTACGCCGTCGCCGCTGGCATCCTGGCCGGTATCGCGGCGCTGTTCATCGCCGCCAAGGCGCTGCAACTGCTCAACCGCATCGGCGGCGTGCCCGCCGAAGCGCAGGTTCTCGTCATGATCCTGCTGCCTTTCGTCGCCTATCTCGGCGCCGAGCATGTCGGTGCCTCGGGTATCCTGGCGGCCGTCACCGCCGGCCTGCTGACCGGGGCTTCCGGCATGTACCGCTTCCTTGGCGTGTCGGCGCGCATGCAGACCCTGTCGCTTTGGGCGACGCTCACCTTCGTCTTCAATGGCGCTCTGTTCATTCTGCTCGGCCTGCAGCTTCCCGACATCATCCGCAAGGTCCCACCGGAACTGTCCAGCCGTCATTGGCTGATCGAGCCGGTGGCGACGGTGCTGATCCTGACGCTCTGCCTGATCGGGCTGCGCTTCCTGTGGACCTGGGTCGGGGACATCGCCCAGGCGATCGCGGCGCGCATCGGCAAACGCGAGGCCGAGCCGTTCGGATTTCGCGTCCGGCTTGCCGGCTCCGTGGCCGGCGTGCGCGGCGCAATCACATTGGCGGGCATCCTGTCATTGCCGCTCGCTTTGCAGGACGGCTCTCCCTTTCCGGAACGTGATGTGGTGATCTTCCTTGCCGCTGGCGTCATCATCTGCTCGCTTCTGATCGCCAGCCTTGCCTTGCCCAGGATAGCGCGGGGGCTGGTCGAGCCGGGCAAGGATCCGGCAGCGGCGGAAGAGCGCCGGGCGCGCGTCGGCGCCGCCAATGCGGCGATCGCTAGGATCGAGAGCATCGCCAACGAGGCGGGCGAGGGCGAGGCGGTCCAGGCCCGCCTGGCCGTCGCCGACAGCATCGTGGCAGGTTACCGTAGACGCATCGCGGCTTCGGACGAAGCCGACGAGGCCCGCGCCGAAGCCCGCGAAGCCGGCAGGTTGGAACTGGAACTCAGGGCGGCCGGCATCGAGGCGGAGCGTGCAGCGCTGCGCGCCATGTTCCGCAGCCAGGAGATCAACGATCACACGATGCGCGCGCTGTTTTCTGAAATCACCTTGACCGAGGCCTTATTGAAGCAGCGGCGGGACAGGAAATAGCGAACCGCCGCGATCCGTTGGCGCAAACCGGCCAGCAAATTTCGCGCTGCAAACGTGGCGAGCCCAAAACAACTGTGTTAATGGCCCGGCGAACGCAATGCATGTCGTCCAAGGCCGTTGAGTGGTTCGGGACGACGGCGTGCACGAATTTGCCCTTCCAACCCTAGGGGAACTCAGGCCATGGCAACAGCAGCGGCGGCGTCCAACAAATTCGAATCTTTCTTCGAAACCACTTTGGAAGATGCCGATCCGGAGATCTTCGGCTCCATCCGCAACGAGCTCGGTCGCCAGCGCCACGAGATCGAACTGATCGCCTCCGAAAACATCGTCTCGCGCGCCGTGCTCGAGGCCCAGGGGTCGATCATGACGAACAAATATGCCGAGGGCTATCCGGGCAAGCGCTACTATGGCGGCTGCCAGTTCGTCGACGTGGCCGAGGAACTGGCCATCGAGCGGGCCAAAAAACTGTTCGGCTGCAACTTCGCCAATGTCCAGCCGAATTCCGGCAGCCAGATGAACCAGGCGGTGTTCCTGGCGCTGCTGCAGCCCGGCGACACTTTCATGGGGCTCGACCTCAATTCCGGCGGCCATCTCACCCATGGCTCGCCGGTCAACATGAGCGGCAAGTGGTTCAAGGTTGTCTCCTACGGCGTGCGCAAGGACGACCACCTGCTCGACATGGACGCCATCGAGAAGACCGCGCACGAGACCAAGCCGAAGCTGATCCTGGCCGGCGGCACAGCCTATTCGCGGATCTGGGACTGGAAGCGTTTTCGCGAGATCGCCGACGCCGTCGGCGCCTATCTGATGGTCGACATGGCCCACATCGCGGGCCTCGTTGCCGGCGGTGTGCATCCCTCGCCCTTGCCGCACGCCCATGTGGTGACGACCACCACGCACAAATCGCTGCGCGGCCCGCGCGGCGGCATGATCCTGTGCAATGACGAGGATATTGCCAAGAAGATGAACTCGGCGGTGTTCCCTGGCCTGCAGGGCGGACCGCTGATGCATGTCATCGCCGCCAAGGCGGTGGCCTTCGGCGAAGCGTTGAAGCCGAGCTTCAAGGTCTATGCCGAAAGCGTCGCAGCCAACGCCAAGGCGCTTGCCTCCAGCCTCAAGGAAACAGGCCTCGATATCGTCTCCGGCGGCACCGACAACCACCTGATGCTGGTTGACCTCAGGCCCAAGAACGCCACCGGCAAGCGCGCCGAGGCGGCCCTTGGCCGCGCCAACATCACCTGCAACAAGAACGGCATCCCCTTCGACCCGGAAAAGCCCTTCGTTACCTCTGGCGTGCGGCTCGGCACGCCCGCCGGCACCACGCGCGGTTTCGGCCAGGCCGAGTTCCGCGAGATCGGCAAACTGATCGCCGAGGTGCTGGATGGGCTCAAGGTTGCCAATTCCGACGAAGGCAATGCCGCGGTCGAGGCGGCTGTCAAGGCCAAGGTTGTCGCATTGACCGGTCGATTCCCCCTCTATCCCTATCTCGGTTGATCCCTTATCTCGGGCGATCCCTTATCGCGGTTGACCGGGCGCGAAGCGTCATCTTTTATCCACCGGCATCGCGTCACCCTGATTGGGTGACGCATCGACCCGGAGAATTGATGATGCGAAATTTTTGTCTTGCTTCTCTCGGCGCTTTAGGTTGGCTGGCCGCCTGCGGCCCCGTTTTGGCCCAGACGCAGCCCGCTGCGGACATGCCTGCCACCAGCACTTTCGGCCGGTGGACGACCATGGTCGATACGCTCGACACCGGCCAGGACGCACACAAGACCTGCGCGGCCTCGACGGCGTTCTTCGATGCGAGTGGCAATTCGGGCACGCTGACATTGTCGATCTCGACCGGCGACGCGCTGCCGCCTGACGCCTATCCGGCCGTCATGCTCACCATCGACAACCGGACCCTGCCGACCGACAAGAAGATCTCTGCCATTTTCGGCGATCCCGGCATCAAGGTTTCCGCGACGGTTTACTCCAGCGATGCCGTCAATGGCCGTCCGAGCTGGACGATCGACAATCAGGCCAAGACAAGTCTCGCGCTGCTGCGGGCCATGCGAAAAGTCACATCGCTCGACGTCACCTTCGGCAAGCAGGCTGTCGCCAGCATTCCGATGGACGGTTTCACAAAGGCCTATCGCACCCTCGGCACATCTTGTGGCTTCCCAACCAAGGACGTGGCACCTTAACGGCCTGGCCGGAGCAAGCTTGCCGCGCTGGCAATCTTCCTCGCGCCTCGCTATCTCTGAGGTGCGGCAGGCCGTGGAAAAAGCGGAACTGCTTCAATCCGCACCGGAAAGGCTCTAAGCCTTTCACCCCACCAGATTCGCGAACCCAAGGCTCTCCATGCGCTGTCCCTATTGCCAGTCCGAAGATACGCAGGTGAAGGATTCGCGCCCCGCCGAGGATGGCGCGGCGATCCGCCGGCGGCGTGTCTGCCCCGATTGCGGCGGCCGTTTCACGACGTTCGAGCGCGTGCAGTTGCGCGACCTCGTCGTGGTCAAGAAATCGGGACGAAAAGTGCCGTTCGACCGCGACAAGCTGTTGCGCTCGGTCGAGATCGCGGTGCGCAAGCGCAATGTCGATCCCGAGCGCATCGATCGCGCGGTGACCGGGATCGTGCGCCAACTGGAAAGCTCCGGCGAAACGGAAGTGGCCTCGGGCGAGGTCGGCCGGCTGGTCATGGATGCGCTGAAATCGCTCGACGATGTCGCCTATGTGCGCTTCGCCTCGGTCTATCGCAATTTCCGTGAGGCCAAGGATTTCCACGAGTTGCTCGGCGAACTGAAGGGGGACGAGGAAAAGAGCGAAGAGGACGCCGGCTGAGCATGGCAGCACCGCAACTCAGCGAGGCCGAACAAGCGACCTTTGACCGCCGTTTCGTGGCCGCGGCCTTGCGGCTGTCGCGCAAGAATGCCGGACGCACCTCGACCAACCCGTCCGTCGGCACGCTGATCGTGCGCGATGGTGGGACCGGGCCGATGATCGTCGGTACCGGCGTCACCGCCGTCGGCGGCCGGCCGCACGCCGAGACCGAGGCGCTTGCCGAGGCCGGCGAACTCGCGCGTGGAGCCACCGCCTATGTCACTTTGGAGCCTTGCGCCCATCACGGCCGCACGCCGCCTTGCGCCAACGCACTGGTCAGTGCCGGCATTGCGCGTGTCGTGGGTGCGGCCAGCGATCCCGATCCGCGGGTCTCTGGCAAGGGTTACGCCATCCTGCGCGAGGCCGGTGTAGAAGTGGTCGAAAAGGTCCTCGCCACGGAAGCTGCCGAACAGATGGCGGGCTACTTGATTCGCTCTTTGAGAAAGCGCCCGGAAGTAATTCTGAAGCTTGCGCTTTCCAGCGACGGCAAGATTGGCAGGGAAGGCGCCGGCCAGGTCGCGATAACAGGCGACATGGCGCGCCGCGAAGTCTACCTCATGCGCGCCGAGGCGGACGCCATCCTGGTCGGCATCGGCACGGCGCTGGAAGATGATCCGGCGCTTACGGTGCGTTTGCCCGGACTGGAGAACCGCTCGCCGGCACGCATCGTGCTCGACCGCCAGATCAGGCTGCCGGAGGGCTCGAAGCTGGTGTCGGGCGTCGATCGAGTACCTCTTTATCTGGCGGCTTGCCTTGAGGCCGATCCGCGGCGGCGGGCCGCGCTCGAGCGCGCCGGCGTGCGCTTCATCGGTACGGAGACGCACGAGGGCGGCGTCGCCTTGCCGGAGTTGCTTGAGGATTTGGCGGCGCTTGGCATGGCAAGCGTGCTGGTCGAGGGCGGCGCCAAGGTGGCGAGCGCCTTTCTGGCCGACGGGCTGGTCGACCGCATCGTGCTGTTCCAGGGACCGGAAGCGATTGGCCAAGACGGCATTGCATCGCCTGTCGACGCTGACCATATCCCGGTGGGTTTTCGCAAGCTGCGCGAGATGCGGTTCGGCGAAGACGGTTACGCCGAATGGATCAGGGATTTTCAGGGATAGCGATCGATGTTTACCGGGATTGTCACCGATATCGGCACCGTGGCCGCCATCAAGCCGCTGCGGGAAGGGGTGGGACTGCGCATCGACACCGCCTATGATCCCGAGACCATCGCCATCGGCGCCTCGATTTCCTGTGGTGGCGTCTGCCTGACGGTCACGGCTTTGCCCGACAGCGGCTCGAACGCGCGCTGGTTCGAGGTCGAGGCCTGGGAGGAGGCGCTCAGGCTGACCACGGCGGCGGGTTGGAAGGCCGGCACCAGGATCAATCTGGAACGGGCGCTGAAGCTCGGCGACGAGCTTGGCGGCCACATCGTTTCGGGCCATGTCGACGGCACCGCCGAGATCGTTGAACGCAGGGATGAGGGCGATGCGGTGCGCTTCACACTGGAAGCGCCGCGCGATCTGGCGAAATTCATTGCGCCGAAAGGCTCCGTTGCGCTCGATGGCACCTCGCTCACCGTCAACAGCGTTACGGGCACCCGCTTCGACGTGCTGTTGATCCATCATTCGCTGACCGTCACCACCTGGGGCGAGCGCAAGGCAGGCGACCGCGTCAATCTTGAGATCGATACCATGGCCCGCTACGCCGCCCGGCTGGCGGAGGCGGCGAAAGAGGGACAGGCATAGCCTCGGTCTTAATCGGCATTATTAAACTTGATTGCGAGGCCCTGACGGAAACAAAGGTTATCACTGCTCATGTTCCACTGCCGCTTGCGAGGAAAGTGGACCAACTGGCTGCTCGACTGAGCGTCCGCGCGGGTGGATCGTTAAACAGGCACTTTCCGCTTGGGTTGTTTTGGAGGAGGAACGTCCACGGCTCACGCTTGAAGCGCTGGCCGATGTCGACGCTGGTCGGGTTATAGACCACCAGGCCGTTCAGGCCGGGCAGAGAGCCTTGGTAGTGAAAAGCCGCTCCCTGCGCCACGCTGGTGGAGCTAAGTGGACCAGTAGGGCTTTGGCCGACCTGGTCGGGCTTCATGACTTTCTTGCATCAGCAAACAATCAGGCCGCCGCCAGTGTGGTGCGGTCGCTGGTTGCCGCTGCAGCACGGCTAAACGAAGATCCGCGTATCGGGAAGAAGCTGGAAGAGTTCGAGCCGCGTGAAGTCCGCCGCATTTTGGTCGGCAACTGCGAGGTCCGCTACGAGATAGAGAACACTACGATTTCACTGCTCCGTCCGTGGCACACCCGAGAAGACCGATAAGCGGACTTCGCCCCCAGCCAATCTTCCGCTTGCGATCAAACCGGCTTCGGCCTAAGTCACCGGCGACCCCGGAGACATCTATGGCTGGCACATCTCAACACGGCAAGGCGTTCATTCGTCCCAAGAAGAAGGCTCACCTTCTCGTCATCGAGGCGCGCTTTCACGACGATCTCGCCGACGCACTGCTCGATGGGGCGACAAGTGCGCTCGACGAAGCGGGCGCGACTTTTGACGTCGTCACTGTTCCCGGTTCGCTTGAAATTCCCGCGGTGATCACCTTCGCGCTCGACGGCATGGCCGAAGGCGGGACGGGCTATGACGGTTTCGTCGCCCTCGGCACGATTATCCGTGGCGATACCTATCATTTCGATATCGTCGCCAATGAATCCAGCCGTGCGCTCATGGACCTGTCCGTGCAGGACTCTGTATGCATCGGCAATGGTATCCTGACCACCGAGAACGATGCGCAGGCGTGGACGCGGGCCAAGCGCTCCGAAGGCGACAAGGGTGGTTTTGCCGCGCGTGCGGCGCTGACCATGATCGCGCTGAAGGAACAATTGGGAGCGCAATCGTGAGCGAACCCGCTTCGCCCGGACAGCCCGCGGTGCGCCACGCCAACAAGCGCGGCGCTGCCCGTCTGGCCGCCGTGCAGGCGCTCTACCAAATGGATGTCGCCGGCAGCGGCGTGTTCGAGATCACCGCCGAGTACGAGGCGTTCCGTCTCGGCAAGGAAGTCGACGGCGCGCTCTATCGCGAGGCGGACGCGCAGTGGTTTCGCGCCATCCTGAGCGGCGTCGTCGAGAACCAGAAGACCATCGACCCGAATATTCGCCAGGCGCTGACCGACGACTGGCCGCTGTCGCGCCTCGATTCGACGCTGCGTGCCATCCTTCGCGCGGGCGTCTACGAACTGATGAAGCGCGAGGACGTTCCTGTCGCGGTCATCGTCACCGAATATGTCGACATCGCCAAGGCCTTCTACGAGGAAGACGAGCCGAAGCTGGTCAATGCCGTGCTCGACCGCGTGTCACGCCGGGTGCGTGGCGAGGGACGCGGCAAGGACGCTTCGTGACCGCCATCGCGGTCGAGGCGGGCAAGGAGGCGCGGCGCACCGCACTGATCCTCGCCGCCTCGCAGGCGATCATCGGCTCGGCGGCTCCCATCGCCATTTCCATGGGCGCGCTAGCCGGGCAATATCTGCTCGGCGCCGACAAATCTCTGGCGACCGCGCCTATCACCGGCTTCAATCTCGGTGTGGCGCTCGGCGCCTTGCCCGCGGCCGCCATTATCCGCTGGCTGGGGCAGCGTGGCGGTTTCATGACCGGAACGGTGATCACCGCGCTCGGCGGGCTGGTCGCCACCCTGGCTTTGTTCCACGGCAGCTTCTGGCTGTTCGCGTTCGCGCTGCTCGTCATCGGTGTCGGCGGGGCCTTCGTCCAGCAGTTCCGTTTTGCCGCGGCCGACAACGCGCCGCCGGCGTTCAAGGCCCGCGCCATCTCCTTCGTGCTCGCCGGTGGCATCATCACCGCCATCCTCGGGCCGCAGATCGTCATCTTCACGCGCGAATTGTTCGCACCCGTCATGTTTGCCGGTTCATTCGCCTCGATCCTGCCGCTGGCGGCTGTCGGCGCCGTCATCCTGTCGTTCCTTCGTTTGCCGTCGAGGACCGCGAGCAAGGTGGACGTTGTCGACGGCGATGCCCGACCCCTTTCCGAAATCGTCACCAAGCCGCGTTTCGTCGCGGCGCTCTTCTGCGCCGTCGGCAGCTACGCGCTGATGAGTTTCGTCATGACCGGCGCGCCGCTCGCCATGGTGGGCTGCGGCCTGTCGGAGAACGATGCGACGCTGGGCATCTCCTGGCACGTCATGGCGATGTTCGGGCCAAGTTTCTTCACTGGCTCGCTGATCCATCGCTTCGGTGCCGAGCGCATTGTCGCCATTGGCCTGCTGTTGCTGATCGGCTGTGCCGTCGTTGCCTTGTCGGGCCTGGCGCTGTGGCAGTTCTGGACGGCGCTGATCCTGCTCGGCCTCGGCTGGAATTTCAGCTTCATCGGCGCCACCGCCATGGTGGCGGCCAGCTACCACCCTTCCGAAAAAGGTAAGGTGCAGGGCTTCCACGACTTCGTCCTGTTCGGCTCCGTCGCCTGTGCGTCGCTGATGTCGGGCATGGTCTATAATGCCTGGGGCTGGATGATGCTCAACTGGATGATCTTTCCGGTCGCCGCACTTTGCTTCGTGGCACTCGGCGCGCTTAAGATCACAAGCTTGCGACCGGCTTGACGCGAATTTGAAGCTATGCGTCCGGCGGCAGAACCTGAAGCACCCGCGCTATAAACATGTGGAACTCAGCCATGTAATTGCGCAGGAAATCCTCAGTGGATTCAACCGTCACCTCGCCGTCATCCGTGATCAGTCCCGGCGTGAACTGGATATAGGCTTCGGGTGCATTCATCTGCGGTGAGTTGCAGAAACTCAGCACGCTGCGCAGGCTTTGTTGGGCGACAGCGGTCGCGATGGCGCCCGGCGATGTTCCAATGACGGCCGACGGTTTGCGCGCGAATGAATTTTTGCCGTAGGGGCGGCTGGCCCAGTCGATCGCGTTCTTAAGTCCGCCGGGAATCGAGCGGTTATACTCCGGGGTGACGAAAAGCACGGCCTGAACGGAGGCGATCGCCTTTTTGAAAGCCTGGGCGGCCGGCGGGAAATTGGCGTCGTAGTCGTAGCTGTAGAGAGGCAGATCCTTGAAGCCGATTTCCGTCATTTCGAGCTCGGGAGGGGCAAGTTGAACGAGCGCCTTCGCGAGCTTGCGGTTGATGGATGCCTGGGCAAGGCTGCCGATGAGATAACCGACCTTGTGTATGGCCATGACACGCTCTCCGTGTTTGCCGCCACCCGCACGGCATTATCCACCCGATAGAGGCCAATCGCCAGCCCGCTCTTGCGGCGAAGCCCAAATCGGCGCGTCCGGAACAAAAATATTGCGCGGGTCCCCCTTCATATGAAACCGTGTGCCCCGACTGGCCGTTGAAGCCATGCTCATATGCGGCCACCGCATTACGGTTCATAGCAAGGGGTTTTCACGATGTTTTCAGTCAAGGTTCTGGCCAGCGCGGCGATGGCGTTCGCCATCACAACGGCTTCCGCTAGCGCTCAGGTCGTCGTCTCCTCGAAGATCGACACCGAGGGTGGCGTGCTCGGCAACATTATCCAGCTCGTCCTCAACGCCAACAACATCAAGACCACGGACCGCATCCAACTCGGCGGCACGCCTGTGGTGCGCAAGGCGATCACCGCCGGCGAGATCGACATCTATCCCGAATACACCGGCAACGCCGCCTTCTTTTTCGAAAAGGCCGATGACCCCGTGTGGAAGGATGCCGCCAAGGCCTATGAGACGGCCAAGAAGCTTGACTACGACGCCAACAAGATCGTCTGGCTGTCACCGGCGCCGGCCAACAACACCTGGGCGATCGCCCTGCGCAAGGAAGTGACGGATGAGAACAAGCTCGTCACGCTGTCGGACTTCGGCAAATATGTTGCCGGCGGCGGCAAGGTGGTCCTGGCGGCCTCCGCCGAGTTCGTCAATTCGGCGGCAGCCCTTCCGGCCTTCCAGACTACCTATGGCTTCACGTTGAAGCCGGACCAGCTGATCACGCTATCGGGCGGCGATACAGCAGCGACCATCGCGGCCGCCGCCAACCAGACCAGCGGCGCCAATGCTGCCATGGTCTACGGCACCGATGGGGGCATCGCGCCATCGGGCCTCGTGGTGTTGACTGACGACAAGGGCGTGCAGCCTGTCTATCAGCCGGCGCCGATCATCCGCGAATCCGTGCTGAAGGAGCACCCGGAGATCGAAACGCTGCTGAAGCCGGTCTTCGCCAAGCTCGATCTCGTCACGCTGCAGGAACTGAACGGCCGCGTGCAGGTCGGCGGCGAGCCGGTCAAGGGCGTCGCCGAGGACTTTTTGAAGAAGAACGGGTTTTTGAAATAGCTACGCGTCGATAAGTGACGTCAGTGCGAGGCGCCTCATGACCCCGCGTTTCGATAAGCTCGGCGTGGTCATCGCTGCACTCGCGGCTTACGCCGCGTTTCTCGCGCCATTCGCCACCTTCCGCGCCAACCGCATCGTTCCCGGCCAGGCACGCTCTATCCTCGAGGCGCTGCCGCAGGCGATAGGGCCGTTGCTGCTCGCGATCATTGTCGTGGTGGCAATCATCGCGCTCCTCAAAACGCCGCTCGTCTTGCGCCTTGCAGCGAGCGTCGTGGCGCTTGTCGCGCTGGCGCTGCTCATCGGCGTCGCCGGCACATTTCTCACTCCGGCCGGCAATACCTTTGCCCGGGTCTCGCCGGCATCCGGCTTCTGGATTCTTATCTTCGCCTTTACGCTTTTGCTCGCCGACGTGCTGACCCGGCTCAACCTGTCGCCCTCGGCGCGCGTCGGCGTGCTTGTCGTCGCGGCACTGGCCATCGGCTTGCTGCTGATTTCGGGACGCTGGGACAGCCTCTCGATCCTCAAGGAATACTCCAACCGCGCCGACAGCTTTTGGGCCGAAGGCTCCAAGCATGTCACCCTTGCTCTCGGCTCGTTGCTTGCCGCCGTGATCGTCGGTCTGCCGCTCGGCATCCTATGCCACCGCGTCGAGAGCCTGCGGGCCGGCGTCCTCAACGTCTTGAACATCATCCAGACCATTCCCTCGATCGCGCTGTTCGGGCTGCTCATCGCGCCGCTTGGCTGGGTCGCGGCCCANGCATACGATATTACAAGGTGACTGGAGTTCAGACGTGTGCTCTTCCGATCTAACGTGCTCAACATCATCCAGACCATTCCCTCGATCGCGCTGTTCGGGCTGCTCATCGCGCCGCTTGGCTGGGTCGCGGCCCAGGTCCCGGGGGCCGCCGCGCTAGGCATCAGGGGCATCGGCACGGCGCCCGCCTTCGTCGCCCTGTTCCTCTATTCGCTTCTGCCGGTGGTGGCCAACACCGTGGTCGGCCTTGCCGGCGTGCCGCGCGCCGCAAATGACGCGGCGCGGGGCATGGGTATGACGGACCGCCAGCGCCTGTTCGGTGTGGAGTTTCCGCTGGCCTTTCCGGTGATCCTCACCGGCATTCGCATTGTCCTGGTGCAGAATATCGGTCTTGCCACCATCGCCGCGCTGATCGGCGGCGGCGGTTTCGGCGTGTTCGTCTTCCAGGGTGTCGGCCAGACGGCGATGGACCTGGTGCTGCTTGGCGCCGTGCCGACCGTGGCACTCGCTTTTGCCGCCGCCATCATCCTCGACGCTCTGATCGAAATGACCGCCACCAAGCGCAGGGTTGAAACGGCATGATCGAAATCGAAGGCATCACCAAGCGCTATGACGCGACCACTGTCGTGGACGACGTCTCGATGGTCATCGAGCCGCGCACGGTCTGCGTCATTGTCGGTACTTCGGGCTCCGGCAAGACGACGCTGCTGCGCATGATCAACCGGCTGGTCGAACCAACCGCCGGCGTCATCAAGCTCGACGGTGCCGACAATCGATCGGTACCCGGTTACGGACTGCGCCGCAGCATCGGCTACGCCATCCAGGGCCACGGCCTGTTTCCGCATCGCACGGTGGCGCAGAACATCGCCACCGTCCCGGTGCTGCTTGGCTGGGACAAGGCGCGCATCAAGTCCCGCGTCGACGAGCTGATGACGCTCTACCAACTCGACCCGCAGGAATTTGGCCCGCGCTACCCGCACGAACTGTCCGGGGGCCAGCAGCAGCGCGTCGGCGTTGCCCGCGCGCTCGCCGCCGAACCCAACGTGCTGTTGATGGACGAGCCGTTCGGCGCACTCGACCCGATCATCCGCACCAAGGCGCAAGAGGATCTGCTGGCAATCCAGAAGCGCTTCGGCACCACCATCATCCTCGTCACTCATGACATGGAGGAGGCCGTGCATATGGGTGACAAGATCGCGGTGATGGATGCCGGCAAGCTCGTGCAATATGCAAGGCCGGCGGAGATCCTGGCGAACCCGGCTAGCAGCTTTGTCGAGACCCTGGTCGGCGCCAGCGAAAGGCCGTTCAGGCTGCTGTCGCTGGGGCGGGTACGCGATGCGGTGGAGCAGGGCGGTGCCGAAGGCGAGGCGATCCCCGGCGACGCCAGCCAGCGTGACGCGCTCGCGGAACTTCTCTGGTCCGGCAAGCCCGCGCTGCCGGTGAAGGGTGCCGACGGCAAGCCGATCGGCCGCGTCACCGTGGACGGACTGGTCAAGCGCGCGGCGAGGCCGGCATGAAGGCCTGGCTGCCGCTGCTGCTCAGGCTTGCCTTGGTGGTGTTGCTTGTTGCCTTCATCACCAGTCCGGCTTGGTTCGAGCCGTTGTTGAAGCCGCTGACCGAAAACAACGCACCCGTAATCTACAACCAGGGTAGCCTGCTGACGCTGACGCTGCTGCATCTGCGCACCGTGTTGATCGCGACCGTCGCCGCCACCATCGTCGCGGTGGCGCTCGCCATCCTCGTCACCCGGCCGGCTGGCGTCGAATTTCTGCCGTTGTCGCGCAGCCTGGTCAACATCGGCCAGACCTTCCCGCCGGTGGCGGTGCTGGCGCTCGCCGTGCCGGCTGTCGGCTTCGGCGAGAAGCCGACGCTGATCGCGCTGTTTCTCTACGGACTGTTGCCAATCTTCGAGAACGCACTCACCGGGTTGACGACCTTGCCGGCCAATGTCGTCGAGGCGGCACGTGGCGCCGGCATGACCGGCTGGCAAAGGCTCACCAAGGTCGAGTTGCCGCTCAGTGCACCGATCATCCTTGGCGGCATAAGGCTCTCCGTGGTGATCAGCCTGGCCACGGCCACAATCGGCTCGACGGTGGCCGCCAAGACGCTCGGCGAAGTGATCATCGCCGGCCTGCTATCCAATAATCTCGCCTTTATCCTGCAGGGGGGCCTGATCGTGGCGGCGCTTGCCGTGCTGATCTATGACGGACTGTCGGCGGTCGAGCGATACACGGCGCGCCGGATGGGCCGCGAAGCGGAATGACCTCGGGGAGACCGGCGGTCTGCCCCGGATGTCTGATTCAATCGATCTAAATCGAAGGCCTTGTCGGCTCTGTCGTCCCGGTTTTTGTCTTTTGGGCGAAAGCCGGGCAAAAACCGAACAATATCTTGACGTTCGCGGCCCTGTTTCGCATACACCGATGCGAAGAGGCGGATTCCGCGCGCGGAATCCGTTCTTTGTCTCAACGGCCCAGGGAGGGGTTCTTTTGGGCCAACAATCGAGGAAAATTCGGCAATGACCATTATTTCCGCCGTCATCGCCTGCGGCCTGCTTTCAATCCTATACGCCATCTGGGCGACACGTTCGGTCCTCGCGGCCGATCAGGGCAATGCACGCATGCAGGAAATCTCCGCCGCCATCCGCGAAGGCGCCCAGGCCTATCTGGCGCGCCAATACACCACCATCGCCATCGTCGGAGCGGTCGTGCTCGTGCTCGCCTGGTGGCTGCTGTCGATCACCGCCGCCATCGGCTTCCTGATCGGCGCCGTTCTCTCGGGTGCCGCCGGCTTCATCGGCATGCATGTTTCGGTGCGGGCCAATGTACGCACCGCGCAAGCGGCTTCCAACAGCCTCGCCGCCGGCCTCGACATCGCTTTCAAGTCGGGCGCCATCACCGGCATGCTGGTGGCCGGCCTCGCTCTGCTGGGCGTTTCCATCTATTATCTCATCCTGACCCATTTCATGGGTCTTCAGCCCAACGATCGTATCGTCATCGACTCGTTGGTCTCGCTCGGCTTCGGCGCCTCGCTGATCTCGATCTTCGCCCGTCTCGGCGGCGGCATCTTCACCAAGGGCGCCGATGTCGGCGGCGATCTGGTCGGCAAGGTCGAAGCCGGTATCCCGGAGGATGATCCGCGCAACCCGGCCACCATCGCCGACAATGTCGGCGATAATGTCGGCGACTGCGCCGGCATGGCCGCCGACCTGTTCGAAACCTATGCGGTGACGGTTGTCGCCACCATGGTTCTCGCCGCCATTTTCTTCGGCGGCACCGCTGTCCTCGGTGCGGCGATGCTGTACCCGCTCGCCATCTGCGGCGCCTGCATCCTGACCTCGATCGTCGGCACCTTCTTCGTCAAGCTCGGCTCCAACGGCTCGATCATGGGCGCGCTCTACAAGGGCCTGATCGTGACCGGCCTGCTGTCGATCGTCGGCCTCGGCGTCGCCACCTCGGCCACCCTCGGCTGGGGCGAGGTCGGCACCGTCGCCGGCATGACGATCACCGGCAAGAACCTGTTCATCTGCGGCCTGATCGGCCTGGTGGTGACCGGGTTGATCGTGGTGATAACCGAGTACTACACCGGCACCAACAAGCGCCCGGTCAACTCCATCGCCCAGGCGTCGGTGACCGGCCACGGCACCAACGTCATCCAGGGCCTGGCGGTCTCGTTGGAATCGACGGCACTGCCGGCAATCGTCATCGTCGGCGGCATCATCGCCACCTACCAGCTCGGCGGCTTGTTCGGCACGGCGATCGCCGTCACCACCATGCTCGGCCTCGCCGGCATGATCGTGGCGCTCGACGCCTTCGGCCCGGTCACCGACAATGCCGGCGGCATTGCCGAAATGGCGGGCCTTCCCAAGGAAGTGCGCCACTCCACCGACGCGCTCGACGCGGTCGGCAACACCACGAAGGCGGTGACCAAGGGCTACGCCATCGGTTCGGCTGGCCTCGGCGCGCTGGTGCTGTTCGCGGCCTACTCGAACGACCTGAAGTTCTTCGCCGCCAATGGCGACAAATATCCCTACTTCCAGGGCATGGGCGAAATCTCCTTCGATCTCTCCAACCCTTACGTCGTCGCGGGCCTGATCTTCGGTGGCCTGATCCCGTACCTGTTCGGCGGCATCGCCATGACGGCGGTCGGCCGCGCCGCGGGCGCCATCGTCGAGGAGGTGCGCAAGCAGTTCCGCGAGGATCCGGGCATCATGGCCGGCACCTCGAAGCCGAACTATGCGCGTGCGGTCGACCTTCTGACCAAGGCGGCGATCCGGGAAATGATCATCCCGTCGCTGCTGCCTGTGCTGGCGCCGCTCGTCGTCTATTTCGGCGTGCTGCTGATCTCGGGCTCGAAGGCGTCCGCCTTCGCCGCGCTTGGCGCCTCGCTGCTCGGCGTCATCGTCAATGGCCTGTTCGTCGCCATCTCGATGACCTCGGGCGGCGGCGCCTGGGACAACGCCAAGAAGTCGTTCGAGGACGGGTTCACCGACAAGGACGGCGTCAAGCACCTCAAGGGCTCCGAAGCACACAAGGCTTCGGTGACCGGCGACACCGTGGGCGATCCCTACAAGGACACCGCCGGCCCGGCGGTCAACCCGGCGATCAAGATCACCAACATCGTGGCGCTCCTGTTGCTGGCCGTGCTCGCGCACGGCTGAGCGGAAGCGGTTGAAAAAAACCCGCGGGGAGCGATCCCCGCGGGTTTTTCATGTCAGCTGACTGGTCGCTTGGTCCGGCATTTGGACGCCGCGTGCGCGACGCCGCTATTCTCCGGTTTCTTCCCGCTTGCTGCCTCTGCGGTACTTAGCCAACAGATCATCCACGCTCGGCTCCCGTTCAGGCATGGGCGGCAGGCCGCGTACCTTTCGCAGCATGGAGACAAAAGCACCGCGTTGGTATTTGCGGCGAAACTCGACGGATCTCGGATGAATGCCGCATACAGCCCAAACCCTGCGTTTCAGATAGCTGGATTTCTTCAGGCGAGACGGCACCACCGCCGCGGCAAGAACCTTGACACGCAGGTCGTCCGGTATGCGCATGCGATCGATGAGTTCCTCCTGCTCCATCGCCGTGTCTTCGAGATAACTGCCGCTCCGCTGGCCGGAGAAGATGCTCAGCACCGTCAGATGCGGCATGGTCGCGATCACGGCTCCCTTTCGCCAAGCCCGGAAGAGCCAGTCCTGCGAACTTTCGCAAGAGCATTTGCCGGCAGGCCGCCAGGTGCCGAGCCAGTCCAACGACGCCCGCCTGACCACCTGTGCCGATCCGTATCCGGCCGTGACGACGGGATCGTAAAAACCGTCTTTGCCCATTCCGTAAATCGAGGTCTTGAGAGCATCGCCCCTCGTCCGCACCGGTTCGATGATGGCGCCGCGAGCGATGACGACATCCGCACCGGTCGCATCGATCCATCCCGTGGTTGCCGCCAGATGATCCGGAAACCAAAGGTCGTCGTGATTGAGCACGGCGACAAGCCGGCCGCGCGCCCTGGCAAAACCGATATTGTTGGGGCCGGATTGCTCGCCGAAATTGACGGGCAGGTCTATATAGAAGATGCGCGGATCGGCGAATTCGGCGATGATCGCCGGTGTCTCAGGGCGACAGTCGTCGCCGATCACCAGAATTTCAAAATCCTGCAGCGTCTGGCGCAAGACGCTGAACAGGGTTTGCCGCAAGGCCGCGGGACGATTGTGGGTGGCAATCACCACCGAGACGAGCGGCACGCGCTGCCCTGCTGCATGCGACCGGCGCGATCCTTCCACGCTACACCAGCTTGTAAGGGATTTGTTCGGTGTCCGGTGGCAGGCGCCAATGGTCGGGCGCGTCGTAGGCATAGGCCTTGTCGACGAGATTGAGCAGCAGGGCGATCTCCGGCCCGAGCGCCGTCACGCCGTGCCACACGCCTGGCGGGATTATGACGATCGCCGGCCGCAACGCGCCGAGTATCTTGTGCCACACCGTGCCGAAACTGGGCGAAGCCTTTCGGCCGTCATAGAGCGATATGCGGACGCTGCCGGCACAACAGAAGAGCCGATCCAGCGTCACCTTGTGCGCGTGCCAGCCGGTTACCGCGCCTGGATACATCGTGCGTTGAAACACCTGGCCGACAGGCGATGGATCAAGTCCCCACTCATCCCGAAAAACCTCGGTCAGATAGCCGTTGGATGTAGCGACCGGCCTGATTTCCTTGATTGTGACGCCATCGATCGACGGCGGATCAATGGCAAGCCAGTCTGATGTCACCGTCTGCCGGTCGGGTGTCCCGGTCGCCATCCAGCCATCCGGCATCGCATGGTCGTCACTGCTCATGTCCAAGTTCCCCAGCCTGGCGGTTTGATATGGGTTTGCCCCATCACTGGCAAGCCGGGCCCCGTTAAACAGAAACCCGTGGGATCGCTCCCACGGGCTTTTGGTCGCCTGAGACATTTCTGTTCCCCAAAGTCAGGGAAGCAGGATTCTAGCGATCAGGGGGTGCCGCCGCCGGGAATGCCGGGCGCCAGCTTGCTGGCGCCGTTGATGATCTGGCTGAGGAAGTTCTGGTCCTTGCCGCCGGTCGGCGTGGTGCGCGAAATGAAGTCGAAGATCTTGCCGTCCTTCAAACCGTAATTGGCGATCTGGGTGACGCGGCTGTCCGGGCCGAAATAGACCGCCAGCACTTTCTGGTCGACCAGCCTCGGCTTGTCGAATGCGACATAGCGCTTGCGCGTCTGCGAAATATAGTAAAACGCCTCATTGTCGAAAGTCGCCGTGGTCGACGGCGTGCCGAGCGCCAGGAGCACCTGCTCGCGGCTGGAACCGACCGGCACCGAATCGATCGCCTGCTGATCGAGGACATAGCCCTGCGTGAACGTCTCGCTCGGATTGAGGTCGCCGATCATCTTGTTGGTGTGGCATGCCGACAGCGCCGCAACGATAGCCAGCAGCGAGATCACGCCGGCAGCCCTGGAATTGAAACTCGACTTGAAATTCAGCGCGCGCAACAACAATTCTCCATTATATCGCCGCAACTTGCGCTGGGCCGCAAAACCGGTAAACCAGCTTGCTTGCCGATGCAACAAGGCCAATTCAACAAACGGTCCCCGGAGACCATCCCCATGTTCCAGCGCCTTTTTGGCCGCGAACGCCACGCCAACCGCGCCATCACCGACGCGCTTTACGCACAAATCGTGGCGGCGGCGCGGCAGACTGTTTTTTATTCCCACTGGAATGTGCCCGACACGCCGCTTGGCCGTTTCGAGATGCTTTCGTTGCACATGTTCCTGGTCCAGCACCGCTTGCGTGGCGAGGACGGCGTGGCGCAAGAAATCGCGCAGGTGCTGATCGACGAATTCTTTCTCGATGTCGATCATTCGCTGCGGGAACTGGGCATTGGTGACGTGGGTGTGCCAAAACGCATGAAGAAGCTGGCGAAGATGTTCTATGGCCGCACCGCCGCCTATGATGATGCGCTGGAACGAAGCGACCATGACGGTCTGACCGCGGCACTTGCCCGCAATGTCCGTCCCGACGCCGGCGGCTGGCCGGAAGCGTCACGTTTGGCCGGGTATGTCGCCGAGGCCAGCCGGCAACTGAGTGCGCAGCCGACCGAATCGATCGTTGCCGGCACTGTGGCGTTTCCTGTAGCCAACGGAGGCTGATCGATGAAAGACGCGGGTATGCAAAGTCCGGTATCCTTTTTCGCCAATGTCGCGCGTCTGCCGCACAAAGGGCTGCCGGTTGTGATCGAGGCCGATGCCGCGCAGCGCGCGGCCCTTGCCGAGGCCCATGGGCTGCTGTCGGTCGAAGCCTATCGCGCCGAACTGCTGGTTGCGTCATGGAAGCGCAACGGCGTGAAGGTCAGTGGCCGTGTCGAGGCGGACATTACGCAGGCCTGCATCGTCACGCTAGACCCCATCGAAGCGCATGTTGAAGAGCCGTTCGAGGCGCTGCTCTTGCCCGAGGACTCCAAACTCGGACGGCAGGGATTCGAAGGCGGCGGCGAAATCCTGCTCGATGCCGACGGACCCGACAGTCCCGAGACATTTTCGGGCGACACCATTGATGTCGGGGCACTTGCCGAACAGTTCTTCGGCTTGGCCATCGATCCCTATCCGCGCAAACCCGGCGCCTCGATTGGCACCGATGACGACACCGGACCGGCCGAGAATGAATTTCAGCAAAAACTGCGATCCTTGCTGCGAAAATCCTGAAAACCTTGCTCGCGACGGAAAAGTCGGTTGTGCGACAGCCTAAAACCGCTATTTTCGCCGAACCTTTGCGATCACTAAAACGACTTGCCGCCTAACCGTGAGATTAATACCGCGTGATCAGGATTTCCATCGATGCCATGGGCGGCGATCACGGACCAGCCGTGGTCATTCCGGCGCTCATGACGGTCGCGACCCGCCGTCCCGACATCCGCTTCGTCATCTACGGACGTGAGGAATTGGTGCGCCCGGAACTCACCAAATTCCCCAAATTGGCCGAGGTCAGCGAGTTCTTCCACTGCGAGATCGCGGTCAGGATGGATGACAAGCCGAGCCAGGCGCTGCGCCATGGCCGCTGGAAATCGTCGATGTGGAAGGCGGTCGAGGCGGTGAAGTCGGGCGCCGCGGATGCATGCATCTCCGCCGGCAATACCGGCGCGCTGATGGCGATGTCTAAATTCTGCCTGCGCACCATGGCGACCATCGATCGCCCGGCGATCGCGGCCTTATGGCCGACATTGCGTGGCGAAAGCGTGGTTTTGGACGTCGGCGCCACCATCGGCGCCGACGCGCACCAGCTCATCGATTTTGCCATTCTTGGCACCGGTATGGCGCGTTCCGTATTCGGCATCGCCCGACCCACGGTAGGCCTGCTCAACGTCGGCGTGGAGGAGATCAAGGGCCAGGAAGAGGTCAAGGAGGCGGGACGCATGTTGCGCGAAGCCAATATGGCCTCGATGAATTACCATGGCTTTGTCGAAGGCGACGATATTGGCAAGGGCACGGTCGACGTGGTGGTGACGGAAGGCTTTGCCGGCAATATTGCTCTCAAGACGGCGGAAGGCACCGCGCGCCAGATAGCTGGCTATCTGCGCGCCGCGATGAGCCGCACCCTGATGGCCAAGATCGGCTATATCTTCGCCAAGGGCGCCTTCGACCGCCTGCGCGAAAAGATGGATGTCGGCCGCTCCAATGGCGGCGTCTTCCTTGGGCTGAACGGCATCGTCGTCAAAAGCCATGGCGGTGCCGACTCGGACGGTTTCGCCGCGGCGATCGAACTCGGCTATGACATGGTGCGCAACAATCTGCTTGATCGCATCGAGGCCGACCTCGACCTGTTTCATGCGCGCAACCCGCATGCCCTGACATCAAGGAAATCCGACGTCGTTACCGACGCAAAGGAATAGGAAAGAATTTTGATCAGATCAGTTGTGCGCGGCACGGGCGCCGCGCTGCCCCGCCGCATCATGAAGAATGCCGATTTTGAAGGTATGGTCGAGACCTCCGATGAGTGGATCGCTCAGCGCACCGGCATCCGCCAGCGCCATATCGCGGCTGATGACGAGACGACGGCTTCCCTGGGCGAGGCCGCGGCGCGTGCCGCCCTTGCCGATGCCGGATTGACTCCGGACGATATCGATCTGGTTGTGCTGGCGACCTCGACGCCCAACAACACGTTCCCGGCTACCGCGGTCGAGATCCAGAACCGGCTCGGTATGCGGCACGGTTTTGCGTTCGACATGCAGGCGGTATGCTCGGGCTTCGTCTATGCGATGACGACAGCCGATCTCTACATCCGCGGTGGCCTTGCAAAGCGCGTGCTGGTGATCGGCTCGGAGACGTTCTCGCGCATCCTCGACTGGAGCGATCGCTCGACTTGCGTGCTGTTCGGCGATGGCGCCGGTGCGGTCGTTCTGGAAGCGGGTGATGGGGCCGGCACGATCGCCGACCGTGGCGTCCTGGCGGCCAGCCTGCGTTCCGACGGCTCGCACAAGGAAAAGCTTTTCGTCGACGGCGGACCATCGACGACCGGCACGGTCGGTCATCTGCGCATGGAAGGCCGCGAGGTCTTCAAACACGCGGTCGGCATGATCACCGATGTCATCGAGGCGACCTTCTCGGCCGCCGGTATTGCCGCCGACGATCTCGACTGGTTCGTGCCTCATCAGGCCAATAAACGCATTATTGACGCTTCAGCCAAAAAGCTCGGGATAGCTGAGCAAAAGGTGGTGGTGACCGTCGATTTGCACGGTAACACCTCGGCTGCTTCCGTACCGCTGGCGCTGTCGGTGGCCGTCGCCGACGGCCGCATCAAGAAGGGAGACCTGGTGCTCCTGGAGGCGATGGGCGGCGGGTTCACCTGGGGCGCCATTCTGGTTCGCTGGTAAGTGCAGAACGGTCCGGTTTCGGTCCTTGACCTTGCCGGATCAATTACTTAGGCTCTGCCGTTGTTGTGCCGATTTTATGTTTGAGCTGATGGGGCGGTCGCATGGGGGGAAAGACACTTACGCGCGCCGACCTTGCCGAGGCCGTCTACCGAAAGGTCGGTCTGTCGCGCACTGAATCCGCCGAACTCGTCGAGGCGGTGCTGGACGAAATCTGCGAAGCGATCGTGCGCGGCGAGACGGTGAAGCTGTCGTCCTTCGCGACATTCCATGTCCGTTCCAAGAATGAGCGGATCGGACGCAATCCCAAGACCGGCGAAGAAGTACCGATCTTGCCACGCCGGGTGATGACTTTCAAATCGTCCAACGTCCTGAAGAACCGCATCCTGCGTTCTCACCAGAACAGCAAGGCCAAGGGCGGCAAATAGCCTCCATTGCACGGTTGAAAACCGGCTCCGCGACAACGGCGGACTTGAATATTGCTTCACAAACCGCTGAAATAAGGCCCGATTCGGCAGCATGGCCGGATGGGTGTTCTGGCTTATGATCGATTCCGCACCTGCGGAACAAGCTCTTCTCATTGTTGAGCGGGATCTCGTCTGAGCGCCGTTCCGGGCTACACGCCAGCGTGAGGATTTCGCCCATGGACAAGAGCCCTGACGCCTTCCGCACCATCAGCGAGGTCGCTGAAGATCTCGACCTGCCACAGCATGTGCTGCGTTTCTGGGAGACGCGCTTCAACCAGATCAAGCCGATGAAGCGTGGCGGCGGCCGCCGCTACTACCGGCCGCAGGATGTGGAACTGATCAAGGGCATCCGCCATATGCTCTATGACCAGGGCTACACCATCAAGGGCGTGCAAAAGCTGCTGCGCGAAAACGGCAATCATTTCCTGGTCGCCATCGGCAATGGCGACATGGCCGCCGTCGAGGCGATCTCGCAGCGCAAGCAGGCCGATCAGGTGCCGCTGACGCCGGCAGCCCAGCCGCGCGGCGGAGATGACGAACTGGTTGGCCAGCCAAGGGTCAAGCCCAGCCGCCGCTTTTTCGGCCTGGGCAAGGGCGACGAGGAAGGTCCGGTTGCGCCGGACGCGTCGAAGCTCTCGCGTGACAACCGCGCGCTGCTGCAGGAGGCGCTGTTTGACCTCCTGGAATGCAAGCGCCTGCTCGACCAGGTGCGCTGACCGCCGCGAAGCGCTTTAAAGCCTCGGAACTGGAACTCGCTTTGGGATGAGGCGTTACGTTTCCTTCTGCAAGACAAGGAAACGCATGATGCCATCATTTTCGACCCTATCGGACATCGACCTCGAAAAGCAGGTCGCGGCTCTCTCGAGGGAACTCGCCGCGTTGCGCAAGGCAGTGTCGAAGCGGGGTGGCGCTTACTATGAAGACGGCCGTGATGCTGCTCTTGATACCTATTCGGATCTTGCGGAGCGTCTGCGCGATGCTATGCCGGCAATCCGCAAACAGGGCAGGGTGATCGAGAAATCGGCACGCGACCATCCGGCGGCCGCCGCTGCGGTCGGCCTTGTCGTACTCGGTTTGGTGGCCAGCCTGCTGTTCAGCCGGCGCTGACTGCTACCCCAGGACAAGAATTTCCAGAGAGAAAATGGCGGCTCGCCCTCCAGGCGCGGGCGCCATTCCCATTGATGTCAGCGAATTGCGATACCGCTCCGGAATCTGGCCGAAGCGTGTCGAGCCGCACGATTTCCGCGGCGATCGCCGGGTTTGTCCAGAAGTCCCGGCCTTGGGATTGTGACCAGGAGAAACCAGCCTTGGACAAGAAGCCAGGGCCGGTCTTCTCGTTGGCAATGCTTAGGCCTTGTTGCCCATCTTCTTCATGTGGTGATGATGATGATGATGGTGGTGGCGATGATGGTGACGGTGATGATGGTGGTGACGATGGTGATGATGCTTTGCCATAGGGGCCGCGTCCGCGCTTGTCGCGCCGACCACCGGCACCGCGAAAGCGATTGCAGCTGCAAGCCCGAGGGCCGAGAGGAGGGATTTCTTCATTGGATCGTTTCCTTTTTTTCGCGGGCAGGTACCGATCGGGCCGATATCCCCGACGCCGCGAACGGAATTACGCTCCTGAATTTTTTCGTCAGTATTTCCCGATTGTAGAATCTTGTTTCTGAACTGTTTCCGAGGAACCGGCTTCCTGCCCCATGATCGCCAGGGTCGAAAGCCGGCTGCTTTGGCTTACATTGGCGGGATCACACCATTGTTTCCGACCACGACGCGGCTGGAACTCAGCGTGCCGTCCGTCTCGCGCTGAGCGGTAACGAAGACCGTCGCGCTTGGCTTGAGATCGGTCGGGGCGGCCGGCGCAAAAGTCACGACAGGCGTGCCGTCGGGGATCGAGATATTCTTCGTCTGCCCATTGTCATAGGTCAGCGTCACGGCACGCCCGTTTATGTCGGTGACGTCCGCGACGGTGCCGTTGGTCATGCGACTGTTCGGCTCCAGGTCCCAGGGGCGATCACCCTCTCCAGTGCCTTTCAAGGCCGCGGGAAAGACCACCACTTCCAGCGCGCCGCTGCCGCCGTCGGCCTTAGAGACGGAGGCGATGCCGACGAAATCGCCCTGCTTGATGTCTTTCACCGATGCGTTGGCGACGCCTGAAAGCTTCCAACCGTCTTTCAGCTTGATCGCGGCCGTGTCGCCTTGACGGGTTTTCACGGTCAGCAACGACGGCACGAAACTGACCACCGTGCCGCGCACGCGCAATGTGTCCGCCGCCTGCGTGCTGGCCACACCGATGCCGGAAAGCATGGAAATCGTGCCGAGCACGAGGAGAGGTGTCTTGAGGTTCATTGGAGTATCCTTTTGGGAAAGGCTGGCTGGAAGGAAATGGTTTCACGCCAGCGACGTCGAGATAACGAACGGGTGGGGCGAAACTGCCGGGCAAAACCCCTTCGCGCGTTCAAAACAACTTGATCAGGACAGGGCGAGGCAGATGCATGGGCATCCGGGTCACGATGCCGTGACGGCCAGATTGGCGCTTGGCAAATCGCTGACGAGAGGGCATCTTCCTGCTCGTCTCAGGCAACATCCCATTTTGATCAAACGCTTTCAGCCAACGGAGTTGCCAATGCCCAACAATGCAAAAAGCCACGCCCCCTCCGAACCATTAGCCAACGAGATCGGGCCGGATTACAACGCCCTCAGGGCAATGCGGGAAACGCGCGGATACAGCCTCGAAGCGCTTTCGCTGACCTGCGGTCTCTCGGTCGAAGAGATCGAGGACATCGAGAGCGGCCGGGCGGCCGACCCGGCGAAGCTGCGTCGTATTGCGTCCGCGCTTCGTCTGCCTCACGACGCTCCGATTGCTTCCGCCGTGCCGACGCCGGCCGCACAAGGCCGGCCGCAGGCATAGAATGGCGCCAGGCATGCGCCAAAAACCCGCCAAGGTTCGTTTGGCGGGTTTCTTGTGGACACATGACGCTCGCCGGCAGGCCGGGCTTGCCGATTTGCAGAGCTTGCCGATTTGCCGAGCTTGCCGATTTGGAGATCGCACGCGTTTATGCGTGCGGCCCCCAAATCCGCGCCAAATCGCATCTGCCGTGCAGCGGGTCTGAACCGTGAGTTTTTCGATATGAGCCTGGGTTCCGTCAGTGCCTTCTTCGCGGCTCGCGCGCCTGATATCGAGGTTGTCGTCACACAATCAAGTTCGGCGACGGTGGCCCTGGCGGCGGAGGCGCATGGTGTATTGCCGGCACAGATCGCCAAGACGATCTGCCTTCGCGTCGGTGACCGCACCATGCTTGTCGTGACCAGCGGCATCGCCAGGCTGGACAACCGCAAATTCAAGGACCGGTTCAGCGGCAAGCCGCGCATGCTGGACGCGCAAGAGGTTGTCGCTGCCACCAGCCATCCGGTCGGCGGCGTCTGCCCATTCGGCCTGCCGTCGCCGCTGCCGGTCTATTGCGACGTCTCGCTGCGCGAATTCGCCGAGGTCGTCCCCGCCGCCGGCGCCACCAACGCCGCTGTGCGCATCCCACCGCAGCGCATGGTTGATTTGACTGGCGCCGAGTGGGTCGATGTGTGCCAAGCCTAGTGCTGGATCCGATCCAGGCCGGCGGGCAAAGGAACGCGCGATTCGAAAATTGGGTGATGCGGCAGGGCGGACTTTTGGGGGCAAGTCCAGCTTCGAAATGGTCGGAGTGGCCGGATTCGAACCGACGACCCCTTGACCCCCAGTCAAGTGCGCTACCGGGCTGCGCTACACTCCGGACCGGTCGCGATGTATCGTGATAACCCGGCTCGGGTCAACCGAAATTCGGCGTTAATCGCGCCGGTGCGGATGTGATGGCTGGTGGACCCGGCAATACCGGCCGCAATAGCCGCTGATGGCGGTATTCGAGCGCTATGGCACCCCAGATCAAGCCGAGCAGCAGATACACATGGCGCCAGTGGTCGATGTCGATGAAGGTGCCGAGCCCGACATTGCCGATGAAGGCGACGTAGGCGCATAGGAGATAAGGCTGCCACGGCCGATCGCGCAGCAGGATGCGGAATCCGGCTGAAATCGTCCAGATGACCAGCGTCAGGAACGAGACGAAGCCGAGCCAACCATAGTCCATCAGCATCTTCAGCCAGATGTCGTGTGTGTCCTCGCCGAAGATCGTGCCGAAGACCAGCGGCCCGATGCCGAACGGGTGCTCCATCGCCATCTGGAAACCGAGCGTGTAGCGGGCGAAGCGGCCCAGGCGTGCGGTGTCGTAGCTCTGTTCCAGATGCGCGCGGTTGGAGAACATGTCCGACACACCGGGCAGTTGCAAGATGACGATGACGGCGATGGCCAGCAGCGACAGCGCGGCGAGCGTCATGATCACCACGCGGAGCCGGAACATGCCGCTGGCGCTCTGCAGGAACAGGCAGCCGGTGAGCAGGATGGCCGAGACCGCGAACATGCCCCAGGCACCACGCGAGAAGGAGAAGAAAATGCCGGCGCTGATGATCAGCAGCGGCACAGCCAGCAGCGGCATGCGCGTGACCGGGCCCGTCAGCAGCAAATAGAGCAGATAGATGCCGGGCAGCACCAGGAACGGCCCGAACACATTCGGGTCCTGGAAGGCGCCGGCGGCGCGGTCGTATTTGGTGAAGATTTCGGCATCGGGGAAGGCATGGAAATAGCCCGCTATGCCAAGCAGCGACGTCGCCACCGCCGAAACGACATAGGCATTGAAGATCAACCGGTAGAGGTTCGGCTGCGTGGCCGTAACAGATGCGAAAAACACCGCGCTGAAAGCGAGAAACAGCGACACGGCAAGATAAAGCGGGGTGTTGGCGAGATCCGCCATCTGCGTCATGGAAATCATGCCGCCGATGTTCATCGTCACCAGAAGAACCAGAAGCGGCATGGCCGCGCGCGATATCCTCAGGCCGAACAGCGCCCAGATGGCGATCAGCGCGGACATGTAGATTTCGTAAGGCGCCGGCTCGCTGATGACGAAGCCCGACAAAAGAATGCCGAGCACGACCGCGCTCGAGGAGATCAGCGTGATCAGCTTGGCGTTGACCGCCGCGCGCGGCAGATCATGGCTGATCGCGCTCAATAGGCGTTTTCCGTGTTCAAGAGCCGGACCGGCGTCAGGAACAGGATGCGCAGGTCGAAAAGCAGCGACCAGTTCTCGATGTAGTAGAGGTCGTATTCCGTCCGCATGCGGATCTTTTCATTGGTGTCCATCTCGCCGCGCCAGCCATTGATCTGCGCCCAGCCGGTGACCCCCGGCTTGACCTTATGGCGCGCGAAATAGCCGTCCACCACCTCGTTGTAGAGCAGGTTGTGCGACTGGGCGGCAATGGCGTGCGGGCGCGGACCGATGAGCGACAGCGAGCCCAGCAGCGAGTTGAAGAACTGCGGCAGTTCGTCGATAGAGGTCTTGCGGATGAAGCGGCCGACAGGGGTGACGCGCGGATCGTTCTTGGTCACCGTCTGCTTGGCGGTCGGATCCGACCGGTCGGTGTACATGGAGCGGAACTTGTAGACCTCGATGATCTCGTTGTTGAAGCCATGCCGCTTCTGCTTGAACAGCACCGGTCCCTTGCTGTCGAGCTTGATGGCGATCGCGGCGGCCAGCATCACAGGCGAGAACACGACGATGCCGATGAGGCTGAAGATGATGTCGAAGGCGCGCTTGGCGACTGAATCCCAATCGTTGATCGGCTTGTCGAAGATGTCGAGCATCGGCACTGAACCGATGTAGGAATAGGCGCGCGGACGGAATTGCAGCGCATTGGAATGCGCCGACAGCCGGATATCGACCGGCAGCACCCAAAGTTTCTTCAGCAACTGCAGCACGCGCGATTCGGCGGTCAGCGGCAACGACACGATCAGCATGTCGATGCGGGCGATGCGGGCGAATTCGATCAGTTCCGAAATGGTGCCGAGCTTGGGATAGCCTGCGACGAGGGATGGCGAACGCTTGTCGTTGCGATCATCGAAGATACCGCAGATGCGGATGTCGTTGTAAGGCTGCTTTTCCACCGAGCGGATGAGCACTTCCGCCGCCTTGCCGCCGCCAACGATGACGGCGCGCCGTTCCATGCTGCCATCGCGCGCCCAGCGCCGGATCAGCCTCGACATCACCAGCCTGAGGCCGAAGAGGCAGACGAAGGCGACGACGAACCAGGTGCCGAACAGCAGGCGCGAATAATCTTGCGACATCTTCATGGCGAATGCCGTCAGCGCCATCAGGGCGAAGGTGCCGGCCCAGACCAGCAGGATGCGCCCAAAATTGGCGATCGGCCGCATCAGGGACACCACCTGGTAGCAGTCGGTGACATCGAGCAGCACCACGGCGAGGAACGATGCGGCGGCGATCGTCAGGGGATATTGCCAGGCGAGATAATTGAAGAACCCGACATAGTAGAAATAGACGCCGAGCCCCGAGACCAGCAGCACCGCGAATTCGACCATGCGCAGCACGCCGCTGACCATGATCGGCGACATCGTATCGCGCCGGTATTGCGACGCGACCTGCCGGGCAACATCGTTCATGCCGCCGGGCTTGTCGCCATCGGCAGGGCCGTCGAAGTGACGCACCGCTTCTGATGAAAAGCGGTGCGCGGGGTCGATCTCGTTCATGGAACAGTCCGCAAGCTTCCCCAGGGTGATTAGCAAAAGAGAGCTAAGAAACCCTTGAAACAACCTGTGGCTTTGGACGGGCCCGAGCTAACTTTCGAGCGCGGCGAAGTAGGCCTTCTCGATTGCGGCGGCCATGACGTCGGCGCCGAAGCGGGCCCTGAGCGTGGATTCGTCAGGCATCAATTCGCGATAGGCGGCAAGGTTGCCCAGCGCCTGGCTCATTTTGTCGGCGAGCTCGGCCGGATCCGGCCTAATCAGGGCGGGGGAGCCTGAACCGAAAATCTCCGGTATGCCGCCAACCGAGGTCGCGATGACAGGTCTTGCCGCGGCAAGTGCCTCCAGCACGGTATAGGGCATGGCTTCCGCGCGCGAAGGAACGACGACGACCGCCCCCAGCACGAAGGCCTCCCGGGCCGGCATTGGCGGCAGAAAGCGGACATTGCCTTCAAGCCCGAGGCGTTTCACCTGCGCGTGGTAGCGGGGCAGGTCGTCGCCGTCGCCGACCATTACGGCACTCGGTGCGCGGCCGAGCCGGGGAGCGGCGGCGGCCAGGGCATCGATGAAGATATCCGGGCCCTTGAGGTCCCGCATCATGCCAATATAGAGCAGATCTGCCGCATCGGCCCTGGTGGCTACCGGCTCGAATTCGGTGGTGCGAAGTCCATTGTAGACCAGCGTGTTCGGAATCGGCGGTTCGCCCACCTTCCTGCGGTAGGTCCGCCGCTCGTAGTCGGAGACGAACAGCAGGCAATCGGTGAAGCGCGCCATGAGATGCTCGAGCGCGAAGAACAGCTTTCCGGTGGCTGTGCTCTCGTCATAGTGGAGAGAGCCGCCATGCGGCGAATAGAGGCGGGCTACGCGAGACCTTGATACCCGCAACAATGAGCCGAACAGACGGGCATAGGCGCCACCCTTGGCGCCGTGCCCATGCAGCACGTCCGGCCGCAATTCCCTGATGATCCTGTAGGTGCGCCGGGCCGAGGCGAGGTCGCCCGGCCCGACATGGCGCTGCATTGGCGTACGATGGATGCCGAGCGCCAGCATCTCCTTCATCTGCCCGAAAAGACGCTCCTCGAATTCACCGCCCGTGGTCGAGTCGCAGACGATGCCGACCATGTGGCCGGCGGCGACCTGCGCTTCCGCCAGGTCGCGCACGTGCCGGAAAATTCCTCCCACGGGTGAGCGAAAGCAGTGGACGATCCTGAGCTTGTCCGCCACGAGGTGTCTGTCAGAACAGGCGTTCGCGGACGTAGACGGTATCTCCCGGCAGCAGGGGATCGGAGGTGACCACACGGCCGGTTATCACCTTGCCGTTGATATCGCGGGTGATGTCGACGCTCTCCTGGTTGGCGCGTGGCGTGAAGCCCCCGGCAATGGCGATGGCTTTCTGGACCGTCAGGCCGGGCACGTAGGAATACTGGCCGGCGGCGCCCACTTCGCCCATGACGAAGATCGGCCGGTAACGATCGATCTCGACCGAGACGTCGGGGTCGCGCAGATAGCCCTGCCGCAATTTGTCGGCGATCTCTTTTTCCATCTGCTGCGCGGTATGGCCTCGTGCCGGTATGGCGCCGACGAGCGGGAAGGAGATGTAACCGGACTGGTCGACGCTGTAGCTGTTGGTCAGGCCGTCCTGTTCGAACACTGTGACGCGGACCCGGTCGCCTGCGCCGAGGCGATACGGCTGTTCGAGGACCTCGTGGAAGGCGGCCGGCGTCGGCCGGTAGCTGGAACAGCCGGCGAGCATCGAAATGGCAAGCAGTGCGCGAAAGAGGGAAGCAGTGCTTTTCATGACCGGACAGGTACCTTCGACTGGCCGCTGCGATGTCGCAGCAAACATCTGGGATCGGGTCCGTTATCATCCTGTTAGGGTTAATGGCCGGTAAAGGAGCGCCCCAATAGCGTTTTAGCAGGCAAGGTTTCGCTATTTTATCGATTTTTTTGTCTGCCCCAGCAAATCCTAACGGAAGCTTACCGTGATCTTAACGGCTGGGTTACCATAGTTGTTTACGGTGCACCCTGATCCAGTTTCGGAGTAGGGATGCATGTCCGTTCAATCCGCGGCCGCAGACGTCGACGTTGATCTTAGGCAGCTCTTCGCCAGCCTGGGACGCAACTGGCTGCGGATTCTGGTCTTCGTTGTGGTGGTGACGGGGCTTGCATTCGTAGCTGCGTCGTTCGCGACCCGCCATTACAAGGCCCAGACGCAGGTGGAGATCGCCCCGCGAGAATCGGTCTACACGCGGCCCGCCAGCAGCAATCCGGACACCGACAAGCCGATCCTCGACGAGCAAGGCGTTGCCACCCAGGTCCAGATAATTTCGTCCAACGAGATCCTCAAGCAGGTCGCCCAGAAGCTCGGCCTGTCGCGACTGCCCGAGTTCGACGAGACGATCGACATGTCGTCGCTGAGCCGCGTGCTGATCCTGCTTGGCCTGAAGAACGACCCGATGGATGTTCCGGCCGATGAACGTGTCCTGAAGAAGATGCGCGAGAAGCTCAACGTGTACGGCGTTGAAAAGACTCGCATCATTGCCATCGAGTTCTCCTCGGAAGATCCGAAGCTCGCGGCCGCCATCCCCGATGCCATTGCCGCCGCTTACATTGCGGGGCAGGGCGCGGCCAAGAGCGAATCGAACACCGCCGCCGCCGACTTTCTGGCGCCCGAGATCGCCGACCTGTCCAAGCAGGTCAGGGATGCCGAAGCCAAGGTCGCGGCTTACCGCTCCCAGTCCGACCTCCTGATGGGCGGCAACAATTCCACCCTGGCCACCCAGCAACTGGCCGAGCTGTCGACCGAGTTGTCGCGGGTGCGGGCCAACCGGGCCGCGGCCGAAGGCACTGCCGAGAGCGTGCGCAAGGCGCTGCAGAATGGCGGATCGCTGGATTCGTTGCCGGAAGTGCTGTCTTCCGATCTGATCCAGCGCTTGCGGGAGCGCCAGGTCGAGCTGCGCGCCAACATCGCCGATCTGTCGACGACGCTGCTCGACAATCATCCGCGTATTCGCGCGGCCAAATCGCAACTGGCCGATCTCGATGCGCAGATCCGCAGCGAAGCCCAAAAGATCATGAAGGGCCTGGCGATGCAGGCCGACGCCGCAAAGGCGCGCGAAAGCCAGCTGGTCGCCGACGTCAACACGCTCAAGGCCGCTTCGGCGCAGGCCGGCGAACAGCAAGTCGGTCTCGACGCGCTGCAGCGCGATGCCGCCGCCAAGCGCCAGCAGCTCGAACTTTACCTGACCAATTATCGTGAGGCGGCGTCGCGTCAGGATCGCAACTATATCCCGGTCGACGCCCGCATCGCCTCACCGGCTTCGGTCCCTGCCGAGCCGTACTTCCCCAAGGTCGGGCCGATCGTTGGCGCTGCCGCCGCGGCTTCCCTTCTGCTGGCGGCCGTGTTCACGCTGCTGCGGGAGCTTTTCTCGGGCCGTGCCATGCGCCCGGCCAGGGGCGCGCGGTTTGAACCGATCGACGAGGTGATGATGCCGCCGGCCGCTTATCAGGAGCCGTCCACCCGCCTCGAAACGGCTGTCGCCACTGAGCGCGCCAATCGCACCGCCGACGTATCATGGCCCGGAACGGTCACCGAAACACCGGCACGGCCGCGGCCTGCCGCCGAGTTCGAGCCCGTCGCCACAGCGGAGCCTGTCGCCGAGCCTGAACCCTTGGCCAAATCCGAACCCTTGACCAAATCTGAACCCGTGGCAGAGCCTGAGCCCATGGCTGAGCCGGAACCCGTGGAGGTTCGGCGGCCGCGCTCCGTGCTCGGTGAGATCGACGTCGAGAAGGCAGCCGAGAAGCTGATCGCCAGCGGGGCCGCGCGCGCCATCTTCGTTTCCCCCGAGGGCGATGAAGCGGCGGCGTCGGCGGTCCTGGTGGCGCGCGAGGTTTCCGACGCCGGACTGCGCGTCCTGCTGCTCGACCTGACTGCCTCGGGGGCTGCCTCGCGCCCGATGCTGGACAGCGGGCTTTTCCCCGGTATCACCAATCTGCTGGCCTCGCAGGCGCAGTTCAGCGAAGTGATCCATGGCGACCTCTATTCCGACTGCCATGTCATCCCCGTCGGTACCGCCGACCCGGTCCGTGCCATGCGTGCCGCCGATCGGCTGCCGATCATCATGCAGTCGCTGACAACAGCCTACGATCTGGTGGTGGTCGAGTGCGGGCCGGCCGATGCACAAGGCATCAGCCGTCTGGGCGGCGAGGCCACCGAGGTGTTCTTGTCCATGCTGGAGGCCGACGACGAGGTGACGCAGGCCGCGGTCAAGCTGATCGAGAGCGGCTATCCCGACCTGACGCTGGTGACGCCGCTCGGCCATGAGCCGCCAGGCAATCCGGTGCCGGGGCGGCGTTCGGCTGCCTGAAAGAGCCGCCGTTCAAAGGCACGCCTGGCCGCAAGCCGCGGCAGGCCTAGTTGTCGTCGTCGCCGGCGGCCAGTGGCGCCTGGCCGGCTGCCTTGCGGCGCAGAAGCTTGGCGAGCTTCCAGATTGTCGGGCTGTTCTTGACGACAGCCTTCAGCCGCGCGCCTTGGCGAAGTGCCTGTCCCAGCGCACGGCCCTTGAGCGTCAGCGGGACGAGGACCTCGAAATGCCGGGTTTCGATATCGCACCATAACCGTTTGTAAGGTTCGTCTCCGACGGAGAAATCATAAACCGCGAACCCGCTCCGGCAGGCATCCTGGATGTTGTCGAAGAACAGGAAGTCGCCCGGGCTGGTGTGGGCAAGATCATCCTCGGCGATCGCTCCGAACTCGCAGATCAGCCTGCTGCCCGAGCGGCTCGTTCCGGTGACGGCGCGCAGCTTGCCGGCGACTTCCAGCCCGTGCAGCACGAAGCAGGGCTTGTCGTCGGCAAGTGCTTGCTTGAACAGGCCCTGGAAGAAGGCGCGTGTCCGGTCGTCACCGAAGACGTTGGCGATGCCCATCTTGCGGAAGCGCTGTTCCTTCATCTCGAAGAACGCGTCGAGCAGCCTCTCCACGTCGTCGGCGCTGCTCGCCTCGATGCGCCGGTAGCTACCGACAGCCTCGAACTTGCGCGTTTGCGAGCGATGCTTCTTGCGTTTGCGCTTGCCGCTGGCGCGCAGCAGCAGCGCATCGAACCCGCCGCTGAGGTCGACGGCCAGCGAAAGATTGGGGCTGGCGAAGTGATCGAGCGATGCCAGCGGATTGGCGATGCCGTCAAGATCGGGGAGCAATCTTTCCAGCGCGATGAGATCTATGTCGGGCCGGAATTTGGCGATCGTCGCGAACATCGACCGGATGGCCGTGAGGTCGCCGCTGGCCAGCCATTGCGGTTCGACGGCGCAGAAATTGCCGTTGGCGTGGCGGCCGCCCATGAACTGGGCGACCCGCAACGGGCCGCGCTTGACCACCTCCAGCGCCAGTGCGAAGGCCGGCTTGCCCTCCAGTTCCAGCGTGGCAATGAGCAGATCGGGCTTGACCTCGGCGGCCCAGTTCAACACCCATGCCCCAGTTTGCGCCGGAGCACAGAGCGCCGAACGACAGAACGTCGCATATGCCGCGAGCCCCTCGGCGGCGGCAATGGAAACCGACGGCCCCGCGGCATTTCTGGGCAGTGTGCGTGGCGAGGCGTGGCTCGACGCGAGCCGCTTGCCATCAAATGACGCGGTCGCGTCAACCATACCTCAATCCTTAAGGCGTATTGATCCCGATTTGGGGGGCGCTCGGGCGTATTCCGTGCTTGGTTAGCCTAGGCGCAAAAGGTGAATGAATGATCGACGGTGGGGAGGCAATCCGGAAACTGGCGCTCAACGTCGCCCGTTATACCGGCCTCGCACCGCTGGCCAGGCCGTTTGTCGGCGGCATCGGCGCCATCCTGATGCTGCATCGCGTGACGGCGACGCCCGAAAAGCCCGACAGCGTCAACCGGCACCTCAACATCGCGCCCAGTTTTCTCGATGCGGTGATCGCCGACATGAAAGCGGGCGGCTATGCCTTCGTTTCGATGGATGAAGCGGTGGAGCGTATCAAGGCGGGCGGCAAGGGCGGCCGGTTCGCCACCATCACCGCCGACGATGCCTATCGCGACAACATGACCGAGGCCCTGCCGGTGCTGGAAAAGCATGGCGCGCCGCTCACCATCTATGTGGCGCCCGGGCTGATCGATGGCTCCGCCCACCTTTGGTGGGATGTGGTGGAGGACATCGTCAAGGCATGCGACCGGCTGACCTTGGCCACACCGAACGGCCCTGCGGTGATCGATTGCGCGACCCCCGCCAGGAAACATCAGGCCATCGCCCGCCTGCATGCCTATTTCACCACCGAGGTTCGCGAGGAAGACCTGCGGACCGTGCTGCGCGGTCTCGCCGCGTCGCATGGCGTCGACGCCGACGCCCCGCGCCTGCGCACGCTGATGACCTGGGATGAGATCCGCGCCGTCGCCGCGCACCCGCTGGTGACGATAGGCGCCCACACGATCAACCACAGCAATCTGAAGCGGCTTTCCGAGGCTGATGCGCGGCGCGAGATCGGCGCCGTCAAGCACATGCTGCGGACCGGGCTTGGCGAGGAGCCGAGCCATTTTGCCTATCCCTATGGCTATGCCAGCGCCGTCGGCTGCCGCGAAGTGGGCTTTGCGCGCGACGCCGGCTATGCCTCCGCGGTGACCACCCGCCACGGCGTGCTGCGCGCCGAACATGCCGGCTTCCTGCATGCCTTGCCGCGCATCTCGGTCAATGGCCGCTACCAGAGCCTCGCCCACATCCGCACCATGCTGTCGGGCGTGACGACCCCGCTCGCCAATGCCGGCAAGATGCTTGTTACCGTCTGACGTACGGCCTGGCCGGGCAGGGCTCAGCGCTTAGTCCGCGGCTCCAGCATCAGCCATTTGATGATGCCCATCGCCGGCAGCACCCAAAGCAGGCCGCTGACGAGGAAAAACAGGAATTGCACCAGCGCGCCCGATTCCGACAGGCGGGCGACGGCGAAGATCGAGGCGACCAGCGCGTAGATGATGACCAGCGCCAACAGCAGGAACATTCCGATCAGTTTTTTCAGGCGAATGGGCATGTCTTGGCCTCGTTGATGGCTACCGCTTAGGCCGAACGCGGGGCACGCGCAACCCACGACACCGGGCGCGACGGCGTGCCGCGCTGCGCGGCCTTGCCAGCCGGGGTGCGATGGTTCACCAATCCGCGACATTCAACCTGCCGGGACATACCCATGGCCGCCATCACTGCCGCCGCGCCCTATCAGGCCCGCGATCGCGATCTGCACAACCGGGCACTCGTGCGCGGCTGGCTTTACGTCGTGCTCCTGGTGCTGTTCGCGCTGGTGCTGGTTGGCGGCGCCACGCGGTTGACCCAATCCGGCCTTTCGATCACCGAATGGCAGCCGATCCACGGCGTCATCCCGCCGCTCAACGACGCCGAGTGGCAGGAGGAATTCCAGCGCTATCAACAGATCCCGCAATACACCGAACTCAACAAGGGCATGAGCGTCGAGGCGTTCAAGTCGATCTTCTGGTGGGAATGGGCGCATCGCCTGCTGGCGCGCAGCGTCGGTCTGGTCTTTGCCTTGCCGCTGCTGGTCTTCTGGGCGACGCGTCGCATCGAGCGCGGCCTTGGGCCGAAACTGGTCGGCATTCTGCTTCTCGGCGGCCTTCAGGGGGCCATCGGCTGGTGGATGGTGGCATCCGGACTGGCCGACCGCGTCTCGGTGAGCCAGTACAGGCTGGCGACGCATCTCACGCTGGCGGCACTGATCTTCACCGCGACCATGGTCGTCGCGCGTGGCCTGGCGCCGCATTCCGAACCCGCGGCCGATCGCTCGACGCAGCGTCTGGCCGGTTTCATCGTGCTTTTGGCGCTGGTCCAGATCTATCTCGGCGGTCTGGTCGCCGGTCTCGACGCCGGCATGAGCTACAACACGTGGCCGCTGATGGACGGCCGGATCATCCCCGGCGATCTGCTCATCCTCGAGCCGGCGTGGCGCAATTTCTTCGAAAGCCCGAAAACGGTGCAGTTCATCCACCGGCTTGGCGCCTATACGGTGTTTGCCGTCGCGCTCTGGCACCTGATCGCCACGCGTCGGCGGCTGCCCGGCTCGACGCACGCGCGACGCGCGACACTGTTGTTCGTTCTGGTGCTGGTGCAGGCTTCGATCGGTATTTGTACGCTGCTGATGCAGGTGCCCTTGCACATGGCGCTGACCCATCAGGCTTTTGCGCTCGTCGTGCTGGGCTTTGCCGCAGCGCATTGGCGCGGCACCAAGGGCGCCTATCCCTTGCCCAACGAGATTGCCGTCGGACGTTGAGTGCCGCCGATCACATCCAGAATTCGTTCGACTTCGTCTTCTTCTCGCCGTCGAATTCGGCCTGACGCAGGGCGGCGGCGGATGGTGCCGATTTGTCCTGGCCGGCCTTGGCCGCCTGGTCTTCCGTGATTCAGAAACGGGTCCGCACCGTCCGGATCGCCGTGGCGACCGACAGTTCGCGGTTCTCCTCGATCGCATTGCCGTCCTCATGGTGCCAGGCCGCGGACAGGCAGCCATAGGCGAGGGCGTGGTCCAGTATCGCTGCCCGTCGCGGCCGAGAAGCCGCACCGCTCCTTCGCCGCGCCGCCAGGCAAGGAAATGCTCGCCGCGCAACTCGTCTGCAACGTCGTCGAACGGCTTCAGTGCCTTCACGATGGCAGGTGACCCGTCCTCAAGCCGCACCTTCCAGATGCGGCTCGAAAAGGTCTCGGCCACGAGTTCCGGTTCGCTGACCTTCCAGCGCGCTGGAAAGGCTGGTGCGTCCATCAGAGACCGAGCATCAGGTCCATGTTCTGGACGGCCGCACCCGAAGCGCCCTTGCCGAGATTGTCATAGACCGCCAGCAGCAGCGCCTGGGCTCTGCTGTCGTTGGCAAAGACATAGAGCTTCATGCGGTTGGTGCCGTTGTAGATCTCCGGATCGATGTCAGGCACGCGTTCCAGATGCGCATAGGGCGCCACCTCGACCACACCGCCCTTAATCGCGGCGAAATGGTCCGAAATGGCGGTGTGAAGTTCGGCGCCCGTCGGCACGCGGTCGAGGCCACCGAGCTGCAGCGGCACCACCGTGATCATGCCTTGCGCGAAATTGCCCACCGCCGGCTGCATGATCGGATCATGCGATAGCTTCGCATAGGCTTTCAATTCCGGCACGTGCTTGTGCTGCAGGGTCAGGCCATAGGGCAGGAATTCCGAGGCGTCCTCGCCCTTGGCGACGTAGTCCTCGATCATCGGGCGCCCGCCGCCCGAATACCCCGTAATGCCGTTGACCGCGACCGGGAAACTCGCCGGCAATAGGCCCGCGGTGACCAGTGGCCTGAGCGTCGCGATCGGCCCCTGCGGCCAGCAGCCGGGATTGGCGACGCGCTTGGCCGTGGCGATCTTTTTCGCCTGCTCCTTGTCCAGTTCGGCGAAGCCATATTCCCAGCCTTCGGCCACTCGATGCGCGGTCGACGCATCGATGACCTTGGTGGTTTCGTTGGCGATCAGCGAGACGCTTTCCTTGGCCGCATCGTCGGGCAGGCACAGGATCGCGATATCGGCGGCGTTGAGGAATTCGGCGCGCGCGGCCGTTTCCTTGCGGCGCTCGACCGGGATGGAAATGATCTCAAGATCGCCGCGCTCGGCAAGCAGCGCCCGGATCTGGAGGCCGGTAGTGCCGTGCTCGCCGTCGATGAAGATTTTCGGTTTCATTGCCTGATCAAATTCCCTGATATTTCAAAACTATATGCCGTTGCCATGATTGACCGCGGCGCCATTGTGGTTGCCGTTGTTCAGCTCCTCGATCCGGGCCTTTCGCTCGGCTAGCAGGCCAAGATATTGCATGGCCACCATCGAGCCGGCGATCGCCGTTATATCGGCGTGATCATAGGCCGGCGCAACCTCCACGACATCGGCCCCGACGATATCGACCTGGTTGAGCTGGCGCAGCGTCGACAGGATCTTCGCCGACGACGGGCCGCCCGAAACCGGCGTGCCGGTTCCCGGCGCATAGGCCGGATCGAGGCAGTCGATGTCGAAGGTCAGATACGTCTTCTTGCCACCGGTGCGATCGACGATGGCGTAGGCGATGTCGGAGGCGCGCATTTCCTCGATTTCATGGCCATGGAGAATCTTGATGCCGAACGTGTCGGGCGCATGGGTGCGAATGCCGATCTGGATCGAGCGATCGGGATCGACGATGCCTTCCTTGACCGCGCGGCCGACGAAGGAACCATGGTCGATGCGCTTGCCGTCATCGGGCCATGTGTCCTGATGGGCGTCGAACTGCACGAGGGCCAGCGGTCCGTGGATGGCGGCGTGCGCCTTGAGCAGCGGCCAAGTGATGAAATGGTCTCCGCCGAGCGTCAGCAGGAAGGCGCCCGATTTCAGGATTTTGGCCGCTTCGCGCTCGATCGTGCCTGGCGTCTTCTGGTGGTTGCCCGAATCGAGCAGGCAATCGCCATAATCGACCACGGCAAGGTGTTCGAACAGATCGCGCGAGAACGGGTATTGCGGGTCGTTGTCGAGGATCGCGGAGGCGCGGCGGATCGCCTGCGGTCCGAACCGGGCGCCAGGCCGGTTGGTGACGGCGGCGTCAAACGGAATGCCCCACACCACCGCATCGGCGCCCTTCACGTCCTTGGTGTATTTGCGCCGCATGAAAGACAGCGCGCCGGAGTAGGTCGGCTCGAGGGCGCCACCCGTTTTGGAGCGGGCGGTGAAGGCATGGTCGATGGTGTTGGTCGCCATTACGGGTCCTCGTTTTCATCGGGGTGCAACAACTACAGAACCGGCATGGAAGATGCCAGTCACGGCTTGGGGAGACGAAACCGCGCCGCCCGGGTGCCACGGCAAGACAGGACTTGTATCATCATGACGCAGACCGCGTTTCTTAATCCGTCGGATGCCGTGGTGTCGACCCACACCGGTACGATCGCCGGCGATCGGTTTCGAGTTCTCGACTCGTGGCGCGGCATCTGCGCGTTGCTGGTCGCGCTGTTTCATTTCCCGACCGCCTCGACGGTCTCGCAGAGCAGCTTTATCGGTTCGTCCTATCTCTTCGTCGACTTCTTCTTCGTCCTCTCCGGCTTCGTCATCGCCTCCAGCTATGCCGATCGGCTCGGCCGGACGGAGGAGGTCTGCCGCTTCGCGCTGGTCCGTTTCGGCCGCATCTATCCGCTGCATCTGGTCATGCTTGCCGCCTTTGCCGCCTTCGAGCTGTTGCGGCTGGTGCTGCCCCGGCTGCATGGCACGGGGGCTGCTCCCTTCACCGGCGGCTTCGACCTCAAGAGCTTGGCCGCCAATCTCCTTTTGCTGCAAGGTGTCGGCTTCGAGGATAGGTTGACCTGGAACGCCCCGAGCTGGAGCATCTCGGCCGAATTCTTTGCCTATCTGCTGTTTGCCGGCGTGGTCTTCGTCGCTGGCGCACGCGCCTGGATATGGTTCGTCGCCGCCGCCATTACCGCGCCGCTGTTCCTGCTCGGCTTCTCCACGCATCATATGGATGTGTCCTATGATTTCGGCTTCATCCGCTGCCTCTACGGCTTCTCGCTCGGCGCCCTGCTGGCCTGGTTTCAGCATGATTCCATTGCAAGGGCGCGACAGGTTCTGGCCGCGAACCGCCCGCGGATGAGCTGGACTGTTGCCGAAATCGTCATGGTGGCCGTCATCGCTCTCTTTGTCTCGCTGGCGGGCGACAATAACGCCGGCATTGCCGCGCCCCTGGTGTTCGCCTTGGCACTGTTTCTCTTCGCCCATGAAGGCGGCTGGATCAGCGCGTTGCTGAGGACGCCGTTCATGCTGACGCTCGGCGCGCTGTCCTATTCGATCTACATGGTCCACATCTTCGTTCAGGCGCGCCTGATCAATGTCGCCGGGCTGGTCGAGCGCAAACTCGGCCTCGGCCTGGTTGGCGACATCCTACTGCGTGGCGAGCCCGCGACCGGCTTTGGCGCCGGCTGGACGGGAACCGTGGCGATCGTCGTCATGCTCGCCGCCACCATCGCCGTGTCGTGGGTGACTTGGCGCCTGATCGAAATGCCTGCAATGGCCTGGTTCCGCAGGCTGTCGAAGCGTATCTGACTCGCGTCGCCGGCCGACCGCCAATGCATGTCGCCCAAAAGTGAGGTCGGTTTTGGCAAGACGGCAGGCATAGAAACAAGACCTAATGCATCTTGCCCGGAAGTATCCCCGGTTCCGGGACAACGACATGCATAAATCAGAAGCTTACAGCAGGTCGGGCCAATCCGATTCGCCGCGACGTGCTGTAAAGCGCATCGCCTGAAACCGTTCGACGCGACGCGCTTTAGCCGGCTTCGTTCACGGGGGTGTCACCGATGTCGCCTATCCCCGGCTCGATCCGGCAAGGAGCGATTCTCGATGCGGACGATCTGGCTGAGCCTTCTGCTTTCCACGGCACTTTCTGCAGCCTCCGGTCAGGCCTTGGCCGGCGAAACCCGCGCCAGGCAGATCCTCGACCGTTTCGAACATGCCAATCAGTGGCGCGACCATATCATGGTGGCCGCCCATCGCGCCGGCAGCATGCAGGCCGGCAAGACGCTCTATGCGGAAAACTCGCTTGCCGCCGTGGAAGGCTCGATCGCGATCGGCGCCGAAATCGTCGAGGTCGACATCCGGCGCTCGAAGGACGGCGCGTTCATCGTCATGCATGACAGCTGGCTCGACCGCACGACGACGTGCAAGGGCGAGGTCATCAACTACACGCTGGCCGAATTGAAGAGATGCCGGCTGGTGATCGAGGGCACCCATGCCGTCACCAACGAGACCGTCTCGACGTTGCGCGAGATGCTGATGGCGACACGGGACAGGATCCTCATCAATCTCGACAACAAGCTCGAAGTCGGCGACCTCCCGGGCATGATCGCGGTAACGCGCGACCTCGGCATGGCCGAGCAGGTTATCGTCAAGGAAAACCTTTGGAACCAGAACAGGATCAGCACGGTGAAGGCGGCCATGGCCGCGGCAGGCGGTGGCTTCCAGTTCATGCCGATCATCGCCGACGACGCGGTGCATGATGCCGGCTTCGCCTCGACGGTCGACCACGCTTTCGCGCCGCGCGCGATCGAACTGATCAACTGGCGGGCGGGCGCCGAGACGTTGACCGAAACCGGCGGGCCGCTGTTCAGCACGCGCATGCGCGCCGAGGCGGTAAGGGGTGACTGGCACATCTGGGCCGACACCTATGCCATCGTCAACAAACCAGGCGGCTTCCTCGCCGGCGGCCGTGGCGACGAACTGGCGGTCCAGGCCAGCTTGCCGCGCGAAACCTGGGGCTTCTGGGCCGATCGTGGCGCCACCATCATCCAGACCGACGAGCCGAAAGCGGCGATCGGCTGGCTTGCGGCGAATGGTTGTCGGGTGCCCTATGCCGGCACGGGCGAACGCATCGAGCCGGCCGCGACCGCCAGCATCAATTGATCCGTCGCATCAAGCAAAAGGCCGCCCGGAGGCGGCCTTTTCGATTGTCTGGAACGTCGAAACGCTTAGCGCTTCGAGAACTTCGCCCCAAGCGCGCCTTAGCGCTTGGAAAACTGGAAGGAGCGGCGGGCCTTCGCCTTGCCGTATTTCTTGCGCTCGACGACGCGGCTGTCGCGGGTCAGGAAGCCGCCCTTCTTGAGCACGGCGCGCAGCGCCGGCTCGTAATAGGTCAGCGCCTTCGAGATGCCGTGACGCACCGCGCCGGCCTGGCCGGAAAGCCCGCCGCCGACGACGGTGGCGATGATGTCGTACTGGCCCGAACGGTTGGACGCGATGATCGGCTGGTTGAGGATCATCTGCAGGACCGGACGCGCGAAATAGGTCGCGAATTCCTTGTCGTTGACGACGATCTTGCCGGAACCCGGCTTCACCCAGACGCGCGCGATGGCGTTCTTGCGCTTGCCGGTGGCGTAGGCGCGGCCCGACTTGTCGAGCTTCTGGACGTGGACGGGGGCGGCGGCCTGCGTGTTGGTATTGCCGGTGGCGGCGCCCAGTTCTGCGAGCGAGGAAAGCTCAGCCATCTTATGCGACCTTCTTGTTCTTGGAATTCAGCTTGGCCACGTCGAGGACTTCTGGCTGCTGGGCGACATGCGGATGCTCGGCACCTGCATAGACGCGCAGGTTCTTCATCTGGCGGCGGCCGAGCGGGCCACGCGGAACCATGCGCTCAACGGCCTTCTCGACGACACGCTCGGGGAAGCGGCCCTCGAGCAGCTGGCGCGCGGTGCGCTCCTTGATGCCGCCGGGGTGGCCGGTGTGCCAGTAATAGACCTTGTCGGTGAACTTCTTGCCGGTGAACACCACCTTGTCGGCATTGATGACGATGACATTGTCGCCGTCGTCGACATGCGGGGTGAAGGTCGGCTTGTGCTTGCCGCGAAGATGATTGGCGATGACAGTGGCGAGACGACCAACGACGAGACCTTCGGCGTCGATCAGGATCCACTTCTTCACCACATCCGCAGGCTTCTGCGAAAAGGTTGTCATGTTTTCTGCTCTCGGTTCTGACCTTCAAAGCGAAGGCGTTTCTTGTTGCTTGGATTGGCGAAAAGCGTTTGCCCGGTGCCAATAATAAAACGGCGGCCTTTGCGGGCCGCTGTTTCGTGAGGGCTTATAGGCGAGGGGAGGGATCGCGTCAAGGCGATAGCAAAAGCAGATAGCCAAGAAAACTAAGCAAATACAGCTATTTGTATAAAAGGTATCATTTTACCACGCTTGCCGGCGTACCAAACGCGCTGTCAACGCCAGCTTATTTTGCGACATCGCCGAGACGTTCAATCGTTACGATTGCCGCGGCGGGATCGAGTAGGTGCCCGTGGCATGCGCGATCGTGTGTCCTTCCGGGCCGGCGACGATGTCAATATCGAACACCATCAGGCTCTTGCCGAGCTTCAGGATGCGGCAATGGCCATCGATCGGTCCGGCCTCGGCCTTTCGCACGAAATTGATGTTGAGGTTCGTGGTGACCGAGAGCGCGTCCGGCCCGGCATGGCTGAGCACGCAGACATAGCCGCCAATGTCGGCCAGCGTGAACAGGGCGGGGCCGGACACCGTGCCGCCGGGACGCAAATGCCGTTCGCCGGCATTGAGCCGTACGATGCAGCCGCCTGGAAACACGTCGATCGCCTCGTAGGCGGCGGCACTCTCATTGAGTTGGGGAAAGACGGTTTCCATCAACAAATTGATCTGCGCAGCGGTCAGCACCGGCTTGAGGTTGGTGTGGGCGGGCATGTCGGTCTCTCGTTCTGCGCCAAGCCTGTATGGGCGCTGCCGGGTGTTTCTGGCAACATATACATCACCCTGGCGCAAGCGATGGGTGTTGGACGAAACCCGATCCGATATTAGATACTGCCAGCACGACCGGAATCGCGGAGACCTTAGCCATGGCCGAAATCCTTGCCATCAAGCCTGCTGCCGCCGACGAGGGCCCGGTCACGACAAGACAGGAGAAGGGCGTGCTGCGCCTGACGCTCGCCAATCCGCCCGCCAATGCCCTGTCGCTTTCGGTGATGGCGGCGCTCGTGGCTGAGTTGGAACGCGCCAAGGCGGACAAGGCCGTTCGCGTGATTGTGCTGTCGGCGGCCGGCAAGGTGTTCTGCGCCGGCCACGACCTCAAGGAAATGACCGCGCGGCGTGCCGATGCCGATCGCGGCAAGGCCTTCTTCGAAGAGACCTTTGCCGCTTGCGCCATGCTGATGCAGACGATCGTGCGCCATCCCTTGCCTGTCATCGCCGAGGTGGATGGTCTGGCGACAGCCGCCGGCCTGCAATTGGTCGCCAGCTGCGACCTGGCGATCGCCTCGCACGAGGCGACCTTCTGCACGCCGGGCGTCAACATCGGCCTGTTCTGTTCGACGCCGATGGTGGCGCTGTCGCGCAACGTCTCGCGCAAGCAGGCGATGGAAATGCTCTTGACCGGCGAGACGATCGACGCCGCGACCGCCAAGGAGTTCGGCCTCGTGAACCGCGTCGTGCCACGCGAGTACCTGAATCAGATAGTCACCAAATACGCGCAAACCATTGCTTCCAAATCGTCTTTGGTGATCAAGACCGGCAAGGAAGCTTTTTACGCGCAGGCCGAGATGGGCTTGGCCGATGCCTATGCCTATACCGGCCGGGTCATGGTCGAGAACATGCTGGCGCGGGACGCGGAAGAGGGCATCGGCGCCTTCATCGGCAAGCGCAAGGCGGAATGGACGGACGAATAGGATCATGGAACCGCGCATTTCCATCATCACCATCGCCACCGACAATCTGGATCGCGCCGTGCGCTTCTACGAGGCGATGGGTCTGAAGCGCCACGCAGGAATTACCGACGGCGTTGCCTTCTTCCAGATGGGCGGCGCCATCCTCGGCCTGTTCCCGCGCCCCAGCGCCGAGGAGGACTCCGGCACCACCTTCGCCCAGGCGCCCTCGGCGGTCTATCTCGCCTACAACACCCGCTCCGACGCCGAGGTCGACGAAGTGCTCGCCATGGCCGAGAAGGCTGGCGGCCATATCGTCAAGCCGGCTGGCCGCGCCTTCTGGGGCGGCTGGTACGGCTATTTCGCCGATGCCGACGGGCATGTTTGGGAGGTGGCGCACAATCCGGCCTTTCCGATCGCGGACGACGGCACGATTTCGCTGCCTGATTGATGGCCTACCGCAAGCAACTGACACGGCTCAAGGCACCGTACCTCAAACGGATTTTGCTCGATGCCGAGCGGGCGGCTGACTGGGAAAAATATCCCTGGAACCTGCCGCTGTTTCGCCGCCACGCGTTCGAGCTCGAATTCACCACGCCCATCACCATCATCGTCGGCGAGAACGGCACCGGTAAATCCACGCTGCTGGAGGCCATCGGCGCGCTGGCCGGTTATGACGAAGCTGGAGGCGGCAAGGGCTACCGGCCGGTCGACCACTCCCGCGCTGTCGACAAGAGCGGGGCCGCGCTAGCTGATGCGTTTCGTTGCCACTGGCTGCCGAAGGTTACTGCCGGTTGGTTCTTCCGCGCCGAATCCTTCTATTCCGTTGCCCGTTACCTCGACGAGGCGGCCAGGGAATCCGGCGGAATACCGCCCGACTTTCTGTCCTGGTCGCATGGCGAAGGCTTTATCCACTTCTTCGAGGAGCGCTGCCGCAGGCAAGGCATCTATATTCTCGACGAGCCCGAGAGCGCGCTTTCGCCGACGCGCCAGATCGAATTGCTGAAGATGCTGCGGCGCATGGACCAATCGGGCACCGCGCAGGTGATCATGGCGACCCATTCGCCGCTATTGATGGCCTGTCCCGGCGCGCAATTGTTCCGCATCAGCCGCTTCGGGCTCGAGCCTGCCGACTTTCGTGATACGGACCACTTCCGCATGCTGCGCGATTTCAGCAATGACCCGGATGGTTTTCTCGCCGAGGCGTTGTATGAGGGCGAGACATGAATCACGATAGCTACGACAACGCCTATATCGGTGGCATCCTCAATTCGGTGAAGACGATCGCTATGGTCGGGGCGTCGGCCAATGATGTCAGGCCGAGCTATTTCGTCCTGAAATACCTGCTGGCCAAAGGGTTTTCGGTGTTCCCGATCAATCCTGGCCAGGCCGGCAAGGAAATCCTCGGCCGAATGACCTATGCCAGGCTGGCCGACATACCGGAGCCGATCGACATGGTCGATATTTTCCGCAATGCCGCGGCGGTCCCTGGCGTCCTCGAGGAGGTGTTGCAACTCGATCCCTTGCCGAAAGTCATCTGGATGCAGCTTGGCGTGCGCCATGACGAGACAGCCGCCCGTGGCGAAGCGGCCGGCATCAGGGTGGTGATGAACCGCTGCCCCAAGATCGAGTATGGCAAGCTCTCCGGCGAGATCGGCTGGACCGGCGTCAACTCCGGCGTCCTGTCGTCCAAGAAGCCGCTGATGCGCCAGGGCTTCCAGAGTTTCGGCGTGCGTCAGAAATAGGCGCGGCGCAGAGGCGCAAAATTATTCCGCTGAATGCCGCATTATCTTGCGGTGTGATCGGAGGACCGGCGCCGAAAGGTATTTTCTTCTTTGCATTCGCACGCCGCCTTCGCCAAGAATGCACGGCTAATTTAAGAAGTTCAAAGGGAGGTTTCAGTGACCCGTTCGCCCGGTTTCAACACGCTCGCCGTCCATGCCGGCGCCAAGCCCGATCCGGCGACCGGCGCACGCGCCACGCCGATCTACCAGACGACCTCCTTTGTTTTCGATGACGCCGACCACGCCGCTTCGCTGTTCGGGCTAAAGGCGTTCGGCAACATCTACACCCGCATCATGAACCCGACCCAGGCAGTGCTCGAAGAGCGCGTCGCGGCCCTCGAGGGCGGCACGGCCGCCCTTGCGGTCGCCTCCGGCCATGCCGCGCAGGTCATCGTGTTCCACAATCTGATGCAGCCCGGTGACAACTTCGTCGCCGCCAACAAGCTTTACGGTGGTTCGATCAACCAGTTCGGCCATGCCTTCAAGAATTATGGCTGGGAGGTGCGCTGGGCCGAAACCAACGACATCTCGACCTTCGAGAGCCAGATCGACGACAGGACCAAGGCGATCTTCATCGAGAGCCTGGCCAATCCGGGCGGCACCTTCGTCGATATCGAGAAGATCGGCGACATCGCCCGCAAGCACGGATTGCCGCTGATCGTCGACAACACGCTGGCCTCCCCCTATCTCATCCGGCCGATCGAGCATGGCGCCGACATCGTCGTGCATTCACTGACCAAGTTCATGGGCGGCCACGGCAATTCGATTGGCGGCGTCATTGTCGACGGTGGCACCTTCGACTGGTCGAAGTCGGGCAAATACCCGATGCTGTCGGAACCGCGCCCCGAATACGGTGGCCTCGTGCTGCACGAGACCTTCGGCAATTTCGCTTTTGCCATCGCCGCGCGCGTGCTCGGTCTGCGCGATCTCGGCCCGGCGATCTCGCCGTTCAATGCTTTCCTTATCCTTACCGGCCTCGAGACCTTGCCGCTGCGCATGCAGCGCCATTGCGACAATGCGATCACCGTCGCTGGCTGGCTGTCCAATCACCCCAAGGTCGCCTGGGTGAATTATCCCGGCCTGCCCAGCGACAAGAACAACGCGCTACAGAAGAAATATTCGCCGCTGGGCTCTGGCGCCGTGTTCACCTTCGGTCTGAAGGGCGGCTACGAGGCCGGCATCAAATTCGTCGAGGCACTCGAACTGTTCTCGCACCTGGCCAATGTCGGCGACACCAAGTCGCTGGTCATCCATCCGGCCTCGACCACGCATAGGCAGCTTTCCGACGAACAGAAGGTCAAGGCTGGTGCCGGGCCGGACACGGTGCGGCTGTCCATCGGCATCGAGGATGTCACCGACATTGTCGCCGACCTCGAACAGGCACTCGCCAAGGTCTGACCTGATATGACCGCGTTTCTTTCCGTCGACGCCAAAAGCGTCGAGCCCGAATCCGGTGCGCCGGCGCCGGATCGCCTGATCTCGGGCGATCCGAAATTCCGCACCTGGAATGTCGAGGAGCGCGACGGCGGCCTCTATGCCGGCATCTGGGAATCGACCCCCGGCAAGTGGCGCATCGTCTATGACGAATGGGAGTTCTGCCACATTCTCTCAGGTGTTTCGGTAATCGCCGAAGAGGGCGGCGAAGCGCGCACCGTCAAAGCCGGTGACAGCTTCGTGCTGCGGCCGGGCTTCAAGGGCAGCTGGGAAGTGCTTGAAACGACTCGCAAGGAGTATGTGATCAAGCTTTGAAGCTTGATCATATTCGAGAATCCCGTCGGATTTCCGGGCACTCGCTAGCCAAGATCGACGGCAAGTCGTTCCAGCCCATGGAAGTGGTAAGTGTCGCGGAAGCGTGGCTGTTCGGCGAGATGCAGTTGTGGGTGCCGCTCGAACAAGGTCCTCAGCGAAACCTGCAGTTCGAGGCGGGCCAGCGGCGCACCGATGCAGAAATGGATACCGGCGCCGAATGATACATTCTTCTGGTCGGTCCGCTCCGGCCGGAAGGCCCGAGGTCCGGCGAAGGCGTGCGGATCATGATTGGCCATGCCAAGCAAAAGTCCGATCGTCTGGCCCGGCCGCACGACGATGCCGGGCGCGATTTCGATTTCCTCGTAGGCATAGCGCATGAACATGTGCAGCGGCGCGTCGAAACGCAGGCATTCCTCGACCGTGGCTGCCGTCGCCTCCGGCGAGGTAAAGAAGCGGCGCGGGTCGCCGCCTTGTGCCAGGATGGAGTGGACGGCATTGCCTGTCTGGTGCACGGTTGCTTCATGGCCAGCGTTGAGCAGCAGGATGGCCGAGGAGACCAGCTCGTCCTCTGACAGTTTCTGGCCGTCCTCCTGAGCCGAGATCAGCAGCGACAGCAGGTCATCGCCCGGCTTTTTGCGCCGCTCGGTCACGTAGCCGCGCAGGAAATCGGAAAATTCGCCCGCGGCACGGTTGGCCGTCTCCTCGGTCTCACGGGTGCGGCCATGGATATACATCGCGACCATTTGATGTGACCAGTCGAGCAGTCGCGGCCCCATCTCCACCGGCACCCCAAGCATTTCGGCGATGATGGTGATCGGCAGCGGGGACGCGAAGGCCGGCAGGAGGTCGACGGCCTTGCCAGGTTCGAAACGATCGATCAATTCGTTGGCAAGCGCCTCGACGCGCGGCCGCAACCGTTCGACCTGACGGGAGACGAAAGCACGGTTGACCAGTGTTCTCAGGCGCGTATGCACCGGCGGCTCCAGCTCCAGCATCGAATTGGCTTCGATGCCGTCGAATGCCTCGAGATGGGTCCTGTCTCGGCCGACACCGCGGCTGTCGGGGATGCCGGCCGGGTTCTGGCGGCCGAAACGGCGGTCGCGCAACAGCCGGTTGACATCGCCGAAGCCGCCAAAGCACCAGAAGCCGAATTCTTCCCAGAAAAAAGCATTCGAAGCTTCGTGCAGGAAGCCGTAGGCCTCGTAAGGATCCAGGAAGAAAGCCGGTTCGCGGGGGTCGAGTCTGAGCCGGCGGGTGGCTGGATCGAAGGCCAGATAGGAGAGCGTCGATATGGTCATGCCAGACCCATAGCGCGGCTTGCCAGCCCGGTTCCAGACCGTATGTTGCGTCCGACAGCCCGATGCATTGAGCCAGCCAGTAGGGTTGCGGAAGGTCTGAACGGATGAATGTGATCGTTGTCGGCGCGGGTATCGCCGGTCTGTCCACGGCATGGTCGCTGGTAAAGGCGGGCCACGCCGTGTCGGTCGTCGAGCAGGGACCGATCCCCAATCCGCTGGCGGCGTCGGGCGACCATCACCGCATCATCCGCCGCGCCTACCGCGCTGGAACCGGCTATGGGCTGCTGATCACTGAAGCCTACGAGGCCTGGGACGAGATGTGGGCTGATCTCGGCGAGAACCACCTCGACGCGCGGGGCTTCGTCTGCGTTTCGCGCGAGCCCGGCGACGAGGCCGAGGAATACCGCGAGGGCCTTGAAGAAGGAAAATTCCCTTACGAATTGCTGGGACCGGACGCAGCCGTGGAGCGCTGGCCGTTCCTTGAGACCGGCTCGTTCCGCTACGCCTATTTTTCGCCCGAGGGCGGCGCGCTGCATTGCCGCGAAATAGCGGCTGGGCTGGCTAAATGGCTGCGTACCAATGGAGCCAACGTCTACGACCACAGCAAGGTGACGGAGATCGATGCCGAGGCCGGCCATATCGTGCTCGAATCCGGCGAGACGATGCAGGCCGACCGCATCGTCGTTGCCGCTGGCGCTTGGGTGCTGAAGCTATTTCCCGAACTCGGCGGCGAATTGAAAACCTTTCGCACCGCGCTCGCCTATGTCGACCCGCCAGCCGATCTCAGGGCCGCTTGGGAGGCGGCGCCCGTCATTCTCGATGTCGGCGGCACGACCGACGGCTATATGATCCCGCTTACGCGGGGTGCCGGCATGAAATTCGGCTCGGGCCTGCATAAGGTGCCGACCAGCGACGCCGACTGGAACCGCGAGCCGGTGCCCGGCGAGGGCGAGGCGATACGCAACCTGTTTTCGCCGCCGATCGCCCGCATCGAGGAGTACAAGGTGACCGAAGTGGTCACCTGCGCCTACACGTTCACCGAGGACGAGAAATTCCTGGCACATGAGACCGGCAAGTGCCTGGTCGTCTCGGCTTGCTCGGGCCATGGCTACAAGTTCGGCGCGGCGGTCGGGCGTCGCGTGGCCAAAGCCATTGGCGATGGCGATGTCGCCGGTCTTAAGGCCTGGCTGCGGGCCGAGGTGGCCTAAGCCTAGTCCTGGCAGTGCCTTGGAATATGCACCCGCCGCCAGCTGGATGAGCCTTCGCGCACCAGCACGCGGCGCGGGACGGTCTGGTAGGCGGCGGGAATATCGATGACGCGCCTTTGCTCGGGCCGCACCAGCACCTCCTCGGCGATGCTGTCATATTGCGCCGGAATGACGACGCGCCGCGTGCGCTCGGGCTGGATCACCGCCGTCTCGGCGACGCGTTCATAGCGTGCCTTGTGCCAAACCTTGCACAACACGCGGCGGCCATGGATGACGCGCCATTCCCAGGAATAGCTGCCGCCATCGACCCTCACTGTATGGTAGACGGTCCTGGTGACCGCAGGCACCACCTCATACCGAACCTGGGCCGGCACAGTCATCACCACACGCTCGCGCGTGCCATGGATCGGCGGATCGTAGTCGACGATCTGCTGGCCGGGAGGGCTGACCATGACGTTTTCGTAGACGGTGTCGTAAACGGCCGGTGTGTGGACGGGCTCGTAGCATTCGAGGGCGCGACCGCCGGCCGCCGTTTGCGAAATCGAGCCGAGCATGGTCAGCCCGGCAATGGTAAAGCATGCGGTTTTCCCGGACATGGCACTCCCCGTATGAACTGTAGGCACAAGTTCAACATTGAATTGTAGGGGACGCCGTTGCCGAGAAAAGCGTTTTGGCGCATTTCCTTAAGCCACGAGGTTAAGAAACTGCTACCCTGGCGGAGCCGGCTCGGTATTTGGGTCGGGCTGGCGTCAGCTGCTGCTAAATGTTGCCCGGAAGCTTGATTCGACTTACCCAGATGGCTAGGACGGGTCGGCCTTGCACAAGGATGAGCCGGCATCCTATTTACATCTTAACGATCCAGAACCGATTCTGCCCGAGCTGCCAGCCTGTCCGGCGCCGGAATCCCACGCGAGACAAGAGATAACTGATGAAGAATCCTGTCGAAACCTACATGAACCTCGTTCCGATGGTGGTCGAACAGACCAATCGCGGCGAGCGGGCCTACGACATTTTCTCGCGCCTCCTCAAGGAGCGCATCATTTTCATCACCGGTCCGGTCGAGGACGGCATGGCGACGCTGGTCTGCGCGCAACTCCTGTTCCTCGAAGCCGAGAACCCGAAGAAGGAAATCAACCTCTACATCAATTCGCCGGGCGGCGTCGTCACCTCGGGCATGGCGATCTACGACACCATGCAGTTCATCAAGCCGGCCGTGTCGACGCTGTGCATCGGCCAGGCGGCCTCGATGGGCTCGCTGCTGCTGACCGCCGGCCACAAGGACATGCGTTTCGCCACGCCCAACGCCCGCATCATGGTTCACCAGCCGTCCGGCGGCTTCCAGGGGCAGGCGTCCGATATCGAGCGTCACGCCCAGGACATCATCAAGCTGAAGCGTCGCCTCAACGAGGTCTATGTCAAGCACACCGGCAAGAGCTATGAGGACATCGAGAAGACGCTCGACCGGGACCATTTCATGACCGCCGACGAGGCCAAGGATTTTGGCCTGATCGACAAGGTCATTTCGTCGCGCGAGGCGGCCGAGGGGGCGTTGGCATAAAGGCTAGTTGGCAGTTGGATGGCACCATCACGCGCTTTTGGCGTGTCTTGCGTCATTTCGGCCACAATTGGCTGTTCCCTCGGAGGTCGGGATTGCCTACGTTAAGGCTATGTTGATTTTCGACGGCTTAGCTTTGCGAGGGGAAGCTGCGAATCATTGCCACGTTTTCTGATTTGTGTTTCGTACGGAATACGTTGCGGGGGCCGGAAGACTGGCGGCGGCGGATTCCCGCGATAAATAGAGTATGCGCCCTTTCAGCCAGACCATCGGCGGGCGGCCATGAAAGGACATGAAAATGAGCAAGGTCGGCAACAACAGCGGTGATTCCAAGAACACGCTTTATTGCTCGTTTTGCGGCAAGAGCCAGCACGAGGTGCGCAAGCTGATCGCCGGCCCGACGGTGTTCATCTGCGACGAGTGCGTCGAGCTGTGCATGGATATCATCCGCGAGGAGAACAAGACCTCGATGGTGAAGTCGCGCGAGGGCGTGCCGACCCCGCAGGAGATCCTCAAGGTCCTCGACGACTATGTCATCGGCCAGCCCTACGCCAAGCGCGTGCTGTCGGTGGCCGTCCACAACCACTACAAGCGCCTCGCGCATGCCGGCAAGAACAACGATGTCGAGCTGGCCAAGTCCAACATCCTGCTGATCGGCCCGACCGGCTGCGGCAAGACGCTGCTGGCACAGACGCTGGCCCGTATCATCGACGTACCCTTCACCATGGCCGACGCCACGACGCTGACCGAGGCCGGTTACGTCGGCGAAGACGTCGAGAACATCATCCTGAAGCTGCTGCAGTCGGCCGACTACAATGTCGAGCGCGCCCAGCGCGGCATCGTCTACATCGACGAGATCGACAAGATTTCACGCAAGTCCGACAATCCTTCGATCACCCGCGACGTGTCGGGCGAGGGCGTGCAACAGGCGCTGCTCAAGATCATGGAAGGCACGGTCGCCTCCGTGCCGCCGCAAGGCGGCCGCAAGCACCCACAGCAGGAGTTCCTGCAGGTCGACACCGCCAACATCCTGTTCATCTGCGGCGGCGCCTTCGCCGGGCTGGACAAGATCATTTCGGATCGCGGCAGGAAAACCTCGATCGGCTTCGGAGCTGTCGTCGCCTCGCCGGAGGATCGCCGCACGGGTGATGTTTTCCGCCTCGTCGAGCCCGAGGATCTGTTGAAATTCGGCCTCATTCCGGAGTTCGTCGGCCGTCTGCCGGTCCTGGCGACGCTGGAGGATCTCGACGAGCCAGCACTGATCCAAATCCTGACCGAGCCGAAGAATGCGCTGGTCAAGCAGTACCAGCGCCTGTTCGAGATGGAAAATGTCGATCTGACCTTCCACGAGAACGCGCTTTCGGCGATCGCCAAGCGCGCCATCGAGCGCAAGACCGGCGCGCGCGGCCTGCGTTCGATCATGGAAGCGATCCTGCTCGACACGATGTTCGAATTGCCCGCGCTCGAAGGCGTGCGCGAGGTTGTGATTTCGGAAGAGGTGGTGACCGGCAGCGCCCGGCCGCTCTACATCTATTCCGAACAGAAGGAAAAGAAGGGCAATGTCAGCGCCTGATATGGCACCTGGCCCAATATTTTGTGGAACGGCGCCCCTGCGGCGCCGTTTTGCTGTGAGGGACCGGCAAACCTTCGGGATGGAGTGGATTGCGGACGATGTTAACTCTTGATCTTTGGCCCGCCTGCCTCCACCTAACACGAGAAGGCCGAGGTGCCCGATTTCTGTGCTGTAAAACTCCCGTCATAAACGGTGGTAGGCGGAACGATCCCCGGTCGTTAATATGAGATTCGCGGTTGGCCTGATGGTGGCCGCGACATGAAAGGTTGGACAATGGCCAAAATATCCAAGGCTCCCAGCGACGGCGTCTTCGCGGTCCTCCCACTGCGCGACATCGTGGTGTTCCCGCATATGATCGTTCCGCTCTTCGTCGGGCGCGAAAAGTCGATCAAGGCGCTGGAAGAGGTGATGGGTCAGGAAAAGCAGATCCTGCTTGCCACCCAGATGAATGCCGCCGATGACGATCCCGAGCCCGATGCGATCTTCGACATCGGCACGCTCGCCAATGTGCTGCAATTGTTGAAGCTGCCCGACGGCACCGTCAAGGTTCTGGTCGAAGGCGCTTCGCGTGCGAAAATCGTCTCCTTCACCGACCGTCCCGATTTCCACGAGGCCAAGGCCACGGCTCTGGTCGAACCGGAAGAGGAAGAGGTCGAGGTCGAGGCCCTGGCCCGCTCGGTCGTCACCGACTTCGAGAACTACGTCAAGCTGAACAAGAAGATCTCGCCCGAAGTGGTGGGTGCCGCCAGCCAGATCGACGACTATTCCAAGCTCGCCGACACGGTTGCCTCGCATCTTGCCATCAAGATCCCTGAAAAGCAGGAAATGCTGGCTACGCTTTCCGTCAAGGAGCGGCTGGAAAAGGCGATGGGCTTCATGGAAGCCGAAATCTCTGTCCTGCAGGTGGAGAAGCGCATCCGCTCGCGCGTCAAGCGCCAGATGGAGAAGACGCAGCGCGAATACTACCTCAACGAGCAAATGAAGGCGATCCAGAAGGAGCTCGGCGAGGGCGAGGACGGCCGCGACGAGGCCGCCGAGATCGAGGCTCGCATCAAGAAGACCAAGCTCTCCAAGGAGGCCCGCGAAAAGGCGGACGCCGAATTGAAGAAGCTCAGGACGATGTCGCCGATGTCGGCCGAATCGACTGTCGTGCGCAACTATCTCGATTGGCTGCTGTCGATCCCGTGGGGCAAGAACTCCAAGGTCAAGCAGGACCTGGCCTATGCGCAGAACGTGCTCGATACCGATCACTTCGGCCTCGACAAGGTCAAGGACCGCATCGTCGAGTACCTTGCCGTGCAAAGCCGCCAGAAGAAGCTGAAGGGGCCGATCCTGTGCCTCGTCGGCCCTCCCGGCGTCGGCAAGACCTCGCTCGGCAAGTCGATCGCCAAGGCGACCGGTCGCGAATTCATCCGCATGGCGCTTGGCGGCGTGCGTGACGAGGCCGAGATCCGTGGCCACCGGCGCACCTATATCGGCTCGATGCCCGGCAAGGTCATCCAGTCGATGAAGAAGGCCAAGAAGTCCAACCCGCTGTTCCTGCTCGACGAGATCGACAAGATGGGCCAGGACTTCCGTGGCGACCCGTCGTCCGCGCTGCTCGAGGTGCTCGACCCCGAACAGAACTCGACGTTCATGGACCACTACCTCGAGGTCGAATACGACCTGTCGAGCGTGATGTTCGTGACGACGGCGAACACGCTGAACATCCCTGCGCCCCTGATGGACCGTATGGAGATCATCCGTATCGCCGGCTACACCGAGGACGAGAAGATCGAAATCGCCAAGCGGCACCTGATGCCGAAGGTGATCCGCGATCACGCGCTGCAGCCAAAGGAGTTCTCCGTCGGTGAGGACGCGATCCGCGCCATCATCCAGACCTACACCCGTGAAGCGGGCGTCAGAAGCCTGGAGCGCGAGCTGATGAAGCTTGGGCGCAAGGCGGTGACCGAGATCCTGAAGACGAAGAAGAAAACGGTGAGCATCACGGCCGCGAACCTCGCCGACTATCTCGGTGTTCAGCGCTACCGCTTCGGCCAGGTCGAGGCTGACGATCAGGTCGGTGTCGTCACCGGTCTTGCCTGGACGGAAGTCGGCGGCGAGCTGCTGACGGTCGAAGGCGTCATGATGCCTGGCAAGGGCCGCATGACGGTGACCGGCAATCTGCGTGACGTGATGAAGGAATCGATCTCGGCGGCGGCCTCCTATGTCCGCTCGCGCGCCATCGATTTCGGCATCGAGCCGCCGCTGTTCGACAAGCGCGACATCCACGTGCACTTGCCGGAAGGCGCCACGCCGAAGGACGGTCCGTCCGCCGGTGCCGCCATGGCCACGGCTATCGTGTCGGTGCTGACGGGCATTCCGGTGCGGGCCGATGTGGCGATGACTGGCGAGATAACGCTTCGCGGTCGTATCTTGCCGATCGGCGGCCTCAAGGAGAAGCTGCTCGCCGCGTTGCGCGGCGGCATCAAGAAGGTGCTGATCCCGGAAGACAACGCCAAGGATCTGGCGGAGATCCCGGATAACGTGAAGAACGGCATGGAAATCATTCCGGTCTCACGCGTCGGTGAGGTGTTGCGCCACGCGCTGGTGCGGATGCCGGAGCCGATCGAATGGGTCGAACCGGTCAATCCGCCGGCTTCCACGGACACGAGCGATGACGCTGGAAAGTCGCTTGCGCATTAGTTTTTTCTAAGGTTGCAGCGCACAAACAGAAAGCCGGGCCTCGCGCCCGGCTTTTTCATGTGAAAAACCCCGGAATTCCGGGCTTTTCCGCTTTTTTCCTGCCTTTTCGACTTGGTTGCGGGAACGCTTCTTTCTAAAGTCCGTTTCCTGCCGGATGAGTCGTGAGTTCCGGTGTTCTCATGGAAGGGAATTTTTATGAACAAGAACGAACTGGTGTCCGCTGTCGCCGACGCCGCGAGCATTTCGAAGGGTGACGCGCAGTCCGCGGTCGATGCAGTGTTTTCTGTCATCTCCGGCGAACTGAAGAAGGGCGGCGATGTCCGGCTTGTCGGCTTTGGCAATTTCACCGTGTCAAAGCGCGCCGCATCCACCGGCCGCAACCCGCAGACCGGCGCCGAAGTGAAGATCCCGGCGCGCACCGTGCCGAAGTTCTCGGCCGGCAAAGGTCTCAAGGACGCCGTCAACTAAGCGCGTTTTGATTTTTGAAAAACCAGAAAAGCCGGGCTTGCCCGGCTTTTCTTTTTCGGATCCGTATTGGGCCGGACGGTAGCTCCTCAAGCTGCCGGGGCGTCGGCGCGCATGAGGCCTTCGTTCTTGAGATCGGCCCAGAGCGATGCAGGGAGTTTCGCGTCCAGCAGCGAGCGATTGCTCTCGACTTCTTCGGGCCGCTGACCGCCGGGGATGACCGAAACCACAGACGGGTGCAATAGCGGGAACTGCAGGGCGGCTTCGATCAACCCGACCCCATGGCGCTTGCAGACGGCCTCGATGCGCGTCACGCGATCGAGCACATCCTGCGGCGCCTCGGAATAATTGTAGTAAGCGCCGGGCTTCGGTCCGGTGGCCAGGATGCCGGAATTGTATGGTCCGCCGAGAACGATGCCGATGCCGCGTTTCTGGCAAAGCGGCAGGAACGATGTCAGCGCCTCCTGTTCCAATAGCGTATAGCGGCCGGCAAGCAGGAACAGGTCGAAATCGCCGCGCTCGGCCAGGGTCTGGGCCACCTGCCATTCGTTGATGCCGCCGCCGAACGCCTTGATGACGCCTTGGTCGCGCAAGGCGAGCAGGCCATAATAGCCCGAGCGCATGAACTCCTCGACGCGCCGGTCGGACGCCTCCTTGCTGCCGTGGGTGAAGATATCGACATCGTGCACGAACAGGATGTCGATGCGGTCGACGCCAAGCCGCTCCAGCGAGGCCTCGAACGAGCGCATGACGCCGTCATAGCTGTAATCGTAGACCTCCTTGCGCGACGGCGTGTCGAAGAACTTGCCGATGCCGGTGCGCTCTTCTGGCGGGCAGGCGCGCATGATGCGGCCGACCTTGCTCGACAGCACGTAGTCGTCGCGCCTCCTGGAGCGCAGGAACGGGTTGAGACGTGTTTCCGACAGGCCGAGCCCATAGAGGGGCGCGGTGTCATAGTAGCGGCAGCCGGTCGCCCAGGCGGCCTCTAGCGTCGCATTGGCGTCCTCGTCCGAGACGGGGCGGTAAAGATTGCCGAGCGGCGCGGTACCGAAACCCAGCTCCGTGAAGGTGATGCCGCCATTGCCGATGCGGTCGAAATGCCGTGTCTTCATGTCTTGAAATTTTCCCGGATTGCTTTGTCTGACATGACACTATCACGCTCGTGGCTTCGCAAAAGCGCCGCTGAGCGTTGGACACGCATTTTCCCGGTTGCTAGCATGAACGAAATCAAGCTGTTCCGGGGAAAAGCGTGATCAGGAATTGCCAATCCAATTCGATTGCCGGCGCGCAGGCGGCGTGGCCGTGAGCAACTCCAGCTCGGAGATGTTCAAGACCGCGCTCGACGAGCTTGGCGCGGTGCTGGCGCGCGTCGATGGCGATCGGATCGACGCCGCCTGTGGGATGCTGGTCGGTGCCAGACAAATTGTCGTCCATGGCTGCGGCCGCGAGGCCTTGCAGGTGAAGGGCTTCGCCATGCGGCTTTATCATCTGGGCCTGCCGGTTTCGGTCGTCGGCGACATGACCACCCCGCCTGTAGGGCAGGGCGATGTCCTGCTTGTCAGTTCCGGGCCCGGCGAAACCTCGACCGTACTCACCCTGATGCGAATCGCGCGCCAGGCAGGCGCGACCGTCCTGCTCCTGACCGCCCAGGCAGGCGGCAGCGCCGCAGGGCTGGCCGATTTGACGCTGCTGATCCCGGCGCAGACCATGGCCGACGATCAGGGGCCGCAAAAGACGTCGGTGCTGCCGATGGGCTCGGTGTTCGAGGGCGCGTTGTTCCTGCTGTTCGAGATCATGGTGCTGAAACTCAGGGACATGACCGCGGCGTTGCCGGAAGCCATGCGCGCCCGCCACACCAACATGGAATAGATCATGCGCTATGAACTGATGCTGCCGCACCAGATCCGCAAGGCGATCGCCCAGAATTGGCCAGTCGCGCTGCCGCTCGGCGTGCTCGAATACCATGGCGAGCACATGGCCGTCGGCATGGACACGCTGGCGGTCGTCAAGACGCTAGAGTTGTTCGAAAAAGAAAGCGATGTCGTCATCCTGCCGCCCTTCTACTATGGCGCGGCGAGTTACGCGGTGGCACCGCCGGAAGGCAGCGGCTCCGTCCAGGTCGGCGGCAATCAACTGGCGCCATTCGGCGAGGCGCTGTTCTACAGCCTGCTGCGCATTGGGTTTCGCAACATCCACGCCATCCTTCATCACCAGACCGAGAATTTCGCCGCCGGCATGCCGACGGACCTCGCCTTCAAGACAGCTGGCAGGCAGGCGATCTTCCGCTTCCTCGAGAAGCAGCGTGGCGAGGGCTGGTGGGGCTCCGAGACGATGGCCGACTACTATGCCGGACATGCCGAGGGCGAGAACTTCTTCAACTGGGTGCAGGTGCATCCGCTCATGCCTGCCGCCATGAACGGCAAATATCCATTCGACCATGCCGGCATCGGCGAGACATCGCTGATGCTGGCGCTATGCCCGGAAGCGGTGGACGCCGCGCATTTCGCGGACAACAAAAGCTGGTATACGGCGACTGCGGCGCATGGTTCGGCAGCACTTGGACAGAAGGGCGTCGCCATGATCATGGATCATCTGCGCGCGATCCTGAAGTCCTAGACTAGCGCGACCTTCTCCCCGGGAGGGGAGGGTGAAGACGCCCGGTCACTTCACCGCGCCAGCGGTCATGCCCATGATCAGGTAGCGCTCCAGCGCGATGCCGATAACGGCAAGCGGCGCGATGGCCGCGGTGGCAAGCGCCGCCATCGACCACCAGTTGATGCCTTGCGAGCCCGTCTGGCTGGCAACCATGACGGGGATAGTCTTGGCGTCCGTCGAGGTCAAAAGAGCGGCGAAGAAGTACTCGTTCCAGCACAGCACCATCGCCAGGATGAAGGCGGCCACCATGCCCGGCAGCGCGATCGGCATGACGATACGGAAAAAGGCGCCCCAGATCGACAGGCCGTCGACGAGGGCTGCTTCCTCTAGTTCGACGGGGATGGAATTGAACTGGTCGCGCATGATCCAGATCACGATCGGCAGCACCATCAGCGTGTAGAGCAGGATCAGCCCGACGCGGGTATCGAGCAATCCGACTTCGCGGTAGAGCACCAGGAAAGGCAGGGCCAGCACCACCGGCGGCAGGATGAGCTGCGACAGGAAGAAGAAGGAGATGTCTTCGTTCTTGAACCAGGCGAAATGGTAGCGGTAGCGGGTCAGGCCATAGGCGGCGAGGCTGCCGATGATGATCGCCAGGCTCGACGCGCCAACCGAGGTGATGACCGAATTCATGAAGCGCTTGAGGAACTCGTCGCGCACCGTCGATGTCTGGAGGATCGAGTCCGGCGATAGGCCAAGCGATCGCCAGCCTTTCCAATCCGGCTGGAAGTCGACGAACGGGATCAGGTGGCCCTGCGTGACATCCACCGCCGTCTTGAACGATGTGGTGATGGTCCAATAGATCGGAAACAGGCAGATGAAGCCCCAGCAGGCGAGCGCGCCATAGATGAAGACGCGGCTGGCGAGGAAGCTCGCCGGCGAGCGGATTTCGGATGCGACGTAGTCGGTGGTCTGAACGCTCATCTCTACCTAATTCACATTGCGGACGAAACGGCTGGCGAACTTTAACAGCCAGGTCACGAACACCACGATGATGACGAGATACGCCATCGCCAGCATGGTGCCATAGCCGACATTCGAGCGGTCGCGGTACTCGCGATAGATGAAGCTCGAGACCGAATCGGTGGCGCCGCCCGGACCGCCCGAGGTGACCGTGATGATGATGTCGGCAAGCTTCAGCTTGAAGATGATGCGCAGGATCACCGCCGTCACCGACACCGGCAGCATCAGCGGGAACGTGACCTGCCAGAAGGTTTGCCAGGGCGTGGCGCCGTCGACACGTGCCGCCTCCAGCACCTCGCGCGACATCGCCTGCAGCCCCGCCAGCAGCATGATCATCATGAATGGAATGAAGGTCCAGGCGTCCAGCAGCATGATCGAGATGCGGGCGGTGATCGGGTTCGAGAAGAAGGCGGGGTCTTCCCAGCCGAGATGGCGCGCCAGCGTGGCTGCCGGTCCAAAGCGGTATTCCATCAGCGACTTGCCGATCATCCACGAGACCGCGACCGGCGATAGCATGAGCGGCATCAGGAACACCACCCGGAAGAATTTTCGAGCCCGGATCTGCGCGTTGAGCAGCAGCGCCAGACCAAAGGCGATGACATATTCGACCAGCACCGCCAGGACATAGAGCACCATGTTGAACAGGGCGTTGCGGTAGTAGGGATCGGCGAGCATCTGCCAGAAATTGTCGAGCCCGTTGAACCGGCGGCCGCTGAAGGAGGAGAGATTCCAGTCGGTAAGCGCGATGTAGAAGCCGAACAGGGTCGGGAAGATCACCATCGCAATGGTGAACAACAGGGCCGGCAGCAGGAACAGCGCGCGCTGGCCGTCCTCGCCACGTGTCAGAACCTGGCCGATGCCGATCGCCACACCCCACAGCACATAGGCGTAGACCACGGGCCGCCATGTCTCGAAGCCGATCGGATCGACCTCGGTCTTGTAGAGAATCTGCAGCACGATCGTGGCCAGCAGGCCAAGCGTGGCAATCGCCATCAGCGCCCAGCCCAGACGCCTGCGGCCCGGCGGGATCAGATCATAGGGGGTGGCGTCTGCCGGCCACCGGGTCGCGGTCGAAGTCTGGTCAGCCACAAATCTCGCCCGTTTGGAAGGGAAGGCTGTGGGCCGGCGTTGCCGCCGGACCACGGTTCATAGCGTAGCCTACATGCCGAGCGAAGCCTTGTAGAGCTTGATCTGCTTGTCGCGGCCGATCTGGTCGGTCAGCTTCTCCCAGGCGGCTGCGATGGCATCGGCGCCTTCCTGCGCCTTCATCTTGCCGGCGAAGGTGTTGGCCAGGATATCCTCGGCGGCGCTGTAATACTGGAAGATGCCGGGGATGCGCGGCTCGATCGCCGCGTTGGGGTGGTTGTAGCTGTCGCCTTCCGACTTCAGATACGAGGTGATGAACGCCTCGTCGTAGCCGGCCGCCACCCACTCCGGAATGTCGAAGTGCGAATTGCGATAGGGCTGGAAGCCCGACGGATACATCGCCGTCCAGATCGACAGGTCCTTGCCGCCGAGATGGGCGGCAGCCGACCATGCCGCCTTCTTTTTCTTTTCGTCGCTATCGACGCGCGCCATGACATAGACGCCCCAGCCGAGATAGGCGCAGTTGGGCGCATAGTTCGGGCCGCTGGCGAGCTTCTCCCACTTGCCGGTCTTGGAGTTGTAGACATCGTCGGAGCCCGGCAGGATCGAGAAGCCGGTGACATCGCCGATGACCGAGCTGTCATTGGTCTTGACGTTCGAGCCGACGTCACCCCACCAGGGGATCATCGAGCCGGTGCCGGCCAGGAACTGCTGAAAGGCGGTGGTGTTCGGGTCGGCATTGATCTGGTCGGCCGGCTCCGACGGCAAGGCGTCGATGACGTCCTGGATGGCGCGTACCCAGGCCGGATTGTTGACGCGTGGCTTCATCGTGTCGGCGTCGAACAGCCAGGCCTTGTCGTCGGGGTGCTTGGCGTAGGCGGTGGCACGGCTGCCAAGGAAGTAGAAGCCGAACCCGCCCCAGGGCTTGGGCGCGTCGAGATAGCCGTAGACGTCCTGACCCTTGAACTTCTTGCCTTTCAGGAACTTGGTCACTGCCTGAACCTCTTGCCAGGTCTTAGGCACGCCCCATTCGCTCGTCGCCCCGCCATCCTTCCACTGCTTGGCGAGGTCGGCGTCGGCAAACACGTCGGTGCGGTAGTTGAAATTGTGCGCGTCGCCGTCGATGGTGACCCGGTACTGCTTGCCATCCCAGGTGCCGACGGGCGGCTTGAGGTAGTTGACGAGATCGTCGAAGTCGATCTGCTTCTTGACCCAGTCGGGCATCTCCGAAGTCAGGCCCTTGCCGCAGACGTCGCCCTCGAACGGCGCGCCCATCTCGATGATGTCGAAGTCGACGGTGCCGGTGGCGATCGACTGCTGCAGGCGGGCGTTGTAGTCGGCCTGCGCCAGGTCGATCCAGCTGATCTTGGCGCCGGTATAGGTTTCCCACGGCTTCAGGAAACCACGGAACAGGACGTTGTGCAGGTTCTGGTTATTGAGGCCCATGAAGGTGAGCTCGACGCCGGCGAACTCGCCTTCCTTGACATTGGCCTTGGTCGCCTCCAGGCAAAGCTCGCCGACCTTCTGGAAATCGGCGTCTGTCGGTTGGCCTTTGCCAACCCCGGGGATCTGCAGGATTTTCGAGCGCAGTTCGCTTGCGGCGGAAGCCGGGCGCGTCAGCGCGCCAAGTCCGGCGCCAGATGCGGCCGCGATCGCGGCCATCGAGGCCGCGCCCTTCAATATGTCACGCCTTGTGGCGCCGGCACGTACCAGTTTGTCGTAAAGACCTACTCGCATGGACTATTTCCTCCCAGAACGTTAGTCGTGAATCGAAAGTGCCAATCGTGCCGGGCGCTGGCCTTTTAGAAGCGAAATCAGGACCCCAACCTGCGTCGCTTCGCGTTCCGTTTTTTCGGGTAGAGAACCGGCGTTCGGATTGGCGCTCGCCACTATTCTCACAACCAAACGCCGTGTCAACGACGACGGGTTTTTATCTATAAGAGACCGACTTGCCCTGACCGGTCGCGTTGGTTAGCTTCTGCGCCTACGGCCAGTGGAGCCGATGGGGGAACGATGGCTCAAGTCGCGATCAGCAATGTGGCCAAGGCGTTTGGAACCGTCAAGGTTCTGCACGAAGTCAGCGTCGACATCGCCGATGGCCAGTTCGTCGTGCTTGTCGGCCCGTCCGGTTGCGGAAAGTCCACGCTGCTCAGGATGGTGGCGGGGCTGGAGACCGTATCCGGCGGCACGATCGCCATCGGTGACCGTGTCGTCAATCACCTGCCACCCGCAAAACGCGACATCGCCATGGTGTTCCAGAACTATGCGCTCTACCCGCACAAGACGGTCGAGCAGAACATGGCCTTCGCCCTCAAACTGCGCAAGACCGATCCGGCCGTGGTTGCCGAGCGGGTCAAGCGCGCCGCCGACATCCTCGACCTCAGCCCCTATCTGAAGCGCTACCCGCGCCAGCTTTCCGGCGGCCAGCGTCAGCGCGTCGCCATGGGGCGCGCCATCGTGCGCAATCCGCAGGTATTCCTGTTCGACGAGCCGCTTTCGAACCTCGACGCCAAGCTGCGCGTGCAGATGCGCACCGAGATCAAGGAACTGCACCAGCGGCTGAAGACCACCACCATCTATGTCACCCACGACCAGATCGAAGCCATGACGATGGCCGACAAGATCGTCGTCATGCGCGATGGCCGCATCGAACAGGTCGGCGCGCCGCTGGAGCTTTTCGACAGGCCGGCGAACCTTTTCGTTGCCGGCTTCATCGGCTCGCCGTCGATGAACCTGCTCAAGGGTATCGGGCGCAAGGGCGGCGTCGAGATTGCCGGAACGCTATTCCCGGTGGCTCCGAACAACACCGTCGAGGAAGGGCGCTCCGTCGTCTATGGCGTGCGCCCCGAACATCTCGAAATCCATCCCGATGGCGTGCCGGCGAAGATTTCCGTGGTCGAGCCGACCGGCTCGGAAACCCTGGTGTTCCTCCGCTTCGGCGACGGCGAGATGGTGGCGCTGTTCCGTGAGCGTCATGACTTCAAGCCCGGCGATACGCTGAAGCTTCGGCCAAGGCTCGACCATATCCATCTGTTCGACGCCGAGACCGGCAAGCGTCTCTGATCTCAAACGCACTTCACGAGGACCATCATGCTCAAAGGGATCGATCCGTTGCTCAATGCCGACGTGCTCCAGGCATTGCGGGCGATGGGGCATGGCGACGACCTGATCATCGCCGACACCAACTTCCCGTCCGATTCGGTGGCGCGCCAGACGGCGCTCGGTCGGGTGCTGCGCATCGATGCGCCGGCCGCGAAAGTGGTCAAGGCGGTTCTGTCGCTCTACCCGCTGGACACCTTCGTCGATGATTCCGCCGCCCGGATGGAGATCGTCGGAAAGCCGGGCGAGATCCCAGCCGTGCAGAAGGAAGTCCAGAAAGAGATTGACGCCGCGGAGGGCAAGTCCTGGCCGATGGTGCCGGTCGAGCGTTACGCCTTCTACGAGCGCGCCAAGCAGGCCTATTGCGTCATCCAGACCGGCGAACGCCGCTTCTACGGCTGCTTTGCCTTCCGCAAGGGCGTCGTGCCGCCGGATGCGGAGTAGCGGCATGGCCTCGGGCAAGCCGGTCGTCATCCTCGGTGTGTTTGTCGCCGACACTGCCTACAGGGCCGAGCGCCAGCCGCGCATGGGCGAAACGATCCTTGGCAATTCCTTCAAGCTGGGGCCAGGCGGCAAGGGGTCGAACCAGGCCGTGGCCGCTGGCAAGCTGGGGGCCGGCGTCGCTTTCCTGACCCGCCTCGGTGTCGATGCCTTCGCCGACATGGCCAAGCGGACTTGGAAGGATGCCGGCGTGAAGAGCGCCGCCATCGACACGCCGGACAGCTACACCGGTGCCGCCTATATCTTCGTCGAGGAGGGAAGCGGCAACAATGCCATCATCGTCAGCCCCGGCGCTGCCATGCTGATCACGCCCGAGGACATCGAAGCCAATGCCGACCTTATCAGGGGCGCCGGAGTTTTCGTGACGCAGCTCGAACAGCCGATCGATGCCGCGATGCGGGCGTTGGAGATCGCGCGCGGGGCCGGGGTGACGACCATCCTCAACCCGGCACCGGCGGCAAAGCTTCCCGACCGCATCTACACACTGTGCGACTATCTTACACCGAACGAGACAGAGACGGAGGAATTGACGGGGCTGAAAGTTTCGTCGGTCGACGAGGCCCGCTCCGCCGCCGGCAAGCTGCTCGAAAAGGGCGTCGGCACGGTCATCGTCACGCTGGGCGACAAGGGCGCGCTCCTGCACACGAAGGATCGCTCCGAGCATATTTCCGCCATCAGTGCCGGCCCTGTCGTCGAAACCACCGGCGCGGGGGACGCCTTCAATGGCGGACTGGCCGCAGCACTCTCACGAGGCGTGGAGCCGCTGGAGGCGGTGCGCTTCGCCTGCGCCGTCGCTGGCATTTCGGTGACCCGACCAGGCACGGCACCGTCGATGCCGACATTGCAGGAGGTCGAGGCGTTGCTGGCCAAGCGCTGAGGCTGCTCAGGGCTCGCGGGGTCCCCGGAGCCAGACCGTTCTGGCCTCCGGGTCCCGTGCCAGTGGGCATTGAGAAGCTACTGCATGACGTAGCAGCGCTTTCCCTGGTCGGGAGCGGGATCACCGAATGCATCGTTGTCGCATTGAACGCCATTGCGGAACACGTCCTGCGTGAACCGGCCGCGGGCGCCATACCTGACCACCTTGCGGCCATAGAAGTCGCAGAATTCGCCTTCCTCGGCGCAGACCGCCCACTGCTCGCGGCGAGGCTGATCGTAGTCGTCGTTCGACTCGTCACGGTCGCGCTTCACAATGAAGCAGAACTTTTCCCTGCCTGGCGCGGGATCGCCGAAAATGCGGTTCGAACAGGGTATCGCGTTGCGCTCGATGTAACGCGAGGTCGTGCGGCCCCTGGCGCCGTAGACGACCTCGGCGGGATAGGGCAGGCGGCAGATCTCCCCCTCGCGAGCGCATCGCTGCAGCCGGTCGGCCGACGCGGCGGCGGGAAAAAGGACGGATGCGGCCGCCGTCGCGCCGCCCAGGCAAAGCAGCGTGAATATCGTTCGCGTGGAAATGTTCGGTGCAATTGACATTACGTCCTCCATGCCATTCCGGCAGCATACTCCAATCTGGCTGCCTGCGGCATGAATCGAGCCTTTTGTGGGCGATTGCGCAAGCAGATTCGCAACGACCAATTCGGTCGCGTCTGCAGGGCCGCTTGGTCCGTTGCTTGTCGACCCACAGGAATCGCGTCGTGGTTACGGCATCGCTCATGCATGGGTGCTTTTAGACCCAAGAAAAACCTGCCGAAGAAGGCCTTCGGAACGCTGTTCCTGGAGAGAATTTTGACAATTTGTCGGCATTTCCCCGGAGCCAAGGATCATCATCCTTGAGGGAAATGGCGCGAGTGACGGGGCTCGAACCCGCGACCTCCGGCGTGACAGGCCGGCACTCTAACCAACTGAGCTACACCCGCGCATTGACGAGCACGTGTCAGCCGTGTTCGTCGTTGGGGCGCTGGATAAGGGGTTCGCTACCGGGTGTCAAGCGCACCAAACCATCATAACGCCAAACAGGAGAAGGTTTTTTGACAGCCGGCATTTTGTTCGCAAATCCGGCCTGCGAACAGGGCATCCCGCACTCATTTGGCCTTGCGAAGCAAGTCCCGACCGCTTAAAGGTCCGGCCCGGAGCGGGCGATTAGCTCAGTTGGTAGAGCGCTTCGTTTACACCGAAGATGTCGGCGGTTCGAGCCCGTCATCGCCCACCATTCAAACCCGCATTTCAAGTCAGCTGAGAGCCGGCCGCTGGCGAATGCGGTATCACGGCGGCACCATACGGAAATCCTTCCCCTCGGGCAGCAATTGCCCGCCGTCGACCACGATGGTCGTCCCGGTGATGTAGCTGGCGTCGTCCGAGGCGAGGAACAGGAAGGCGTTGGCCACGTCGCGCGGGCTGCCGAGCCGGCCGAGCGGGATCGAATCCTCCATGTTCTTGATATAGGCGGCGCCGCGGTGCTCCTGGATGGCTTCGGTGAGGATGTTGCCGGGTTCGACGCCGTTGACGGTTATGCCATAGCCGGAGAATTCAAGCGCTGCCGCGCGAATGAAGCCGTTGATGCCTGCTTTCGTAGCCGAATAGTGGCCGTGGCCGGGGCTGGTGACGTGCGGGCCGGTGATGGAGGAGGTGTAGAGCATGCGGCCAAAGCGCTGCGCCTTCATCGGCACCAGGGCCGCGCGGCTGGCGTTGAAGGTGCCGCGCAAATTGACCGCCATGACGCGGTCCCAGTCGTCGGCGCTGGTATTCTCGATCAACTGCCAGGGATAGATGCCGGCATTCTGGACGATGATGTCGAGGCGGCCATGGTGTTGCAACGAAAGCGCCACGGCGGCCTCGGCGTCGCTCATTCGCGAGATATCGGTGCGGATGAAGGGGACGCCGAGCTCATCCGCACTTGCCTGCCCGGCCTCGGTCTCGGAGTCGGCGAGCACCAGCCTCGCACCTTCCTCGGCGAAGCGCAGCGCGATGCCCTTGCCGATGCCGCGCGCGCCACCGATGATCAGCGCCACCTTGTCGTTCAATCGTCCGGTCATGCGAGCCGTCCTGTCACGCCAGTCTTTGGCGAATGGTTTGCTTGAATGCGTCGAGCAGCACGGCGGCCAGCACCAAGAGGCCATGGATGACCTGGGTGAAGTTGGCGGGCAGGCCCATCAGGTTGATCGCCGTGTTGATGGCCGACAGCAGGAGCACTCCGGCATAGACGCCAGGCAAGGTGCCGACGCCGCCCTTCAGGCTGACGCCGCCGATAACCACGGCCGCGAAGGCGTTGAACAGAAGGCCGACGCCCAGATTGGCGGTGGCGCCCGAGGTGCGGATCGCCAGCAGCCAGCCGGCCAGCCCTGCGATGGCGCCGGCGAGCACGAAGGCGATGATCAGGTTGCGGTTCACCCGGATGCCGGCACGGAAGGTCGCGGTTTCATTGCCGCCGATCATCACCAGGTGCCTGCCGAACGGGGTCTTGGCCATGATCAGCGAGAACACCACGAAACAGGCCACCGCGATCCAGGCGGTAAGCGGCAGGCCGACCAGGCGTTGGATGCCGAACCAGCGGATGGCGGGTGCCAGGTCCTGTGCCGAGCGGCCGCCCGAAATGACCAGCACCAGGCCGCGCACCCAGATGTAGGAGGCGAGCGTGATGATGAAGGCGCTCATCTTGACCTTGACCACGAGATAGCCGTTGAAGGCGCCGATGAGGCCGCCGACGGCCAGCGCCAGCAGCAGCGAGACCGGAACCATCAGCCATTCCGGGTGCAACCGCACGCCGAGGCCGATGCCCGAGGAACAAAACAGGATGCCCACCACCATGGCGCTGAGCGCGGCGACGGATTCGACCGACAGGTCCATGTGCCCGGCAATGATGACCAGCGCCAGGCCGATCGACATGACGCCGAGCACGCTCGACGCCTCGATGATGTTGGCGAAGATGCCGAGCTGGAAATAGTTCGGGATGAAGAGCGAGAAGACGACCAGGACAAAAAGCAGCATGAACCAGACGAGATTGTCGAGGACGAACTCCAGGGCATGGCGTGTGCGAGGGTTCATGTGTCGATCCGGTTGGCGCGCGGGATCAAGGCCGCGGCAGGTTGCCTGCGTCTCGTTTCATTCGGGCAGGGAAGGGCTCCGGGCCGGGTATGGCCCGGAGCGGTCGGGCCATCTGTCTATTCGACCGACTTGACGGTATCCGTCGGCGGCTTCTGGTTGCCCCAGAAAGCCGGGTTGTCGACGTTTTCCTTGGTGATCGCGGCACCCGGAATCTTGATGTTGGGGCCCCAGGCTTCCTTGGTGAGGGTCGATTTCAGGCCAAGCACATCGTATTCGCCGGGCTTGATCTCTTCCTTCTTGACGACCTTGTCCATGAACATGGCGACGGCAGCGGCCTGTGCGTAAAGCGGCTGCTCGACCTCGACGTTGAGCCAGCCCTTGCGGATCAGGTCGAGGCCGACCGGTGCGCCGTTCGAGCTCATCAGCATGACGTCGCCAGGCTTCTTGCCGGCGGCCTCGAGCGAGGCGACGGCGGCGACCGACAAGTGTGCGGCATGGCTGAAGATCAGGTCGATGTCGGGGTTGGCCAACATCTGGTCGGCAACGATGGTGCCGGCGTTGCTGGCCTCCCATTGCATGGCCGGCAGCGAGATGATCTTGACGTCCGGGAACGCCTTCATCTTCTCCTCGAAACCCTTCTGGATGTCCAGCGTGTAGGGATCGCCGGGATCGCCAAGCACCTGCAGGACCTTGCCCTTCACCGAGCCGTTCTTGGCTTTCAGAAGCTTTTCGGCCTGCTCTGCGGCGACGTAGCCGATCTCGACAGTGCCCGCGACCGACGTGAAGTCGGACGGTGTCGACGTGATCTGGCGGTCGAACTCGACCACCGGAATGCCGGCGGCGCGCGCTGCCTCGATCGATGGTTTCAGCGCATTAAAATCGACGGCGGCCAGGATGATCGCCGCCGGCTTCAGCGCGATGACGTCGTTCATCTGCGATTGCTGCGCGTCGGTCTTGTTGTCGGCGTTCAGCGTCTTCATCTCGTAGCCGGTCTGTTTCAGGAACAGCTCCAGCGCGCTCACCGAGCCGGTCTGGAACTCGTCGAGCAATGTCGGCACCATGTAGTAGACAATACCCTTGGACTGGGCGAATGCCGGCGTGAGCGTGGCAAAGGCCAGTGCCAGGATACCGAAGACAGCAAGAAGTATTCGCTTCATGTCGTTGGCTCCCTGTTAAGCCGGACCCCTCTATGTCCCTCGGCCCGCCGGTCCGGCACCGGCAAGCGTCTCTCCGGTGATCATGTTGATCACCGCATCGGGACTTGTCTTGTTGCGTGCGACATCGCCTGCCACGACGCCTTGCCGGATGACCACGATCCGGTCGGCGACCTGAAAAGCCTGCTGCATGATATGGGTGATGATGACGACGCCGATGCCCTGGCTCGCCACCTGGCGGATCATGTCGAGACCGCGCCGCGTCTGCTCGACGCCAAGCGCGGCGAACGGCTCGTCGAGCAGCACCAGCTTGCCGCCCCAATGCACGAAGCGGTTCAACTCGATGGCCTGCCGCTGGCCGCCCGAGAGATGCTCGACATTGGTGCGCAGCGAAGGAATGCGGGTCCCGGCGCTGGCCAGCGCCTTGCCGACCACGGCTTCCATGGCGCGCTCATCGAGCACCGGAATGCCAAGCACCTTCCTGGTGATCTCGCGGCCCATGAAGAAATTGGCCACCACATCGACATTTGTGCACAGCGACAGGTCCTGGTAGACGGTCTCGATGCCCGCCGCCTTGGCTTCCGCCGGCGACCGGGCCAGGAATTCCTTGCCCTCGAACAGCATGCGGCCGGAGGTCGGTTCGAGACCGCCAGATATGATCTTGACCAGCGTCGACTTGCCGGCGCCATTGTCGCCGAGCAACGCCACCACTTCGCCCTTGCCGATGGAAAAGCTGATCCCCTTCAGCGCTTCGATCGCGCCGTAGTTCTTGGTCACGTTGTCGAGCACCAGCAGAGGTTCGCTCATGCGGCAATCTCCCTGGCCGAAAGTATGTCGCGGCCGCGCTCGCGTTCGGCGGCGAACATCTGGCCGAAGCGTGGCGACAACACCCCTGAAACGGCGAGCGCCGCCGCACCGCGCAGCACGGCATGCTGGCCGCCGCCGGCGACGACGACACGCGGCGTCTTGCGGTCCGCGCGTGCCGAAACCGAATTGTGCAGCGGTTCGGCCGCGTCCGCCAGGCGCTCGAGCAGTTCCGATGCCGCCAGGCCGCCGAGCACGACCGTCTCTGGATCGAAGAGGTTTTCGATAATGGCGATGGTGTTGCGGAAGATCGGGCCGACTTGCGCCACCCAATCGGCGTCGTTGCCGGCCCGGCGGCCTCGCGCCTCGAGCGACAGGTAGCGCTCGAGGCAGCCTCGGTTGCCGCAGGGGCAAAGCTCGCCATCGGGGACCACGGGAATGTGGCCGATCTCGCCCGCATTGCCCCAGGCGCCGCGCAGAACGCTGCCGTCATGCATCATCGCGCCGCCAAGTCCGACGCCGAAATAGAGATAGTAATAGTCGGAATGGCGGGCTCCGATGCCATAAAGCCGCTCGCCCATCGCGGCGGCGGCCATGTCGCTCTCGAAGAACGCCGGCAATCTTGTCGCGGCCGTCAGCCGCTCACGCAGCGCCACATGCTTCCAGCCGGTCATCGTGGTCGGGCCGACAAAGCTCATGGAGTCCACATCGAACGGGCCGGGAAGCGCCATGCCGACGCCGATGACGCGGCCGCCTGGCCGCTTGCCCGTCAGGTCGCGGACCATGGCGCCAATCTGGTCGAACGCGTGATCGGGCGTCGCGTTGGACGCCTCGCGGCGTGAACTCTCGATGACGTCGCCGCTGAGATTGATCAGCGCGGCGTCTATTCCAAGCGGCGTCAGGTGGATGCCGACGGCATAGCCGCCTTCCGGGTTGATGCGCAGCGTCGCCGGTGGCAGGCCACGCCCCTTCGGCTCTTCGCGCAAGGACAGGATGTAGCCCTGTTCCTCCAGTTCGCGAACGATGGTCGACACGGTCTGCACGGTGAGCCCGACGTGCCTGGCGATGTCGCCACGTGCAATCGGGCCATGACGGCGGATGGACTCAAGCACGATGCGCCGGTTGTACGGCCGCCCGAACTCCTGATTGGTCCCCCGCAATGCCATGCCTTGCGCCTCCACCTGACGTAAGGTTCGCATCAAATATTTATTCAGTCAAATGGAATTCAAAAATGATTCGGAACGCGGGGAGCCGCGGATATGACGGTTTACGGCGGTGCGGGATACCGCATGACGAGGAGAGGTGTGCCTGACCGGCACCGGCGGCTCCGGATTCAGCAAGCCAGCGGTCGATCTTGTTAGAGATACTGGGCGACTTTCCTGCCGACAGTCAGGAAGCGCAGCGGATCGATCGCCTCGCCATTGTGACGCACTTCATAGTGCAGATGCGGGCCGGTCGAGCGCCCGCTGCTGCCGGTCTTGCCGATGACGGCGCCGGCGTCCACCTTCTCGCCCACCGTCACGTCGATCTCGCTGAGATGTCCGTAGCGCGTGGCAAAGCCATTGCCATGGTCGATCTCGACCATGCGGCCATAGCCGCCATTCCAGCCGGCCTTGGTTACGATGCCGGGCGCGGTGACCTTGGCCGCCATGCCGATCGGGGCCCTGAAATCCATGCCCGAATGCAAAGCGGCCGTCCCGAGAATGGGATCGGTGCGCACGCCGAACGGACTGGTGACGGAGTGGCCAGGGGCAGGGTTTTCAAGCGGCAACCGGCGCGCTTCCTTCTTTAGGTGATCGAGCGCATCCAGCGCCTCGTCCAGTTCCTTGACCTTGCTGTCGAAGATCATCGACGAGTCGAGCGGAATCAGCGGTCCGCCGACATCGCTTTCGTTCTTGCCGAAATCACTGTCGACCGGCAGCCCGGCCGTCCGCAGCGCCTGCTGGATGGCATCGGCGCTTTTATAGGCATTGTCAGCGAGCGTGTTGATGCGGCTGAGCTGTTCATTCTCGATGGATTTCAGCGACTGGTTAATCGAAACGAACAGCCTGTCGGCGTGATCGGCGGCTGAGTCGCTGGGCAGCGGATCGGTGCGGGTCGACCACAAGGAGAAGGGCCTTGTGTCGGCGGTGCCGAGGTCTGCGCCCAAGCTGGCAATCGCGTAGTTCTGCGCTGGCTGGCCGATGCTGCCGGTCACCTCGGCGCCTTTGTCCGGCTTGGCGGCCGCGGCCGGATCTTCGGCGGGCACCGTTCCGACCTCACCTTCGGCACGTTCGAGCAGTGGGCCGAGACGGCCATGCCGCTGGCTCAGCTGCGTCTGGCGCTCGAGCAGTTCGCTGACTTTGGTTTCCATCAATTGCTGGTCGAGCAACTGCCTGCTCGTAATGCGGTCGACCTGGGCGCGAAGCGCCGAAATGCGGTCCTCGTAAGCCTGCTGCATGCGAGCCTGGCGCGCCGTGGTGGCGCCGATCAGGTCGTCACGCAGAACCAGATAGGATGTGGCCAGGAGGTAGCCGATGGCAATGGCGGCGAGTGCTGAACCAATGAATGCCGCCAACCAGGGGCGGATCGTGAAGTGCCTGATCTGGTCGCCCCGGGCGATGATGATCGTATGCGGTTCCTTGCGCCTGCCGAAGACTGCGGACTGACCGGTTGCGTTCACGGGACCAAGCTTTCGTTACGACACCACGACAGCCTGATTACACATTATTAGGGTTAACAAAGGCTTGCCGTATCAGCTGCGCCACGCCGAACGCCCGCAATGCAGGCAAGAGGTTGCATGGGAATCGCCAGGGACGGCGCTACGTCGCGAAATCGTTGGCGAAGAGCCCCAATGTTCCACCAGCAGCGGTCAGTCACGCGCTGAGCAAGGTCCAGGTTTCTTAACTGTATTCGATTGCGTTTAATTGACTTTTTTCGAGTAAAGGCTTGCCGGTATTTCGGATTCATCGTGGCGGTAGGAATGCTGGACGACCTGATTGGCAAGATCGTCGACAAGATTTCGGGCGCCAGTCTGCTGGCGACCGGGCTTTTGCTGCTGACGGCCTTTGTCAGCGCGCTCGTGGCCTATTGGCGCACGGTCGAGGAGAAGAGCTGGAAGGAGTTTTTCGAGTTCGTCGTCCCCCATGAGGTCATCACCCATCCCTCCGCGAAAGCCGACCTGCTGTTCTGGGTCACCAAGAAGGCCCTGATGCCTTTCCTGATGCTGCCCGCCGGAATTGTCTTCGTCACGGCGGTGGGCTACGGGACCAACTGGCTGTTTTCGACACTGTTCCAGTTTCAGCCGCCTCTGATCGAGGGGCCGGCAGGACCGGTGACGGTGCTGATCTTCACCATCAGCATGCTGCTCGCCTACGACATTTCCTATTATCTCTATCACGTCGCCCAGCATCGCTATCCGATGCTTTGGGAGCTGCACAAGGTGCATCACTCGGCCGAGGTGATGGTCGGGATCACCAAGGATAGGGTCCATCCGCTCGACGAGCTGATGAACCGAGCCTGGGACGGGCTCATCGTGGGGCTGTGCTTCGGCCTCTGGTCGTTGATTTCGCTTAACCTTGTCGAACTGACGGTCTTTGGCGTCAACGTCTATGTGATGCGGAACATCTTGATGATGGATTTTGTCAGGCACACGCATTTCAAGATCTCGTTCGGCCCGCTCAACAACTTGATCCTGTGTCCTCATTGGCACCAGCTGCATCACAGCGTCGATCCACGCCACTACGACAAGAATTTCGGGCTGCTCTTCTCGTTCTGGGACCGGCTCTTTGGAACATTGTGTGTGCCGAGGCCCGACGAGGACTTCAAGTTCGGACTGGTCGACCGCGATGTGCGCGACTACCAGTCGCTCGCCGGCCTTTATGTCATGCCGCTGAAGCGGATGTGGGGTCATATTGCCAGGCGTATCCGGCCTGGAAAGCGACAGCCACGGACCGCGCGACCATCGGAAGGGACACGGCCATGAACGCCCCCGTCACGCTTTCCATCCAGCGGACACACACCTTCGAAATCGTGACATCGGCGGGGCGCCTGGCCGAGATCGCACCGGCCTGGAGCACGCTCTGGCAGCGGGCTGGCGGGTTTGTCTTCCAGCATCCCGACTGGATCGCGGCCTGGTGGCGCACCACCCCGCATCAGGAGCGGCGCGCACTCAGGATTGGGCTTGCCTGGAACGGCGACCGGCTCGAGGGCGTGATAGCGCTCGCGACCTTCAGGCGCTCCGGCATCCGCATGCTCGAATGGGCGGCGAAGGACCACAGTGACTATGGTGACGCGCTGGTTGCACCCGACAGCGACCCGCAGGCGATCTCCCGCCTTTGGCAGTATGTTTTCGATCAGGGCGGCTTCGACCTGATCTACCTCAACCGTCTGCTGCCGGATGCCGGTGTTCATGCCCTGCTGCGCCCGGCCCATGGCAAGGCGCTTCGGCCCAACCACCGCGGTGAAATCAGCTATCGTGTCACTGGTCCCTGGCGGAGTGGGGCGGAATGGTTCGAGACGTTGTCGAAAAAGGGCCGGCAGAACTATCGTCGTGGCCGCAAGTTCATGGAAGAGAGCGGCGCATTGCGTTTCCGCTTGCTGGATGCGGATGATCCGCGCGAGCCGGTGCTCGAGCGGGTGGCGACGCTGAAGCGGCTCTGGCTCGTTCGGCATGGCCGCGCTTCGGATCTGTTCGATGAGGGCTCGCCGGTTCTCACCGCGCTTATTTCCGTGCTGGCCGACCTCGGGCTGTTGCGCATCTTCGTGCTTGAGCTTGACGACACGATCATCGCTGTCTCGATCAACTTCGAGCAGCACGGCACGATGATGGCTTTCGTCACCACCTACGACCCCGAACACGAGCGCGCCTCGCCGGGTATGGTGCTGATGATGGACTATATCCAGTGGTCGCTCGACCGTGGCCTTGCCACGATTGATTTTCTCTGCGGCGGCGAGGATTTCAAGCGCCGCTTCGCCACGCAATCGGTCGCGCTGTCGTCGATGATGGGTGCGCGCGGCTTGCGCGGTCATCTCGCCGCACTGGCCGACCATGTGGACCATGTTTCGAAATCCTGGAAGACGCGGCGGCAGCCGAAAGCCGACGCGGTGCCTGACGAATAGCCCCATGATCGTCTTTTGCGTCGCGGGCTTTGGCGACGCTCAAAGCGCGCGAACGGCTTCCAGAACGGCCTCGGCATGGCCCTTGACCCGGACCTTGCGCCAGATCTTGGCAATCCGTCCGTCACTGCCGATCAAGAATGTCGCGCGCTCGACACCCATGTATCTGCGGCCGTACATCGATTTCTCGACCCACAGATTGTAAGCCTCGATCACCTTGCGCTCCTCGTCGGCGGCAAGATCGATGGTGAGATCATATTTCGACTTGAACTTGTCGTGCTTCTTGGCGCTGTCGGGCGACAGGCCGATGACGACAGCGCCGGCCTTCTCGAATTCCGGCTTCAACCGCGAGAAGCTGATCGCCTCTTGCGTGCAGCTTGTCGTATCGTCCTGCGGATAGAAATAGAGCACGACTGGCTTGCCGGCGGATGCGGCCAGGCTGAGCGATCCGCCGCCGTCCCGCGGCAGATCGAATTGCGGCGCGGGATCGGCTACTTCCAGGTCAGCCATATCGATGCCCTTGTTTGAGGTTACGCGCGAAGCCACACCGATATAGTGTCGACCGGGGATTCGTCCACGAGCGAGTTTGTACAACGGAAGATTGCGTGGATCAGGAGCAACCGCAGCACGAGAAAATCCGGTTCAGGCGGGACGAAATCACCGACCTGGGGGCCCTGCCGTCCGCGTGCCGCGTCCCGCCCCTTGGCCAGGCGGCGATCGGCCGCGGTTTTCGCATCCTTTCGCGCGTGTTTGCCGGCGTGGTCGCGTTCATGCTGCTGGCCGCGACGGCGGTCTATCTCGTCGGCCTTTCCGGCATTGGTTCGGACCGGCTCCGCGTCGAGGCGGAGAGCGCCATCGAGAGGCTGGCGGGCGTCGACGTCGATGTCGCGGTCGGGCCCGCCCGCATCACGCTCGACAGTTCGAGCTTCGTGGCGCTGCAGGTGAGCGATGTCAGCCTGAAGACATCGGACGGCAAACCCATGGCCGATGCCGGGCGTGTGCGCTTCGGTATCCGCCTGGTGCCGCTTTTGTGGGGCGAGGTGCGGCTGACCAGTGCCAGGATATCCGATGCCCGCATCGTCATGGCCGCGATGCCGTCCGGCGGCGACTGGACCGCGGCGCTGCGCAACGAGAGCGGCCTCGTCGATCCGGAGAAGCTGTCGGACGCGGTGTTCGGCTACATCCATCGTGCGCTCGACGCCGTGCGGGAAGATTCGATGCGCCGGATCGATCTCAGCAATGTCGAGTTCGTGCTGCCCGACGCTGGATCGATCAAGCTGATCAAGATCGCCGACGCCACCGTGGTTCAGTCGGGGCCGGGCGGCATGGAGTTCACCTCCGAAGCCGACGTCGACGGCAGGACAGTCACCGTTGTAGCCTCCGCCACCCGTAATATCGCGGCGCACCGGGTGACGGCGTTGGATGCCAGCATCAATCTGGCGGATGCCGGCGCCACCGCTGCCGGCTCCGGCAAGCTTGGTGCCGTCGCGCTGAAGTTGACAGGATCGGAAGGGTCAGGTGCCACCGCATCACGCTTGACGGCCGCCCTTTCGTCCACCGGGTCCGTGCTGGATCTCGGCACACGCGGGCTGCTGCCGGCGGATGCCGATGTCAATGCGACGCTTGTCCATGGCTCCAACAAGATCCAGGTGGACAGGCTGCTCTTGAAAACCGGCAGGTCTTCATTCGATTTCGGCGGCTCGATCGGGCCAAAACCAGCAACCGGGGTGGCTGGTGAGGAACCCTCCTACCGTTACGATCTGACCAGCGACGGTTCGACCCTGGCTCCATCGGAATCTCCTGAGCCCGCGCTGATGTTCCTGGCGCGCATCGCCGGCATCTACCAGCCGCAAAGCCATAAACTGGTGGCCGAGCAGATCGCGGTTCGGTCCGCCGGGTCCGGCGAGGTGCTTGGCACCGCGGCCGTGGAATTCGCGGAGGGCAAGGCTCCCGGGATCAATCTGGCGCTCAACATCCATGACATGCCGGTCTCGCACGTCAAACAGCTGTGGCCGTGGTTTTCGGCGCGCAATGCGCGGCTCTGGGTGCTGAACAATCTGTTCGGCGGCCGCGTGGTCGACGGCAGCCTGCAGTTCCAGGTGGTGCCGGATCGCCTCGGCAATGGCGTGCCGCTTTCCGCCGACGAGGTCTTCGGCCGCTTCCAGATCGAAGGCGCGCGTTTCGACACTGCCGGCCGCATTCCGCCGATCCGCGACGCGGTGGGCGTGGTCGGATTCCACGGCAACGATGTCGACGTATCCTTGTCTTCGGGCACCGTCTTCATGCCGAGTGGCCGCACGGTGGCGGCCAGCAACGGCACGCTGACGGTCAAGGCCGCCAACCGTCCGCCGGTCATCGGCGCACTTGACATCGATGTCGAGGGGGAGGCGCCGGCCGTCGCCGAGCTTGCCTCCTACGAACCGATCAACGCCATGCGCCATGTCGGCATCCTGCCTGAGGATCTTTCCGGCAGCGTCACCGGCCACGTCAAGGCGGACATTCCGCTGCAGTCGGGCGTTGATACCGCGAAGCTCGATTGGCTGGTGTCGCTCGACTACACCGGCCTGTCCCTGGCCAAGCCGTTCGAGGGGCAGGCCGTGACGGACGCGGACGGCTCGATCACGGTCGACCCGCAAAAGGCCGTCATTTCGGCCAAGGCATCGCTGAACGGCATTCCGGCCGAACTCGATCTCGTCGAGCCGTTGGCGGATGATGGACCGGCGCGCAGCCGCAAAGTCGCCCTTGTGCTCGACGACAAGATCCGCGCCGCCGCCATGCCCGGCCTGACGCCGCTGCTTGGCGGAACGGTGAAGGTCGCGATCGACAAGAGCGGCAACGGCAACCAGAACGTTTCGGTCGACCTGACCAATGCCAGGCTGGACATTCCCTGGGCTGGCTGGAGCAAGGGGGCGGGGGTTCCCGCCAGCGCCAACTTCGTCATGACCAAGTCCGGCGACACCACGACGCTGTCCGACTTCGACCTCGGTGGCAAGACATTCTCCATCGATGGCGGCATCGTGCTGGTCAACGGCGCGCTGTCGTCGGCCAAGTTCAGCAGGGTCACCCTGAACCGGGGCGATGATGTTTCCGTGTCGGTGAAGCGATCGGGCAAGGGCTATGCGGTCGGCATCAATGGCAATGCGCTTGATGCTCGTTCGCTGATCAAGCAGTTCACATCCGATGTGGACACCGCGACCAAAACGACAGGAACTGACAACATTTCGGTCAGTGCGGACGTCAATCAGCTCACCGGTTTCCACGACGAGCAACTCTCCAACCTGAAGCTCGACTACAGTGCGGCCGGTTCGCGGGTGAACGGACTGAAGGTCAGCGCGACGGCGAGTTCGGGCGCCGCCATCGCCATCAGCAACACCACCGGCGACGGCAGGCGTTCGCTCAATGTGCAGTCGGCGGACGCCGGCGCCATCCTGCGGTTCCTCAACATCTATGAGCACATGGAAGGCGGATCGATCACGCTGGCGCTGACCGGGGCCAGCGACGGGCCGATGAAGGGCAAGGTCGACACCACCAACTTCTTTGTCGTCAACGAACCCAAGCTCGCCTCCATCGTCTCGACCACGCCGGCCGGCGACAGCCGCAGCCTCAACCAGGCGGTAAAGGGCAAGCTCGACACGTCGCGGGTGAAGTTCGAGCGCGGCTACGCCGAAATCGACAAGGGCAGCGGCTATCTCCGGCTGACCAATGGCGTGCTGCGCGGCCCGCGCATCGGCACGACCTTCCAAGGCATCCTCTACGACCAGAACAACAATATGGATATGACCGGCACTTTCATGCCGGTCTACGGCCTCAACCGCATCTTTGGCGAGCTGCCCATCGTCGGCGCGCTTCTGGGCAACGGCCGCGACCGCGGCCTAATCGGCGTCACCTACCGCCTCAGGGGAAATGCGAACAAGCCGGTGCTCGACGTCAATCCGCTGTCGGTGATCGCGCCGGGGATATTCAGGTCGATCTTCGAGTACCGCTAGAGTAATTCCAGGAAAAGTGTGAACCGGTTTTCCGTCCGGAACTGCGCCAAGACAAATAGTGGGAGCCGTTTCCAGGAAACGGCTCCAAGGGCCTCATGCCGGCCTGACCAGGATGTGTTTTTTCCTGCCCAATGAAAGCTTTATGACGTTTTCCGGACTCAGATCCTGAAGCGTCACCATGCGGCGATCGTCGCTGACCGGCTGGTCGTTCAGGCGCACGGCGCCGCCTTGGATATGCCGCCGTGCCTCGCCATTGGATGATGCCAGCCCGGCGCTGACCAGTAGCGACAGGATGCCGACACCGGCTTCGAGCGCGGCCTTGTCCGCCTCGACGGTCGGCAAAGTGTCGGCCAGAGCGCCTTCCTCGAAAGTCTTTCGCGCCGTCTCGCTGGCCTGTTCGGCGGCCGCGCGGCCATGCAGATGGGCGGTGATCTCGGTCGCGAGGATCTTCTTTGCCTCGTTGATCTCGGAGCCGCCCAGTCGCTCGAGCCCTGCGACCTCGTCCAGCGGCAATGTGGTGTAGAGTTTCAGGAACCGGGCAACGTCGGCATCCTCGGTGTTGCGCCAGTACTGCCAGAACTCGTAAGGGCTCAGCATCTGCGGATCGAGCCAGACCGCACCCGACGCCGACTTGCCCATCTTGGCGCCGGACGAGGTGGTGAGCAGCGGCGTGGTCAGCGCATAGAGTTGCGCATCTTCCATACGGCGACCGAGATCGATCCCGTTGATGATGTTGCCCCATTGGTCGGAGCCGCCCATCTGCAGGCGGCAGCCGAGGCGCTTGTAGAGTTCGACGAAATCATAGGCCTGCAGGATCATGTAGTTGAATTCGAGGAACGACAGCGATTGCTCGCGATCGAGCCGCAACTTGACGGAATCGAACGCAAGCATGCGGTTGACGGAAAAGTGCCGGCCGACATCGCGCAGGAAATTGACGTAGTTGATCTCCATCAGCCAGTCGGCATTGTTGACCATGACCGCATCGTTCGGACCAATGCCGAATTTGAGGTAGGGCATGAAGTTGCGGCGGATGCCGGCAAGATTGTCGTCGATGTCTTGCGGCGTGAGCAGCTTGCGCGCCTCGTCCTTGAAGGAGGGATCGCCGATCATCGACGTGCCGCCGCCCATCAGGGCGATCGGCCGATGGCCGGTCTGCTGCAGCCAATGCAGCATCATGATCTGGATCAGCGAGCCGGCATGCAGGCTTCTGGCGGTGGCGTCGAAGCCGATATAGGCCGTCACCGTTTCCTTGGCGAAGAGTTGGTCGAGACCGGCATCATCCGAGGTCTGGTGGATGAAACCGCGCTCGCTCATGGTGCGCAGGAAATCGGATTTGAAGGCAGGCATGGTTTTTTCCCGAAAGCGTATGCCCGGTCCAGCCGGGCATATGTGAACGCGCGCGTTTAGCACCCAAGCGCGATCAGCAAAAGTGGAATCCGGTTTTGCGTCGGATCGCGCGCCAACAAGGAGCCCGCGATCAGCAAAAGTGGAATCCTGTTTTGCGTCGGATCGCGCGCCAACAAGGAGCCCGCGATCAGCAAAAGTGGAATCCTGTTTTGCGGCCGGCGCGGAGGGAATTTGCCAATCCTTGCCTCATCCATGCCGCTGGCGTAATGAGGCGCCGCGCAAGGGCAGCGCCCGCACGCCGCGACGGGGTCATCCCGCAGATCAGATCCGGAAAGCTCCCGCGATGAACAGAAACTACCTCTTCCTCTTCCTGTTCAGCTTGGTCATGAGTATCAGCGGCTTGGCGAGCCTTCCGCCGATCGACCGCGATGAATCCCGCTTTGTCCAGGCGACCAAGCAGATGGTCGAAACCGGCGACTATATCGACATCCGCTTCCAGGATGTCTCGCGCTACAAGAAGCCGATCGGCATCTACTGGCTGCAATCGGCTGCTGTCGCATTGAGCGGCGAGGGCGCGGCCGCGCCGATCTGGGTGTACCGCCTTGTCTCGATGCTCGGAATCGCGCTCGCTGTCCTGGGCATCGGCTGGACGGGCACAAAATTGTTCGGCGCCAATGCCGGCCTTGCCGCCGGCCTGATGATGGCGGCGATCTTCGCAACCGCGTTCGAGGGACGCGACGCCAAAACCGATGCCATGCTTCTGGCCTGTTGCGTGGCCGCGCAGGGCGCGATGGCACAAGTCTACCTTGCGTCGCGCCGCAACGAGCCGGTGGCCGGCCATCTGCCGTGGATATTCTGGTTCGCGCAAGGCGTCGGGATCCTCATCAAGGGGCCCGTGGCCCCGCTTCTGTCACTGCTGACGGCGGCCGCGCTGTTTGCTTTCGAACGCGACTGGCGCTGGCTTTTGAAGCTGAAGCTGGTGCGCGGCGTCGCGCTCGTTTTGCTCATCGTGCTGCCCTGGGTCGCTTTTATCGGCTGGAAGAGCGGCGGCGCCTTTTTTCAGGAAGCCGTCGGCAAGGATATGCTGAACAAGGTCGCGTCGGGCGAGGAATCGCACGGCCTGCCGCCTGGCTTCTACATGCTGACCTATTCGCTGTTCATGTGGCCGTTCGGCCTGATCGCGGTCGGCGCTGGCCTGCAGGCCCTCAACCGAGTGCGCGACGATTTCAGGCTGCGCTTTTGCCTGGCATGGTACATTCCGTTCTGGCTGGTGTTCGAACTCATCCCGACCAAACTGCCGCATTACGTCCTGCCGGCCTATCCCGGCATGGCGCTGCTGATCGGCTGGGNGTGGTCGACCGCGTTCGGTCTGGTGGTGGTCAGCCTCGGGCTGGCGGCGGTTTGTGTCGGGGCACCGATCTACATTACGCACAGCTTCTCGTGGTGGAGCATTCCTGCGGCAGCGTCAGCACTCGGCGCCGGCTATCTCGCATTCTCCAGGCAGTTACAGGTGCCGCTGCCTCGCATCGGAGCCACCGCCGCCTGCGCGGGCATCACCTATGCCTTGCTGTTCGGGGTCATCGCGCCGTCGCTGAAACCGATGTGGCTGAGCCCGGCGATCAGGCAAGCCGTGCTTGCCAACCAGGCATGCGACACAACGGTGCTGGCCTCGGCGCGATATCAGGAGCCGAGCCTGGTGTTTCTGGTCGGCACGAAAACGGTGCTGACCGATGTCGGAGGCGTGGCGGAGCACCTGCTCGCCGATCCTGCCTGTGCCTTGGGGCTGGCCCCCATCGGGGATGAGCAGAAGCTCAATGGCATGCTGTCGGTGCGAGGCAAATCGGTGAACCGCGTCGCTGAAATCGATGGCCTCAACTATTCGTCGGGAGACAAACTGTCGCTCGGCCTTTATCGTGTAGCCCAATGACGGCTGGGTCGATGACAGAGTCCAGTTTCCAATGCTCGTGAAATCACGCCCACCAGTTACCAACTCCCCCCTCGGGATAGGACGCCGGTCCCTCGGCAATTTTCGCGACACCCTACGGATCGCAAGGCGGCGCCTCGCCGTTCGGCCCGCTCGCTATCCAAACATCTCATGGTGGGCGTGGGGACTGGTCTGGGTCTTTCTGACGGCAGCGGCCTTTGTTCGTCTCGATACGCCGGCGGGGGTGGCTCATGGCCAATGGTCGGCGGGTGCCGCCAGGCTTGCCGAATTCTTCACGCAGTTCGGGCTGGGCGGCTGGTATCTCATCCCGTCCGCGCTTCTGCTTGTCGCGGCCAATCTGACGGATTGGCGAAGCCTTCCGCGGCGCGCGCAGATGCTGGTCTACAGCTGGACTTGTCTGGCTTTTCTGGTGCTGAGCGCCGTTGGCCTGTCGGGCCTGACCGTCAATGTCCTGAAATATGCCATTGGCAGGGCGCGCCCGCTCTACTTCCAGGATTTTGGCGTCCTTGCACTGCACCCCTTTGCCTTCGATGCGCGCTTTGCTGGCTTTCCGTCCGGCCATGCCACGACGATGGGCGCCGTCTTCGGTATCCTGCTGCTTTTGTTTCCGCGGCGTTGGTACATCGCCCTGGTGGTCACCGGCTGCATCGCCTCGACCAGGATCTTCGTCGGCGCGCACTATCCGAGCGACACCGTCGCCGGCTTCGGCCTCGGCTGTGCCTTCGCGCTGGCGTGCGGACTGGTCTTTGCCAGGCTCGGTTTCATCTTCCGGCCGACAACTTCAGGTTTGCCGGTCCGCAAATCATCGTTCCGGCTTATTGCTCCAGAAAAATAAGTCGCTGCCGGACCGCGGCACGCCATGTGGCGAGGAGGCGGATATTGACCGCCCGCCCATACCCCCGCGAATACGCCCGGCCTGACGTCTTAACGCAGCCGCTTCGGCCTCGGATCGGACAATTCTCCCGCCAGCCGTCGATCGAGATAATCGGAGCATTCCTCGATCAAGAGATCGGCGTCGTTGGCGAAAAAGTGGTTGGCGCCGGGCAGGGTCTTCTGCGTGATGGTGATGCCCTTCTGCGTATGCAGCTTGTCGACCAGTCCTTGCACATCCTTCGGCGGCGCCACCTTGTCGGCGTCGCCATGAATGATCAGGCCCGAAGACGGGCAGGGCGCCAGGAAGGAAAAATCATAGGTGTTGGGCTGCGGCGCGATCGAGATGAAGCCCTCGATCTCGGGCCGGCGCATCAGGAGCTGCATGCCGATCCACGAACCGAAGGAATAGCCGGCGACCCAGCAGCTCTTGGAATCCGGATGCAGCGACTGCACCCAGTCGAGCGCCGCCGCCGCGTCCGACAACTCTCCGGTACCATGGTCGAACTCGCCCTGGCTGCGGCCGATGCCACGGAAATTGAAGCGCAGCGTGGTGAAATCACGCTTCTGGAACATGTAGAAGAGGTCGTAGACGATCTTGTTGTTCATCGTGCCGCCGAACTGCGGGTGCGGATGCAACACGATGGCAATCGGCGCGCTCTTTTCCCGCGAGGGCTGGTAGCGTCCCTCCAGGCGGCCGGCCGGACCGGTGAAAATGACCTCAGGCATGAAATACTCCACGTGACATACAAGTGCGCGGTGCCGGGAAACTCTTCCTCTGGCCCCGCTTGCACAGACCTTGACGTAGGGCGAGCGTCTTCATAGAAGCTAGTTTAGAACTGTTCAAAACTGGCTGGCCGAAACGCAATCGCCCGGTCGCGCTCGCCGCAAGCCGCGTAAATAGGACGGCTTGCCTTGGAATTTCAAGGAAATAACGCCATACGTCGGCGGAATGGCTTCTGACGGGAAGAACTGGACAAAAATGGCCGCGACACGCGCCTATCTCGACTATAATGCCAGTGCGCCGCTGCTTTCAGCGGCGCGCGAGGCCATGGTCGCGGCGTTTGATGCGGCCAACCCTTCTTCGGTGCATGCCGAGGGGCGCGCCGCGCGCAGGCTTGTCGACAATGCCAGGCGCGACGTGGCGGCACTGGTCAACGGCAAGGCCGAACATGTCGTCTTCACTTCAGGTGCGACCGAGGCCGCCTCGACGCTTCTGACGCCGGACTGGCGGATGGGGCGCGGCGCCATTCGCATGAGCCGGCTCTACGTGTGCGAGGCCGACCATCCGTGCCTGCTGAATGGCGGACGTTTCCCGCCAAGCCAGGTAACGCGGATCGGTGTCGACGCCGATGGCATCCTCAACCTCGACGCCTTGACGTCGGCGCTCGCCGGTCACGACAAGGCCGATGGCTTGCCGTTGGTCGCGATCCACGCCGCCAACAACGAAACCGGCGTTATTCAGCCGATCGATCGCATTGCCGAAATCGTCAAGTCGGCGGGCGGCATTCTTGTCGTCGATGCCGTGCAGGCCGCTGGCCGCGTTTCGGTCGACATGGCGGCTGGATACGCCGACTATGCGATTGTGTCCTCACACAAGATCGGCGGCCCCAAGGGCGCGGGCGCCATCGTTGCCGCGGCCGACCTGATGATGCCGACGCCGCTGATCAATGGCGGCGGCCAGGAAAAAGGCCACCGTGGCGGCACCGAGAACCTGCTTGGCATTGCCGGGTTTGGCGCCGCTGCACGAGAATCCCTGGCCGGACTGAAGGCCATCGGTGCCGTGCGTCAGCGTCGCGACGAGGCCGAAGCCATCCTCAAGACGCTGGTGCCGGACGTGGAAATCTTCGGAACGGGCGCGCCAAGGCTTGCCAACACGACATTCTTCGCTATTCCCGGCATCAAAGCCGAAACCGCCCAGATCGCCTTCGATCTGGCAGGCGTAGCGGTTTCCGCCGGCTCCGCCTGCTCGTCGGGCAAGGTCGGGCCGAGCCATGTGTTGAAAGCCATGGGGCACGGCGACAGCCTTGGCGCCATGCGCGTCTCGGTCGGTGCCGCGACCGGCGCCGAGGACATCGAACTGTTCCGCACCGCGCTGGCAAGCATTGCCGCGCGTCGGGCGGGTAGAGAGAAGGCCGCCTAGCGGGGCATCGGACCGGAAAATCCGATGCTTGAGAAAAAAGGATTTGGGCCCTTTGGCCCGGTCGAGCCGTGCGTTTCATGCTGGCCGGGTGAATTTCCGGTCGAGGCGCACTATATTGAACTTACGCTGCCGCGGATGCTGCTCGGGCGTCCTTTTGGCGGTGCCATAGTTTGAAGACTGTCGGGCCTTGACCCCGGCGTGGATGGAGAACGCATATGCCTGCTGTGCAGGACACGATCGATCGGGTCCGAAAGATCGACGTCGACCAATACAAATACGGATTCCAGACCGAGATCGCCGTCGACAAGGCTCCCAAGGGCCTGAGCGAAGACATCATCCGTTTCATTTCGGCCAAGAAGGACGAACCGTCCTGGATGCTGGAATGGCGCCTCGAAGCCTATCGGCGCTGGCTGACGCTGGAAGAGCCGACCTGGGCGCGCGTCAACTATCCCAAGATCGATTTCCAGGACATCTACTATTACGCGGCGCCCAAGAGCACGCCCGGACCGACTTCGCTCAGCGACGTCGATCCTGAGATCTTGAAGGTGTACGAGAAACTCGGCATTCCATTGAAGGAGCAGGAGATCCTCGCAGGCGTCCAGAAGACCGACGCCTCGGAGTTCGAGGAAGCGAGCGACAATGTCTACAAGTCGGGCCGGGTTGCCGTCGACGCTGTGTTCGATTCCGTGTCCGTCGTCACCACCTTCAAAAAGGAACTGGCACAGGCCGGAGTCATCTTCTGCTCGATCTCCGAAGCCGTCCGCGAGCATCCTGAACTGGTGCGGAAATATCTCGGCTCGGTCGTGCCGACCTCCGACAATTACTACGCCACACTGAATTCGGCCGTGTTCACGGATGGGTCCTTCGTCTTCGTGCCGAAGGGGGTGCGCTGCCCGATGGAGCTATCGACCTATTTCCGCATGAACGAGAAGAACACCGGACAGTTCGAGCGCACGCTGATCATCGCCGAGGAGGGGGCTTACGTCTCCTATCTCGAGGGCTGCACGGCGCCGCAACGCGACGAGAACCAGCTTCATGCGGCGGTGGTCGAACTGGTCGCGCTCGACGATGCCGAAATCAAATATTCGACGGTGCAGAACTGGTACCCCGGCGACGCCGAGGGCAAGGGCGGCATCTACAATTTCGTCACCAAGCGCGGTGACTGCCGTGGCGACCGTTCGAAGATTTCGTGGACGCAGGTCGAGACCGGCTCGGCAATCACCTGGAAGTATCCGAGCTGCATCCTGCGCGGCGACGATTCCTCAGGCGAATTCTATTCGATCGCCGTGTCGAACGGCTACCAGCAGGTCGACAGCGGCACCAAGATGATCCATCTCGGCAAGAACACGTCGAGCCGCATCATCTCCAAGGGCATCGCCGCCGGCTTTTCGCAGAACACCTATCGCGGCCAGGTCTCGGCGCACCGCAAGGCGACCAATGCCCGCAACTTCACCAACTGCGATTCATTGCTGATCGGCGACCAGTGCGGCGCCCACACCGTGCCCTACATGGAAGCCAAGAACTCGACGGCGCAGTTCGAGCACGAAGCGACGACGTCGAAGATTTCCGAGGACCAGAAATTCTACGTCATGCAGCGCGGCATTCCCGAGGAGGAAGCCATTGCGCTGATCGTCAACGGCTTCGTCAAGGACGTCATCCAGCAGCTGCCGATGGAGTTCGCCGTCGAGGCGCAGAAGCTGATCGGCATCTCGCTGGAAGGTTCCGTGGGCTGACGCCCAGATAAATATTCAGGAAACAAAGAATGCTTGAGATCAAGAACCTGCACGCCCGCATCGTCGATGACGGCACCGAGATCATCCGCGGCCTGAACCTGACGGTGAAAGCCGGCGAGGTCGCCGCGATCATGGGCCCGAACGGCTCCGGCAAGTCGACGCTGTCGTACATCCTCGCCGGCCGCGAGGACTATGAGGTGACCGAAGGCGACATCCTCTACAACGGCCAGTCGATCCTCGAAATGGATCCGGCCGAGCGCGCTACATCGGGAATTTTCCTCGCCTTCCAGTATCCGATGGAGATACCGGGCGTCGCGACCATGGAATTTCTCAAGGTGGCCATGAACGAGCAGCGCAAGGCGCGTGGTGAAGAGCCGCTGAAAATCCCGGAATTCCTCAAGCGCGTGAAGGAAGCCGCCGCCTCGCTCAACATGGACATGGCGATGCTGAAGCGGCCGCTCAATGTCGGTTTTTCCGGCGGGGAGAAGAAGCGTGCCGAGATCCTGCAGATGAAGCTTCTGGAGCCGAAACTCTGCGTGCTCGACGAGACCGATTCCGGCCTCGACATCGATGCGCTGAAGATCGTCTCCGACGGCGTCAATGCGCTGCGCGCGCCCGACCGTGCGTTCCTGGTCATCACCCACTACCAGCGCCTGCTCGAGCACATCGTGCCCGACAGCGTGCACGTGCTCTACAAGGGCCAGGTCATCAAGTCGGGCGACAAGTCCCTGGCGCTCGACCTCGAAGCCAATGGCTATGCCGGTGTGATCGGCGAAGCCGCGTGAGATGCCAGGTCATTTTGTGCCAAAAGACGGGGCAAAGCTGATGAATATGCATTCACAACCGCAGCGCACACCGGCCGAGACCGCGTTGATCGACGCGTTCGGCGACAGGCTGTCGCTGTTGCCGGGCGACGGCGCGGTAATGCTGAAGCGCGACGACGCCATCGAAACGATCAAGCACGGCTTGCCGACGAGACGCATCGAATCCTGGCATTATACCGACCTGCGCCGCCTTTTGAGCGCGGTGCCGGAGTTCGACCCGGCCGCGGCGGCGAAAGCGATTGCGCCAATCGTTGAAGGTTCGACGGTTCTGAGCCTGTTGAACGGCGTATCGAGCGCCAAGGCGCCGGTTGTCGAGGGCGTCAGCGTCCAGCGCCTGTCGGAAAAGCTGATTGACGGCAGCATCGCGCCGGGCCTGGATCCCTATGGCAATGACGATGCCATCGGTGCGCTGAACACGGCTTTCGTCGCCGACGGTTACTTCATCGACATCGCCGATGGCGCCGAACTGGAAAAGCCGTTCGAGCTGCAGAATTTGCAGGCCGGCGGCCAGACCCATGTGCGCTTGGCCGTTCGCGCCGGCGCCGGCGCCAAGGCCGTGATCGTCGAGCGTCAGGCGGGCGATGGCGCGGCGCTGGTCAGTTCTGTCAGCCAACTCGTGCTCGGCGAAGGCGCCGAGGTAACGTGGCTGATCGTGCAGGAGCAGCCGGAGACGGCGACGCATCTGGCACAGTTCAAGGCCCATATCGGCAAGAACGCGAAACTGACGCTGTTCGTCATGAACGCCGGCGGCAAGCTTGTGCGCCAGGAGATCATGGTCAGGACGACAGGCGAAGGCGCCGACTTCCAATTGCGCGGCATCAACCTGCTCGCCGGCGACACCCACACCGACGTGACCATGGTGCTCGACCACGCCGTGCCGCACACGACCTCGACGGAGATCGTCCGCAATGTGGTGACCGGCAAGGCGCGTGGCGTCTTCCAGGGCCGCATCAACGTCCATCAATATGCGCAGAAGACCAACGCTAAGATGGCCTGCAACACGCTGTTGCTGTCGGACGACGGCGAGTTCTCGACCAAGCCCGAACTCGAGATTTTCGCCGACGACGTCGTCTGCGGCCACGGCGCGACGGTGACCGAGATCGACCACGACCATCTGTTCTACCTGATGGCGCGCGGTGTCGACGAAAAGAGCGCGCGCGGTCTGCTGGTCAAAGCCTTCGTCGCCGAGGTGATCGAGGAACTGGACGACGAGACGATTGTCGAGGCGCTGGAAGCGAAGCTCGATGAGTGGTTTGTGACGCACGGGTGAAGCTGATGAACGCACCGGGCAAGATTGGAGATTTCTACGACGTCGAGGCGATCCGCCGCGACTTCCCGATCCTGTCGCGGGAAGTCTATGGCAAGCCACTGGTCTATCTAGACAATGGCGCCTCCGCACAAAAGCCGCGGGTAGTGCTCGACACGATCCAGCACGCCTACAGCCAGGAATACGCCAACGTCCACCGCGGCCTGCATTTCCTGTCCAATGCCGCCACCGACGCGTACGAAAAGGCGCGGGAAACGGTGCGCCGTTTCCTCAACGCGCCAAGCACCGATAACATCGTCTTCACCTCCAACACGACGTCGGCCATCAACACCGTCGCCTATGGCTATGGCATGCCCAATATCGCCGAGGGCGATGAGATCGTGCTGTCGATCATGGAGCACCATTCCAACATCGTGCCCTGGCACTTCATCCGCGAGCGGCAGGGCGCCAAGCTGGTCTGGGTGCCGGTTGACGATCTCGGCGTCTTCCATATCGAGGAATTCGAGAAACGGCTGACCAGCCGCACCAAGCTCGTCGCCATCACGCAAATGTCGAACGCGCTGGGCACGGTGACACCGATCAAGGAGATCGTGCGCATCGCGCATGCGCGTGGAATTCCGGTGCTTGTCGACGGCAGCCAGAGCGCGGTGCACATGGCCGTGGACGTCCAGGATCTCGATTGCGATTTCTTCGTCTTCACCGGCCACAAGGTCTATGGTCCCTCGGGCATCGGTGTGCTCTACGGCAAGAAGGATAGTCTCGCCGGCATGCGGCCCTTCATGGGCGGCGGCGAGATGATCGAGGAGGTGACGGAAGACATCGTCACCTACAACGACCCGCCGCATCGCTTCGAGGCCGGCACGCCGCCGATCGTCCAGGCGATCGGGTTGGGCGCCGCGCTCGACTACATGGACTCTGTCGGTCGTGAGCGCATCGCCGCGCATGAGGAAGACCTCAAGACCTACGCCCACGAACGCCTGCGCGCCATCAACTCGCTGCGCATCTTTGGCGACGCACCCGGCAAGGGCGCCATCATCTCCTTCGAACTAAGGGGTATTCATGCTCATGACGTGTCGATGGTGATAGATAGGCAAGGCGTGGCGGTCCGTGCCGGCACCCATTGCGCCCAGCCGCTGTTGAAACGCTTTGGCGTAACCTCCACATGCAGGGCATCGTTCGGCATGTATAATACCAGGGCCGAAGTCGACGCTTTGGCCGAGGCGCTTGAAAAAGCGCGCAAATTCTTCGGATGACGACCATGGATGATGTGAGCACCACCACCGAAGCTACGCCGGAAGCCGCCGGCAACAGCGTCGTTTCCGCCTCGGCCATCCCCGCCGATGAGCTGGCACGGCTGACCGACGACATCGTCTCGGCGCTGAAGACGGTCTACGACCCGGAAATCCCGGCCGATATCTACGAGCTTGGCCTCGTCTACAAGATCGACGTCGAGGACGACCGCTCGGTCAAGATCGACATGACGCTGACCGCGCCCGGCTGCCCTGTGGCCGGCGAAATGCCTGGCTGGGTGGAAAATGCCATCGGCGCCGTCGAGGGCGTCTCCGGCGTCGAGGTCAATATGACCTTCGACCCGCCCTGGACGCCCGACCGCATGTCGGAAGAGGCGCAGGTGGCGGTGGGCTGGTACTAGCGCCGAACCTGGCACACTTGCGCCAGTGGTAAAACTTCACCATTTTAGGTGAGGAATCATTCGGCAGGCCTTGAACCTGCATGGAATGGAGAAGGAAAACATGGGACGCTTTGCCGTCATCACGATGACCGATAAGGCCGCCGACCGGGTGCGCGAGATCGTCGCCACGCGCGAAAACGCGCATGGCATCCGCCTTGGCATCAAGAAGGGCGGCTGCGCCGGCATGGAATATACGGTCGACCTGGTGACCGACCCCAACACCAAGGACGACCATATCGAGCGCGATGGCGCCCATGTCTATGTGGCGCCGGAAGCCGCCCTTTTCCTGTTCGGCACCGAGATGGATTTCGAGCAGACGACGTTGCGCACCGGCTTCACCTTCCACAACCCTAACCAGAGTTCGGCCTGCGGCTGCGGCGAATCCGTCGAACTGAAGCCGGCCGATCTCAAAGCGCTGGCCGAGGCGCGCGCCACGGCCTGAAGCGCGGCCAGCGCACCATTGTATAATTTGCCGGTGTCAGAATTTGATGGCTTTTGAGGCGAATTTCCATGGACAGCCAAATCGTACCACTGGTTTTCGCATCGCTATTAATAATGGCGTTTGCCTATTTCGCATACCACCGTGTTTACCGATACGCTAAGCGTAATCTATTTTTGGACATGAATTTGAGTAACAGAGAGATACGGATGTCTCTTGATTTACATATATTGTGTAAACCTATACCGTTAATATTATGCTCATGTACGTTGCGTTCGAGTTGTGTATTCCAGCCGTTACCGGTTTGTTTGGAATTTACGCGTTCAAGGCAGATAGAATCGATATGGCTGTACTGCTTGGAATTTCAACCATTTTTGGTTTGATAGCCGCTTTTGGCGGGCTCTACAGGATGATCAAAGCGCTCTAGGAACATGATTCTTCTTGTAGTGGAAATCGCTACTCAACCCACATGCCGGTCCGCTTGTGCCAGTCGGCGATCGATTCCTCGGGATAGACCTCGAACACCTTGTCGCTCGGTCCGACATCAGGCTCGACCCAGTTCGCCTTGTATTTCAGCATCAGATGCACCTTCTCCGGCGGCTTGGGCAGGTCGATGTCGATCGCCGACGCGAAGGGATGCACCAGCTCTGGCCAGGTTGGGTCGTAGAGCCAGAGCGCCGACCCGCATTTGCGGCAAAAATTGCGCTCCCCGGTCGAGATCTCGCAGTGGGGATGCTCGTCATCCTCGATCTCGGCGCGATAGACGCCGAGATTGCTCTTGCCTCTGATGTTCAGCGTGTCGTTGACGGCGCCGAGATTGATGGCGAAGCCGCCGCCGCCCTGCTGCTTGCGACAGATCGAGCAGTAGCACAGCATGAATGGCACGGGTGTGTGGCTTTCCACCTCGAAACGCACGGCGCCGCAGCGACAGGACCCCTTGAGCAGCACAGGCATGGCAAAAACTCCGACAGGATAGTCACAACCTGTCAGCATGATTTTGGTTGCGGCGATGACAAGGCCAAATGCCGGTGACATGATCGCGGCATGGACAATGAGCGCATAGCAGAACTGTTCGACGGCCTCGGTCCGGTCAGCATCCGAAAACTATTCGGCGGCAAGGGCATCTATTTCGACGGCGTCATCGTCGCCATCGTGCTGCGCGGCGAATTGCTGCTGAAAGCCGACGAGCAGAGCGCATCGGAGTTCCAAGCCGCGGGCTGCCGGCAATGGACCTACACCGGCTCTCGCCACGGCAAGCTTGTCGCCATGCCCTATTGGAGCATTCCCGACAGCGCTTTCGACGATCCCGACGAAATGACGGTGTGGGCGCGACGCGCCTATGAGGCTGGGCGGCGGGCGGGGAAGTAGGCTCCCGCCAGCGCGAGGCCACCCCCTCATCCGGCCGCTTCGCGGCCACCTTCTCCCCGCCGGGAGAAGAGGTTTGCGTTGAAGCTGCAAGCTCCTCTCCCCTCGGGGAGAGGTCGGATTGCCCCGAATTGCTCCCGGTAATTCGACCTTGGCAAACCGGATGAGGGGGGACTTTCTTGGCAGACCCTACAGCGCCTTGGCGATCTCAGCCGCCAGCCTTGCATTGTTCTCGACCAGCGCGATGTTGGTCTTCAGGCTGCGGCCGCCGGTGAGTTCGAGGATTTTTCCCAGCAGGAACGGCGTCACGGCCTTGCCGGTGACGTTGAGGGCTTCGGCCGCCTTTTGGGCGGCTTCGATGTAGCCCGCCATTTCTTCAGCGGGGATTTCGTGGGATTCCGGCACGGGATTGGCAATCAGCATGCCGCCGCCCGAGCCCAGAGCGAGGCGTGTCCGGTAGAAATGCGCGATATCTTCCGGTCTGTGCAAGGTCAATGGCGCCCGGAACGGTGACTGCCGCGACCAGAAGGCCGGCATCGTCTCGCAGCCATGGCCGACCACGGGCACGCCGCGGGTCTCCAACACTTCCAGCGTCTTTTCGATGTCGAGGATCGCCTTGGCGCCGGCCGAGACGACGATGACCGGTGTACGCGCCAATTCATCGAGGTCGGCCGAGATGTCGAAGCTCTTTTCCGCCCCCTTGTGCACGCCGCCAATGCCGCCGGTGGCGAACACCTTTATCCCGACCATATCAGCGGCGATCATGGTAGCAGCGACGGTGGTGCCACCGGTGCGGCCTTGCGCGACGGCGAAGCCGAGATCGGCGCGCGACAGCTTCATGGCGTCACCGGTCATCGCCAGCGATTCGCGTTCGCCGTCCGAAAGCCCGATCTTGATGCGGCCGTTGACCACCGCGATGGTTGCAGGCACCGCGCCGCCGTCAGAGATGATCTTTTCGACATTGGCCGCCATGGCGCCATTGTCGGGGTAGGGCATGCCATGGGTGATGATGGTACTTTCGAGCGCCACCACCGGGCGCCCGGCGGCCAGGGCCTGCGCCACCGGTACGTGGATATCGATGAAGGGGCGAGCGGTCTCTGGCGTCATTCTCTGATCTCCAATCCGGAGTGCGGCGCATCCATCAGGAAAGCGTGGCTTCGATGCGCGTTATGAATTTGCCGGTCTCATGCCACTTCCCTGGCATCCGGCACAAGGGCCAGCGCTTCCGCGAAGCTCGCCGCGGTGAATTCGGGCACTGCATTGGCGCTTTCGATGGCCAGCGTTGCCGCGGCGACGCCCTCGCGCACGGCCTGGCGCAGTGGCAGGCCGCGCAGCAGTGCTGCGACCGTCGCACCTGCCAGCGCGTCGCCGGCGCCGGTGACATCGGCGACTTTTCTGGGGACAGGCGGCAGGATCGAAAAGGCGCCTGCCTCGTCGAAACCCAGCACAGGGCCGTTACCGGCCGTGACCACGCCGCGGGCAAGGCCGCTGCACCGCAACCCATCGACCATTTCCCGCTCGGCGGCCCCTGCATTGACGCCTGCCAGCACGACGGCCTCTCGCCGGTTCATGAAGAGCTGGGCCAGCCCGCCGAGAACCGGTATCAGCCGCGTTACCTTCGCCGGCGAAATCGCGATGGCGAAAACCGGTTTGCCGGCGGCGAGCGACAGCAGCCGCTCCAGGGCGGCCGACGGCAAATTGGCGTCGCACAGGATGGCATCGGCGGCGGCCACCTCCTGGCGTATCTTGGAACGCCTGATCTGTTTGGGAAAAGCCAGGTCATACAGCGCCATGTCGGCAAAGCCGACGATCAATTCGCCCTCGCGATCGATCAATGCCGTGTAGCTCGGCGTGGTACGGTCGAGGAACACCGCCGAAAGATCAGCGATGCCTGCCTCGGCGATGGCCCGTGAAACCGTATCGGCCGACGCATCGCCGCCCCGCATCGACAACAGGGAGGCCGACACGCCGCGCCGCACCATGCTGCGCAACGCATTGAAGACGCCCCCGCCGACATCCTCGCGCATCGTGCCGGGGTTGGAGGCGGCCGGCACGTAGGGACCGTACACCTGGCCACGCCGGTCGATATGGGCGCCGCCCACGGCTAGTATCTTCGGGGATTTCACCATGGCGGCGATATGACCTTTGTTGTTGCAGCCGCACAAGCGCTAGAGTGCGCGACAGAGCTCCGCATGCGGGTCGGCGATTCGGCCGGGCGATACGATCGAGCCGTCTGGCCCAATGCGCAGCCCGTTCATGCCCGGAATTGCGAGACAAAAAAAGAACAAATCGCAATATCGATTGTTTTTCAGTCGGTTGTCACCCCTTGCCAAATGAGAACAAAAAAGGTACAAAATGGCAGGGATTACGGATTGTCCGGCCTTCATTGACGACCAAGGGGTGATGTATCATGGCTCAGAATTCTTTGCGGCTGGTAGAGGATAAGGCAGTGGACAAATCAAAGGCTCTGGATGCGGCGCTGTCGCAAATCGAGCGGGCTTTCGGCAAGGGCTCGATCATGCGGCTCGGCGCCAACGAGCAGGTCGTCGAGATCGAAACGGTGCCGACCGGCTCGCTCGGTCTCGACATCGCGCTCGGCGTCGGTGGCCTGCCGCGCGGCCGTATCATCGAGATCTATGGGCCGGAAAGCTCGGGTAAGACGACCCTGGCCCTGCACACCGTGGCCGAAGCCCAGAAGAAGGGCGGCATCTGCGCCTTCGTCGATGCCGAACACGCGCTCGATCCGGTCTACGCCCGCAAGCTCGGCGTCGATCTTGAAAACCTGCTGATCTCGCAGCCCGACACCGGCGAGCAGGCGCTGGAGATTTGCGACACGCTGGTGCGTTCCGGCGCCATCGACGTGCTGGTGGTCGATTCGGTGGCGGCGCTGACGCCGCGTGCCGAGATCGAGGGCGAGATGGGCGATTCGCTGCCGGGCCTGCAGGCCCGCCTGATGAGCCAGGCGCTGCGCAAGCTGACCGCCTCGATCTCGCGCTCCAACACCATGGTCATCTTCATCAATCAGATTCGCATGAAGATCGGCGTCATGTTCGGTTCGCCCGAAACCACGACCGGCGGCAACGCACTGAAATTCTACGCTTCGGTTCGCCTCGACATCCGCCGTATCGGCTCGGTCAAGGATCGCGACGAGGTCGTCGGCAACCAGACCCGCGTCAAGGTGGTCAAGAACAAACTGGCGCCGCCCTTCAAGGTGGTCGAGTTCGACATCATGTATGGCGAGGGCGTCTCCAAGACCGGCGAACTGGTCGATCTTGGCGTCAAGGCCGGCGTGGTCGAGAAATCGGGCGCCTGGTTCTCCTACAATTCGCAACGTCTCGGCCAGGGCCGCGAGAATGCGAAACTGTTCCTGCGCGACAATCCCGACACCGCGCGCGAGATCGAGCTGGCGCTCAGGCAGAATGCCGGATTGATCGCCGAAAAATTCCTCGAAAATGGTGGCTCCGAGGGCAATGGCGACGACGGTTTTGAGGACGAAGCCGGCGCGATGTAGGTAACGGCCGGAGTTTGGCCATAAATCCAGCCTATTACCCAATGCTTAAGTAACAGAGTTCTGTAGTAACGCGTTCCAAACCGCCGGCCATCGCGCTGGCGGTTTTCGTTTGGGCGGCCCCGCAAGTGCCAGTGCAAAGCGCGAATTGGCTTAATTCCGTGTTTCTGGACAGGGTCAAGAGCTACGGCTAAAAGGCCAACTCCATCTTCTAGAAAATACAGAGCCATCTCCCGCCGGTCCGGCCGGCGGCTCTCTTGAAAAGGCAGTATCCATGAGTGGCGTCAACGAGATCCGGTCGACCTTTCTCGACTATTTCCGCAAGGAGGGCCACGAGGTCGTGGCCTCGAGCCCGCTCGTGCCGCGCAACGATCCGACATTGATGTTCACCAATGCCGGCATGGTGCAGTTCAAGAACGTCTTCACCGGTTTGGAGAAGCGACCCTATTCGCGTGCCACCACAGCTCAGAAAAGCGTTCGCGCCGGCGGCAAGCACAACGATCTCGACAATGTCGGCTATACCGCGCGCCACCTGACCTTCTTCGAGATGCTGGGCAATTTCTCTTTCGGCGATTACTTCAAGGAGCGTGCCATCGAGCTTGCCTGGAACCTCATCACCAGGGAGTTCGGGCTGAAGAAGGACAAGCTGCTGGTCACCGTCTATCACACGGACGACGAGGCAGCCGGCTTCTGGAAGAAGATCGCTGGTTTCTCCGACGATCGCATCATCCGCATCCCGACCTCCGACAATTTCTGGGCGATGGGCGACACCGGTCCTTGCGGACCATGCTCGGAAATCTTCATCGATCGTGGCGAGCACATCTGGGGTGGGCCTCCCGGCAGTCCCGAGGAAGACGGCGATCGCTTCCTTGAATTCTGGAACCTGGTGTTCATGCAGTACGAGCAGGTGACGAAAGAGGAGCGGGTCGACCTGCCGCGCCCGTCGATCGACACAGGGATGGGCCTGGAGCGCATGGCATCCATCCTGCAAGGGGTGGAGAGCGTCTTCGAGACCGACCTGTTTCGTCATTTGATCGATGCGGCGTCCTCGGCACTTGGGCGCGCGCCCGACGCCGAAACGGTCGCGTCCTACCGCGTCATTGCCGACCATCTGCGCTCGTCCTCCTTCCTGGTCGCCGACGGCGTGCTGCCGTCGAACGAAGGCCGCGGCTATGTGCTGCGCCGCATCATGCGCCGCGCCATGCGCCATGCGCAGTTGCTGGGGGCGAACGAGCCGCTGATGTGCAAGCTGGTGCCGGCGCTGGTGCGCGAGATGGGCCAGGCCTATCCCGAACTGGCACGCGGCGAAACGATGATTGCCGAGACCCTGAAACTCGAGGAGACCCGCTTCCGCAAGACGCTGGTGCGTGGCCTCGGGCTGCTCTCCGAGGCGACGGAGAAGCTCGGCGCCGGCGACATGCTCGATGGCGAAACGGCGTTCAAGCTCTACGACACCTATGGTTTCCCGCTCGACCTGACGCAGGATGCGCTGCGGCAGCGCGGCATCTCGGTCGACCTTGCCGGTTTCACCAATGCGATGGAGCAGCAGAAGGCGGAGGCGCGCAAGCACTGGGCCGGGTCCGGCGAGGCCGCCACCGAGACGGTTTGGTTTTCCGTGCGTGAAAAGACCGGCGCCACCGAATTCCTCGGCTACGAAACCGAGCAGGCGGAAGGCCTCATCGAGGCGCTGGTCAAGGATGGCAAGACCGTCGACAGCGCCGGCAAGGGCGATGCGGTCGCCGTGGTCGTCAACCAGACGCCCTTCTATGGCGAGTCCGGCGGCCAGATGGGTGACACCGGCATGATCTCGGGCGAGGGCTTCTCGATCGAGGTTTCCGACACGCAGAAGAAGGCCGATGGCCTTTTCGTGCATCTCGGCAAGGTGGTCGCAGGCATGGTCAGGGCGGGTGCCGCGGTCGAACTGAAGGTCGATCATGCCAGGCGCTCCAGGCTGCGCGCCAACCACTCCGCGACGCACCTGATCCACGAGGCGTTGCGCGAGGTGCTGGGCACCCATGTCGCGCAGAAGGGCTCGCTGGTCGCACCCGAGCGTCTGCGCTTCGACATCTCGCACAACAAGCCGATCTCCGCGCAGGAGCTGGAAGAGGTCGAGCGCATGGCCAACGAGATCGTCGTGCAGAATGGCCCGGTGACCACGCGCCTGATGTCAGTCGACGACGCCATTGCAGAGGGCGCGATGGCGCTGTTCGGCGAGAAGTATGGCGATGAGGTGCGCGTCGTGTCGATGGGCACGGGCTTGCATGGCGCCAAGGCCAACCGGCCTTATTCGGTCGAGCTCTGCGGCGGCACGCATGTCAGGGCGACCGGCGATATCGGCCTGGTGCGCATCGTCTCGGATGGTGCTGTCGCCGCCGGCGTGCGCCGCATCGAGGCGTTGACCGGCGAAGCCGCGCGCAGGCATCTCGATGAGCAGGACCGACGCCTGAAGACCACGGCGGCGACGCTTAAGATATCGCCCGCGGATGTGCCAGCGCGCGTCGAAGCGCTGCTCGAGGAGCGCAAGAAGCTCGAGAAGGACAGATCGGAAGAGCACACNGTCGGCTTCCTCGGCAAGGCGGTGTCAGGTGTCTCGCCGAAGGACCTGAAACCGTTGGCCGACGCGGGCAAGACTTCGTTGGGCTCTGGCGTCGTCGTGTTCGTTGGCGCCGGCGAGGACAACAAGGCGAGCGTCGTGGTCGCAGTCACCGATGATCTCGTCAGCCGCTTCAGCGCCGTCGACCTTGTTCGCGTGGCCTCCGCCGCATTGGGCGGGCAGGGCGGCGGCGGCCGCCCCGACATGGCCCAGGCCGGCGGCCCGGATGCGTCGAAGGCCGATGATGCGATCGCGGCAGTGAGGGCGGCGCTGGAAGCAGCGTAGCTACCCACGCGTGGGGCTAGGCGAAATCCTTTCTCTTAGGGCAGCGCCGCCCCTCATCTGGCTGCCGCCATCTTCTCCCTGTTGAACGGGGAGAAGGGCGCTTTCGTCGCGGCCTTCGCCAATCGCCCTCGTTGCAGGAGAGCGCCGGCAACGCGACCAGCCTCTTTCTCCCCGTTCACGGAGAGAAAGGCCCGGCAGGGCAATGAGGGGCGGCGCTGACGTGGAGGAAGCTCACCTCGAATTACGCTTTTTCGGTACGCACGAAGCTCAGGCGGCCAGCCATTCGCAAATACAAATCCCAGATGCCTGCAAACTGCGTCAGCAAGTTGTGCCCTTCTGGAACCTTGACGAAGTAGGCGATGATCGGCGCCGCGTGCAGATCGGCAAGCGTCAGCTGGTTGCCGAGCAACCATGGGCCTTGTGCCTTCAGTGACGTCAACACCTTGAGCACCGTCTCGGCTTGCCGAAGGCCATTGGCGATCAAAGCCACGTCCGGCTCCGCCTTCTCCAGCCGCTCGACGGCGACTTCCCATACCATCGCCCTGTAAGCATAGGCGTCGAGCATGCCGATGATCTGGTTCATGGTTGCGCGGGCGCGCGGATCGGTCGGCTGGAGAGCAGGGCCCGCAAAACCCTCGTCGACGTAGCGAGCGATCGCGCTCGCCTCGAACAGGCGGAAATTATCATGCTCGAAGGCCGGGATGCGGCCGAAGGGATGGTGTTTGCCGTACCATGCCGGCGCGCCACCTTCTGCAAAGATGTCGACCGGCACTATGTCGTAGGCAATGCCTTTCTCCTCGAGCGCAAGCCGGACGATGCGTACATAGACGCTGTAGTCCGCGCCGTAGACGACCGGCTTGCCCATTTGTCCTCGAGGTGGGTTAGGCCATCGCTTTCTGCAAATTCTCGTCGATCTTGTCGAGGAAGCCGGTGGTCGAGAGCCAAGGCTGATCGGGGCCGATCAAGAGCGACAGGTCCTTGGTCATGAAGCCGCTCTCGACAGTCTGGATGCAGACCTTTTCCAGCGTCTCGGAAAAACGCTTCAGTTCGATGTTGTCGTCGAGCTTGGCGCGGTGCGCGAGGCCTCGCGTCCAGGCGAAGATCGACGCGATCGAATTGGTCGAGGTTTCCTCGCCCTTCTGATGCTGGCGATAGTGGCGCGTCACGGTGCCGTGCGCGGCTTCCGCTTCGACGGTCTTGCCATCGGGCGTCATCAGCACCGAGGTCATCAGGCCGAGCGAACCGAACCCTTGCGCCACCGTGTCGGACTGGACGTCGCCGTCATAGTTCTTGCAGGCCCAGACATAGCCGCCCGACCATTTCAGGCTCGAGGCCACCATGTCGTCGATCAGGCGGTGCTCGTACCAAAGCTTCTTCGACTTGAACTCGGCCTCGAATTCAGCCTCGTAAACTTCCTGGAAAATATCCTTGAAGCGGCCGTCATAGGCCTTGAGGATGGTGTTCTTGGTCGACAGGTAGACCGGATAGTTGCGCAGCAGGCCGTAGTTCAGCGACGCCCGGGCGAATTCGCGGATGGACTCGTCGAGATTGTACATGGCCATGGCGACACCGGCGCCGGGCGCGTCGAACACGTCGTGCTCGATGACCTGGCCGTCCTCGCCGACGAACTTGATCGTCAGCTTGCCCTTGCCGGGAAAGCGGAAATCAGTGGCGCGATACTGATCGCCGAAGGCGTGGCGGCCGACGATGATCGGCTTGGTCCAGCCGGGCACCAGGCGCGGCACGTTCTTCATGATGATCGGCTCGCGAAAGATGGTGCCGCCCAAAATGTTGCGGATGGTGCCGTTCGGCGATTTCCACATCTTCTTCAGCTTGAATTCCTCGACGCGCTGCTCGTCGGGGGTGATGGTCGCGCATTTCACGCCGACACCGTATTTCTTGATGGCGTTGGCCGAATCGATGGTCACCTGGTCGTTGGTGGCGTCGCGATGCTCGACGCCCAGGTCGTAATATTCGAGCTTGAGGTCGAGATAAGGGTGGATCAGCTTGTCCTTGATGAACTGCCAGATGATGCGGGTCATCTCGTCGCCGTCGAGTTCGACGACCGGGTTCGCCACCTTGATCTTCGCCATGGAAAGAATGCCTCGTTGCTGGGAATGGGACGGCCTTGCCCGCGTGGCGTCGGCCGGGGATGCCGCCCGTATATCAAAGCGCTTTTGGCCACGCAAACGGCGACGGTCACGAATGTGAGGCCACGGCGCCGTCATTTGCGAATGCTTCATTTTCGCGGCCGAATATGGCAGGGGACGCTGAAATGCCGCAAACAGCAGTTCATTGACAACCATGCCCATTACCAAAGACCCCGATAGCACCGCAGCCGCCGGCCCGGCGATCATCCTTGTCGAGCCGCAGCTCGGCGAGAATATCGGCATGGTCGCCCGCGCCATGGCCAATTTCGGACTGTCGGAACTGCGTCTGGTCAATCCGCGCGATGGCTGGCCGAGCGAGAAGGCGCGTGCCGCCGCCAGCCGTGCCGACCACGTCATCGATGCCGTCAAGGTTTTCGACGATCTGGCCTCGGCACTTGCCGACCTGAACTTCGTCTTCGCCACCACCGCCAGGCAACGCGACGGCTTCAAATCCGTGCGCGGCCCAGTGGAAGCGGGCAGGATGCTGCGCGCCCGTCACGGAATGGGGCAGCGCACCGGCATCCTGTTCGGTCGCGAGCGCTTCGGCCTCTACAATGACGAGGTTGGCCTCGCCGACGAGATCGTCACTTTCCCGGTCGATCCTGATTTCTCCTCCCTCAACATCGCCCAGGCGGCCTTGCTGATGTCCTACGAGTGGATGAAGTCGGGCCTGGAGGACGAGACCAGGACGAACTTTACCGGCCCTGACATGAAGCCGGCCAGCAAGGAAGAATTGCACGGCCTGTTCGCCTATCTCGAAGGCGCGCTCGAGGCGCGCGGCTATTTCAGGCCGGCGCCGAAGAAGCCGAAAATGGTCGACAATCTCCGCGCCGTGCTGACGCGGGCAGGCTTTGCGGAACCGGAGCTCAAGGTGCTGCGCGGCATAATCTCTTCGCTCGACCGGTTCTCACCGGCGATGCCGCGCGGCGATGGGTCACCTGGCGATGACCCGAGGCGTTTGCCAGCGGCCGCCGCGCGCGCCCGCAAGGCGGAGGCGGCTGGCCGGGCACCGCACGCTGGCGGCGACGACACGGACACGCCGCCGCTGGGCGGCAAGGGAACCGACAATGACTGACCAGCCGATCCTGATGTTCGATTCCGGCGTCGGCGGTCTGACCGTGTTGCGCGAGGCACGCGTCCTGATGCCCGACCGGCGCTTCATCTATGTCGCCGACGATGCCGCTTTTCCTTTTGGCGCCTGGGAGGAGCCGGCCCTAAAGGAGCATATACTCGGCCTATTCGCCAAACTGCTCGACCGGTTTGCGCCCGCTATCTCCGTTATCGCCTGCAACACCGCCTCGACACTGGTGATCGACGCGCTGCGCGAAAGATTTCCCGGCCATCCCTTCGTCGGCACGGTGCCAGCGGTCAAGCCGGCGGCCGAGCGCACGCGCTCCGGGCTGGTCTCGGTGCTGGCGACGCCGGGCACGGTGAAGCGCCAGTACACGCGCGACCTGATCAGCAAATGGGCGCAGAAATGCCATGTCCGCCTGGTCGGCAGCGACAGGCTGGCTGGCCTGTCCGAAGCCTATATGCGCGAGGGCTTCGTCGACGAGGAGGTCGTGCGCGCCGAGATCGCGCCATGCTTCATCGAGCGGGACGGCAGGCGCACCGACATCGTCGTGCTGGCCTGCACGCACTATCCCTTTCTGGTCAATCGCATGCGCAAGACCGCCCCCTGGCCGGTCGACTGGATCGATCCGGCCGAGGCGATCGCACGGCGCGCCCTTTCGCTGCTGCCGCCCATCGATGGCGCGCTGCCGCAAACCGAGCCTGACATCGCGGTTTTCACCTCGGGCAAGGCGGACTTTGCAGTCAGCCGCCTGATGCAGGGGTTCGGGCTGACCGTGCACTTGGACAGTGGCAAAACCGCCCACCACTCAAACAGGTTCGAAGACGATGCTGCGTTGATCCGGATCGGCCAGGACCAGCCTTAGCGTCAGACCATCGCCCTGTCTGAGCCCCGAGGCCTTCACGGTGGCAACGACAGCCATGTCGGCAAGCTGAATGCGCATGCCATGGTCGACGAAGTCGGTGACGACGGCTTTGAACGTCTCGCCCTCGCGCCCCTCCAGCATTACCGCCTCGGCAAGGTCGATGGCCGCGTGGTTGATCTGCGAAGCGCGACTATCCGCACGTCCCATCGCCTTCGGCAATCTGGCGAACGCCTCGGTGACAGGCTGGGGCACGGGCTGGCCGTTGGCGATAGCCAGCGCGCAGCGAACGACATAGCGGTCGCCAAGGCGCCTTAGAGGCGCCGTTGCGTGGGCATAGGTCGCGGCCATCGCCTCATGCCAGGGGACAACGCCGTCCTGATACGGTTGATAAGATGCGCCGGGGCTCGCATGGCGGATTTCCAGCATCAGCGCCGCCTGATGCGGATCGGTCGGATCGAGGGTTCGCTGATAGTCCCTCAAACTGGTGGAAGCCGGCCAGGACAATCCGAGAGCCTGTGCGGCGTTGCGCAGCCTTTGAACCTTGAAGGCATCCGGCCCCGACATCACCCGAAACAGGCCGGTATGATGCGCAAGCATGGCATCGGCAATCGCCATGTTGGCGGCCAGCGAAAGCGCGGCGTTGTCCTGCTCGGATTGCAGCAGTGGTCTGAACGAAAGCCGGAATGTGCCGTCGGCGAGCCTTTCCACCTCCTGCTCGGGTGGGTCGACGCGGGAAGCCCCACGGCGCTGTTCGTTCGTGGCCATGCGCCGCGCCATTTCGGCGAAGTCGGCCGGGACATCCGAGGCCTTCACCCTGTCATAGGCGAGCTTCGCGCGGCTTTGAATGATTGCCCGCTCCGCGCCGTCCAGCTTCGTCGCGCCGTCCTGCGCAACCCGAACCGTGAAGATGACAGCCGGACGGGGTCCATCCGGCAACAGGCTTGCCGCGCCCTCGGCAATCACCGGCGGGTAGAGCCCGGCCTTGCCGTCCGGCAAGTAAAGCGTCTCGCCCCGCGTCCAGGCTTCGCGATCAATCGCGTCGCCGTCCTCGACGAACCAGGCCACGTCGGCGATGGCGTAATGCAGCAGAAGATCGCCACCGCTCGCCTCGATCGAGAACGCCTGGTCAAGATCGGTGGAAGCAGCCGGATCGAGCGTGACGAACAGGATATCAGTCCGATCGGCATGCTGGTTGGGCACACGTTTGGCCGCCGCCTCCGCCGCCGCAAGCACATCAGCCGGAAATCCGTCCGGCACGTGGAATTCGGCGCGTATTTTCGTCAGTCCAGTGGCGAGAACCTGTGAGGGATCGGTCAGGGATTTCATTTAGCCGTCCTACACTGGGGCTCCGGACACGGGAAGGCTGCTGACGAAAATCGCCGAGCGTGGCCTCGGACTGGCACCAAGCGGACCGGGAGCCGCGCCGCTGGCGCTGGAACCGCTGCCGAAGCATGGCGTTTCTCCTGACAGCAAAGGAGACCCGCCATGCCAGCCACTTCGAAAGCCCAGCAGAAAGCCGCCGGCGCCGCACTCTCCGCCAAACGCGGCGAGACCAAGAAAAGCGAACTCAAGGGCGCTTCCAAGGGCATGTATGAATCGATGAATGAAAAGCAGCTCGAGGAATTCGCCGAGACGAAGCGCAAGGGACTACCGGAGAAAAAATCCTAGGATTGAGCGCTTCGAGCCAGACTATCCTGGAATGAAAAAGGGCCAGCGACGTTCGCTGGCCCGGGATTGTGGCGTTGAACATCCTTACCAGCGGCAGCGCCGTACTCTCTCGACGATCACTCTGCGATGGCCATGCCGCCACACCACGCGCTTCTTCACGATGACGCGGCAAACCTGCTTGTGGCCGTGCCAATGACGCGCCATGGCCGGCTCAGGCGCCACCGCCATCGACCCAGCAAGCACCGCGGCGCCTGCCAGGGTAAGGAAAAACTTCTTCATGCAATTAAGCTCCTCTAGCTCCAGTCCCTTCCTGGTGCCGCTGGCGCAAAACCTCCCGCCGCATCGGCATCGCATCAACGCCTTGGACGCTATAGGGTTGCGTTGTGCCGCGCCACTCACAAGCTTGACATCGGTTAAATCTCGGTTTAACCAGCCGCCAACGCCGGGCAGCGATGTCCGGTGTTTGTTTTGTATACGCAAGATCTGTCACGACAATCGTTTCCGATCCTGTTTGAACTGACGTGTCCCGTGGGTTTTCCGCCGCGTTGCGTGGGAAAACCCTGTCAGGTCTCGAAAACGGAGGCCAGAGGAGGGCGCGTTTCCTTCACCCGGACCATGAGGTGCCGGGTGTGTTGTTTTTGAAAGGGAATGCGATGAGCAAGCGCGAATCCGCGAAATACAAGATCGACCGCCGTCTCGGCGAAAATATCTGGGGCCGCCCTAAGTCCCCGGTCAACAAGCGTGAATACGGCCCCGGCCAGCATGGCCAGCGCCGCAAGGGCAAGCTTTCCGACTTCGGCCTGCAGCTCCGTGCCAAGCAGAAGCTGAAGGGCCACTACGGCGACGTGTCGGAAAAGCAGTTCCGCAAGGTCTATGAAGAGGCCGATCGCCGCAAGGGCGACACTTCGGAGAACCTGATCGGCCTGCTCGAATCGCGTCTCGACGCGGTCGTCTACCGCTCCAAGTTCGTGCCGACCATTTTTGCCGCCCGTCAGTTCGTCAACCACGGCCACGTCAACGTCAACGGCAAGCGCGTCAACATCGGCTCGTATCGCTGCAAGCCGGGCGATGTCGTCGAAGTGCGCGAAAAGTCGAAGCAGCTGGTGATCGTCCTTGAATCGGTCGGCCTCGCCGAGCGCGACGTGCCGGACTACATCGAAGCCGATCACAACAAGATGGTCGCGACCTTCTCGCGCATCCCGGGCCTGGCGGACGTTCCGTTCGCCGTGCAGATGGAACCGAACCTGGTCGTCGAATTCTACTCGCGCTAAGCGAACGCTTTTTTGCGATACCGGAAGGCCGCCCTCGTAGGCGGCCTTTTGTTTTGGGCACCCGCTTTGCGGTGTGTCGCTAAAATCAATTTCGATTTTCCGGACAATGCGCTAAGCCGGGCGCAAGTCACATCCGGGGCGTCGCGCCATGAACATGCAGCCTGACATCGAAACACTTGAACCGGCCGCCGAAGGCGGCTCTCACCCGCTGTTCGCCGATGTACCGTCCTCGGTCGAGTTCAACAAGCTGCGCAAGCGACTGCTGCGGCTGACCCGCCAGGCGATCGAGGATTTTTCGATGGTGAAGCCGGGCGAGCGCTGGCTGGTCGCGCTATCGGGCGGCAANGACCCGCCAGGCGATCGAGGATTTTTCGATGGTGAAGCCGGGCGAGCGCTGGCTGGTCGCGCTATCGGGCGGCAAGGATTCCTACGGTCTGCTGGCCATGTTGCTTGATCTCAATTGGCGCGGGATGCTGCCAGTCGAGTTGCTGGCCTGCAATCTCGACCAGGGCCAGCCGAATTTCCCCAAGCATATCCTGCCCGAATATCTCCACACCAACGGCATAGCGCACCGCATCGAATACCGGGACACCTATTCGGTCGTCACCGACAAGCTCCCTGAAGGCAGCACCTATTGCTCGCTCTGCTCGCGGCTGCGGCGCGGCCATCTCTATAGGATCGCTCGCGAGGAAGGCTGCTCGGCCCTGGTCCTCGGCCATCATCGCGAGGACATCCTCGAAACCTTCTTCATGAACCTGTTCCATGGCGGCCGGCTTGCCGCCATGCCGCCAAAACTGCTCAACGACGAAGGCGACGTCATGGTGTTGCGGCCGCTGAGCTACTGTGCCGAAATCGATCTGGAGAAATTCGCTGCCGCGATGAGGTTCCCGATCATCCCTTGCGATCTCTGCGGCAGCCAGGAAGGGCTGCAGCGCAACGCCATGAAGGCGATGCTCGAGGACATCGAAAAGCGCATGCCCGGCCGCAAGGACACCATGATTCGCGCTCTGTCCAACACCAGGCCGTCGCATTTGCTCGACCGAAAGCTGTTCGATTTCGCCGCCCTCAATGAAACCCTCGCGATCAGGCAAGACATTTCCGATGACATTTGACGACACCGCGATCGACTGGCTGGCCGGCATTCTGGCCGAGGCAGCCCAAGCAGAAATCATGCCGCGCTTTCGCCGACTGGGCGACGGCGACATCAGGCAGAAGACTTCCGCCGCCGACCTGGTGACGGAGGCCGATGTCAACGCCGAGCGGCTGATCACCGCCAGGCTGCGCGAGCGTTATCCCTCTGCCATGGTGGTGGGCGAGGAGGCCTGCTCCGAAGTTCCGGCGCTGCTCGACGGCTTGGGCGATGCCGAACTGGCGTTCACCGTCGACCCGGTCGACGGGACCTTCAATTTCGCGTCCGGCGTGCCGCTGTTTGGGGTCATGCTGGCGGTCGTGGTCAGGGGGGAGACGATCGCGGGCATCATCCATGATCCGGTGGGCAAGGACTGGCTTATCGCCGCCAGGGGCGCCGGAAGCCATATCAGCCATTCCAATGGCAGCCTGGAGAAAGTGCATGTGGCGCCGCCCGTGCCGATCTCGCGGATGACCGGCGCGGTCTCCTGGCAATATCTCGACGAACCGGAGCGCTCGCGCCTGGCGCGCAACCAGACCAAGGCACTGTCGCAGTTCGCCTACCGCTGCGCTGCTCACGAATATCGCCTGCTGGCGAGCGGGCATGCGCATTTTGTCGTCTACAACAAGCTGATGCCCTGGGATCATCTGCCCGGCGTGCTGATCCATCAGGAGGCCGGCGGCCATGCCGCTCGGATCGACGGCAGCGCTTATCTGCCTTCGCATGTCGATGGCGGTCTCCTTGTCGCGCCGGACCAGGACAGCTGGCAGGAACTGCGCCGCGAGCTGTGGGCGGAATAGGACAATTCCTGTGGCTTGAACCCTTGTATGATCGAGCCGGGCGTTTTGGCGGAGGCTCCCGGATGAAACCTCGGTTCGCAATTTTTGCGGCGGCTCTTGCCGGAGTGCTGTTTGCGAACTCCAGCGCGGCAATCGCGCAAGAACGCCCCTGTCACAGTCACGATTCCATCGACACCATCAAGGAGATGTCGGACGCTATCCATGCCTGTTGGAAGCCGCCACCCGGAACCGCGGGCATGTCCTTGACGATGCGGTTCTCGCTTCGTCGCGATGGCACCCTGATCGGGACGCCTCGCGCCACCTATTCCGATCTGGGGGCCGATCCGCGGCTCAGCCGAGCCTTCGTGGCGTCCATCCTCAAGGCGCTCGACGACGCTCTGCCATTGCCCTTTTCGGATGGCATGGGCAGAGCGATCGCGGGGCGAATGCTCTCTCCTCGCTTCACCGCGGCGCTTGAAGGCGCATCCTGACACCACCAGCAAACGAAAATCAGTGCAGGTCGGTGACGTGGCCTGAAACGGGGGCGTTCTGCGGCTGGAACATCTTGCCGCGCTCGGCAAACAGGATCATCAGCAGCGCGGCGACCGAGACGCTGCAGAAACCGGCGGCCAGCGGCGTCACCGTGCCGTTGAAAGCCTGGCCGATCAGCGTGCCGAGAATGCCGCCGAGAAAAGTCTGCATGAAACCCAGGATGGACGACGCCGTGCCGGCCAACTGGCCAAGCGGCTCCATGGCCAACGCATTGAAATTGGCTCCAAGACAGCCAAACGGCAGCATGGCACTGGCAAAGAAGGTGATGAACAGCCAGAGCGGCATCTTCGTTTCCAGTGAAACCACCAGCCAGGCCAGGCTGATCACCAGAAACAGCAGTAGCGCGCTTTGCGACAGGCGGCGCATGCCGACGCGGCCGACGAGGCGCGAGTTCAGATAGTTGGAGAAGGCGAGTACGCCCGCGACACCGGCGAAGATGACGGGAAACATCTCGCCGACGTCGAAGATGTTGACGTAGATCTGCTGCGCCGAGGCGATGAAGCCGAACATGGCGCCGAAGATGAACGTGCTGGCGAAGGCATAGCAGAGCGCGATGCGGTTGGTGAGCACGATGCGGAAACCGCCGAGGATGGATGAAACCGTCAGTGGCCGGCGATATTCGGGATGCAGCGTCTCGGGCAGGCGCAGCAGCGACCAAGCCGAGACGATCATAGCTCCGACAGCCATGGTGACGAATATCCAATGCCAGGTCGCGAACAGCATGATGAACTGGCCGATGCCTGGAGCCACGACCGGGATCGCCATGAACACCATGAAGATCAGCGACATGACCTCGGCCATACGCCGGCCGTCGAATGTATCACGCACGATCGAAACCGCTATGACGCGCGTGGCTGCCGCGCCAAGGCCTTGCACGGCGCGGCATATCAAGAGCGTTTCAAAGCTCGGCGCGATGGCGGCCGCGGCGGCCGCCGCCACATAGATAATCAGGCCGGCGACAAGCGGCGAGCGGCGCCCGAACCGGTCCGAGATCGGCCCGAAGAACAGTTGTCCGCCGCCGAAACCCAGTATGTAGGCGGTGACAACATATTGCCGATGATTCTCGTTCTCGACCCCGAGCGAAGCGCCGATCTGCTGCAGCGCCGGCAGCATGATGTCGATGGCTAGCGAATTGAGCGCCATCAGCGCGGCGCAGAGCGCAATGAACTCCCAGCGCGGAATCGGCAATTGGCCTGCCCGAGGCAAGGTGCTTGCCCCTTGCGGCGCTGATTTCTGCTGGTCCACGGCAAGTCCGATCTCTCAAACGAAAACGCGCCGGCGGGCCGGCGCATTTGGCTCGTCCTGGTCCCGGGATCCGGGCTTGTAAAGTTGCCGAGGTGGGGCCGCCTCGGTGGCCTGGGCATGTCGAAATCGACATGCCTGAACGGAAGTCAGGCGGCGCCTTTGACGCTCACGCCCTTCTCGACCAGGAAGGTCTGCAACTCGCCGGCCTGGAACATTTCGCGAATGATATCGCAGCCGCCGACGAATTCGCCCTTGACGTAGAGTTGCGGGATTGTCGGCCAGTTGGAATAGTCCTTGATGCCCTGGCGCAGTTCGGCGGAGTCCAGAACGTTCACGCCTTTGTAGTCGGCGCCGATATAGTCGAGGATCTGGACCACCTGGCCGGAAAATCCGCATTGGGGGAAGCCCGGCGTGCCCTTCATGAAAAGGACGACGTCGTTGCCCTTCACTTCATTATCGATGTAGTCGTTGATGCCGCTCATGGAATATCCTTTCACGCCTGTGGGAGTCAGGCTCGAAACATGTCCCTCAAATAAACCCATAGGTTGCCCGAAACAAGACTTTAGCCGTGCCGTCACCCGAATGGCGCAAAGAATGGCCGGTTTTGGGCCAAGCGTGTCGGGTGGAAATGCCTCAGTCGGGAACGCTGGTCTGCAGCGCCAGCGCGTGCAGCACGCCGCCCATATTGCCCTTCAATGCGTCATAGACCATCTGATGCTGCTGGACGCGGCTTTTTCCGCGAAAGCTCTCGGCCACGACCTCAGCGGCGTAGTGGTCGCCGTCACCGGCGAGGTCGCGAATCGTCACACGGGCATCCGGTATGCCGTCCTTGATCAGTTTCTCGATGTCGTGGGCATCCATTGCCATTGCGGAAATTCCTGTTTCGGGAGGGCGGCGGCGCGGCGGCCCCTGCGATGAGAGTCGGGCAAGCCTAGAGCCTTTCCAATCCGGATTGAAGCGGTTCTGTCCAGTGTCCGTTCTGCTGGTGTTCAGGCGATGCTTTCACCCGGCCCCTGCGCCGGCTCATCCTCGCGCATCGAGAAGGCGCGGCCAAGGCTGAAGACCAGCACGTAGAGCGGGATGTTGACCGCCATGTTGGCGATCGGCAGATAGCTGGTCATTCGCCAGGCAGGCGAGAAGAACGGCTGGCCATAACCATCGCAGACAAGCGAAGAGCCGTACTCCCACAAGGCCCCCAAGACGGCCGAGACGGCGAAAAGCTTGATGCAGGTGACGACGTGTCTTGTCCGCGCCTGGTCCGGCAGAAGCCGATTCCAGAGCACCAGGCAGACGATCGGAACCGCATAGATGAGGTTCTGCAGGACAAGCATCGGAAGCGTGCCGTTGGCCGCGGCGAGGAATTCTCCGCGCGTTTCCAGCCTGGGACAAACCTCGCTCGATGTCGTCGAGAGCAGGAAGAAGACGAATGGCCCGAGGCACCAGAAGAAGAACAGCGACGGCCAGAATACGACTGCAAGCAGCGCCCGGAGGGCCAGTTTCTTGTGATTGAGCGGGATCTCTGGACAAAACGGTTTTCCGTTTGTCCGAGAAAACGGGGTTCCACTTTTCGGGATCATGCTCTGGTCAATTGGCCTGATCCATGAAGCGCGGGAACCAGCCTTCATGGGCGGCGGTCAAGTCGCTGACAGGGATTGCCCTGGCATCGCCCAGCTTCAGCGCGGCGCCCCCGGTCGAGCCGATCCACGGCGCGAAAATGCCGAGTTCGCCCTGCTGCTTGCGGATGGCGTCCCATTCATCGCCATGCGGATCGATCGATAGCGTCAGCAGATAGCGGCCCTGGTCTTCGCCGAACCAGACCGGGATCGGATCGGTACCGACAAGCCCGGGAACGGTCGCGCCGATGCCCGACGCCATCGCCATTTCGGCTAGCGCCACCGCAATGCCGCCATCGGAGACGTCATGCGCGGCAGTGACGATGCCGGATGCGATCAACGAGCGTACATGGTCGCCGACGCGCTTCTCGTGTTCGAGGTCGACCGGCGGCGGCGGGCCGTCGGTTCGGCCGTGGACATCCCTGAAATAGACGGACTGGCCAAGATGCGTTCCCCAGGAAGCCGGTGCGCCGACCAGCAGGATCATCTGGCCCTCCGCGGCGAAACCGATCCGCGCCATCTTCGACCAGTCTGATATCAGGCCGACGCCGCCGATGGTCGGTGTCGGTAGGATGCCCTGGCCGTTGGTCTCGTTGTAGAGCGAGACATTGCCCGACACGATCGGGAAACCAAGCGCCCGGCAGGCGTCGCCGATGCCTTTCACCGCGCCGACCAGTTGGCCCATGATCTCAGGCCGTTCGGGATTGCCGAAATTGAGATTGTCGGTGGCGGCGAGCGGCAGCGCGCCGGTGGCGGTCAGGTTGCGCCAGCATTCGGCCACCGCCTGCTTGCCGCCCTCATAGGGGTCGGCCTCGCAATAGCGCGGCGTCACGTCGGAGGAGAAGGCCAGCGCCTTGGTCGGATGGCCCTCGACCCGCACCACGCCGGCATCACCGCCCGGAAGCTGCAGCGAATTGCCCTGGATCAGCGTGTCGTACTGTTCCCACACCCAGCGGCGCGAAGACAGGTCTGGTCCGCCAAGCAGCTTCAGCAGCGCATCGGCGAGGTCGGCCCGCGGGATATCGTTGGCGGCAAGCGGCGCCGGCTTCTTCGGCTCGACCCAAGGGCGATCGTATTCGGGAGCCTTGTCACCGAGATCCTTGATCGGCAGGTTGGCGACCTCGTTCCCCTGGTGCCGCACGCGGAAGCGCAGATCGTCGGTGGTCTTGCCGACGATGGCGAAGTCGAGGCCCCATTTGTGGAAGATCGCCTGGGCTTCCTTCTCTTTTTCGGGGCGCAGCACCATCAGCATGCGCTCCTGGCTTTCCGACAGCATCATCTCGTAGGCGCTCATGCGCTCCTCGCGCACCGGCACCTTGTCGAGGTCGAGTTCGATGCCGAGGTCGCCCTTGGCGCCCATTTCGACCGCCGAACAGGTGAGGCCGGCAGCACCCATGTCCTGGATGGCGATAACGGCGCCCGAAGCCATCAATTCGAGAGAGGCCTCCAGCAGGCATTTTTCGGTGAAGGGATCGCCGACCTGCACGGTCGGGCGCTTCTCGTCGATCTTGTCGTCGAATTCGGCCGAGGCCATGGTGGCGCCGCCGACGCCATCACGGCCGGTCTTGGCGCCGAGATAGACCACCGGCAGGCCGACGCCCTTTGCCTCGGACAGGAAGATGGCATCGGTCTTGGCAAGGCCCGCGGCAAAGGCGTTGACCAGGATGTTGCCATTGTAGCGGGCGTCGAAATTGACTTCGCCGCCGACCGTCGGCACGCCGAATGCATTGCCGTAGCCGCCGACGCCGGAAACCACGCCCGCGACCAGATGCCTCGTCTTGGGGTGGTCGGGCGCGCCAAAGCGCAGCGCGTTCATCGCCGCGATCGGCCGCGCGCCCATGGTGAAGACGTCGCGCAAGATGCCGCCGACGCCGGTCGCCGCACCCTGATAGGGTTCGATGAAGGAGGGGTGGTTGTGGCTTTCCATCTTGAAGACGACGCAGTCGCCGTCACCGATGTCGACCACGCCGGCATTCTCGCCTGGGCCCTGGATGACCTGCGGCCCGGTCGTCGGCAAGGTGCGCAGCCATTTCTTCGAGGATTTGTAGGAGCAGTGCTCGTTCCACATCGCCGAGAAGATGCCGAGTTCGGTGAAGCTCGGCTCGCGCCCGACCAGATCGAGGATGCGCTGATACTCGTCCGGCTTCAGGCCGTGCGAGGCGATAAGGTCTGGTGTGATCGGGACGGAATTGGAAATGGTCATGGGCGGCGATTTATGTCCATGGAGCGGGGATTTTGAGTCTCCTCTTATCGCAAGCCTTGCGGCCGATACACCCGTCGGCTGAGGAAAAAGGCAGAAAGCAACAGGGGTGACGACCGCGACAGACCGCAGCGGGCCTTTTGGTGAACAGCGAAAGGCGTCCCCCAGCTTTCAATTGCCCGCAAAACCAAAATTGGGAACGCTCTGATGCCCCGGTCGTTAGGTCGCTATCACCCGAGGAGACAGACCATGGCTACCAAGCAAGGCAAGAACGACAATCGCCTCTCGGACAAGGAAGCTCTCCATATCGCGGAGACCACCGACGTTTCGCCGCGGCAGGCCAAGGAATTGGCTGAGAAGCACGGCAAGGAAAAAGCCGAGAAGGAAGCCAAGAACTTCAAGGCCGAAGGCTGATCCGGGTCCGGTTCCGACAAGTCCCGGTTTCACACGGCGGCGTCTCGAGGCAAGCAGGGAAGCGTGGCCGCGAACGGTTCAGGAAAAACTGTCGTAGCCCGCGCGGCCCTCATCCAGCAGCCGCCTGATCACGCCGACGCCGCCGGCAATATCCTCGCGCCGGTTCGGCTGCGAGACGCCGAAGCGAACCCCATGGAAAACCCGCTCCGAGCGCCCCGCCTTGAACTCATCCTCATCGTCGATCAGCACGCCATGCTCCAGGCAGGCATTCTTGAACGTACCGGAAAGCCATGGGTCGGGCAGGGTGAGCCAGACGAACGGCACTTTGTCGTGCGATTTGAATGAGAAGCCCGCCAAACTTTCGCGCACTATGGACATGCGGGCGCTGATCTCCGCGATGCTGCGCTTGCGGATTTCGCTGGCCTGACCGGAAAGCACCAGCCGGGCATTCACCTCCGCCAGCAGGAATGGCATGCCGCCTGTCATCATTTTATGGGCGACCCGGATGCGATGGCGATAGGCGGGTGGGCAGGAGAGCCAGCCGCCACGCAGTCCGGCGGCGACCGATTTCGACAGGCCGCCGGCGATGATGGTGCGTTCGGGCGCGAATTCGGCAAGCAGCGGTGTCGGGTCGTCGGTCAAATGGCCGTAGAGGTCATCCTCGATCAGGATGACGTTGTAATCACGGGCGACACGCGCAATCGCCTCGCGTCGCGCCGACGACAAGGTCACCAAGGTCGGATTCTGCGCCGTCGGTATCAGGAAGATCATCTTGGGGTGCTTTTGCGCGCAGACGCGTTCGAAATCCGCCGGGTCGAGGCCTTCATCGTCCGATGCCACCAGCGCGGTGCGCCGGCCGATCAGGCCGGCGCTGCGGGAAATCTGGGAGTAGGTGAGGTGCTCGAAGGCGACGTAGTCGCCGGGCGTGGTCAGGGCCGCGATCGCCGCCATCACCGCGGCATGGGTACCAAGGGTGGGGACGATTGTATCGATCGTTGGCCGGAAGGCATTCCGGGACAGCCACCGGGCGCCGGCTTCGTACCAGCGATCCGGGAAGTCGCGTGTGTAACTTGAAATCTCATGCGGATGGTCCTGTGCGGTGCGCGACAGGACGTCGGCTACAACGGCGCCCTGGCCAATATCTGGGGCGGCCGTGCTGTCGAACCGCAACTTGCCCTTGGGGGCATCGACATAGCGCGTGCCCTCCACGCTTGTGTCGGGCGCCTCCGGCTTCGTAACCCCGATGTTTTGACTGAGCACATAGGTACCGCGTCCGACTTCGCCGCTGACGAGACCGCGCTCGCGCAGCAATTGATAGGCCCGCCCGACAGTGCCGACCGTGGCGCCGATGTCGTAGGCAAGGTCGCGCTGCGGCGGCAGCTTCGCCCCCGCGCCGATCACTCCTCGGTCGATATCGGTCTCGATGGAATCCGCGAGACGCTGATACAGCGGTCCTGAACCGGTGAGATCTGGAATCCAATTTGTCATGGTGACAATTTTCTATATTGCACCGTATTGGGAGTCAATACATATCAGTAGCGCACCAAACCAAGGGTGCAATTGACATTTGGGCAGAAAGAAAATGAATACAATCGAAACATTTCGCCGCTCCGGAACCCAATTGCTCGGCCAGCCTGCTCGCCCCTCCGGGCAGCGCGGCTTCGCCGGCCGGGTTGTACAAGTGGTCAGCACGCTGGCGAAATGGATCGACCATCTGCTTGAGCGCCAGCGCGGCCGGCTGGCGCTGCTGGAGATGACCGACGATCAACTCAAGGACATCGGCATCTCACGCTGCGACGCTCACCGCGAAGGCATCAAGCCGCTCTGGGAATAGTGGCCAATCTATCGGGCGTCTTTGCTCCCGAGGCGCCCGATCGCATGGTCGACGAAAACGGCGACGACGCATATCACCAGGAAAAGTATGGTTATGGCGAGCGCGGCCACGGCGACGCTCTCAACGCCGTTCCTGGTGACATCGAGGAAGGGGTAGGGCATTTCGCCCGCCAGCGGCGCGCGCATCAGCGCATAGGCCAGATAGGCGATGGGCCAGATAGGCGATGGGCCAGATAGGCGATGGGATAGAGCACCCACCAGGAGATGTCGCTCCATCGCGTCCTGCCATCGACGCCCGATATCAGCCACCACAGCACGAACACCACCGGCGTCACGTAGTGCAGCAGGACGTCGCAGAGCAGGAACAGAGCCGCGCCAGAACCGTGGCATAGACAATGAAGACCAGGGTGATCGAAGCCGCGACGCCCGCGCGCATCCGCGGTCCGGCAAAGGCCGGCAGCCATGCATGGAAGCTGGACGACAACAGCGAGGCGTGCACCAGCACGGCGCCAATGTTGGTCAGAATGGCGAAGAAGCTGAAATAGAACACGATTGAGCCGAGAACGCCGCGGCCCGCTTCCATCGAAGCCGGAATGGTGATCGAGAACTGCAAAGCGAGCGCTATCAGGCCAACAGCCAATCCCGCGATCTGCAGGAACCGGCCCATGGCTGGCTCAGGCGGTGGCCGCGCAGGCCGGATTGCCCGCCTGCCAGCGCGCGATATCAGAGCTGATGCGTGCGCCAAGCGGGTCGTTCATCAACGGTCCGAAGACGTCGACACGGCTTGAATTGCCCTGTGCCTGCACGACCAGCAACGGTTTGCCGCCATAGTGCTTGGCCGGCACCAGAAGGAAGCGCGGCGTGCCGCTGAACGAGTTCAGCTCATTGGCCATCTGATATTGCTTGAAGGCCGGATCCTTGCTGGCGATCCAGCATTTGTGGGCCGATATCGCCACCTGTTCCATGGACAGCAGCGCGGCGCTCTTGCCCGACGGCACGGGGGTAATCTTGGGGCTCGATTGACAAGATGCCAAGGCAAAGCCTGACACGGCGATCAGGGCGATCGTCCTGTTCTTGATCAAGCGGCACCCATTTCGAGTTCGGACAGAAAGTTCTTCAGGCCGTCGGTCATCTCGCCCCACACCCTGGACAATGCCGGATGCTGCGAGGCGATCTGCTCATAGGCATCGAATCTGGGATAGGCGTCGAGCAGGTCGTGGCGGCCGGTCATGGCTCGGAAATTGTTGAAGATGAACCGCGTCGGCGTCAGCCAGGCATCGGCGAAACTGATGTCGCTGCCGAGCGCGAAGGGGCCTTGCGCCATGCGTGCCTCGATGGCGGCCAGCCCATGGTGTAGACGGACGAATTGGGCGTCGATCTCGGCAGTGTTGCCCTTCGGCACGAAATGCAGTTCGAAAAGCTTCATCGTCGGTGTGAGCACGTCGAGATCGACGATGCGGGCAAACATGCGCACCAGCGCGCGGTCCTTCGAATCGGACGGCAACAGCGCCGGTTCGGGAAACCGTTCCTCGAGGTATTCGGCGATGACCACCGATTCGACGATCGTTTCGCCCGAGCCGGTGATCAGAACCGGAATCCGGTTCATTGGCGAGATGGCGCGAAACGCCTCGGGGATCGGAAAACCGGGCGGCGGCGCGATGATCTTGATCGGCACGTCCTTGACATAGGCCAGCGCCCGCACGATCGAAGAGTAGGGCGACAACGGCCGCGAATAGAGTTTCATGACCGTCTCTCCCTCACGCTATGATCTTGAATTGCCGCAATTCTTAAGGTTGCGGTTGCAAACTTCAAGCGGCAATGCCCAAGGCGCCTTCGAACAGCGCTCTGCCGTCATTGCCGCCGTGTGCTGCTTCTATCAGATTCTCGGGATGCGGCATCAGGCCGAGCACATTGCCTTGTTCGTTGACGATGCCGGCGATGTCGTTGATCGAGCCGTTCGGGTTGGTGCCTTCGGCATAACGGAACACCACCTGGCCTTCGCCTTCGAGGCGGGCGAGGGTTTCCGCGTCGGCAAAGTAATTCCCGTCGTGATGCGCCACCGGTGAGCGGATGATCTGGCCCGGCTGGTAGCGACGCGTGAACATGGTGTTGGCGTTGGCGATCTCGAGCTTGACCTGCCGGCAGACGAATTTCAGCGAGGTGTTGCGCATCAGCGCACCTGGCAGCAGACCGGCTTCGACGAGAATCTGGAAACCGTTGCAGACGCCGATGACCATGACGCCCTTCGCAGCCTTTTCGGCGACCGCCCGCATGACCGGCATGCGTGCCGCGATCGCGCCGCAGCGCAGATAGTCGCCGAAGGAAAAGCCGCCGGGGATGGCGATCAGGTCGACATCGGGAATTTCGGTGTCGGTCTGCCAGACGGTTGCCGGCGCCTGTCCGGAAATCTTGGTCAGCGCCGCGATCATGTCGCGGTCGCGGTTGAGGCCAGGGAGAAGGACGACAGCTGATTTCATTTTGGTTCGTAAGGCCTTTGTGCTTCGGCAAGCTCGCGCGGGCCGAGACGGCGTTCTATGCGTTCAAGTCGATCGTCCTGGCGGGTGAGAATGCCATGGATGTTATGGATGTCACTTTGCGTTGCCACCATGTGACCCGCATCACATTCAATTCCCGTTTTGTCTCGGAAACGTCCTGACGAAGCTCACCAATGTCGTGATGCACGGGCTCCAGCAGCTCGAACATCAACTCATTGGTGACTTCAGGCATACTGCCTCCGAGACAACCTCAGGTAAGTGTCACACTATAATTCTCGATCACCGTGTTGGCCAGCAGCTTGTCGCACATGGCATTCAGATCGGCTTCGGCCTTGGCCTTGTCGCTTTCCGCCAGTTCGACGTCAAACACCTTGCCCTGCCGTACCGCGCCGACGCCATCGAAGCCCAGCCCCGACAGCGCATGTTCGATCGCCTTGCCTTGCGGGTCGAGCACACCATTCTTGAGGGTGACGGTAATGCGGGCCTTGATCACGCTGGACATGCTCCTGTTCTGAAGTTGAGGCGCAAGCCGCTGTCAGTGCGGCTTGCCTTTGAGGCCGTCGGTCGAGGCGACAAGCACCGGACCGGTGGGACGCGGCGGCTCGTTCTCGTTCATGATACCGAGGCGACGGGCGACTTCCTGATAGGCCTCGACGAGACCGCCCATGTCGCGGCGGAAACGGTCCTTATCGAGCTTGTCCTGCGTCGCCACGTCCCACAGGCGGCAGGAATCCGGCGAAATCTCGTCGGCCACGACGATGCGCATCATGTCGCCCTCGAACAGGCGACCGCACTCGATCTTGAAGTCGACGAGCTGGATGCCGACCCCCATGAACAGGCCGGAGAGGAAATCGTTGACGCGGATGGCCAGCGCCATGACATCGTCGATCTCCTGCGGGCTTGCCCAGCCGAACGCCGTGATGTGTTCTTCCGAAACCATCGGATCGTCGAGCGCGTCGGCCTTGTAGTAGAATTCGATGATCGAACGCGGCAGGACGGTGCCTTCCTCGATGCCGAGGCGCTTGGACAGCGAACCGGCGGCGACATTGCGCACCACCACCTCGAGCGGGATGATCTCGACTTCCTTGATCAGCTGCTCGCGCATGTTGAGCCGGCGGATGAAGTGGGTCGGGATGCCCATGCGGTTCAAATGGTTGAAGATGTATTCGGAAATGCGGTTGTTGAGCACACCCTTGCCGTCGATGACCTCGTGCTTCTTCTTGTTGAACGCGGTTGCGTCATCCTTGAAGAATTGGATCAGCGTGCCCGGCTCGGGACCTTCATAGAGGATCTTGGCCTTGCCTTCATAAATGCGGCGGCGATTTTTCATTTGAATTTTTCTCTGGATTTGCGGGCAGGCGGCAAGCGACCACTTCCTGTCCGTCCGCCTGAACTAATGCGGCGACGGTGACGTTCAATGCCGGGTCTATCCCAATCACACCGTTTGCTCAATCGGCAATTCCTTCCAATCAACCGCTTTCGGGACTGAAATGCCGCAGCGCAGCATATGACGAAGCATATTGACCGGCCCGCGACCTTTTGGTTTGTGCTTCGGCAACACACATATCCATTGCCAACGAATCGGATTTGACCCGGAGGGACGCCATGAGCAGCATGAAAGACCGCGAAGAGGGCTTCGAACGCAAATTCGCATTCGACGAGGAGCTTCGGTTCAAGGCTTCGGCGCGGCGGAACAAGGCGCTTGGTCTGTGGGCCGCCGAAAAGCTCGGAAAATCCGGCGCCGATGCCGACGCCTACGCCAAGGAAGTCGTTGTTTCCGACATCGAGGAAGCCGGCGACCACGACGTGTTCCGCAAGATCCGCAAGGATTTCGATGCCGCCGGCGTCGAGCAGTCCGATCACCAGATCCGCCGCACCATGGACGAAATGATGGCGCAGGCGATCGAGCAGATCAAGAACACCTGATCCGGCCCTTATCTGGACCAATGAACCGCCCGGCCGATCCGGGCGGTTTTTCTTTGCCTTTGCTGCGGTTTCCGGCTGAAACTGCCGACGTTAACGAGGAAAGAGATCAGATGTCCCTAAAGTCCCGTCTTGCCGCGGATGAAACGCTGGTAACCGCCTGGTCGGGCGTGCCGGACGCCTTGACCGTGGAGATCCTTGCCAGGCAGGACTTCGATGCCGTCACCCTCGACATGCAGCATGGCGGCCATCACGAGGACAGCGTCCTGCGCGGCCTGGCACCGGTACTAGCCCTGGGCAAGCCGGCGCTGGTGCGCATTCCCGTTGGCCGTTTCGACATGGCCAGCCGTGCTCTCGATTTCGGCGCCGAGGCGGTCATTGCGCCGATGGTCAACTCCGTGGCAGATGCAAAGCTGTTCGCAGCGGCCATGAAATATCCCCCACTCGGCGAGCGCTCGTGGGGTCCGACCTATGCCTTTCCCCGCCATGGCAAGGGCGACTATGCCGAATGGCTGCGCGACACCAATCAGCGCACCATGGCTTTTGCGATGGTCGAGACGCGCGCTGCGCTCGACGCGCTTGGCGGCATCCTCGACACGCCCGGCATCGACGGCATTTTCCTCGGGCCGTCCGACTTCTCAATCGCTTGGACCAACGGTGCCACGGTCAATTCCACGCTGGAAAGCATGATGGAGACGGTGGCCTCGGTTGCCGAGCGCACCCGCAAGGCCGGCAAGCATGCGGCGATCTACGTCGTCGAACCGGCTATCGCCGGCCGCGTCGTGTCGATGGGCTACCGCCTGCTCGCCACGGGCTCCGAGCACGCGCTGATTTCATTGGGAGCAAAGACCCTGCTCAAGGACATGCGGGACTCGATCGGATCCTGAAGCAGCGGACTGTTGTCGCCAGCGTGTTTGCTCAGGCCTTTGCCACGGCGAGCGCCGTGGCGGCCGATCCGCCGCGTCTGATTTTTGTCGAACAGAGCGCCGAGCGCCTGGACCCACCAGTTGTTGAAAGCCATCAGCGGCAATGCCGCGAGGATCGACCCAGATATCGCGGCGGCAGCGCCGAGTGCGGCGGAGTCGCTTGCCAACAGGACCCATGATCCCAACGAGCAGATAACGGGTACATGCACGAGGTAGAGCGGGAAAGACAGGTCGCCCAGGAAACGTGCGGCCTTGCCGGAGAGCCATGACGGTGGGTCATCCATGCTCAGCATGGCGTAAACCAGCATGATGCTTGCCGGGATGGCCACGCAAGCTAGCCGCAAACCGATATCGGAAGCTGCAAAATCGAGCACGGCGAAGGGCCGGTATATTCCGACAGCATCTCCTGCATAGCCCAGCAGCGCCACGGAAACCGTCACCATCGCACCTCTCACCCACCGATTGGGACGAAACTCCATGGCGAGAAGAGAATAGAGCAGGAGACTGGCCGGAAAGGCGCAAACGAGGAAGCTGAATTGCAATGCCAGGAATGTGCCTGCGGCCACGCCGAACCATGACAGCAGCATCCAGCGGCCCTGGAGGGAGAAGATGATCGGGGCGAGGGCGAAGGTCATCATGCTCCCCCAGAACTCGACCGTCATGGTCCACAGGCTACTGTCATAGGATTTGTCGCCATAGATGAATGTCCGCCACGCCCCTTCCATGAACGCGTCGGCGAAGCTCGCGGTCTCCGGTGAAAGCAGCTTTGGAGCATTGCCGAATCTGCTCAGCCACGTGGATTGGGTAACGGCGGCGGCATCGCTGAAAAAATACAGATCGAGCTTGAAGAGGATACAGGATGACAGAACCGCAACCAGCACGGGGCCGGCCAGACGAGGTAGGCGCTTTATCGCTCCTAGCAACAAATCTTCTGCTTTGCGGGATTGAAAATAGCGTTTCACAAGCACGTACGAGGACAGGACGAAGAACAAATAGACGGCAGAGCCGCCATTGAAAGCAACGAAAGCAAGACCCCTCTTCAGGGATTGCGCAGCCTGGTCTCCGTCACCTTCCGCTAACGGCGCAAAAGCTCTCAAAAGATGGCCGTTCAGAACGACGAGCGCCGCGACACCTCTCAGAAATTCGAGTGAAGCGTCCTTGCGCAAGCATTGGCCTCTGTTTCAAGAGCGAAGAATTGGCAGCCCGGTTCAAGCACAGATCATCATTCGGAAGCACTTTCCGCTGCCTCTGAATAATTAATGCTAGCCCTCTTAAATTATCATTTATTCGAGTCCCGCAGTTTGATCGAATGCCATCGTGCGTTGATTTTGGCGCGCCTCACAGGTCCGTCAGGAATTTGGCGAAGGTCATGGATCCCTCGGGCCAGGGGCCAAAGCCTGAATCCTCGCTGAGATGGCCGGTTTCTCCGGCATCGATGAACAGCGAGCCCCAGGCACCGGCGATGTCCTCGGCGACATCGAAAGGGCAGAAGGGGTCGTTGCGGCTGGCGATCACGATGGAGGGAAACGGCAGCGGTTCGCGAGGATAGGGGCCGAAGGTCATCAGATGTCTCGGCTTGATCTTGGGATTCGCGACGTCCGGCGGTGCCACGAAGAAGGCGCCGGCGACCGGCTTCCGGAACTGCGGAATGGCTTGCACGGCCGCGGCCACACCCAGCGAATGGGCTACGAGAACAACAGGTCTTTCGGCCTCGTTGACTGCCTTGGCGACGCTCGCCGTCCAGTCCTCGCGCAGCGGCTTCGACCATTCGGCCTGCTCCACGCGACGCGCCGTCGACAGTTTGGATTGCCAGCGGGTCTGCCAATGCTCAGGCCCCGAATTGGTGTATCCGGGAATGATCAGAATATCTGCGTCCTTGACTTTCATGGCGCTCAGATAGCGAGCGCGATTGCCTCATGCAACCTTCGATGGGCAGGCTTCCGGTCGTAACGGTGAACAACATGTTCGCTTTTCGCTGTCTTGTGTGAACGATGAAGATCGACGATCTCTTCTAGGAGAGAAACAGCCGTGGAGGACCGGGACTTTGGGGCTGACACGACGTAAAATGATCGGCGCCGCCGGGCTCCTGGCTTTGGGAGCTTCGCGAGACGTCGCCGCAACGGAGACAATGATGAGCGAACTGCCATTTGCCGCCACCACGCCGGTGAGCGTCGCCCGCGTCGGACTGAAGGCGCGCGATGCCGACAGTCTTGCCGCCTATTATCGTAAAGTCGTCGGACTGCGGGAATTGAGCCGCGCCGACGGCGCGATCACGCTCGGCGCCGGCAGCCGTCCACTGCTGGTCCTTGAGCCGGACAGCTCTGCCAAACCGGACGATCCGCGCAGCGCCGGCCTGTTCCATACGGCTTTCCTGCTGCCCAGCCGTGCCGATCTCGGACGCTGGATCAACCACGCCATCTCAGACAAGATCATTATCGAGGGCGCTTCGGACCATCTGGTCAGCGAAGCGCTCTACCTGACCGACCCCGAGGGCAACGGCATCGAAATCTATGCCGACCGCCGCCCGCAGGATTGGAAATGGAACGGCGACAAGATCGCCATGGCGACCGAGCGGATGAACATTCCGTCTGTCGTTGCCGAAGTGCCGGCCGGCGATGCGGGATGGCAAGGCGCGCCGGAAAACAGCATTGTCGGCCATGTCCACCTGCGCGTCGGCAGGCCGGAAGAGGCAGAAGCCTGGTGGAACCAGGAATTCGGCTTCGACACAGTCGCCAAATATCGCGGCCAGGCGGTGTTCCTGTCGTCGGGGCATTATCACCACCACATCGGCGCCAATGCCTGGCAAAGCGCCGGCGCCGGCCGCCGCGACCCCTCCCGCTCGGGCCTTGCCTGGGTCGAGATGCGTTCGGACAATGTGAGCAGCGAAACGACCCGTGAGGATCCTTGGGGCACGGTGATCAGGACCGTGCCGGGTAAGGCTTGATTGGCGGAGGCGTCTGCGGGAGCGTTTTTCTCCCCGTATGGTGACGGGAGAAGAAGCTAACTCACCCCTCCGAACACCCGCTTGAAGATCGTGTCGACGTGCTTGGTGTGGTAGCCTAGGTCGAATTTCTCGCGGATTTGCGCCTCCGGCAGCGCGGCTGTCACTTCCTTGTCGGCCAGAAGTTCCTCAAGAAAATCAGCGCCTTGTTCCCACACCTTCATGGCGTTGCGCTGCACCAGCCGGTAGGAGTCCTCGCGTGACAGGCCGGCCTGCGTCAGCGCCAGCATGACGCGTTGCGAATGCACAAGACCGCGAAACTTGTTCATGTTGTTCAGCATGTTCTCGGGATAGACGACCAGCTTGTCGACCACGCTGGTCAGGCGTGACAGCGCGAAATCGAGCGTCACGGTGGCGTCCGGGCCAATCATGCGCTCGACCGAGGAGTGCGAGATGTCGCGCTCGTGCCAGAGCGCCACGTTCTCCATCGCCGGCAGCGCCATGGAGCGCACCATGCGGGCAAGGCCGGTGAGGTTTTCGGTCAGCACCGGGTTGCGTTTGTGCGGCATCGCCGACGAGCCTTTCTGGCCCGGCGAAAAATACTCTTCCGCTTCCAGCACTTCGGTGCGCTGCAGATGCCGGACCTCGGTCGCCAGCCGCTCGATCGAGGAGGCGACGACGCCGAGGGTCGCGAAGAACATGGCGTGGCGGTCGCGCGGAATCACCTGCGTCGACACCGGTTCCGGCTTCAGTCCGAGCTTTGCCGCCACATGTTCCTCGACATAGGGCTCGATGTTGGCGAAGGTGCCGACCGCGCCCGAAATCGCACAGGTGGCAATGTCTTCGCGCGCGTGCACCAGCCGCTCGCGGCAGCGCGAGAATTCGGCATAGGCCTGCGCCAGCTTGATGCCGAAGGTCGTCGGCTCGGCATGAATGCCGTGGCTGCGGCCGATGGTGACGGTGTCCTTGTGCTCGAAGGCGCGGCGCTTGAGCGCTGCAAGCAACGTATCGATGTCGGCCAGCAAAATGTCGCTGGCGCGGGTGAGTTGCACAGCAAAGCAGGTGTCGAGCACGTCCGAAGACGTCATGCCCTGATGGATGAAGCGCGCGTCGGGCCCGACGAATTCGGCAAGATGGGTGAGGAAGGCGATAACGTCATGCTTGGTGACGCGCTCGATCGCGTCGATCTTCTCGACATCGAATTCGGCCGCGCTTCCCTTTTCCCAGATCGTTTTGGCCGCTTCCTTGGGGATGACACCCAGTTCGGCCAGCGCGTCGCAGGCATGGGCCTCGATTTCGAACCAGATGCGAAACCGGGTTTCGGGCGACCAGATGGCGACCATTTCCGGCCGGGAATAGCGAGGGATCATCGGTCATTCCTGATGTATCGGAGGGATCTGTCCGCGTCCTAACAGAGGCGGACCAAATGCTCAACGCTGCTGCCGTGCAAACCAGAAGCTGACGGCGAACAAGGCGATGAAACCAAGCGGGAAATAGAGCCGGATGCCCAGCACAACGAACTGGTAGGACGCCACCGCCATCGTGAAGGCGAGCTGAAAGCCCCAGGTGAGGGTGAATACGGGCGCATGCCATTCGGCATAATAGGAGCGGTATTGTAGGGCATACAGCAGGGCGGTGAGGCCGATCGTTGCGGCAGCAAGCCCTACGAATGTCGCCGCGAAGGCGACCTCCCGGCCCCTTCCGAGCGAAACCAGTCGTGCGGCAAACAGGCCAACCGGAAAGGCCAGGGCGCCGCCGACGGCAAACAGCAGGAACACGGTGCCGATCTTGCCCGGCGTCACCCAATTGTCCAGCACCAGGTTGACGAGTGCGCTGGCGCCCGTGGTGGCGGCCCACAGCAGGGCGCCGAGAAGCGCTGCACGCAGTGTCGGCATGGCATCGCGAAGGTGGTGCAGGGCGCGATTGCGCCTGACGGGTTGGACAAGCTCTGTCACAGGCGGCCGGTCACGGCGATCCAGCGAAAGTCCGGCCCTTCGAAGCCATACTGGCGCACCGCGATCAGCACCGCGTAAGCGCTGAGGCTGTCCATCGAGAACGTCTGCACCGCGCCGATGCGGTAGCCGTTCGGGCAGCCCCGGCTCTTGGGGATCGCTTTGTCCTCGTGCAGCAATTTGGTGGTGCCGCCATCCCGCGCCTCGATACGCAGCAGCCGGAAGCCATTGATCTCGCCCTGACTGGCGCAACCTTCGGTGTCATTCATGCCGATCTCGTCGAGCCGGAACTCGAGCGGCTGGTCGACAAGGGAGAAGATCGGCCGCGGATTGACCACTATGCGATGCGGATCGGCCGAAAGCTCGGTCACCGGGTTGGAGCCGGCGGTGATGCCGCGGTTGGCACTCAACTCGGCCTGGCTGACAATGGCCTCGCCCTTTTGCCGGGCCTGAAGGCGGGCAGCGTCGAGCGTTGCGTTCTCGTCGTCGAGCCGGATCCTGACCGGCGTGCCCTTGACAAAGCTGTCGTTGCTCGTGTCGATGTAATAGCGGTTGGCATAGGGAAAGCCCGACCCGTCCTGGATGCCGTACTCCTCGAAGGCGAACACGCCGCCATCTCGGGTGAAGCCCAGGATTTCGAGCTCCGCGACATCGCCGGCCTGGGCGATCGACGCCGCGAACTGCGTGGCTAGGCAAACGGCAAACAGGAAAAGCGTCCGCATTGTCATCGCTCCTTCGGCCTGATCGCTTCGATCCCTAGCACGACGAGATCAAAACGTCGTGCGGACCAAGGCCGATGCATCCAAACCGCTCGTCATTTGTTATTGTCGGCAGTCCCATGGAGACCCACCCCAACGGAGAAGCTAACATGACCGACACCAGCAAAATTCGTGAGCACATGGAAGTCGTCGGCGCCGATGGCGTGCATATCGGCACCGTCGACAAGGTCGATGGCCAGCGCATCAAGCTGACCAAGGCCGACAGTGGCGAGGGGGCTCACAAGGGCCATCACCATTATATTTCCCTGGCCCTGGTTGCCGAGGTCGATGGCAAGAAGGTGTGGCTGTCCGCGAATTCCGATGTCGCGGTGACGTTCGAGGAAGAAAAATCCGATCCGGTTTGATCAAAGCTCTAGCCAGCCTAGTGACGTGACGACCAGACGGGAAACAGGTCGTTGTCGGCTGGCGTCGCGGCAAACACACCACGGCTGATGGCGCGCGCCATAGTGGCGCCGGCGGCGGCGTAGAGGTCGATTGCCGCGTCGGCGGTCAGTTCGACCCCGCTCTTGCCGGTGGCCAGTGCGAACACCAGATCCCCGTCGGCCGGCGTATGGGTCGGCCAGATGGCGCGCACGAAGCCGTCATGCGCCGAAATCGCCAGGCGTTTGGCGGCGGCCTTGGTGAGAACCGCGTCCGTGGCAATGACCGCGATCGTCGTGTTGCCGCCGCTGTCCATCTTCCGACCGTGATCCTTGTCGCGGTATTTTAGCAAAATCCGCTTCGCGTCCGCGGGCATCGGCGAGGGATAACCAAGCCCGCCTAATTCATCGCCGATTTCGAAGGGTGCCGCCCAGAAATGACGGGTGCGGCCGACGGTTACCGAGCCGGTCGGGTTGACGGCGGCCAGCGCGCCGATGGTGATCCCATTGTCCAGCAGTGTCGAGGCCGAACCCAGGCCACCCTTCAGCCCCGATGTCAGTGCACCCGTCCCCGCGCCCGCCGTGCCAAATTGGAAATCGACTGCGGCAGCCTGCACCGACTCGTAGCCGAGGTCGCGATAGGGGGGATAGCGGCCCCAGTCCTTGTCGCCGCCGTTCCGCAGGTCGAAGAGGATCGCCGCCGGTACGATCGGTACGCGGAAGCCGCCAACCTCGAAGCCGATGCCGCGTTCGCGCAATGCGGCCTGCACGCCGGAGGCAGCATCGAGGCCGAAAGCCGAACCGCCTGACAGCACCACGGCATGGATCGTCTCCACCAAATTGTGCGGTTCCAGCAGATCGGTCTCGCGGGTGCCAGGCGCGCCGCCAAGAATCTGGACTCCCGCGACCGCCGGCTCGTCGCAAAGGACCGTCGTCACGCCGGACTTCACCCTGGCGTCGGAAGCATTGCCAACGCGCAGGCCCATGACATCGGTGATGAGATTGCGTGGACCGGTGCGGAACATCAGTTGTTTTCCAAGGGCACGAAGCGGGTGCCGTCGAAGCGGAAGACACGGTAGAGACTCTGGCTGAGATCGCCCTTGTCGTCGAAGCGGACCGGTCCGATCGCCGTCGTGAAATCATGCCCGGTGAGTGCCTCGGCCAGCGGCCCGCCGGAGCCTGCTGCGTCCGAGGATGCCGCCTTGGCGATCTCGACCGCCGCATAGGCCGGCAGGGTGTAGCCGTCCGGCACGATCTTGTGCGCGGAGAAGCTTTCCAGCACTTTGGGATCCGCGACATCGGCCCATTCGGGTGGCGCGATCATCAGGGTGCCGGTCGCGTAAGGCACGTCGCCGGGTGGCGTGCGCAGGTTTTCGCCGCCGGCAAGGATGATGCCCGTCTGGAGCTGGGCGGCATCGCGCCCCATAATGGCGATGTCGTCGCCGTCGCCGCCGGCAAAGACATGCGTGGCGCCGGCCTTTTTCAACCGTCCCACCAGGCCGATCTGGTTGTCGAGCTGCGGCCGGAACGTGTCGACGAAGACCGGTTTCAGTGCCGCCTCCTCGGCAGCGGCACGAAATGTCTCCGCCATCTCACGGCCATAGATGGTGCCGTCGTCGATGATCGCGAACAGCTCGTTCTGCCATAGGCGGGTGAGGGTAGAGGCGACGGCGTTGCGCTCGTCGTCGCCGCGCGGGCCGAGGCGATAAACCGGCCAGCCGGTCTTGGCGCGTCGGTCGGTCAGGCTTTCGGTTCGCACACCAACGGTGATGACAGGAATATTGGCGTCCTTAAGGACAGGCATCGCCGCCTCGATCGCCTCCGTGCAGAGGAAGCCGATCACGACATTGACCTTGGCTGCCACGAATTCCCTGGCCGCCGCGGCGCCGCCGTCTCCGGTGCAAGCGTCATCAACGGTCTTGAGTTGGATGCCGTCCACCTCTGCCGCGACCCCGGCGCCAGCCTCGATCTGCTTGCCGAGTATGGCCGATGGTCCCGACAGGGGTGCTGCGACACCGATCGTGAGCGTCTGTGCGCTGGCGGCGCCGGCCATGAACAGCCAGGCCAGCGCTGCGGTAATAGTTGCCACGGATCGCATGCTGCCGAAGAATCCTCCAAGCCGGCGACGTCGCGCAGGCGTCAAATTCCCGCCAAGACCTAAAGGCTGCCCGGCCTTGGTGCAACACGCGAATTCGGGATATGGGCCAAGCACTTTGCTTGTGGCATGTGATGTCTGGCCATATATGTCAGGTGAACAATGGCCATGGAATCTTCAAGTGCTGAAGAAGAACGATATTGGACCGCAAGCCTATCGCGACGCGATGAGCCATTTTGCCGGTCATGTCCATGTGGTGACCACCGACGGACCCGCCGGAAAGCGCGGGACGACCGTGATCGCGGCATGTTCTGTGTCGGATACGCCGCCGACCATCCTGGTCTGCCTCAATCGTGAAAATGCCAAGAATGAGCTGTTCGTGAAGAACGGCAAATTTGCCCTGAACACGCTAGCTTCGCACCAGGAGCCGCTGTCTATTGGATTTTCCGGCATGACTGGACTGCTGGTCGAAGAGCGCTTCGCGCTCGGCGAATGGGATGCGATTTCCACCGGCGCGCCGACGCTGAAGGGCGCGCTCGCCGTGTTCGACTGTGAACTGATCGACACCAAGGACCTGGCCACCCATCGTGTGCTTTTTGGCAAGGTGACAGGTCTGCGTATGGGCGATAATTTGCGGCCTCTGATCTATCACGCCCGCGGCTACCACATCCTGGAAAGTGGGGCCGCCGCACCCACGGAGAAGGAATGAGCGACTTGAACCCGCGCCCCGTGCCGCGGACGATCGACGAAACGCTCGATCTCCTGACCGGCGCGGACTACATCGCGGACCGGTCGCTGGCAACGGTGCTTTTCCTGTCTCTGCGCATGAGACGGCCGCTTTTCCTCGAAGGCGAGGCCGGCGTCGGCAAGACCGAGATCGCCAAGGTGTTGGCCGAGGCGCTTGGCCGCCGGCTGATCCGTCTGCAGTGTTATGAAGGGCTTGACGTCTCCTCCGCCGTTTATGAGTGGAATTACGCCGCGCAGATGATCGAAATCCGCATGGAGGAGGCCGCCGGCAAGGTCGACCGCTCCGCAATGGAGCGTAACGTTTTCTCCGAAAAGTACCTGATCCGCCGGCCGGTGCTCGATGCGCTGACCGGCAAGGCGGGCGCAGCCCCGGTTTTCCTGATCGACGAACTCGACCGCACCGACGAAGCCTTCGAAGCCTTCCTGCTCGAAATCCTCTCCGACTTCCAGGTGACTGTGCCTGAACTCGGCACGATCAAGGCGGAAGAGCCGCCGATCGTCATCATCACCACCAACCGCACCCGCGAAATCCACGATGCGCTGAAGCGGCGCTGCCTTTATCACTGGGTCGACTACCCCAATGCCGAGCGCGAACTGGAGATCGTGCGCCGCAAGGTGCCTCGGGCCAACCAGCGGCTTTCGGCCGAAGTGGTGTCCTTCATCCAGAAGCTGCGCCAGATCGAGCTGTTCAAGGTGCCGGGCGTCGCCGAAACCATCGACTGGGCCGGCGCGCTGACCGAACTCGACAAGGTGGCGCTCGATCCGGAGACCGTGTCCGACACGATCGGGGTGCTGCTGAAATACCAGGACGACATTGCCCGCATCGGCGCGGGCGAGGGCCGGCGCATCCTCGACGAGGTCAAGACCGAGCTCGCGGCGGCGGAGTAGGGTGGTGAAGGCGTCCCGACCCGACCCTGGAGAGGCGACGGCGGACGGCCGGATCGCCGACAACATCGTCTATTTCGCCCGCACCTTGCGCAAGGCCGGCATGCGCGTCGGGCCCGCTTCGGTCAAGGACGCGATCGAGGCGGTGCTCGTCGCCGGCATCGGCTCGCGTGATGACTTTTACTGGACCTTGCACGCCGTTCTGGTCTCGCGGCATGAGGATCATGCCACCTTCGACGAAGCTTTCCGGCTGTTCTGGAAATCGCGCGAATTGATCGAGAAGCTGCTGGCGATGTTTTCGCCGGTGGCGCCGGATGTCAGGCAGAAGCAGAAGCCGCGCGCGGCTGAAAATCGCGTCAGTCAGGCGATGTTCGAGGGTCATCAGAAAAACCAGACGCCTCAGGCAGGCCCTGAGATCGAGGTCGACGCCCGCTTCACCTTTTCCGGCAACGAGCTGTTGCGGGGCAAGGATTTCGCGCAGATGAACGCAGTCGAAATGGCTGACGCCAGGAAGGCGATCGCGGCGTTGCGGCTGCCTGTCGACATGGTGCGGACCAGACGCTTCAAGGCCGATGCGCATGGCCGCCGCATCGATCCACGCGCCATGATGCGCTCGGCGGCACGCACCGGCGGTGAATTGATCCTGCCGAAATTCCGCTCGGTCCGCGAAGTTCATCCGCCCCTGGTGGTACTGGCCGATATTTCCGGTTCGATGAGCCAATACACGCGCATCTTCCTGCATTTCCTGCATGCGCTGACGGAAAAGCGCCGGCGCGTGCACACTTTCGTTTTCGGAACACGGCTGACCAACCTGACCCGGCAGATGCGCCACCGCGATCCCGATGCCGCCCTTGCCGATTGCTCGGCGGCGGTCAAGGACTGGTCGGGTGGCACGCGCATCGGCGATACGCTAGCCGAGTTCAACCTTGTATGGTCGCGACGTGTGCTGGGACAGGGCGCGGTGGTGCTTCTGATCACCGATGGGCTGGAGCGCGACGATATAGGGGGCTTGGCGGAAGAAATGGAGCGGCTGCACAAATCCTGCCGACGGCTGATCTGGCTCAATCCGTTGTTGCGCTTCGATGGTTTTCAGGCGCGCGCCCGCGGCGTCAAGGCGATGCTGCCGCATGTCGACGAATTCCGCTCGGTGCATAATCTCGACGCGCTCGCCGATCTCTGCGCCTCGCTGGACAAGAAATCGGTTCGTTCCGTCGATCCACGGCGGTGGATGGATGCTGGCGCAAGGCGCGCCGCATAGCCATATATTTTCCGGCTTTTTGAAAAACAGACCCTGAGAGAAGCAACGATGAGTGACAGTCTTTATCTCGATGAGGCCCGCGACCCGCTGATCATCGCGGAAGCCTGGATGAAGGACGGCAAGGATGTCGCTGTCGCGACGGTGGTCGAGACCTGGGGTTCAGCGCCGCGCCCGGTCGGCAGCCACCTTGTCATCGATGCCGATGGCAATTTCCACGGCTCTGTTTCGGGCGGTTGCGTCGAGGGCGCTGTCGTGACCGAGGCGGTCGACGTGATCGGCTCCGGCAAGGCCAGGATGCTGGAGTTCGGTGTTGCCGATGAGACCGCCTGGCAAGTCGGCCTGTCCTGCGGCGGCCGCATCAAGGTTTATGTTGAGCGATTGGGCTGACCTGCGATGGATCCTTATGCGCTGAAGACGCTCAATGCCGAGCGGCGCGCCCGCCGCGCGGCGATCCTCGTCACCGATCTCGGCGATGGTCGCGACCGTATCGTGCGGGAGGGCGATCAGGTCGCCGGCGATCTCGGAGCGGCGATCACCAAGGCGTTTCGATCCGGCAATTCGGGGTCCGTCGAGTCGGAAGGGCGGACCTTCTTCCTCAATGCGCATCTGCCGCGGCCGCGTCTGGTGGTGATCGGCGCCGTGCATATCAGTCAGGCGCTCGCGCCTATGGCCCGGATCGCCGGCTATCCCTTGGAGATCATCGATCCGCGCACCGCGTTCGCCACATCGGACCGCTTTCCCGATGTCGCCTTGCATGCCGACTGGCCACAGGATGTGCTGGAACGCCAGCCGCTCGACGCTTACACCGCGCTGGCCGCCGTTACCCATGACCCGAAGATCGACGATTTCGCGCTGAAGGCGGCACTCGACGCCAACTGTTTCTATGTCGGAGCGCTCGGCAGCCGAAAGACGCATGCCAAGCGCGTCGAGCGCCTGCTGTCGCTGGGCGCGAGTGCAGACCAGATCGCGCGTATCCACGCGCCGATCGGGCTCGACATCGGGGCGGCAAGCCCCGCCGAGATCGCCGTCGCCATTCTCGCGCAGACCATTCTTGCCTTCCGCTCACGGGGCCTCGATGCGAAGGGCGCGGCGGCGTGAAATTCGGTCCGATCCCGATCGACGCGGCCGAAGGGGCGGTGCTGGCGCATGCCACTGCGGCCGGCGAAAAGCGATTTCGCAAGGCGCACAGGCTGAGCGCCGAAGATATCTCCATGCTCAAGGGGGCAGGTGTTTCGCGGGTCGTTGCTGCCGTGCTGGCGCCGGACGATCTCGGCGAGGACGCCGCGGCGCAAAAAATTGCCGAAAGCATGACCTTAGGCGGCATCGAGGCGAAGCCCGCCGCCACCGGCCGGGTCAATCTCCACGCCAAGGCGGCTGGCATCTTCACCGTCAGTGAAGCTGTCATCGATGCCATCAATGCCGTCGATCCTGCCATCACCATCGCGACGCTGGCCCAGCACGCGCCGGTCGAAAAGGGCCAGATGGTCGCGACGGTGAAGATCATCCCTTTCGCGGTCTCTTCCTCGTTGGTGGCCGCCGTGGCGGAGATCTGCGCCAGCGGTGAGATTTTTGCCGTCAACGCCTATCGGTCGATGCGTGTCGGCGTCATCCAGACGGTGCTGCCGGGCACCAAACCGACCGTGCTCGACAAGACGTTGCGCGTCACCGAAGCCCGGCTGGCGCGCTCCGGTGGCTGGCTGACGGCGGAGCGCCGTACGCCGCATGAGATCGCCCCTGTCGCCGAGGCCGCCATCGCGCTTGCGCGCGACAACGATATGGTGGTGATCTTCGGGGCTTCCGCCATGAGCGATTTCGCCGACGTCGTTCCGGCGGCGATCGAGAGGGCGGGCGGTACCGTCATCCGCGCGGGCATGCCGGTCGATCCCGGCAATCTGCTGGTGCTCGGCACACTCGGCGGCAAGCGCATCATCGGCGCGCCTGGCTGCGCCCGCAGCCCCAAGGAGAACGGCTTCGACTGGGTGCTCGATCGATTGATTGCCGGCCTGGACGTTACCGCGCGCGACATTGCCGGCATGGGCGTCGGCGGCCTGCTGATGGAGATACCGACGCGGCCGCAGCCGCGCGAGCCGCTGCCGCCCAAAAGTCGGCTCAAGGTCGGGATCGTGCTTCTGGCGGCGGGCCGGTCGAGCCGCATGGGCGGGCCGAACAAGCTGATGGCGCTGTTCGACGGCCAGCCGCTGGTGCGCCGCACCGCCGAACGCGCGCTCGCCTCGAAGGCTTCGGGCACGATCGTCGTCACCGGTCATCAGCGCGAGCGGGTGCGCGCGGCATTGTCAGGTCTGGACGTCACCTTCGCCGACAATCCCGATTTTGCCGATGGTCTGTCGACCTCGCTTAAGGCCGGCACTGCCTATCTGCCCGAAGACGCCGCTGGTGCGATGATCGTTCTGGGAGACATGCCGGGTGTCGCATCCGACGACCTCGACAGGCTTATCGATGCCTTCCGCAGGGCCGGCGGCAACTCCGTGATCCGTGCCACGCACCAAGGCAAACGCGGCAACCCGGTGCTTTTGCCGCGCTCGTTATTCGCGGCAATCGCCCATCTCGAAGGCGACACCGGCGCTCGCTATCTGGTCGAGGCCGAAGGGCTCGATGTCATCGATGTCGAGATCGGCGAGGGCGCGTCCGTCGATGTCGACACCCGAGAGGCACTGGAAGGCGCTGGCGGCGTGCTGCAGGATTGACAAACAGAGGCGGCATTAGCATGCCTGCGGTATGGCTATTCGTACCTTCGCGTGCCGCGCTTTCCTCACGGCAATGCTTTTCTTGTTTGGCTCGGCCGCCAGCGCCGACACGTTGTCCCTGAAACCTTTCAAGGACGATCTCTTCGCCTATCCGGCGACGCTCTCGTCCGACAGCAACGGCGCCTACACGGTCCTCGACTACCGTGAGATGCGCGACATCAACCAGCGCGACGAGGTGCCCGAAAAGCGCGTGCATACCCCGTACACCGACACCGGCGTACGCAAGGTGCAGCAGGATCTGATGCTGAAGACCGACGCCGGCGATGTCAGGCATGTCGCCGTCGGCAAGACGCAAGGAGCCACCGTCATCGTGCTTTACCTGCATGGGCAGGGCGGCAGCCGCAAGCAAGGCATCGACGATTTCACCTTCGGTGGCAATTTCAACCGGCTCAAGAACCTGATGGCCGGCAATGGCGGGCTCTATATTTCTCCGGATTTTCCTGATTTCGGCGACAAGGGCGCGGCACTGGTCGCGGCCCTGATCGACCATTATGCCGAACAGTCTCCGGACGCGAAAATCTTCGTCGCCTGCGGCTCGATGGGCGGCGCGCTGTGCTGGAAACTTGCAGCACGCGAGGATACTGGTGGCCGCGTGAATGGACTGTTGCTGCTCGGATCGTTGTGGGACGAGGGCTTTCTTGCAAGTCCCGCCTTCAAGCGTCGCGTGCCGGTGTTCTTCGGCCAGGGCAGCCATGACGTGGTCTTTCCCGTGGCCAACCAGGAAGTGTTTTTCCGCTCTATCCTTGCGAAATCCAAAAACTATCCGACCCGCTTCGTCCGCTTCGAGACCGGCACGCACGGCACGCCGATCCGCATGGTAGACTGGCGCGGCACGCTCAACTGGATGCTGTCGAAGGCACCCTAAGCCTGATGCGCTAGAGGATCTAAGGCGCGGTGTTGTAGTCGACGATCGTCTGCGGGTTCTCCTCGCCGTCATAGGACGCGTCGACGTCATACTGGACCAGCGAGAAATCGCCGTTGCGGAACAGATAGGTCCCGGCATCCGAAGCATCGCCGACGCCGCGCCATTTGTTGAACGTGGTGATGGTGTGAGCGTCCTGGTCATAATCGGAATTGACAGCCCACCCTGTGGTCCGGAAGCCGATCACCGTTACACTCAACAGCTTGCCGTCGCTGTCGTTGTTCTCGTAGCGTATATCGGTCTCCGGCTCGGCGAACTGCAATTGCCTGACACCGTCCACCTCGTCGGTCATGTAATAGACCGAGCTTTCATTGTAGGCGGCGGCCGAGCAGGAAAAGTGGAACAGCCGGGTCTCCTTGTCAGGATCGTTCGGTTGAGCATTCCTGTCCTTGTATTTGATCGAAAAGACCTCCGGCTCATTGGCCAGACGGTCCTTGTCGCATTGGTCGCCATAGGTCGCCAGAAAGGCCTTCTTGGCCTGTTCCAGTGCGGTGTCCTTTTTGGGCGGCGGCGGGCCGTCGCCGCAGCTTGGCGGCAACGCGTCGTCGAAATCGGCGGTGGAGGGCTTCAGCGCCCCTTTGTCGATGAAAATAGGCTGGAACGGCGGCGCCTGGATTTGGGCGTTGACCTGGCGCAGCGTATAGCAGCCGGCAAAAACCTTCGCCTCGCCCTTCTTGTCGATTGCCTGGATAGCGACCGGGACGTTGTAATAGATGCTGCCCGCCGCGCCCTCGTCCGAAATCGGACCGGTCTTGACCTCCACCTTGTCCGTGCCGTCATAGCCTTTGACGAATGTATCGAAATCCTTTGCCGGCTTTGTATCGCCGTAGTAGCCCCAAGCGCGGGCGAATTCATGCCGGTTGATGGCGCTGTAGAGTGAATGCACGACCGCATCCGCGCTCGACCGATCGTCGACGTAAGGCGCTTCGGGTGTGTCCGCTGCGGCCAATGCCGCGTGGCCTGTAGTGGCAAGGGAGAGAAGGGCTGTCGCTGCGAAAAGGGCGCGTCTCATCGGAATCTCCGCTCGATAACGAAGATTCTACCACAGCGATTGCGGCGACGTGGTGACGTCATGCGGCCGCCGCTTGAAGAATCGCGCCTGAGAGCGCTACGTCCTCCCGCCGGCGTTCCTGCCGGACAGGAGATCCGACGTGACGATATCGATGTATGAGGCATCCGTGCCCGTGTTTTCGGCCAGGCTGAAAGCACTTTCCAGTGTGCTGGCTGCAGCCGAACAGAATCGCTTGACCGAAAGATCGACCCGCAGGTGTTTTTGACGGCGCGGCTGGCGCCCGACATGTTCGCACTCGCCAGGCAGGTACAGATCGCAACCGACCATGCCAAGGGCGCGCCTTCACGGCTGGCCGGCCGCGAAGTGCCTAAATATGAGGACAATGAAGCAAGCTTCGCCGATCTCGAAGCGAGGCTCGCCAAGACGGTCGCCTATCTGGCGACTTTTTCCGCAGCCGATATCGACGGGTCGGATGACAGGATGATCGAACTGAAGCTGGGCGGGCGGGAAACGACGCTGAGCGGCATGCAATATCTGCTGCATGTGGCCATGCCCAATTTCTATTTCCACCTGACCACCGCCTACGACATCCTGCGCCACAATGGCGTGCCGCTGGGCAAGGCGACATTCCTCGGATCGCGTTGAGAAATCAGACTTTGAGATGTCCCGGGTCGATCCGGGACATCTCGCAAGCTGCTTAGCGGATGGACATTTCGCGGGCGATGCGTGGGAAATCGGCCGGCTTGATGCCGATGTCGACGCGCTCGGCATTGCTCATCGAATAAAGCAGCGCGAGCGCCGCGCGATACCGCAGATGTTCGTGCGGGCGCGGCCGGGTGAACATTTCCGTGAAGAAACCCATGATTCAGGCTCCTGATTGGTCCTCCACATCAGGCAATATAGGTGAATCGTGAAGATTGTGCAGTGCAGCATATGCATGCCTGCCATGTCCGGATGGTTTTCGATGAAATTTTTGCAGCAAGGTGAAACTCTTGCGCAGCGCCAAACGTAGGCTTTGAAGCTGGTACATGGCCAGTTTTCCTCGCCACTCCTGGCGAAATTCCGGACTGCATGAATATGCAGTCCGGCTTTTTGCCTGCGCTTCCGGCAACGATTCCCTGACCGGAAATGAGTTAAGATCGGCGCTATTTATTTTTAACGAGCCGCTTCTATGGTGTGCAACTCGAACTGTCGGGCATAGGGGAGGCTGACATCGCTACCGGCGCCAAGCGGGATTTTGCGTCACTGCTCGACGACCTCTTCGTTGCAACCGACAAGGGCAACGGCAGTGAGGGCGCAGAGACCGGCGCGCTCCCATCCATCCCGTTCGACTATCTCTCGGTCGCCGATGAACTCCATTCCGGCCGCATCAAGGTATCCGCTGCGGAATATCGCGAGGCCGGCGCTGATCTGGCCAGCGAATTTGCCGCCGTGCTTGAACAGGCAAGGTTGGCGCTGGCTGGCGAAGAGCCGAAGCCGGAAGAAACATTGCCGCCAATCGATCCCGAATCGATTGCGGTCGAACTGGGGCTGGAGCAGTCCAAGAGCGCCGCCGAATTCGGCCGCATGCGCCGCAGCTTTGCTTTCGCCAACCATCCCGATCGCGTCGCCCCGCATTTGCGCCAGCGCGCCATGATCCGCATGCAGGTGGCCAACATGCTGATCGACGAGGCCAAGCGCCGCGCCGTGGCCGCCGCACGACGCTAACCACGCTCTGCTCACGCTAAAGTCGGCCTGGCAAGGCTTGGAGAGCGCCTCCGCTTTTCCTATAAGATGCGAACTCCTCCCCGCGCAGCCGCGCATACATGCCCTCCGGAGCAGAATTCCATGCACAAACGTCGTCTCGGTCGGACCGATCTTCTTGTTACCCAGATCTGCCTTGGTTCAATGACCTGGGGCCAGCAGAACACCGAGGCCGAGGGCCATGCCCAGATGGATCTGGCCTTCTCGCGCGGCGTCAATTTCATCGACACCGCCGAACTCTATCCGATCCCGCCCAAGGCGGAGACGCAAGGACGGACCGAGAAGATCATCGGCAGTTGGCTGAAGGCCAAGGGCAACCGCGACAAGGTGATCCTGGCCTCCAAGGTCGTCGGCCGCACGGCCAACAGCTGGTTTCGCGGCGACCGGCCCTCGCAATTGGCGCGGGCCGATATCTTCGATGCCATCGACAAGTCGCTGGCGAAGCTTGGCACGGATTATCTCGACCTTTATCAGATCCACTGGCCGGAGCGGGACATTCCCTGGGGCGCTAACCCGACGCGCGTCGGCGCCGTGGCGCGGCGTGCCGATTCTGTCGGCGCACCGGTCGGTGAAACCCCGATCGCCGAGACGCTGGCGGTGTTCGATGACCTGGTGAAGGCAGGAAAGATCCGCCATTTCGGCCTTTCGAACGAGAGTTCCTGGGGCCTGATGCGCTTCCTTGCGGAGGCCGACAAAGGGATTGGTCCGCGCGTCGCCTCGATCCAGAATGCCTACAACCTCCTCAACCGCACTTTTGAGGTGAACCTCGCCGAGGTCTGCGAGCGCGAAGGGGTGTCGCTGCTTGCCTATTCGCCATTGGCCCAGGGTTATCTGACCGGCAAATACGATCATGGCGCCCGCCCGCAGGGCTCGCGCTCGCAGCTGTTCAATCGCGGCCAGCGTTACGAGACGCCCAATGCCGCCGAAGCGCAGCTCGAATACAATGAACTGGCGCGCTCTTTCGGCCTGGAGCCGGCGCTGTTTGCCAATGCCTATGTATCGAGCCGGCCCTTCGTGACCTCCAACATCATTGGCGCGACAACCATTTCCCAACTGAAAATGGCGCTGTCGTCGGTGGATGTCGTCTGGACTGAAGAAATGCAGAAGGCGGTGGATGCCGTTCACCAGAGGGTCGGCAATCCCTGCCCGTGACCGAGCCCGGGGCCGAATTGTCGTAGCAGCAAAGGGATGGAGACGATGGTGGACTTTTCGATCGAGGCCGTGCGTGGGAAATTCCCCGCCCTCGCGCTGACCGACAAGGGCCGGCGGCGCATCTATCTCGACAATCCTGCCGGCACGCAGGTGCCGCGGTCCGTGGCCGACGCGGTGTCGCGCTGCCTGCTTACCACCAACGCCAATCTGGGCGGCTATTTCGAAACGACGATCGCGGCGCAGCAGGTCGTCGACGAGGCGCATCTGGCCATGGCCGACTTCCTCGGCGCGGCAACCCCGCAGGAGATTGTCATCGGCGCCAACATGACGACGTTGACCTATCATATGTCACGCACGCTCGGCCGCACGATGAAATCAGGCGACGAGATCATCCTCACCCGCATGGATCATGAGGGCAATGTCTCGCCCTGGCTGCAACTGGCCGAGGACCTCGGCCTCGTCGTGCGCTGGTTGCCGTTCGACGAAAAGACCTGGCAGGTTGAGGAGACGACGCTCGCCGGTTTGCTGTCTGGGAAGACAAGGCTGGTGGCGTTGAACTACGCCAGCAATCTCACCGGCTCGATCAACCGGGTCAGGTCCTTGACCCAACTTGCAAAACAGGCCGGCGCGCTGGTTTATGTCGATGCCGTGCAATTCGCGCCGCATGGGCTCATCGATGTGCAGGAGCTCGGCTGCGATTTCCTGATCTGCTCGGCCTATAAATTCTTCGGTCCGCATATGGGCATATTGTGGGGCCGGCGCGAGGTCATCGAAGGTCTGCAAGCCTATAAATGCCGTTGCTCCTCGAACGGCCTGCCGGAGCGGTTCGAACTCGGCACGCCCCAGATCGAACTGATGGCCGGTTTGACCGCCGCGGTCGACTATTTTGCCGAGCTCGGCGCGGCGGCAGGTGAGGGTGGTTCAAGAAGACAGAAGATCGCCAGAGCGTTCCAGGTCTCCATCGGCCATGAAAACCCGCTGGCGCAAAGGCTGATCGATGGCCTGTCCGACATTTCCGGGCTGACGGTCCGAGGCATCACCGATCCGAAACGGCTCGGCGATCGTGTGCCGACTGTCTCCTTCACCGTCGATGGCATTGTCCCCGAAACGATTGTGCGGCAGATGAACGCCGAGAACATCTTCGTGTGGTCAGGCCACAACTATGCCTGGGAGATCGTCCATCAGCTCGGCATTCCGGCTGAGCAAGGTGTCGTGCGCATCGGCATCGCGCATTACAATACCGCGTCCGAAATCGACGAGACGCTGGAGAGCGTGCACAGGGTGATTGCCATGCTCAGGCAGCAACGCTCCTGATTTGGGTTTGAACTCACCGCGCCTTGCCGCCGAAGCCGGTGAGGAATGCGGTGAGATTGTCGCCGAGTTCGTCGCAGAGATAGCCGCCTTCCTGGACGATGACCGCCGGCAAGCCGAGCCCAGCGATGGCCTCGCCAATACGCGAAAAACCTGGCGTCGTCACCGAGAGCCCGCCGAACGGATCGCCCTCGAAGGCGTCGAGGCCGAGCGCCACGACCAACGCGTCGGGCGAGAAGGACCGGATACGCTGGAACGCCACCTCGAGCGCTTCGAGGAATGCCACGTCGGCGGATTTGCGCGGCAGTGGCAGGTTGAAATTGTAGCCTAGGCCCGGGCCTTCGCCACGCTCGTCGGCGTGACCCCAGAAAAACGGGTAAAAGCGCACGGGGTCGGCATGCAGCGAAACGGTGAGCACATCGGGCCGCGCATAGAAGATACCTTGCGTCCCGTTGCCGTGATGCAGGTCGACATCGAGGATGGCCACACGGGCCGCCTGCCTGCGCAGCACTTGCGCCGCCACGGCCGAGTTGTTGATGAAGCAGAAGCCGCCGGCGACATCGGCAAAGATCGGAAGAGCACACGTCTGAACTCCNCGGCTGCCTCCACCGCGCTCCAGGCGCTCCACAGCGCGCTCTGCCATGTTTCGCCTGAGATCGGGCAGGCGGTGTCGGCCATATGGTAGCCGGCCTGGCCGACGGCGGAGGCCGGATAGGAGCCGTTGCGGGCGATCGGGTGGATGTTGGGAATGACCTCGGCCGACGCCCCTTCGATCCGCTGCCAGCGTTCGAAAATATGTTCGAGGAAGTCGAGATACTCGGGTGTGTGCACCGCCGAGAGCGGCCCGAGCCCGTGATCGCGCGGTCGCTCGATCGTGCAACCGGCGGATTTTGCGCCGCCTAACAACCTCTCGACGCGTTCCGGTTTTTCAGGGTTGGGCTGCGCCGCGCCGCTGGAAAGAAAGGCCTTGGGATTGTGGCGCTTCTGCTCCTGCGCATAGAAGGCCTTCATTGCTGCTCCCCATTTTCCGGCGCTTCGGCGAAGGCGAAAAAGGCCTCGCCGATGATCTTCTGCGTCTGCTCGTAGCTCGACCAGGCAATGCCTAGCCGTTCGTAAAAGGCCTTGGCGCCCTCATTGTCGGTGTCGACCGACAGCCTCAGATACACGCCGCCCTCTTTGCGGCACTCGGCAGCCACGCGTCGCAGCAGGCGTTCGCCGATCTTGCGACCGCGAAACCGGTCCTCGACATAGAGGTCCTGCACATAGACGCCGGGCCGCCCCATCCAGGTCGAGAAGATCGGGAAATGCAGACACAGCCCGGCGAATTCGCCGTCGACTTCTGCAATCAGGGTGGTGAACGCGGGTTTTTCGCCAAAGCCCCAGCTTCTGAGATCGTCCGCCGTCGAGATGATTTCCTCGGGCGCACCGATATGAGTGCCAAGCTTCAGGATCGCCGCGTGAATGGTTTCGACGTCATCGATGGTGCCGGGGCGAAGGATAACCGCACTCATGACAGGTACAGGGGCAGGACCGGGCGCTGTCATCTTGTCAAAACGCCACCCTGTCGCCGCCCTTGAGCGCCAGCATCTCGCGCGCTTCGGCCGGCGTCGCGACCTCCAGCGACAGTCCATCGAGAATGCCACGGATGCGGCGCACCTGGTCGGCGTTGGACTTCGCCAGCTGGCGGCCATCATAGAGGCTGTCCTCCAGTCCGACCCGGACATTGCCGCCCATGGCCGCGGCGATCGAGATCAGCGGCATCTGGTTGCGGCCGGCGGCCAGCACCGAAAACTGGTAGCTGTCGCCGAACAATTTGTCGGCCATGCGCTTCATATGGATGAGATTGTCCGGGTCGGCGCCGATGCCGCCCAGGATGCCCAGCACGAACTGAATGAACAGCGGCCCCGAAACCAGCCCCCGATCGCGGAAATGCGCCAGCGAATAGAGATGGCCGACATCGTAGCACTCGAACTCGAAGCGGGTGCCGCAGCCCTTGCCTAGCCGCTCGATCACGCCTTCCATGTCGGCGAAGGTGTTCTTGAAGATGGTATCGCGGGTGGCTTCGAGCAGCTTCGGTTCCCATTCGTGCTGCCAGTCCCTTGGCTTGTCGAGCATCGGGAACAGCGCGAAATTCATCGAGCCCATATTGAGCGAGCACATTTCGGGCTGAGCCCGAAGCGGCGCCGCCAGCCGCTGGTCCAGCGTCATCAGCGAGGAGCCGCCTGTCGTGATGTTGATCACCGCATCGGTCGCCTGCTTGATGCGCGGCAGGAACTGCATGAACACTTCGGGGTCGGCGGTCGGGCGGCCATCCTTGGGATCGCGGGCGTGTAGATGCAGGATCGAAGCGCCGGCTTCGGCCGCGGCGATGGCGTCCGCGGCGATCTGGTCCGGCGTCACCGGCAGATAGGGCGACATCGACGGCGTGTGTACCGAGCCTGTAACGGCGCAGGTGATGATGACTTTTCGCGGTGCCATTCCGCTACCCCCGGCCTTCGACCGGCAGGTCGAGTTCGGTGGCCAGAACCTCAAGCGAGTCGCCGATGATGGAGATGATCTCGCCGACCTGCTCACCGGTGACGATCATCGGCGGCGCGACCATGAAATTGTCGCCGTCGACGCCTCCCTTGACCCTGCGACCATAGATGATCAGCCCGCGCTCATAGGCGAGATCGAGCAGGCGCTGCGTGGCTTTTTTGCTCTGCTCGATCGGTTTCAGCGTATCGGGCTCGGCGACCATTTCGGCGCCGGTAAGCAGCCCCTTGCCACGCACATCGGCAATGAACGGGAACCGCCTCGCAAGTGCCTCCAATCCGTCCATCAGCACGTCGCCCATGGCAGCCGCATTGGCAATCAGGTCGAGCCGGTCCATTTCGCCCAGCACTGCAAGGCCGGCGGCGCAGGCGAGCGGATTGCCGGCATAGGTGTGGCCATGCTGGAAGCCGCCGGTGGCGAGAAGCGGCTCGACCAGTCGCATCGGTGCGGCCAGCGCGCCAAGCGGCGCATAGCCCGAACCCAAGCCCTTCGACAGCGCGACGATATCAGGCTTGCAGTTCCAGTGGTCGCCGCCGAGGAATTTGCCGGTGCGGCCGGCACCGCTCATCACTTCGTCGTGGATGAGCAGGATGCCGTGGCGATCGCAGATTTCGCGAACGCGCGCATAATAGCTGTCGGGTGCCACCAGGGCCGCGGTCGCCGCGCCGCCGATCGGCTCCATGATGAAGGCGACGACGCTTTCGGGACCTTCAGTGAGGATCTTCTCCTCCAGCATGTCGGCGTAGCGGACGCCCCGCTGCTCCATCGAGAGATTGTCGCGATCGCGCCAGGCGGTCGGTGCCGGCACGGTCGGCATCACCCGCATCATCGGCGTAAAAGTTTCGGCCAACGCGTCGTCGCCGGTGATCGAAAGCGAACCGAGCGTGCCGCCGTGGTAGGAAGGAAACCGCGTGATCACCTTCCAGCGGCTGGCCTGGCCGGTGGCCACAGCCCATTGCCGCGCCAGCTTGATGCAGGATTCCGTCGCTTCCGAGCCCCCGGAGACGAAGAAGATGCGGTCCATGCCTTCAGGCAATTTTCCAGCCAGTTCGCGTGCCAATTCTTCCGCCGGCTCGTTCTCGAAATGCAGCCGGTAGGCGAAGGTGGCGCGGTCCATTTGCCGCTTCATCGCATCGAGCACATTGCGGTTGGAATGGCCGATATTGGCGACCATTGGGCCGCTCGATCCGTCGATGAAACGGCGGCCATCCTGCGTCCACATGTAGATGCCTTCGGCGCGGTCGATCAGTGGCCGGCGCAGGCTGGAGAGGTAGAACAAATGCGATTGGCGCCGGACATCAGTGTCTTGGACGGCGGTCTGGGCTTTCGACATGTCAGAACTTTCCGAGATAGCGGTCGAGGACATTTTGGGTGACCCGTTCGACCATCGGGTCTTGTCTTAGCAGACCGGCGACCCATTCGCAGCTTCCGGCGTGGAACACCTCGCCCTTGCCGCGTGGAAAATTGACGATCATGCCATTGCCGCGTTTGACCTTTTCAAGATTGGCGTCGCTTGCCTCGCCAAACAAGGTCTCGGCGGTGAAGCGGCCATCCTCGTCGGTGAGGAACTGGTCCTCGACCGGAATGTCGGCGCTTTCCTCGACCTGGCTGGCCATGCCGACGGCCAGCACTTGCAGGCCATCAGGCGCGCCGCTGTCTGGCGTGGGGTAGGGCAGCCCGCCGCGAATCTCGAAATCGAGCCCGTCGACCTCATAGCCATAGACGTGGCTGTCGGCGCCCAGCAGGTCGCCATAGTAGATGCCGGTGCCGGCAAAGGCCCAGTGCTCCGGCCGATAGACCGGAAAGCCGCGTACGCCGCGTGGCGCGCAGCCACCCCAGCCGGCATAGACGCCCCGTGTCGCATTGAGCCCGAAGGTCGCCGAACCCGGCCGGCCGATTTCCGGTGCTTCCCAGGAATTGGTGGCGCGGGTCACGTCGCCGCCGCGATAGGCCGGGTCCTCGGTGCGGGCGCGGTATTTGTAGCAGACCTGCCGACGGCCCTCATCTTCCAGCCGCGTCTGCCACATGAAATTTCCGGCAAAGCGCGCAACATGGCCGCCGCGTTCGACATAGAAGTCGACCGCGTCGCGCATCTCCCAAGTCCAATATTCGTCATGGCCGACGAAGACCGCGCAGTCGTAACCGTCGAGAATCTCGGGCGAGAAGTGGAGGTCATGCTGGCTGGCGAGGTCGACGCCGTAGCCTGATCGTTCGGCAAAGCGAAAAAAATGGCTATCGTAGCTGGCCCAGCCCGACGACGCGTATTTCTTCGAATGGCCGGTGGCGAGCGCCCATTCCATGTGCGGATAGCGCGGCACGGTCTTCGGCGGCACCGCGACCTCCAAAGGCACGCGCGGTGCATCCCGGGGCAGCAGGACGAAGCCGCGGCACCATGGGCGCTGCGTCGACACGATGGGCGAGTACTGGTCGCGGTCGGGCCCGGTGATGCCCTGATAATGGTTGGAGCCGCCCCAGGTGTTGTAGGCAAGCCAGGTGCCCGTCGCCGCCACCTGCAGCACACGGCCAGTTTTCTTGCCGGGCTGGGGAGAGACGATGAAAACGTGGTGACTTTGGATCGGCCTGCCGTCGCGGCCTTCCGCCGCCAGCGTCACGCGATAGGCCCCAGAGGGCCAATCCTCCCCGATGCGAAATTCGAACGAGGCTTCCCAGCCGCAGCCTTCGACCGAGCACTGCTCCGGACTGTCCTGCCAGCGCGATGCGATATCAGACTTCTCGAACACCCTCGTCTCGGCACCGCCGTCCCGAACGATTGTCATGCCGAAGTACGGGGCGGTCGAACTGACGTACAGGGTAACTGTCTCACCGGCGCGATACGAAAACCGGTCGCCGTAGCACCAGATTTCGCCGCGCTCTCCGTCCATGCCTGGCCACTCGTAATAGTGACCGCGCACCGCGTGGCGGCGCTGCTCGGCTGTCAGCCCGAAATCGGGGAATTCGGTCGGCAGATTGATCATGAAGCCCTAGCCCATCTGAGGCGCCATTTCGGCGATCCGCCCGCCAGGCGTCAAATGGAAACGATCATGCCAGCATTCGTTAGCCGCACCCTTGGCCGCCTTCGCCAAACCGACTATCTCAGGACGACGGCGGCAGTTCCGCCAAGGGGACAGGCATGCTCAGGGTCCAAAAGGTCAAGGTCGACGACATCTACGTGCCCACGGCGCGGAAGAAGACGCTGCACCCCGAGACCGTCCGGCATCTGGCCGAGGACATACTTGAGAACGGCATGAAGACGCCGATCCAGGTCCGCCACGATGGCAAGCGGCACATCCTTGTCGAAGGTCTGCATCGGCTCGAAGCCGCCAAATGGCTGGGCGAGACCGTAATCGACGCCTATCTGGTGCAAGCCAAGCGCCACTGACACGGGCTCCGCTCGCCGTTTTCAGCCTCCGTTCCAGAATTTCTCGCGGGCAATGTCGGTTTGCTTTGCGTCCGCTCGTCCTTGGGACGGAAGCCAGATCAAACCAAGGAGACCACCGTGGCCACCAAGCTCGACATCGCCCCCGCCGACAACCGCGAACTGGTTCTCGCCCGTATCATCGATGCACCGCGCGGGGACGTCTATCGCTGCTGGACCGAACCGAAATTGATCACGCAATGGTTCGCGCCAAAGCCGTGGACGACGCCGCGTGCCGAGATGGATGTGCGCACCGGTGGCAACAGCCTGGTCGTCATGGCAGGGCCCGACGGCAACGAGTTCCCCAACCCCGGCGTCTTCCTCGAGGTCGTTCCCGGCGAGAAGATCGTCTTCACCGATGCTTATACCCAGTCATGGGTGCCATCGGAAAACCGTTCATGACAGTCGTACTGACCTTCGAGGACGAGGGCGAGGGCAAGACCCGCTACATCGCGCGCGTCCGGCACTGGAGCGTCACCGACCGCGAGCACCACGAGGCGATGGGCTTTCACACCGGTTGGGGCCAGTGCACCGATCAGCTCGAAGATCTCGCCAGGGCGCTCTGACAGAGCCACACCGGAGGAGATCGATATATCCAAAGTTCTGTTTTTTGCCATTTTTGCCTTGGCCGCTGCGTTTCTCGCTTGCCCGGGCACCATCAATGCAGAGGAGACAAAGCCTGCCATGACCACCGAAACGAAAACACTGCCGAAGCCACAAAAGTCCGGCCTGCTGCCGATCAACGGCGTAAATTACTATTACGCCGTCTATGGCAAGGGTGAGCCGCTGCTTCTGCTGCATGGCGGTCTCGGCTCCACCGACATGTTCGCGCCGATCCTGCCCAAGCTTGCCGAAAACCGCACCGTCATCGGGGTCGACCTGCAGGGGCATGGCCGCACCGCCCTTGGCGACCGGCCATTCAGCCTGCAGGCGATCGGCGACGACATGGCTGGTATCGTCAAGGCACTCGGCTACGACACGGTCGACGTCATGGGCTATTCGCTGGGCGGCGGGGTTGCCTTCCGCATGGCGGTCCAGCATCCCGAGGCTGTGCGCCGGCTGGTCCTTGTGTCGACCGGCTATGCCGCCGACGGCTTCTACGACGAGATGCGTCCGCAGCAGGCACAGGTGAGTGCCGCCGCCGCGGCGTACATGAAAGACACGCCGATGTACAAATCCTACGTCGCCGTCGCCCCGCATCCGGAGGACTTCCCGAAACTGCTCGACGCTCTCGGCAATTTCATGCGCCAGAACTACGACTTCTCGGCCGACGTTCCCAAGCTGAAAATGCCAGTCATGCTCGCTTACGGAGACAGCGACATGTACAAGCCCGAGCACGAGATCAAGTTCTACCAGATGCTCGGCGGCGGCCTGAAGGATGCCGGCTGGATGCGCGAGAACCTGTCGCAGAACCGGCTGGCCATCCTGCCCAACCGCACCCACTACGATGTCTTCTTCGCTCCGGAACTGACGGCCGCCGCACTGCCGTTCCTCGATGGCGAGACCAGGGTGAAGAGCTGGGACGAGGTGGTCGGCGAAGCCGAATGACCCCTGCCATCTCCGCCGGCCGTCTCCAGCGAGACAGCCGGCGTGCTGTTCAGGAAGCCTTGGCCCGGCGCGGCTGCCTCAGATGCTTGATGCCGCTCATTTCAACGAAGTTCGTCGCCGACTCCCAGAGATAGTCGCCGTAAAGAAACGGCGCGAAGGGTTCGGAGCCGTCCAACGGTAGAGGCGAGATTTCCGCGTCGACACGTGGCTCGTAGAAGAACGGGATCGAGAACCGCACGGTTTTTGGCGCAATGACCCGGTGCCGTGTCGCCCGAACGCGGCCGCCGGTCCAGCGTTGCAGCAACTGGCCGAAATTGACCGCCAGCGTGCCATCGGCTGGGGGCACGTCGATCCATTCGCCGGTGAGGTTCTTCGCCTGCAAGCCCTCGACGCCGTCCTGCGCCAGCAGGGTGACGAAGCCTGAATCGGCGTGTTCCCGGCCGATGATGGTGCGCGTCTCGCCTTTGTGGGTCACCGAAAACTCCGGCCCGCTGGTATCGACGCCGGCACTGGCGTCGCGCAGGGGATAGCGGATCAGGCGCAGCGTCGAGATGCCGCCGTCGAAATAGCTATCGAAGATCATGTCAGGCAGGCCAAGCCCGCGGGCGATCGACCGCATCAGCATGGTGCCGACCGTTTCCATCACGCGATAGTAGTCGGCTGCGGCAGCGCGCCAGCCGGGCAGGGCATTCTCGGCGGGTAACGGTGTCGGCTCGCACAAAGGATCGTCGCTGGCCGTTACTCGCGCTGCATCGGCAAGGTCCGGCCCCATGTCGATGCCTTCCTTGTAGGAAACGGCTTGCGGCTGCAGCGGAAACCAGCCGCGGTAGAAATTCTTCTTGGTGTGATCGAAATTCCAGCGCAGTAACTCCTGCTTCTCGGCGTCGGGAAGCGCGAAGACGCGCAGCAATCGCGCGCGCTTGTTGGGCGTCAGCCAGTCATCGCCGGGAAAATCCCGGACCGCCAGAAAGCCGATGCCGGCCGCTCCCGCCATGATCTCAGCGTCGGCGCGGTCGCGCGCGGGCGAGGGCGGCCCGAACAGGGCCGCGATGCCGATCGTTTCGATCTCGGGTGTCATGACAATCCTGCAGCATCACCATAATCGATGACCTTGTATCAAAGCTTTTCAATTGACCCAATCGGCCTCGCCGTTACTTTTGCCGCCTGTTTACTCCACCAATGGATCCAGGCGATGGCAAAATACGAGGGCGGATGCCTGTGCAGGGCGGTGCGCTATCGCACCGATGCTACCCCCATCAACGAGCGCATCTGCCATTGCCGGCTTTGCCAGAAGGCGATCGGCGCGGCGTTCAATGCGCGTGTTCTGTTTCGCATCGACGATGTGACGGTCGAGGGCCCGTTGGCCACGGTCAACACTTCGCCGGACCTCAAGCGGGGGTTTTGTCCAGCCTGCGGCACGACGCTGTTTTCGCGGCGCGATTCCGCCGGCATCATCGGCGTGACGACCGGTTCGCTTGACGACCCGTCGCTGTTCCGGCCGCAGATGCACATCTGGACCGTCTCGAAACAGCCCTGGGTGATGCTGGATGACGGCCTGCCGCAATTTGAAGGCACTCCGCCGGCCTAGCGTTCCTTCTTCCCCGTGAAGGGAAAGGACGTGCCCCAGGATGACCAAAAATTAATCCAAAGAGACACGTGATAGCCGGCAAAACGTCATTGGCGGGCCATCTTTGTCTCCCTATCTAAGCGTCGCGGGCCCGGCATTCGAGGAGACGACGGATGAACGACAGCATCAGCACCCTGGACGAGCTTTTGAGCGATCCGATGGTCCTGCTTGTGATGGAACGTGACCGTGTGCGCCCGGAACAGGTGCGCATGCTGCTCGAGCGGGCTCGCCGGCCAGCCGCGGAGGAGCCTGTCGTGCCGCCCGCGCATGTGATTGCCAGGACCTGCCAGAAACTTTGGCTCTGCCCGTAATCGTCTTGCCAACCTCGATTCATGCGAGCATCGCTGGCCCTTCGGGCCGGTGAATGCATGTCGCCCTTTGGGAAGACGACATGCAAAAAACAAATCTGAAGCGCGTAGCCTGAATCCGTATCGACGCGACGTGCTTTCGAAGCCGTGCGCGTCCGACGCGGCGGTGCCAGCTTACAAATCCGTAAATTGATTATCCGCCGCATGACGGTATGCCTTGCCGGGCACCGATCTCCTCCGATCGTGTCTTCGCGACTCCGATTTCTCCCGCATGGAACCCGACATGGCTGATATCTGCACGCAAGGCGTCGACACGGGCTTTGTCGGCCTTGGATTTGCCAAGGTCGCATTCCTCGGCCTCGTGCAAGGCATCACCGAACTGCTGCCGATTTCCTCGACCGCCCATATGCGCATCGTGCCGGCGGTGCTTGGCTGGCAGGATCCGGGTTCCGCCTTCTCCGCCGCCATGCAGCTTGCCGCCCTTGCCGCCGTGGTCAGCTATTTCTGGGGCGATGTCAGGGATCTCCTGTTCGGTTCGATCGACGCTCTCACACGGCGCGATTTCGCCGATCGGCATTTCCAACTGGCTTCCTGGATCGTGCTGGCGACGATCCCCATCCTCATCGCCGGCGTGGTACTTTCGGGTGTTCTCAACGCCTGCAATTCGCCGTTGCGTAGCCTGAGCGTGATTGGCTGGGCCTGCATAGCCATGGCGATCCTGCTGGCCCTGGCCGAGATTTTCGCCCGCCACAAGCGCACCATCGGCGAAGCGTCGCTAGCCGACGCGCTACTTGTCGGTGTCGCCCAGGTTGGCGCGCTGATCCCGGGGGTCTCTCGCTCCGGCTCGACGCTGACGGCCGCACTGGGGCTCGGCTTCAAGCGGGCCGAGGCGGCACGCTTCTCGTTCCTGCTGGGGCTGCCGGCGATCGCACTCGCCGGCCTCAAGGAATTGTGGGAACTGCACAAGGTGCATCTCGATGCCCATGGATGGTCGGTTCTCGGCCTGGGGCTGCTCGTCGCCTCGATTTCGGCCTTCTTCGCCATCTGGGGCCTGATGCGTGTGCTGGAACGCTTCTCCGCCTGGCCCTTTGTCATCTACCGTGGCCTGCTCGGCGTCGTCCTGCTGCTGGGCGTGGCGATGGGATGGCTCGTCTAGCTCCCTAACCAGAACCTCGGTGTTGCGCTGCTGCAACCCTCGAAGGGGCATGCGGCGTCCTCAAAGAGGTAATCGGTCGGTTTGGTTGACTTCGGGATATAACCGCCCTTAACGTTCTGTTAACAAAACAGATGGGCGGGGCCGGATGGCATCCTCGATGGGTTGGCGCCGGAAGGCGAAGGGGCTGGGGCTTGCGATTGCCCTGATTGCTTTCTGTTCGGCGGCGAATTCCGCCTATACGGCTCCCGTTTCCATGGCTATCGGCGGCTCGACCTCCCAGCCGATCGGCCACTATGATTTTTGCAAGATCCATGCCGCCGAGTGCTCGATCCGTTCATCCGACAGCGAGCCGGAACAGATGACCGGCAAGCTGTTGCGGGAGATCGGCGCCGTAAACCTTTCGGTTAACGCGCGCGTCAAGCCGATGAGCGACATGGACAATTACGGCAAGGAGGAATGGTGGGCCTATCCGGACAATGGCTTCGGCGATTGCGAGGATTACGCGCTGGAAAAGCGGCGTGAGCTCAACAGCCTGGGCATCGCCATAGCCAACCTCCTGATGACGGTGGTTCGCAAGCCGGACGGCGAAGGCCATGCCGTGCTGACGGTGCGCACCGACAAGGGCGACTTCATTCTCGACAATCTCGTCGACAAGGTTCGCCTCTGGAACCAGACGCCGTATCGCTATCTGAAAAGACAGGCGAGCGACAATACCGGGCGCTGGGTTTCCATTCTTGCCGGCGAAGAGGAACTGGTCAGCGCCGTCAAATAGCCGCTGCCCGACGTCCGGGCCATAATCCATACTTCTTTCCTTCATCGTGTCGGCAAGCGGTGCTATCGACGACAGTTCGTTGGAACTGCCAATCCGGAACGCGCATGGATTTTTTGACCGTCCTGTATTCGGCGCCCTTGCTGCTGAGCTTGTTCAAGGCCGCGTTGCCGTACGCGGTCGCCACGACAGTGGCATTCGGCCAGTGGTTCGCTTCGGTGCCGCCGTGCCGCGATGTCTCCTTCGAGGCTACGAGCTTCCTCGTCTGCGAGGTCGATCCGAAGCTCTATTCAATCGAACTGTTCTGGAAAGACCCGGCAGGAAAGCCTTTTCAGTCGCTGCACAATCTTGACAACGCCCAGCGCAGGGCCGGCCGGACCCTGCTGTTCGCCATCAATGCCGGCATGTACCATCCCGATCTCAGGCCGGTCGGCCTCTATGTCGAACGCGGCCAGGAAATGGCGGGTGTGAAAACGGGATCGGGAAGCGGCAATTTTTCGCTGCAGCCGAATGGCATTTTCTATATCAGCCGCGGCAAGGCCGTGGTGCGGGCGACCAAGGACTTCGTCAGGCAGCGGCCAGCCACCGACTATGCGACACAATCAGGGCCAATGCTGGTGATCGACGGCCAGCTTCACCCGAAATTCCAGGCCGACGGCACCTCGCGCAAGAGCCGCGACGGCGTCGGAGTGCGAAAGGACGGTGTTGCCGTCTTTGCCATCTCGAACGGCACGGTGACGTTCCATGCCTTCGCTCGCCTTTTTCGCGACGCGCTAGGCTGCGACAACGCGCTCTTTCTCGACGGCACGATATCGAGCCTGCTCGCTCCGGCCATCGGCCGCAACGACGACTACTGGAATCTGGGGCCGATGATCGGCGTCTTCAGGAAGCGCGGCTGATGCACGGCGCCCTCAATCGCGGCACGCCTAAATCCGTGCATTGCGTCTGCCGCGCATTCTGACGACAAGCACGGCGACGATGATCGCCACCACCATGGCCGCGATCACCGCCAGGCCGACCAGGCTGGTCGCGTCGAGTTCGGGCAGATTGTCGGCTCCTTTCGCCACCAGCCATCCAGGCGACAGCACGACCGGCGCCCAGATGATCGCCGACAGGATGTTGGCAATCTGGAAGGGCCGCCTGTTCATGCCCATCATGCCGGCGACCAGCGGCACGGTGGCACGCACCGGACCGAAGAAGCGGCCGACGAACACGGCGGCGACACCGTAGCGATGGAAGAACAGGCGCGCCCTGGCGATCTCGCGGCGATAGCGGTTGAGCGGCCATTTGTGGACGACGCCGCGCCCCAGCCATTTGCCGAGAAAATAGGAGATAGTGTCGCCTAGCGCCGCGCCGAGCATAGCGGCGAGGAGAACGGGCAGGGGCTGGACGATGCCGGCGCCCACCAAGCCGCCGACGATGATCAACACCGTGGTGCCGGGCAACAGGATGCCGACCAGCACCAGCGACTCGCCGAAGGCCAGCAATCCGACCACGAGACCCGCCCAGGCCTGATGGTTCTCGATGATACACACACTCTGGTCGATGAACGACTGCACGCAAGCTCCCTGTTGAAAGTGTTCCTCGGCTGCCGCTGTCAGGCTCCTGAGTTCGTCGAGCTTGCCGTCGACGAGCCAGCCGTAATAGTTCTCGACCGGCAGCTTGCGGCCTTGGCACGGGCAAGGGCCGCCGCGCCGCACACCCGTTCTCAACAGCCACATCATGGCCCTGTCAAGGCTTGGCCGGGCCGATGCCGACGACTGCCTGAAAGCGGCTACATGCAGGGTAAAAAACCTTGATTCAAACTTTATTGGTAATTTCTCGTTCATAACTCGTCTGGTTGTCCGTCGGCCGTCGCCTTCGGTCTGTTGTGTTCGAGTACAGGTCCAGATGCGGTTACCAGGCGTCGTCAGTTTCGTGATCGCATCGCTGTGCCTTGCCGGCTGCTCGTCGACATCGGGCATGGACGCGCTCGACATGCAGAAGCCGTCCAATGAAATCACCAATTCGGTGGTGCGGCCACGCGCGCCGATCGCGTCCGTTCCGATGGCCAAGGCAAACGCGGCGCGCAAGCTGGTTGAGGTTGCGCCCGAGGACACCGCTCGGCCTTTTGGCCTTGCCGAGGAAGAGACGGTGGCGTTTCCCGCACCCGAACTGCCCGACAGCGTCGAACCGCCGATCGCGCAGGCAGCCCTGGTGTCGCCGCCGAAGCTGTTGTCGCGGGCGGCACCGCCCATGCTGGCAGGCCCGGTCACGCGTTACGGCTTCCGCGATGCCAAGCCGATCAATTTCGGCCGCTCCTCGCCCCGACACCTTGCCGTGCACGGGGTGGACGTGTCGCGCTGGCAAGGCAACGTCAACTGGGAGAAGCTGCGCGCCCAGGGCGCCAACTTCGCCTACATCAAGGCGACCGACGGCGGCGACCACCTTGATCCCCTGTTTATGAAGAACTGGCGTGACGCCGACGCTGCCGGCCTGAAGCGCGGTGCCTATCATTTCTTCTACTGGTGCCGCACCGCCGGCGAGCAGGCCGACTGGTTCATCCGCAACGTGCCGAAGGTCGACGGCGCGCTGCCGCCGGTGATCGACGTCGAGTGGAACGGCGACTCCAGCTGCCAGCGGCGTCCGTCGCGCGAAAAGGTGCTGGAGAAAATGCAGGTGTTCATGGACAAGCTGGAGCGCCACTACGGCCAGCGGCCGATCATCTACACGGCGCCCGATTTCTATCGCGACAATCTCCAGGGCGCATTCCCGGATTACCCGTTCTGGCTGCGCGCCGTGGCCCGGCATCCTTCAAAGGTTTACCCGGGCCGCAAATGGCTGTTCTGGCAATATTCCGGCTCCGGCCTGTCGCATGGCGTAACCGGCCGCATCGATCTCAACGTCTTCCATGGCGATGAGCGGCAATGGCGCGCCTGGGCCGGCGGCGGAGGTCGGGCGGTGATGGCCGACGCGGATTAGAACAGATGCTTTCGCGTCGGCGCTCGTCCTGTCCACCTATCGGAACTGGTTGCTCCCGCCGTTTTTTTCCTCGCTCAAACTCAGCCGCGCCCTCAAGCCCATTATCTCGGCGATCGCGGCATCGATCATGGCGAGAAGGGTCAGCGTGTCGTGCTGGGTCGGATCGGCCCTGACATAGGCGAGCTGGTTCAGTATATCGGTGTCATCTTCGGTTTGTTCGCTCATGCGCATCGTCCCGGCTGTTGTGGATCTTCATCCGATCGGATCGATCGTCTTTTATCACGTCATCGTCCGGATGGCCCGCCACATTGGCCCAGTTCCTGGCGCGGTTCCCACCGTGCTTCGGATAAGTCCCCGCGCCCTTCAGCTCGAGGGCTATGTTCGCGTCATGGCAATAGCCGAATAGCGGCCGGTCGTCGCTCCCGTAGCCACGCTACACCATTGAACCTTTCCGGCGGTCATTTCCTAACCTTGCGAATAGACGAGACATTGCCGTCGCCATGATGTCACTATGCGTGCTGCCGCACTCTAATCGTCGGGGGGACGAGTTGGAGCTCAAGTTTCTGTTGGTCGGCTTTGCCTGCGCGGTCGCCGGCATGCTGTCGATCGTCACCTTCCTGAAATGGCTCGAGGTCAAGGCGGCCAGCCGCTGGTTGCCGACGCCTGGAAAGATCGTCTCGTCGCGCGTCGAGGCGCGCGAGGTGACAAGCTCGGGTACTGGCTCGGAGAGCAGCACTTCGACCGAAATCCGCAATTTTCCGGCCATCACCTATGAATACAAGGTGGGCGCCAAGACATTTCAAAGCTCCCACTACAGCGTGCAGGAGAACCTCGGAAATTTCGAAGTCGCGGAAACCCTTGAGCGGTTTCCGCGTGGCGCGGCGGTAACCGTGTTCCATGACCCGTCCAGCCCGGGCAAGGCCGTGATCGAGCGCACCATGCCGGACGGCGCCTTCAAGTTCATGGTCCAGCTTTCGGCCGGGCTCGTGGTTGGCGCGCTGGTGTTGGTGTTTTCGGTCGGTGGCGTGCTGGAGGCTGTCGGACCGCATCTGCCCAAGCCGGGGAACCTCGGTGCGGCGGCATTCCTGCTGTTCATGGGGCTTTTTGTGCTGCGCATGGGCTTTGCCCAAAGATCGATTGCCGGGCAGGCGGCAACATGGCCGACCGCCGCCGGCCGTATCGATGCGTCCGGCCTGCAGGCAATCAAGACCCGCGACCGGTTTGAGGGCGGTGGGTACCGGCCTTGGCGCACGGTGTTCAAATCCCGCATCGTCTAGCTATGGTGTCGCCGGAGAGCGCTACAGCGCCGATCGCGTCGCTTTCGGCGCCAGCGTGACGGCCTCGCTGCCCGGCCTCGTCGGCGGTCAGGCGCGGCGCTATGTCGAAGGCAGCAAGGTCGACGTGCGCTATGACCCCGCCAACCCCGCCTCGGCGGTGCTCGAATGCCGGGTGCGCGGGCTATGGCTGCTGTGGGTCTGCTCGGCAGGCTTTCTCGGCGGCGCGGCCTTGCTGGTCGGATTGGTCTGAGTGTCACCGCTTCAGCAGCGCACGAGAGGTCCGCTGTCGAATCCGCGCCAGCTCAACCGCACCGTCCCACCGTCTCTTTTGATATGGATGGTGCGAGAAAATGGCTCGTCAAGCGATGGGTCCGCGCCATAGCACTGGCTGGCGTTAACCACCCAACCGGTGGCGGTTTTGCGAAAGATCGCATGCTCGCAACCGAGGTCGGGAAACGACAGGGCCGACTGATCCACAGTGAAGACAGTCTGGCGCTGGACGTCGGCGGTCGCATGGCAGTTCAACCTGTCCCTGGACCATGTCCCTACATAGGGCGCTGCCGCTACGGCCGGCACAATCGTAGTTGCGGAGATCGCTATGATCAGTGTCAAACGCTGCATCTCTTGTCCCCTGGGCCGCTGCGTTCGATCATACAGATTGCGGGCTTGTGTGGGGCAAGTTTTCGATCGACCAGATAAACGCAGCGGTCCGGATTTCGCTTATGGTTTTGCACGGATGATGCGACTGTGCGGCCCGGCACGCCGCCGGCCTTGCTTCATTGACACGAACCGGCGGCACTGACGACGCAGGTGTTCTCGCTGACGGTGCCTCATACCGGCATACGCCTGCCGGCCGATATTACCTGGACCAATGGCAAGAATTCGTTTCCGCTCGGTACCATCCGCCACCCCTGCACCAACGACGACCGCGAAGCGGGTCTGCAAGACGACAGCGGGCTTTGCCGGATATGGGACGGGCAAATTTATGCCCTGACCGGAGGCGGAGCCGAGCAGCTGAATTCGCGCGAAGCGACCCCGGCGCCTGAGGGGCTGCTGCTGCCCGATTTCGGTGCGGCTTTCACCGAATGGGCCGATTTCGCCAACGCCAATCCGGATGGCTCGGCCTGGGATGCCTTCACCTTGACGGGATGCCGCGATGAATAGCGCCATGAGATCGATCGTCTGGGCCTGCGACCTGTCCGCCAACGGGCGGACCGATCCGGCTTTAAGCCGTAACCTGAAGCCACGGCCTTTCAGGCGATGGAGAATTCACTCCACAAAGGAGCTACGATTTACGACGGATTTGCCGCTCCGCAGGGAAGCCTAAAGTAAATCCATTATGACTAGTGCAATGATCATGCCCTTGGGAACGCATCGCGGATTTCGACGGTTGGCCTGAGTTTCAGCGGTTCTAGGGCTGGTTGAATGATCAAGTCGCGGAAGGCATGCCAAAGAAGTTCCCGTCTTGAAGCCCTTACAGCGAATCTGCCTGTTTGAAGGAGAAATGGCTTACTCACATGGCAAGTTCTCAAGGATGGCGTCTAGTTTGGCCCGAGCCTCCATTTGCTGGAATTTATGAGAGAGTGACTTGATATGCACGCCTTTCTGGGATGCTTGCATGCGGTGCTTCTCTTTTGGGGCCCAGCCTCTGGGAGCGACGATGCCTTGGCCTCCTCCGTTGCCGCTAAGGGGACCGAGACGCTTGATGCGCGCCATACGGTTCAGTCGAAGCAATGTTCGCAGCTCGCTCGCCGAGACTACCGCAAGTATGAAGGCGACCGGCTGGACTGCCCCTGGCGCGATGACAGGCCGCGCCGCCTATGCCAAAGAGTTGCAGGCGCTCGCCAATGATGAGGTTCCCGAACCACCCTGCTTGGATGCACAACCAATGGCCCTTCAAGGCCCATCATTCGCATTTCCAAGTGCAGAGGTCGCTCGTAAAAAAATCGAGTAGACTGCCTGACCAGCAGGGCCGATATGAAGAACTGCGCACGCCTCCTCATACACACGCCGGACTTCTCCGGCACATGGTAGAAACTCTTTGCAGAATAGGAGTGGTCCGGTTCGGTGACAGTCTTAGACGGCCGCATGAGCATGGCCGCGAGCTGGCGAACGGCTTTATGCCTCCACATACTCGGCTAAGCTGACACCTTTGGGCACGTCCAGTCCATCGGCGCGTAAGCCTTCGATATGAAAGCGTATAGCATCACGAATTTCTGCTTCCACCTCAGGCACGGTCGCGCCCGTCGCGATGCAGCCGGGCAAGTCCGGCACATAAGCAGAGAAATTATTGCCGGCGTTTTCAATCACTACTGCATAACGCATACAATCACTCCTTCAAACCGGACTGCTTGAGGATGCTGTTCAGTGTACCTGGCGCAACTTCTTCAGACGATTTACCGGCCACGGTGACGCGGCCGGCTTTGATTTTGTGCTTATATTGGCGATGGCTGCCCTTGGTTGCAACTAGACTAGATACCAGCCGTCAGCCTCCAGCGAGCGAATGACCTCGCGAACCGTAAGCCGAGGTAGCATGTTTCCTCAGCTGCACCCGCTCGTCGCGCCGCACGTATCGCACTTTTCACATGTCCCGTTCCGCACCATGGTGAAATTCTGGCACTCGGAGCAGGAATTGCCGGTGTAGCCCTGCAGCAGCGACTTGGCGCGGCGGTCGGCGGCGAGTTTCTTCGCTTCGGCCGCTTCATGGGCCGCCGTATCTGTGAACAGCGCCGCGGTGGTATCGGTCGAGGCATCGGAGGCCGCTTCCTCGAAGGCGATGTCTTCCGCCAGTTCCTTGGCCCGCTCCTCATAATCGCGCTTGTAGGCGACCGCCTCGTCGCTGGCCGGCTTCAACGCTAGCACGTTGGAGCCGGAGAAGGCTGTCGGCGCCGAGCGGGCAGGGGTGCCGGAGCCGGCAAAGCCCTTCGGCTCGCTGCCGCTTGCCCTCGACACCAGCTTCACTGGCGAACCGCGGGTCAGGCCCTTGGAGACGGCGTCGGTCTTGCCTTCGCTGATGCCGCGGCCCAGTGCGGTGTTGGAGAAATCCGACTGGTCGACATGGGCGAGATCGTTGCGGCCGAGATAGGAGATGGCCAGCTCACGGAACACATAGTCGAGGATCGACGTCGCGCTCTTGATGGCATCGTTGCCGATGACCATGCCGGCCGGCTCGAACTTGGTGAAGGTGAAGGCGTGCACATATTCGTCGAGCGGCACACCATACTGCAGGCCAAGCGAGATCGCGATGGCGAAGTTGTTGAGAAGGCCACGCAGGGTGGCACCCTCCTTGTTCATGTCGATGAAGATCTCGCCGAGACGCCCATCGTCATATTCGCCGGTGCGCAGGAAGATCGTGTTGCCGCCGATCTTGGCCTTCTGCGTATAACCCTTGCGGCGGCCGGGCAGCTTTTCCTGCTCGCGCGACACGCGTTCGATGATGCGTTCGACGATGCGCTCGGTGATCTGCGCCGCGCGCGCCGCCGCCGGTGCCTGGATCAGCTGCTCGACCGCATCGTCCTCGTCCTCCTCGCCATCGGCGAGCAGCGAGGCATTGAGCGGCTGCGACAGCTTCGAGCCGTCGCGGTAGAGTGCGTTGGCCTTCAGCGCCAGCTTCCACGACAGCATGTAGGCGCTCTTTGCGTCCTCCACCGTCGCGTCGTTCGGCATGTTGATGGTCTTGGAGATGGCGCCGGAAATGAAGGGCTGTGCCGCCGCCATCATCTGGATGTGGCTGTTGATCGACAGCGAGCGCTTGCCGATCTTGCCGCACGGGCTGGCGCAGTCGAACACGGGCAGGTGTTCGGCCTTGAGGAAGGGCGCGCCTTCCAGCGTCATCGCACCGCAAACGTGGATGTTGGCGGCCTCGATGTCCTTTCGGGAGAAACCCAGCGCCGGCAGCATCTCGAACGAGAAGTCGTTGAGCTGCTCGTCGGTGAAACCGAACGTCTCCTTCACCCAGTCGGCGCCGAGCGTCCACTGGTTGAAGACGAACTTGATGTCGAAGGCCGACTTCAGCGCCGCGTTGAGCGCCGCGATCTTGTCGTCGGTGAAGCCCTTGGCCTTGAGCGAGCCAGGGTTGACGGCCGGCGCCTGGTTGAGGTTGCCGTGACCGACGGCGTAAGCCTCGATCTCGGCAATCTGGCTCTCCGAATAGCCCAGTGTGCGAAGCGCTTCCGGCACGGCGCGGTTGATGATCTTGAAATAACCGCCGCCGGCGAGCTTCTTGAACTTCACCAGGGCGAAGTCGGGCTCGATGCCGGTGGTGTCGCAATCCATGACCAGGCCGATCGTGCCGGTCGGCGCGATCACGGTTGCCTGTGCGTTGCGGTAGCCATGCTCCTCGCCGAGTTCGATGGCGCGGTCCCAGGCCGCTTTGGCGTGAGTGGCCAGATCCTGCTGCTTCAGGTCCGATGCGACGAGAGGCACAGGATTGACGGCCAGCTTCTCGTAGCCGTCCTTCTCGCCATAGGCGGCGCGACGATGATTGCGCATGACGCGCAGCATGTTCTGGGCGTTGCGGTCATAGTCGGGGAAGGCGCCAAGTTCGGAGGCCATCTCGGCCGAGGTGGAGTAGGCGACGCCGGTCATGATCGCGGTCAGCGCTGCGCAGATGGCGCGGCCCTCGTCCGAATCGTAGGGAATTCCCGAGGTCATCAGCAGGCCGCCGATATTGGCATAGCCGAGGCCCAGCGTTCGGTAGTCGTAGGAGAGCTTGGCGATCTCCTTCGACGGGAACTGCGCCATCATGACCGAGATCTCCAGCACCATGGTCCACAGCCGCACGGTGTGCTCGTAGGCTGCGATATCGATCGTGCCGTCGGCATTGCGGTAGGGGAGCAGGTTGATCGAGGCGAGATTGCAGGCCGTGTCGTCGAGGAACATGTATTCCGAGCACGGGTTGGAGGCCCGGATCGCACCGGCCGAAGCGCAGGTGTGCCAGTCGTTCATCGTGGTGTTGAAATGCAGGCCGGGATCAGCCGACGCCCAGGCGGCGTAGCCGATCTTTTCCCAGAGGTCCCGCGCCTTCAGCGTCTTCAAGACCTTGCCGTCCTTGCGGGCGGTCAGGTGCCAGTCCGCGTCCTCTTCAACGGCGCGTAGGAAATTGTCCTTCAGCGACACCGAATTGTTGGAGTTCTGGCCCGAAACGGTGAGGTAGGCGTCAGAATCCCAGTCGGTGTCGTACGTCTTGAACGACATCGAGGTGTAGCCCTGCTTGGCGAACTGGATGACGCGGTAGATGTAGTTTTCCGGCACGGCCGATTTCTTGGCCAACTTGATTTCGCGCTTCAGCGCCGTGTTGATGGCAGGATCGAAACAGTCGTCATCATGGCCTTCGCAGTTCACGCAGGCCTTCATGATCGCTTCAAGATGCTTCTTGACGATCTTGGAGCCGGTCACCAGCGAGGCGACCTTCTGCTCTTCATTGACCTTCCAGTCGATGAATTCCTCGATATCGGGGTGATCGGCGTCGACGATGACCATTTTCGCCGCACGGCGCGTCGTGCCGCCCGACTTGATGGCACCCGCGGCGCGGTCGCCGATCTTGAGGAAGCTCATCAGGCCGGACGAGCGGCCGCCGCCGGACAGCTTTTCGCCTTCGCCGCGCAGCAGCGAGAAGTTCGAGCCGGTGCCCGAGCCATATTTGAACAGGCGCGCCTCGCGCACCCACAGATCCATGATGCCGCCCTCGTTGACGAGGTCGTCCTGCACGCCCTGGATGAAGCAGGCATGCGGCTGCGGATGCTCGTAGGAGGATTTCGACTTGGTCAGCTTGCCGGTGAACGGGTCGACATAGAAGTGACCCTGGCTCGGACCGTCTATGCCATAGGCCCAGTGCAGGCCGGTGTTGAACCATTGCGGCGAGTTCGGCGCGACGCGCTGGGTCGCCAGCATATAGGCAAGCTCGTCGCGGAAGGCGCGCGCGTCCTCCTCCGACGCCTTGAAGTAGCCGCCCTTCCAGCCCCAATAGGTCCAGGTGCCGGCCAGCCGGTCGAAGACCTGGCGGGCGTCGATCTCGGAGCCATAGCGCTCGGCCTCGGGAAGCTTGGCGAGTTCGGCCTCATCGGCGACGGAACGCCACAGGAAGGAGGGGACGTCGTTCTCCTCGACCTTCTTCAGGCGCGCGGGGACGCCGGCCTTGCGGAAATATTTCTGGGCCAGGATGTCGGCGGCGACCTGGGAGAACTGCGCAGGCACATCAATGTTGTCCAGGCGGAACACAACCGAGCCATCCGGATTCTTGATCTCGGAAAGCGCCTTGCGGAATTCGATCTCCGCATACGCTGCCCCTTCTTGACCTGCATGTCCTGGCTTGGTGAAACGACGCTCGATGCGCATTGGTCCGGTCCCTTTTGTCTATATGTAGCGCTTTCATCAGGGGATTTCTGCCCCCAAAAGACGAAACGCGCAGTCCGCCGTTTGTCGGCATTGCGAACAATGCCGACATCTCCCTTCGCAGGCTCGGCCACGCACACGACAATAATGCCTTGCCAGGCATCTGCCGAGGCTGCCAATCGGCCCGCGGGCCCCCTCAAAACTGAATTTTTCGATTCCCTCACCCGAGGGAAATTCACACTATCTAGCGTCGAACTTAGCTGCAAACACTAAATATAGTATTAACAGACAATTTATTCCAGTCCGACAATTCTCCCTTTCGTCGCCCACCAACCCACGATCCCAACGCTTCCGCCGGCCTCGTAAATAGGCGGAAATGCGGGCAAAACGCACATAATCCGGGAAAAAGACCGGGCTCAGAACTTTCCGGTCGCGCTCTCAACAGGAGCGCATGGCCTATAAAAGGCGACTCGTTTCGGGCCGTCAAGGATTCGTTTGCGTAGCTTTTGTGACCCCAACATCTTGTGTGTCACACATGTGGATAACGGGGATAGAATTGACCCGCCGTCGGCCATCTGCCCGGCGGCAACCCGGTGCGATCAGCGACATGGGCGCGGCGAAACATTTGCTGGACGCCGCAAAAGGCCCGCCAAGCCGGTGCGCCTCGCCTTCAGCCGTAGTGTAGCTTCGGCTTGGGTTCGGTGCCGTTGAACTGTACGCCGATCCGCTCGCTGCGGCGCCAGCGGACCTCGCAGCGATAGGCCACGCCGTCGAGCGGTATGTAGAGAAGGAAATGATCGGGGACCCGGGCTTCGGCGGGTAATTTCAGTTCGGCGCCGCCCGCATGCTGGTTGCGCACCGTACAGGCGATTTCGGAATTCTGGATCCCCGTGATGACTGTTCCACCTTTGAGCACGCGCGGACGATGCTCGCGCTGCGGCTCGCCGGGATCGTGCTGAAGTGGGTCTGCGGGATTCGCCATCGATCAAACGCCAAGACTGATCGATCCTAACCAACAAAAATTAGCAAACCCTTGCGGCACAAGGTTGTGCGTCCGCCGCGATACACGCGAAAGGCGTCGATCAGGAGAACCTGCGTGGGTCGGCACAGAAATAGGCAATGATCTGGCAAAGGTCGGGTTCATTGAGCATGCGCACGGCCTCGCTGGAACTGACCCATTTGCGGGTGCGGGAGTGCTTTTCCTTCCAGCGGTCCGCGACCTTTTCGACGTGCAGTGGGAACACCAGAACCTCGCAAGGCACTTCATCGCCCGAAGCCAGTACCTTGGCATAGAAATAACGACCGGCTTCGAGATGAGAGATGTTTCCGCGCAAGCCGGCTTCCTCGGCGGCCTCCCGGGCGGCCGCTTCGCAGAGCGGCTCCCTAGCTTCCGGCCAGCCTTTTGGGAGCACCCAGCGGCCAGTATCACGGCTGGTGATCAACATGACCTCGACGCCATTCCCGACATCGCGCCAGGGCAGGGCGGCAACCTGCAGACGGCACGGCGCCGTGCCGAAGAGTCGCCTGACCCTTTCAGCAAGGTGATTGTGCGTCGTTGGCCGTGTCAACATCGGAGAAGCTAGCCCCAGCCTCCAGAATCGTTTGCCGTCTCATGAATCTTACGGCTAATTGTGACCAATAAAAGTAAAAACTTCGGTCACGCTGGCTGATTGCCGCCAACAACGGTCGATTTCACAGGATACCTTGGCGGCGGGGCCCTCCGCGCAAGCAAATATTGCCCGTTCGGCACCGGCTTGATTGGAAAAAAGCAGCTTGCCGCGAATCAGCCGGCGTGATCGTCGGCGATCGGCTTCTGATAGGTGAAACCCATGTCCCAGGGAAAATAGATCCAGGTGTCCTGGCTGACCTCGGTGACGAACGTATCGACCAGCGGCCGGCCTTTCGGTTTGGCGTAGACGGTCGCGAAATGGGCCTTCGGCATCATTGCCCGCACGATGCCGGCGGTCTTGCCGGTGTCGGTCAGGTCGTCGACGATCAGCACGCCGGCGCCATCGTCGGCCAGCAAGGCCGGCGTGATCTCCTTCAGCACCTGCAACTGCCCTTGGCTGGTGTAGTCGTGATAAGAGGCGACACAGACCGTCTCGATCACGCGGATGCCGAGTTCGCGCGAAATGATCGCCGCCGGGACCAGGCCACCACGCGTGATGCAGACGATAGCCTTCCACTGACCTTTGCTGGTGCCGGCAAGCCGCCAGGCAAGTGCGCGCGCGTCTCGATGGAACTGATCCCAGGAGACCGGGAAGGCTTTTTCGGGAAGGGACATGTCTCGCGCACTCCACGGCACGCGGCGGCCGCGTGCAAGAAACAGGGAATGCGCGCGGAATTAACTGGAAACCCCCGGACTTGGCAAGGGCGGCCCGTAGCAATCGCTGTGGACTTATCGCGACAGGAAGGCCGCGACCTGTGCCGAGCGCAGCACCGTGCGTGTTACCCCGCCGAACAGCAGCTGGCGCAGCCAGGAGTGGCTGTAGGCGCCAAGCACCAGCAGATCGGCGCCGGTCTCGGTGATCCTGTTCTGGATCATGTCGTCGACCGAGGTGCCGCCCGATTTCTGCACCGAGACGCTGACGGTGGCGCCGTGGCGCGACAGGGCCGACGCGATTTCGGCGCCCGCGGCCTCCGGGCGTTCGTCGAGCGAATCGGGCGGATCGATGACCAGTATGTCGGTTTTCTCGGCCTCGATGATGAAAGGCAAGGCATCGAAGGCGGCGCGCGCGGCCTCCTTGCTGCCGTTCCAGGCAAGCAGCACCCGTTTGAAGGTGGTGACCAGCGGGCCCGCACTCGGCACCACCAGCACCGGCCGGCCAGCGTCGTAGACAAGCGTATCGACGTCCGCGCTCGGATCGCCGCCGGTCTCGCGTTGGGCGGCGATGATGAGATCGGCGGCGCGCACGCTTGAAATGCCGGTCAGTGCGCTGTCGCCGGAGAAGCTCTCCAGGCTGCGCCATTCGAAGGAAAGGCCGGAATCCTCGATCCGCTTCACGAAGACAGCCTCGAGTTTGTCGGCCCGCTCCCGGTTCATGTCGGCGGACACCTGCAGGAATTCCGTATCGGGAAAGCCCGTCGCCGACGTGTAGGGCACCGGGAGCGCCTCGGCATGGATGCCGATCAGATGGCTCTCGAAGCGGCTGGCAAGCGGAATGGCGCAGTCGAGCACCCGCTCGGCGTCCTGCTCGTTCTGCAGAATGGCAATGATGGTCTTGAAACGCATGATGACCCCTCAATCCCGCGAGTGGCGAGCCCGCGGCAGGGAAACGTTGTAGCGTCGTTCTTGGTTCCGGTTTGCAGCGGATCAGCTCGCCTTAGCCGCGAAGCCTGCCACCAAGGCCTCGACATCGGCGCGCGCGGCTTCAAGCGCCTCCGCGCTGCGGGCACGAACGACCAGTTCGGTCCAGAACTTGCCGTCGCCATATTTGGGATAGGAGCCGATGATCGTATCCGGATGGGCTTTCTGGATCTCGCCCAATGGCCCGCCGACAAGGCCCTCGCCGAACGGACAGTGCACCGTGGCCGACAGCATTTTGGTGCCGGCTCTCAAGGTCGGCACGACCTTGTCGAGCATGGCCTGGAAGATGGAGGGCACGCCGGCCATGACATGGACGTTGCCAATGCGGAATCCGGGCGCCACGGACACCGGGTTGTCGATATGGTCGGCGCCGCGAGGCATCCGCGCCATGCGCTTGCGCGCCTCCGTGTATTCGATGCCGCGCGCGGCATAGCTCGCCTCCAGCAGGGCATAGGCCTTGGCATCGTATTCGCAAGGCACACCGAATGCCTTGGCGATCGAATCGGCTGTGATGTCGTCATGCGTCGGGCCGATGCCGCCGGTGGTGAAGACATAGGTATAGCGTGCGCGCACGGCATTCACCGCCGCGACGATCTCGTCTTCCTCGTCGGGAACAATGCGCACCTCCTTCAGGTCGATGCCAATTGCCGTCATGATATCGGCGAGATGGCCGATGTTCTTGTCCTTGGTGCGGCCGGACAGAATCTCATCGCCGATGACGAGCATGGCGGCAGTGACGATTTCAGGCATGGAAGGCTCCGGAAGGACGGGTCGCCTGAAATAGCGCGGCGGATGGGCGGCGGCAATGGCCGTCCAAAGGCGAACGATATCACCTGCATTGCAGTACCCGGCGCGCTTGAGCAGGGTGGGAACAAGCCCTTCCAGATTATCCTCGGTCCCGGAGAGCGACGAAGGCCGAGGTGGTCGGCGGCCTTGGCCACATGCCGCAAACCATCGCGCCCGAACAGGTCACATCCTTCGAGCGCATGGCGGCACACGCTTTGCCAACCCGGCATCACCGCCACTTCACGAGAATTTCAGGGAACCACGCGGCTGACGGTCAGGTTTACGCCGTGTCGCATCCCAAGGCGGCCAAGATCAAGATACGGAGAAAAATCAATGTACAGGAAACTTTTCGCAGCATCCTTCCTGACCATCGGTCTCGCCACATCGGCGATGGCCCAATCGTCGGACGCTACCTATTCCAACCATCACTATTGGTGGCTGTTCGGCAATGAGGATTCCTCTGCCGTCGACCAGAGCACCACTGGCAGCATCAACGCCGACGGCTCCCGATTGAGCACTCTTGGCAATCCCGGCCCGGCCGGACCTTGTGCCTCAAGCACGCCAGGCCCTGATGCGAACGCGCAGGGCAACGTCAACGATCAGTATTGCGGTAAATAAATAGGCCAGCCGCGTATTGCCTGCCGCGGGACGCCGTCTCTCCTGGCGTCCGCGGCTGGCGGAGGGCTGGATCAATCCGAGATTTCAGTCTGAGGCCGATCGCGACCGTCGGCCAGTTCCTCGTGCCATTTGCCCTCGGCGTCCTCGTACTGGATGCCATCTGTGGAACCCGCCACCTGTTGTTCGGCCGAAGCGATCTCGGCGGCGCGCAATGCATCCTGATGGGTGGGAAATGTCTCCGAGAAGGTCGCACCGACCTTGTAGGCCCAGCCACCGTCATGCTCGACGATCTTGTAAGTCAGCTTCGCCATCTAAACCTCCAGTTAAAGGTCCGCCTGCTCAATGCAGCCGGTCATCGGGCAGCCGGTCGTCGGGCAGCCGGTCGTCGGGCAGCCGGTCGTCGGGCAGCTTGTCGTCGGGCACCAGCACTTCCGATTCCCTGGCGGCCTCGATCAGTGCCCGGCGCGCCTCCGCTGTCGAACGATAACCTTCCAGCACTTTGAGGCAAGTGTCGAGGGCATCACGATGACGAGGCCCGCGATTGAGCGGCCACACCGTCATCAGGCACTCGGCCGCCTCCTGGGTCGAGCGGATATGGCGATATTTGCCGACATGGCCAAGCTCGACCACGACCGGCGTTTCAAAGGGTTTGTTGTCCATCATCATGGCCGCAACGCAAAGCAGCCAATTTGGTTGCAAAAGTGGCCTTCGGCCTGCGCCCAAAGGTCGCGACGCCCTTGGGCAGCGCGCCGGTACCGGGAGAATGGGCGATCAGCCGGCGGCCTTCATCCAATGTTCCATCGTCGTCACCGAGCGGGCGAGTTGCGGCGCCGGATGAATCTTTTCGCTGAACGTGGCGGCCGCACGCCATCCCCAGCGCGGATCGGCGAGGAAGGCTCGCGCCAGGGCCACCATGTCGGCGCGACCCTCCGCGATAACAGCCTCGGCCTGTTTCGGGTCGTCGATCAGGCCGACCGCCCGGGTCGGGATGCCCGCGCCCTTGCGCACGGCTTCGGCCAGATGCACCTGATAGCCGGGGCCGGTGGGCAATTTCTGCAATGGCGAATTGCCGCCGCTCGAGCAGCAGAGATAGGCGACGCCTTCGGCCTTCAGCGCTTTCGCCACCTCGACCGCGTCCGCGACGTCAAAGCCGCCATCGACCCAGTCCTTCACCGACAGCCGTGCGCCGAGCATCAGTTTCGGTGCGGCTTTCTTCACCGCCCTGGCGATCTCGACGACGAGACGCATCCGGTTTTCCAGCGAGCCACCCCAGCGATCCGTGCGCTGGTTGGACAGCGGCGACAGGAACTGGAAGATGAGGTAGCCATGCGCCGCATGCAGTTCGATGAAGTCGAAGCCGGCACGGTCGGCCCGCCTTGCGGCGTCCGCGAACCGCTCGACGAGCTGCAGGATTTCCTCGTCGTCCAGGGCGCGCGGCACGTTCCAGCCGGTGTCGTAGGCGATGGCCGAGGCCGAGACGGTCTGCCAGGGATCCTCGTTTGGCTGCAACGGGCCGCCGCCTTCCCAGGGTTTGCGGTTCGAGGCCTTGCGGCCGGCATGCGCCAGCTGCGTGCCGAATTTGGTGCCGGGTGCGGCCACGCGCTTGGCCGCATCCAGCGCGCGTCGCGCGGCGGCTTCATTGTCTTCGGAGTAGAGGCCGAGACAGCCATGGCTGATGCGTCCGCGCCGCTCGACATCGGTCATCTCCACCGTGACCATGCCGGCACCGGACATGGCAAGGTTCATCCAGTGGTAAAGATGCCAGTCGCTGGCCGAGCCGTCCTCGGCGGAATACTGGCACATCGGCGCCACGGCGATGCGGTTGGGGAAGGTGAGCCCATCGAGGGTGATCGGCTGGAAAAGCGATGTCGTCATGGAAAAACTCCGAGAAGGGGAATGCGCTATCTAGGCGACGGCACCCGTCCATACCACACACGAGACGGTGAAGCGCGCTGGACCAATCGCTGGCCCGATTGCGCCTGTTCCGGTTCGCGGCTACGCCTGCGTCCGCCAGCCAGCATCGAGGTGTCATATGGAAGACCGCGTTCGTATCCGCTCGGAAGAGGTTCTCTCCGACGACTGGGCGGTCCTGAAAAAGACCGTGCTCGACTATCGCCGGCGCGACGGCCAATGGGAGACGCAGGTCCGCCAGACCTATGATCGCGGCGACGGCGCGGTGATCCTGCCCTATGACCCCCAGCGCTCGACCGTGCTTCTGGTGCGACAATTCCGCTATCCCGCTTACGTCACCGGCCACCGCGAGCCGCTGATCGAGGCCTGCGCCGGCCTGCTGGACGAAAACGATCCGGAAACCGCCATCCGCAAGGAAGCCGAGGAAGAACTGGGTTACCGGTTGAAGTACATCGAGCGGCTGTTCTCGCCCTATATGAGCCCAGGCAGCGTCACCGAGCGGCTCTGGTTCTTCGTCGCGCGCTACTCGCCCGCCGACCGCATCTCGGCCGGCGGCGGCGCTCCGGAGGAGGGCGAGGACATCGAGGTCCTGGATATGCCGCTCGACGAAGCGCTGGCCGGCATCGCCGATGGCCGCATTGTCGACGCCAAGACCATCATCCTGATCCAGCATTTGAAGCTGAACCCAGTGACGGCTTGATCAGAGACCGAGCGATCTCAATTCAGCTCGCGTGACCCAACAGTCGGGTGGTGGCCGCGTCACGATGATGTTCGGAATTAACGCGATCGACGCCTTCGACGGTGATGGCGAACGTGCCGTTTTCCGTCCTGGCTATCCAGTCCTTCGCTTTCAGATACCAGAGGTGAAACTCGAGGTGCTCTTGCGGACAGCCTGACATTCGTTCGAGTTCTTCGTCGCCAATACCGGGATGGTTGACGTCCTGTCGGCGTTTTACATACAGCAGTGACAGCACTTTAGCTTGAATGACGGAATCTCGATCGAAGCCCTTTGTATTGCTCGCCTCATCGGTCAGCTCGGCCCGGTGGTTCAAATGGGCCTTGTACTGAATGTCGTACTGCGCACGCTTGACCGGATCCTTGAGCGTGTTGTGAGCCTCAAGAATATCGCTGAAGCGTGACTCGTTGCCGGTGACTTGGTTGTCGGGGTGGTAGCGCATGGCAAAATGACGAAAAATGCGTTCTATTGTTTCCGAATTGGCATTCGGACTGATTTCCAGCATTTCGTAGAAATCGATGAACATACCTGGCTTCCCCATCCCATTTTCGGCCGTTTCTGTCTCACCGTCAGGTGACAATTTTGGCGACGACCATAGAGTATATATTTCACGATTTACTAATGTGCCGAGCGTACAAAGGGACAGATACAGGAATTAAGCGAAAAAATCAGACCTTTGCGTCCTGAGCTGCAGACCTTGGTCTGGTAGCATTTCGCTCATCGGAGGCGGCTTGCCATGACCGATAAACCTTCTGAACCTCTAGTAGAGCGTCGGACGCACTTACGCGAGGTGGTTTTGAAGGAGGCGTTCATAATCACGCAGAATGGCGAAATAGGCTGCGCCGTCAGAAACCAGCATGAGCACGGCGCCGAGCTGCGTGTCGCTGCGGGGGTTGAAGTGCCAAATACCTTCCGGCTGCGCGTGCCTTTGGACGGTGCGAATTATCGAGCGGAAGTGCGCTGGAGAAAAGGCGAGCGACTGGGCATCCAGATCCACAGCAATTTCTCGCTTAAGGTCACCTAACAGGCGGTAAGCCGATTGATATGAGCGCACACCCAGCACTGCGTTGGGGTGGCTTTCGTCGTATCGCATCCCGGCCTCATCGCATAATCCTGACTTTGTCACCAATCGCTTGCCTACATATTAGAGCAAGCGCATATTATGCCTTGGGGACTAGGGCGGGGAATTAAGAATGTGCAGCACCTGTGATGGTACAGCGGTCGACCGGAGAGATTTCCTCAAAGTCGCCGCGGGGCTCGTTGCGTTCGGCGTTGGTGGCGCCACATGGTCGGCGCGCGCGGCCCAAGGTGCCGTGACCTCGCTGAGCCCCGATGAAGCGCTCGCCGCACTGAAATCCGGCAACGAAAGCTACGTCAGTCACCCGGAACTCTGCTCGATAGACCTTGCCGCGCAGCGGAATGCTGTCGCCGCACACCAGGCGCCCTGGGCCACGATCATCAGTTGCGCCGACAGTCGCGTTCCGCCTGAACTGATCTTCGGCGGTCACGGCGTTGGAGAACTGTTCGTCGCCCGGAATGCTGGCAACCTCGTCGACACTGCCACGCTCGGTACGGTCGAGTACGGGGCAGCGGTGCTTGGTTCACCCTTGATCGTCGTTCTGGCGCACACAAACTGCGGCGCCGTCAAGGCGGCGTGCGACGTGGTGACCAAGAACGCGACCTATCCTGGTGCGATCGGCCCAATGATCGAACCGATCCTGCCCGCGGCGATAGCAGTGCGGAGCGAAGCGGGTGATTTCGTCGACAACACCGCCAAGGAAAGCGCGCGGAGGACCGCGAGGCGCCTGGCCGCCTCGAGCAAGGTGCTGGCCGGCCTCATCAAGGCGGGGAAGCTGAAGATAGTCGCGGCAATCTATGATTTGCCAACGGGTGCGGTGACTTACGTCGAATGACACACCCGTCGTCGAGATCGAAGGCTCTGGGGGCCTCGATGCGTCGGCGTCTGGCTTGGCTGGCTTTGGCAGGCTCATTATTGAGCGGTTGCGCGACAAACGATGTCGAGCCGATCAACACCCATTTGACACAGGTCGGGCCGGGCTCGCCGGCGTTCATCCCGGATGCTGCCGACGACGGCTCGACCGTGGTCGCTCTGTCGTTCTCCGGTGGCGGGACGCGCGCCGCCGCCTTCGCTTATGGCGTGCTGAGGGCGCTCGACGACGTGACCATCGACAGTGGCCGGCGTGCCCATACGCTGATCGATGATGTGCGTGTCGTCGGTGGTGTTTCGGGCGGGGCAGTGACGGCTGCTTATCTCGGCTACAAGGGCCACGGCTACCGTGACCTGCGAGAGCGCTTCCTGATCCAGAATGCCGAGAGTTCGTTGCATACGGCAAGGCTCGCGCCGGCCAATCTGGCGCGGCTTTGGCGTGGTGGCGTCAACGACCGCGGCACCTTTGCCGCCTGGCTGAATAGAAACCTTTTCGACGGCGCCACCTATAGCGCCTTCAAGCGCCCCGGAGCGCCGCTTGTCTGGATCCATGCTTCCGATATCTACAACGCAACCGCCTTCGGCTTCACATATGACCGGTTCGCGGCGATTTGCAGCGATCTCGACAGGCTGCGCATCGCTGATGCAGTGGCGGCCTCAGCCGCGTTTCCGCTGGTATTCGCCCCTATGGTCATCTCGACGACCACGCCGCAAACCAAATGCAACTACAAGCAGCCGGCCTGGATCAAGCATGGGCTGCAGGATGCTGAAGCGCCGGTGCGGGTCAAAGCGGCGGCCCGGGCCATGGACTCCTATCAGAACAACGACCGCGTCAACTATATCAAGCTCCTCGATGGCGGTCTGACCGACAATATCGCCGTGGTCGGCTTCGCCGAATCCATCGACACCGCAGAGGACGCCCACAGTCCGCTGTCGCCACAAGCGGCGATCAGGATGCGCACCCTGATCATGATCGTGGCGGACGCCGGGCGACGGACCGAACCGAAGTGGGTCGAGGTCAAGCAGGGCCCAGGTCTGGTCGACATGATCGATGCTACCACGGGAACCTCGATATCGTCCTCGGTGCGTGATGAATTCGATGCCCTGAAGCTGGCGTTCCGGCTGTGGCGCCAGAAGCTGGTCAGGTATCGCTGCGGCCTCCCGACAGTCACGGTGGCGCGCTACCGCGGCAGCCTTGCCGGCTGGGACTGCCGCGACGTGAGGATGGCGGTGGAATTGGTCTCGTTTGGCGATCTGCCCCCGGCCGATCTGACCGCGCTGAACGCTATTCCGACCCGGCTTAGGCTGACGCCGGAACAGGTCGACAGAACCATCTCGGCCGGCCGCGAGGCGGTGCGCGTCAACCCGCGCCTGCGGCAGGCGTTCGGCAGGGCGCAAGGACGCGCCGGAATCGTAATGGCGGTCATCAACTGACGACCTCCATTGCCAATCGGAATGAGCGGCATGCGCGAAGCTTTCATCGCAATGGTAATCTTCCTATGCCTGACGGTGGCCGCGCTCGCCAGCACGGCGATATGGCCAAAATTGTCTGCCAAACATCGCGACGACGACACGAACACCGTGGTTCGGCACGCCGCGAACCTGTTCGGGGTCATGACCTCGCTGATGCTCGGCCTGATGATCAACTCGGCCAGGAACACCTTCGAATCGATCGACCGCAACGTGCACGCCTATGCGACCGAATTGATTCTTCTCGACAGGACCTTGCGCCAATATGGCCCGCAAACCGACACGGTACGCCAGCCGCTGGTCGTCTATGTGCAGCGCGTGGCGGGTGATTCTTCGCCCACCGGCGAGACGCTGATCGCCGCCAACCGGCTCTCTGAACAGTTGCTGGCGGAAATCGGCACCCGGCTGAGTGCGCTGGCGCCGGCCGACGATGCGCATGGCTTCGTTGTGCAGGACGCCCGCCAGCATCTGCAGAAAGTGCTGGAGTTGCGCTGGGTGCTGATCGAGCAGTCGGAGGGCACGATCCCGGTGCCTCTGATCACGCTCCTGGTTACCTGGCTGGTGCTGATCTTCGCCAGCTTCGGCTTCAGGGCGCCACGCAATACGATCACCATTTCGACCTACGCGGTATCGGCGGCTTTGGTTGCCGGGGCGATCTACCTGATCTTCGACATGGACGTGGCTTTTTCCGGCCCGATCCAGATTTCAATGGCCCCGATGGAGAGGGCGCTGTCCGAGTTACAGCAGTGACCCGCAGTGGCCACGCCGGCTAAATGACGTTGCTGCGGTTCAACAGAGAAAATCCAAACAAATTTGAAGACCTTTCTGGCGCGGACAACGGGAACCGAACCCGCACGATCAGAGATCGGGGACTTTAAGTCTGTTTTTCGGCGAGGCCTCCCGCTCAATGACCCGGACAATCAAGTGCGCCAGCACGCCCCATGCTCTTTGCAAAATCCCGTACCACGCGTACATGTGCGGGCACTGCGGGCGTGGTGAAATTGGTATACACACCGGACTTAAAATCCGGAGGCCTCGGCCATGCGGGTTCAAGTCCCGCCGCCCGCACCATGCTACCCATGAGATCGAACGCATCACGGCACGACGGCAATCTAGGATGTCTAGAGTTGGCAACGGCAAAAACTAAGGTTGAAAGCCGTCGCAACTCAGGAAGTGCAGAGGCAAGGTAGGCTGCCAAGGTAAACAACTCAAACGTTGCCGTGGACGCGAGGGACATTCTAAGTCCCTTGCGTCTTACCAATTCCACCACGTCCGCAGGCCAGCCCTCTTCAGATGCCACAGCCCGTCAAGTCGTGTCCTACTGTGGCCGAACGCGCAACCCAGAGGAGGTGGCATAACGATACTGGCGCGATCGCGGAATTATCCGCGCCGCGGACATCGGTAAATATCTGCGTGGCGGATCTGATCCGCCTAAGGCCGGCGCCTCTCAGGCCAACCCATCCCCCCGCCCACTTGGGGGCGCCGGCCGCCCCCTTCCAGCAAATAACCGCGGCCTTTGTAAGCCAGGGCCATAAACGTCACCCAAGGACTACGTTCAGAAGTCATCCGGGAACTACGTTCAGAATTTGTAGCTGAGATTGATGCCGACCGTGTTCAGTTTCACGCTCTGATCGCGATCGTTGAAGGGGGCTGGCGCCTCGTGGTTCTCTGAGCCGAAGTCATAGTAGCGATATTGCGCGCCGACGACGAACTTGTCGGTCAGCGCGTAGTCGACTCCTGCGCCGACGGTCCAGCCGACATTTGTGCCGGTGTTGTCAAACCCTGGCCCCGAGCTCTGCGACGTCTCGATGCCGGCAAAGGCAATGCCGCCGATGCCATAGACCAGCAGGCGGTCCATGGCGAAGCCGGCCTTGGCGTTGACCGACCCGAACCACTTCATGTCGGCGCCGAATGTATCTCCCAGGCCCGATTGCGCCGTGCCGTCGACCGAGGAATAGTTGAGGTCCGCCTCGGCGCCCAGCACTGCCTGATCGAACTGCCAGAGGCCTGCGACATGGCCGCCGACGAACCCGCCGTCGACGTCCGGCGTGATGGAAAATGGCGCGCCTTCCGTCGTGGTGATCTCGGAGCGGCCCCAGCCATATCCTGCCTGCAGGCCCGCATAGTAGCCGGTCCAGTCGAACCCAGGCGCGGTCATCGGCACATCGAATGTCGCGTCGGCGGCAAATGCCGGCACGGACAGGGCAAGAAGACCGGCACTCGCGACCATCAGGCGATGCATCGAACTCCCCGAGAAGAGTCAAAGATCTTGGTCGGAGCCTAGCCGGATTTGCGGCAAAACGGAATCGGATTTCTGCAAAGGTGGTTAGCGTCCTCGCGGGTCTCGAGGAGTTGGCGGGTAGCGTCCCGCCGCGATTGCGGTGGCGCGCGCCTCGTGCGAAACAGACCGCCATCGTGAGAGGATCCTCCATGCGCATCTTGTTCCGCTTGGTCGCGGCCGTCGCGACGGTGCTGGTCGGTCAGACCGCGGTGGCCGAACCATTGACGCTCATCATTGCCAGAGCCGTGGCCGTTCCCGATTCTGTCTCGGGGCAGGCCATGCTTAGCCTGAAACTCACTCCCGACAGCGGCAAAGCCTTTGCCAGGTTTACGGGGGCAAATGTCGGCAAGATTGTCGATCTCAGCATCGACGGCGCCGTGATGATGTCGCCGCGCATCGTGGAGCCGATACGCGGCGGCGAGATCATGGTCAGCGGCACATTCAAGCCGGGCGAGGTCGAGCGTATCGCCGAGCGGATTTCAGCCGGCGACGCCAAGGTCGAAGTCGACGTGAAATCCGAGTAATCCGGCAATCTCCAGGCAAATCCATTCTTCCTCGCTGGCCAAAACGCCGTCGGCTTGGCACAGTCGGACAAACAGGAGCCTTTGATGATCAGGAAGCCGCCCGTCCGCGCGACAAAACCCAAACCGTGGACCGAAATGGCGACCGATCTGGTCGACGTCGCGATGGGCCGCAAACCCGCCGATCTGGTGATCCGCAATGGGCGCTGGGTGAACGTCCATTCGGGCGAGATCATCGCCGGCACCGACATCGCCATATCAGGCGGCCGCTTCGCCTATTGCGGGCCGAATGCCAGCCACACGATCGGGCAGGGCACCAAGGTGGCCGACGCCGGCGGGCGCTACCTCGTGCCCGGCCTATGCGACGCGCACATGCATGTCGAGAGCGGCATGGTGACGGTCACCGAATTCTGCCGCGCCGTCATCCCGCACGGCACCACCTCGATGTTCATCGATCCGCACGAAATCGCCAATGTGCTGGGCCTGCCAGGCGTGCGGCTGATGCATGACGAGGCGGTGGCCATGCCCATTAACGTGCATGTTCAGATGCCGTCCTGCGTGCCGTCGGCACCGGGGCTGGAGCATGCCGGCGCCGAGCTGACCGTTGCCGACGTTGCCGAGGCAATGACTTGGGACAACATCATCGGACTTGGCGAGGTGATGAATTTTCCAGGCGTCGCCGCCAATGATCCTGTCATGTCGGGCGAGATCGCCGCGACGGTTCGTGCAGGCAAGACGGTTGGCGGCCACTATGCCTCGCGCGACCTTGGCTTGCCGTTCCACGGCTATGTCGCCGGCGGACCCGAGGACGATCACGAAGGCACGCGTGCCGAGGACGCCATCGCCCGCGTGCGCCAGGGCATGAAGGCGATGCTGCGGCTGGGCTCGGCCTGGTATGACGTTGCTTCCCAGATCAAGGCGGTGACGGAGAGCGGCATCGATCCGCGCAATTTCATCCTGTGCACCGACGACAGCCACTCCGGCACGCTTGTCCAGGAAGGCCACATGGACCGAGTGGTGCGCCACGCCATCCAACAGGGGCTGAAGCCGGTGACCGCGATCCAGATGGCAACGCTCAACACCGCTCAGCATTTCAAACTGGAACGCGAGATCGGTTCGATCGCGCCGGGCCGGTTGGCCGACCTGCTGGTCGTTTCCGATCTCACCGCAATGAGCATCGACGAGGTCTATGCGCGCGGCGTCAGGCTGGCCAAGGGCGGCAAGCTCGACATCGATATCCCGGCCTACGACTATCCGGAGACGGCGAAGAACACCGTCAATTTGGGCAAGAAACTCAAGGCCGGTGATTTCGATATCGCGGCACCCAAGGGCGCCAACGAAGTGCGGGTGCGGGTGATCGGCGTCATCGAGAACCAGGCACCCACGCGGGCGCTGGAGGCCGATCTGCCGGTCGAGGATGGGCTGGTCGCGATGGATCGCCGCAACGATGTCTGCCAGATCGCGCTGGTCGAGCGACACAGGGGCACGGGTGGCGTCACCAATGCCTTCGTCTCCGGTTTCGGTTACATGGCCGACTGCGCCATGGCCTCCAGCGTCGCCCATGACGCCCATCACATCATTTGTGTTGGCACCAACAAGCAGGACATGGCGCTGGCCGTGAACCGGCTGGGTGAAGTCGGCGGCGGCGTCGTGCTGTTCTCCAGGGGCAAGGAACTGGCGCTGGTCGAAATGCCGATCGCCGGGCTGATGTCCGACGAGCGGGCCGAGATCGTCGCCGCCAAGGCTGAGAAACTGACCGAGGCAATGCGCGAGATGGGCTGTTCTCTGAACAACGCCTACATGCAGCACTCGCTGCTGGCGCTGGTCGTCATTCCCGAGCTCAGGATTTCCGACGTCGGGCTGATCGACGTGACGACGTTCCAGAAAGTCGATCTGTTCGTCTGAGACCAGTCGTCCGCTCGTGGCTGCTCAGCCGCCGGTGGCGATGGTCAGCACCTTGAACGGCGTCGTGATGATGACTTCTGCGGCGGAGCCGACGACCTTTCCCAGGCCCTGGCCGATATTGGCGAGCTGTGCCGGATTCTCGTCCGCGGCGAGCCCGGCCGGCGTGCGCAGCCGGTCGCCCAGCAATTGCACTAGGAACGGGTTGTCGGCGAACTTCGCGTGGTTGAGGCCGCCGTCACCGCCTTTCGTTTTGGTCAGATCGACCACCGACACGCCATAGGAGGCGAGATCGGCGGCATCGCCATAGTCGCCGACGCGCGGTTTGTCGCCGGAGATGAACGAGGACAATTTGAGCGCCCGGTCGTCGCCCGAAAGCAGCACGGCGAACGGCTTGTCGGGTTTGCCATAACGGATCATCTGCTTCTTGAACACGTCGACATCAATATCCGGTGAGGCAAGGATGACATAACCCAGCTTGCCGCCGAGATCGCGGTCGCCGGTGATGGCAAGTTGGCGCAGCGCCTCCATCGTCAGCCAGGTTCCCATCGAATGGGCGATGATGTCGATGCTCTTGACGCGCGTCTTGGCGAGCATCCTGAGCGTTGCCTCGAGATCGTCACGGGCGGCGGTGGAACTGTCCTTGTCGTAGATGTAGCCCGTCGTCTTGGCGCTCGACGCCCATGAGAACAGCACCGGCGTGCCCGGATATTTGGTGTCGTGGGCGATCTGCGTCAGCCGGTAGATGCCGTCGTCGAAACCATTGTTGAAGCCATGCACGAAAACCAGCGCCCGGTCGCCGCGCATGGCGATGTCGGCGCCGACCGCCTTGGCGAATTGCGGCGCGCCTTCGTAGAAGGTGACATCCGTGGCCGCAAAATCCTTGGTCGGATTGCTGTTGGCGGAACCCTTGGCGCGCTCGATGTTACCGACCTGATGGCTCTTCGGAACCGTGACATCGACCCGCGCGAAACTGGTGGTCAGGGAACGGTCACCGTCGAAGACCTGTCGCGGGTCCTTCACCGCTTTCTGGCGGGTGGAGGCGACAAATATCTCATGGGTGGCCGCAATATCGGATGCCGGTACGGTGACCGTCGTCTTGTTGAGCAGATCATGCGTGTTTCCGGCGCAGCCAGCGACCAGCAGCGCGACCGCGACGACACCGAAACTCTTCAAGCGCAAGGCCACGCGTCGGCTCCCGCATAGGGGGACGTCAAACGCATGACGTCGCTCGATACTCCGATAAGGCCACAGGCGGGCGCGGTCCAGTTCAAAGTGGGTCAATCGTTCGGCGATGCTGAACAGGCACGGCGAAATCCGCTGCGCCGCATTTTACTGTCCAAGCAGGCTGATGCGGTCGGTCACGTCCCGGTCACTGGCGAAACCATCGTCCTCGCGCAGCCGCTGGCCGATCATCTTCACCAGTGCCGGATTGTCGGCGAATTTCGTGTGGTTGAAGCTGTCGCTGCCCTTGACCTTGGAGAGATCGACGACCGTCACGCCATAGGAGGCAAGGTCGGCGGCATCCTTGTAGTCGCCGACGCGTGGGCGCGAGCCGGCGATCAGGCCGGACAGTCTCAGCGCGCGATCGTCATCCGACAACAGCAGGATGAACGGCTTGTCGGGCTTGCCATAGCGGCGCATCTGGCTCTTGAACACATCGACGTCGATGTCGGGAGAGGCGAGCACCACATCGCCGAGCTTACCGCCGAGGTCGCGGTCGCCGGTGATGGCGAGCTGACGCAGTGTCTCCATCGTCACCCAGGTTCCCATCGAATGGGCGACGATGTCGATGCGCCGCGCGCCGCTCTGCGCCAGCATGCGCAACGTCACTTCGAGCTGGTCCCGGGCGGCACTGGCACTTTCCTTGTCATAGACATAGTCGGTGGTCTTGGCTCCCGAGGCCCACGAGAACAGCACCGGCGTTCCCGGATAACCGGAATCGTGGACGATCTGGGTCAAGCGATAGACGGCATCGTCGAAGCCGGTGTTGTAGCCGTGGACGAAGACCATGACGCGGCCGCCGCGTGCCGCTATGTCGGCGCTGATCGCGCTGGCGAATTTCGGCTGCGTGTCGTAGCCGACGACTTCGGAAGCCATGAAATACTTGGCCGGATCGTTCGATTTGCCGCGCGAGCGCCGCTCGATCTGGCCCGTCTGGTGGAGACCGGGAACGGTGACGTTGACCCGGGCGTAGTTCAGCGTCGCCGAGCGTTCGCCGTCGAAAACCTTGTTTGGATCGTCGGAGGGCTTGCGGGTCGTGGCAATGAAGATCGAGTGGTTGCCCGCGATTTCCGTCACCGGCGCGGACATGACCGCGCTGCCGAGCAGTTCCTCGGTTTTGCGGCCGCCGCAGCCCGCCATCAGCAGCGTCAGCGCAAGAATGCAAATCGTCTTCAAATGCACGTCAAAAATTCCACTCGAGCCCAAAAAGGGCCATCCACCCTCCGCGATATCTCCCCAGCAGGCGAAGTGCGGCGGAAGTAAGTCGTGTCCAGCCAAAATGCGGTCGGCGCCGCGCGACGGCAGGCGCAGTGTTGCCCGAAAGCCAAAGCGGGCAGCAACGCCACAACGTCGCGCAAGACCGGCACCTGCAACTCGGCCGGGTGTCGAACTTCGGCGTCCATCAATGCGCGACCCCGCGCGACGGAGAAGCATGAACAAACATCCCCAAGTGCTTGCTAGTATTTCGGGAAGCCGCCGTTGCGGTTACAGGCCTGACGGGGCAATGGTCTTGCCGGGCCGGATGTGTAATAGGGTTGTCGTCTAACTCGCCCGCGGGCGATCCCGGGATGATCTTGCCATGACCAGCTTTTCCTCGCGCGTCGCCGTCGCCGCCTCCGCGATCCGCCAGGTCTTCCCGGAAACGCCGCTGCAGGAAAATGACTATCTGTCGAAAAAGACCGGCGCGCGCGTGCTGCTGAAGCGCGAGGATTTGAGCCCCGTGCGCTCCTACAAGAGTCCGTGGCGCCTTCAACTTCTTCCGCAAGGCGCTTGGCGAAGGCAACCAGGCCGAGCTGTTTGTGTGTGCGTCCGCCGGTAACCACGCGCAGGGCTTCGCCTTCGTCTGCCGCCATTTCGGCAAGAAAGGCGTGGTGTTCATGCCGGTGACGACGCCCCAGCAGAAGATCGACAAGACCAGGCTGTTTGGCGGCGATTTCGTCGAGATCAGGCTGGTCGGCGATTTCTTCGACGACTGCTACCGCGCCGCCTTCGAATTCACCGAAAGATCCGGTGCCCACATGGTGCCGCCCTTCGATCACAAGGATATCATCGAGGGCCAGGCGACGGTCGCCTATGAGATCGTGGACCAGATGCCGGGCGGGCGCGTGCCCGACATCGTCATGCTGCCGGTGGGTGGCGGCGGGCTCGCAGCCGGGGTGACGCACTATTTCGCCGATCAGGGCCGCGAGGCGCGTTTCGTCTTCTGCGAGCCGGCTGGCGCGCCGAGCCTGCGCGAGAGCCTAGCTGCGGGAAAACGGCTGAAGCTCGCCAAGGTCGACAACTTCGTCGACGGCGCGGCGGTCGCCGAGATCGGCCGCGAACCTTTGCGACATCTCAAGGAGTTTGCCGCCGACAGCGTGCGGCTCATCCCGGAAAACCGGCTCTGCGCGACCATGATCGAGATGCTCAACATCGAAGGCGTGGTCCTGGAACCCGCCGGCGCGCTGGCGATCGACGCGCTGAAGGATTTTTCCAGGAAGGAGATCAGGGGCAAGACCATCGTCGCCGTGGTGTCCGGGGGCAATTTCGATTTCGAGCGGCTGCCGGACGTCAAGGAACGGGCGCTGCGCTTCGAGGGCCTGAAGAAATACTTCATCATCCGCTTTCCGCAGCGGCCGGGCGCGCTGCGTGACTTCCTCGACATGCTGGGTCCGGATGACGACATCGCCCGCTTCGAATATCTGAAGAAGTCGGCGCGCAATTTCGGCTCGGTGCTGATCGGTATCGAAACCAAGGATCGGCGCAATTTCGATCTCCTCGAGGCAAATTTCGAGGCCGGGGGCGTCCAGTATCAGGACATCACCGAAAACGAGACATTGGCCGGGTTCATCATATGAGCGGAAAGATCTTCATCGCCCTGTTTTCCGGCATCAATGTCGGCGGCAATCGCATCGTCAAGATGGCGGAGTTGCGGGCCTTCTTCGAGGATCTCGGCTTTTCCGATGTCGCCACCTATGTTCAGAGCGGCAATGTCGTGTTCCGGGCCGACAAGGGTGACGCGGCCGCGCTGACCAAACGGATCGAGGCAGCTTTCGAGACAAAATGGGGTTTCCATTCGCGCATCATGGTGCGCGATTTCGAATGGTTCGAAAGGCTCGTGCGCGAAAATCCGTATCCGGAAGCTGCCGCCGACCACACAAAGCTCCACGCCTATGCGCTGGAGCGTGAGCCGACCGCCGACGAGGTGGCGCGGCTGGCGGAGAAGTGCACCGGTCCCGAGCGTTTCGAGGTCAAGGGCGATGTGCTCTACCTCAGCGCGCCGGACGGGCTCGGCAAATCGGTGTTCGCCAACCTCATTCCGCGCACGTTGAAAGTGCCGGGCACGGCACGCAATTGGCGTTCGGTGCTGGCGCTGCTGGAGATGGCGGGCAAGTCCGGCAGCGATTGATCCATGCGTCTCGCCGGAAATGCGCGGCGGCGACACGCATGAACGAACTACGCCACCTCGGCGCGTTTCCAGTCGAAGGCCAGTTCTTCGCGGAACGCAAAGCGCTTGATGTGGTCGGCAACGACGCTTTCGAGGCGCTCGATCGAAGCGGGCTCGTTGGCCGATACCGTGATGTGCAGCGCTGCCCCGTCGGCGTCCATGACCGTACGGCCGAGTGAAAGGTCGATGATGCCGTGGTTGGGGTCGAACTCGAAGGGAAACTTGTGCGCCCAATGCTTGCACAGCTGTTGCAGATAGCGGCTTGCATGGGCCGTGGCGACATTGGCATGGCTGGTCGGCATGAAGGGTTCTCCGAAGCTCAATCTGATGACGAGGCGGCGCCACTCTTCAGGGGGCGCCGTAGCTGCATAGATAGGCGCAACCTCACCAAACACCATCGAGTGGCCGCCGGCCACTCGAAAAGGGTGACCGATTACCAGCTTCCGGTATTCGCCATCGATGCCCACGGCTCTGCCTTGGCCTTGGCCGGGCCTTTCTGCAGAAGCTCGATGGAGATGCCGTCCGGCGACTTGATAAAAGCCATGTTGCCGTCGCGTGGCGGCCGGTTGATGGTGACGCCATTGTCCATCAGATGCTGGCAAGTAGCGTAGATATCGTCGACCTCATAGGCGAGGTGACCGAAATTGCGCCCGCCCTTGTAATCTTCCGGATCCCAATTGTAGGTGAGTTCGACCAGCGGCGCCTTCTCGTCGATGCCGCTCTGCTCGTCTTCCGAAGCCGCCAAGAAGATCAGCGTGAAGCGGCCCTGCTCGTTTTCATAGCGGCGAACTTCCTTCAGGCCGAGCTTGTTGCAGTAGAAATCGAGCGAGGCATCGACATCGGCGATGCGGACCATGGTGTGCAGATAGCGCATGTGTTTTCCTCGATCTGTTGAGTTGCGGCGCAACATAGGGTCGGCCCGGTCAAAGGGCAATCGTGAGGCGCAAGCGGTGCCGGCAAAGAACAAATCCGGTATTCCCGCAATGAACCGTGAAAAAAGGCACGTCAGCTCTTGCACACACCGGAAGCCGCGGTGTTAATCTGGTATCAAGAATCAGTTGCGGTGTTCTTGAATAAAGGGGGCATTCTTATGGGGGAAAAGGCCTCTTTGACGGGGCGGGCCAATACCCTTGGCGACGCTTTGACGCGCGACGAAGGCAGCGATGCCGACCTGGCCGAGATTGCCGGCGCCATCAAGTGGTTCGATGTGGCCAAGGGCTATGGCTTCATCCTCCCCGATGACGGTGTTTCAGGCGATATCCTCCTCCATGTGACTTGCCTTCGACGGGACGGCTTCCAGACTGCCCTTGAAGGCGCGCGCGTGGTCTGCCTGGTCAAGCAAGGTGAGCGCGGGCTGCAGGCTTTCCGTGTGCTTTCCATGGATCTCACCACCGCCGTCCATCCCGCTGAAATGCAGGAACAGCGCACCCACGTCTCCGTGACGCCGGAGAGCGGGCTCGAACGGGCTTTGGTCAAATGGTTTAACCGCACGAAGGGGTTTGGCTTCCTGACGCGCGGCGAGGGCACCGAGGACATTTTTGTCCACATGGAGACCTTGCGCCGCTACGGCATCACCGAGCTTCGGCCGGGGCAAGTCGTGCTTGTCCGTTTCGGCCGCGGTGACAAAGGCCTTATGGCCGCCGAAATTCACCCCGATATGGGCACCTTGCCGGTCTCGCACTAGGGCGATCCGGCCGAGGATTTCATATGACACACAGGAACGGGCTGACGGCGGGCGTGATGTGCGCCGTGGCTGCCGTCATGGTCGCCGCTGCCGCGTTTTTCTATTTCCAGGTACCCAGCGCGGCCGATGGCCGGGCGATGATCCTTCCCGTCGATCCCGCGCCGCTGGTTGTGGCGACGAAAAACGGAGATCGCTCGTTTTCCATTGAAGTCGCCGACACCGACGCGGAGCGGGAGGCCGGACTGATGTATCGCCAGGATATGGCGGACGACCATGGCATGCTGTTCGTCTTTCCGATCCAGCAACAGGTCGGCTTCTGGATGAAGAACACGCCGCTGCCGCTTGACCTGATCTTTATTGGTCAGGACGGCAAGATTCGTGCGGTGAAGCAGGGCGTACCGCAGTCCGAGGCCGTCATTTCACCCGGCGTGCCCGTGCGTTTCGTACTTGAACTCAAGGCCGGCATGGCCGCCAGGAACGGCATCGAATATGGCAATCTGTTGAGCCATCCGGCCATCGGCACGGTCGTCGGTCCGAGCGCGCCGCCGGCGGACAACGGTGATGCGCCAAATGGCGGCGGCTGAGTGCCAATGGTGGTGTAGCCGATGCAGTTTTTCTCTCATGACGGGTTCGATCTAGCCTTCCTCGACCGCCAGCCGGCATCGGGCGAGGGCGATCCGGTGCTCATGATCCACGGCTTTGCGTCGAGTCATTATGTCAACTGGGTGTCGCCCGGCTGGTTCAAGACGCTCAACGATGCCGGCTACCGCGCCATCGCCTTCGACAATCGCGGCCATGGCTCGTCATCCAAGAGCTATGAGGAGGCCGATTATACACCGGCGAAAATGGCTTCGGACGCGGCAGCCCTGCTCGGTCATCTCGGCATCGAGCGCGCCCATGTCATGGGTTATTCGATGGGCGCGCGCATCGCGGCGTTCCTGGCGCTTTCCGACCCGGACAAGGTGGCGACGCTGGTCTTTGGTGGCCTCGGCATCGGCATGATCGATGGGGTAGGCGATTGGGATCCAATCGCTGCCGCCCTTCTGGCCGAGGATCCGGCCGCGACCACCCATCCGCGCGGTCGCTCTTTTCGTGCCTTCGCCGACCAGACCCGCAGTGACCGCCGGGCGCTTGCCGCCTGCATCGTCACCTCACGGGAACTGCTTGACGAGCAGGATATTGCCCGCATCGCCCAGCCGACGCTGATCGCCGTCGGTACCACCGACGACATCGGCGGATCGCCGGACGAGCTTGCGGCGCTGATGCCGAACGCCAAGGCCTTCCACATCGAGGGCAGGGACCATATGCTGGCCGTCGGGGACAAGACCTTCAAGCAGCGCGTGCTGGAGTTCTACGCCGAAAATCCGCTCTGAGGCTCCGGCGTTCGGGGACGAAGCGTCTCGGGTGGCGAAATCGATACATCAGGTCAAGGCCTGCAGCGATCGCGCCATGTTCAGCCTTGCCTGCGGCTCGAAGCGCTGCCGGAACTCCTGCGTGTGAAAAATATGCGGGCGGGCAAGGAAGCTTTTCAGCACCGCGCCGCGGCCGGCACGCCACATCGGCTCTTCCACCCAGCCATATTCGCGGCGAACCGCGCGTTCATAAGCGTCGAATGCATCCGGTGCGGCACCCAGGATCGAAAGATCCATGTCGAGGAACAAGCTGGCGTCGCGCGTCGCCGCAACGTCGTCGAACAGCGGCAACTGGTGCGTGGCGGTGGCGAGGATCATTGCGCTGACGCGGCTCAGGCGACCGGCATCGATGCGGCCGGCGAGCTTTTGCTCGGCAAGGGCGGCACTTTGCGCTTCATTGTCCTTGGCCCTGCTGTCGTAAACGGCGTCGTGGAACCAGATCGCCGCTTCGACGGCTTCGCGGTCGTCTAGAAGGGTTCGATAATCGCGGGCCAGTGCCAGCATCGCCTCGATATGGGCGAGGTTGTGATAGTGGCGATCGCCGCCCTTGTAGAGGACCGAAAGCTCGGTTTTCAGGTCATCGTCGATCAAGGGTTCGTTTTCCATGGCTGCTTGAATTCCCGCGAACCAAATCCATTTGACACAGCACTAAGGAAAATTGAGTTCAATCATGCTATGAACTGGCTTATATGTGCGGCCAGATGGCAGGCAGACTAGCAGGACGCAGGACGAGACGTCGATGAACAGCATCAGCATTTCCCGCCAAAGCGCGTTGCAGCCGGTCGATCCGATCTGGCGTTCGATCCGCGACGAAGCGATGGAAGCGGTCAACCGCGACCCCTTGTTGGCTGCGTTCCTCTATTCCACGATCCTCAACCAGGAGAGTCTGGAAGAGGCTGTCATCCATAGGATCGCGGAGCGGCTTGCCCATCAGGATATCGGCTCCGATCTCATTCGCCAGACCTTCAAGTCGATGCTCGCCGACGACAAGGACTGGCCGACCACGGTGCGCGTCGACATCCAGGCCTATTATGACCGCGACCCGGCTTGCGACCGGTTCATCATGCCGGTGCTCTATTTCAAGGGCTTTCATGCCATCCAGACCCACCGGCTGGCGCATTGGCTGTGGAACCACGGCCGCAAGGATTTCGCGCTCTACCTGCAGAGCCGTTCGTCCGCGGTCTTCCAGACCGACATCAATCCGGCCGCGCGCATTGGCAAGGGCATCTTCATCGATCACGCCACCGGCCTCGTCGTCGGCGAGACGGCGGTTATCGAGGACGACGTGTCGATCCTGCATGGCGTGACGCTGGGCGGCACCGGCAAGGCCGGCGGCGACCGCCATCCCAAGATCCGCCACGGCGTGCTGATTGGCGCCGGCGCCAAGATTCTCGGTAACATCGAGATCGGCCATTGCTCCAAGATTGCCGCCGGATCGGTAGTGCTGTCGCCTGTGCCGCATAACAAGACGGTAGCCGGCGTGCCGGCCCGCGTGGTTGGCGAGACCGGCTGCGACCAGCCATCGCGCCAGATGGACCAGCTTCTGCCGTCGCAGAAGATGGACCATGTCATCAGTTTCGATATCTGATTTGCCGGCACTTGCCCCGTAGGACTGCCCGGCAGCGCTGCCGCTTCCGGTGCAATAAGGCCGGCTTGCCTTTACATCGCCATTGTCGACGTGCCAGAAGCGCCGTTCAAACGAGCAAGCCGATGATCGGAGAAGACTGTTGAAGCCGGACGAAATCAGAAAGCTGGACGCCTATTTCAAGCGCGTCTTCCAGAACCCCAAGCTTGAGGTCAAGGCACGGCCGCGTAAGGAAGATTCGGCCGAGGTCTATGTCGGTGACGAATTCCTCGGCATCGTCTTCAAGGACGAGGACGACGGCGACTACAATTTCTCGATGGCGATCCTGGACATCGACCTGGCCTGAGCCCGCAATTCCACGGCAGGCCGCATCGAGCGCGGCCGGCCTCTTCAGCCTGTCAATGACCGGTTTTGAGGATCCGCCCCGCCTTGGCCATGATTGCCGCGTCGAGCGTCTGCCAGTCGCCAAGGAATTCCCTTGGGAAGCGATAGGTAAGGCTGAGATCATCCCCGACATGGATGTCCCGCTCGCAGGGCGCCAGCGATTCGCCGGCGCTCGGCCCGCTGAGGCAGCGGGCCACGAAAGGGTCGTTGCCCGCGCGCTTGCCGACGACCAGCACTTCATTCAGGTACCCTGATTTCTCATTGAACCCGTAGACCGTCGTGCCGCCGGGGCCTGGAATGCCGGGCTGGACGATGAGCGCGCTGTAGATCGGCCCGAACCGGCCGCTCATGTCACGCGACATCATCTGCTGCTCGAAGGACAGGAAAATGATGTTCCTGTCGGTTCCGGCGTGGTTGAAATCATCACGCGACGCCTCGCTGTAGCCGTCCATCTGGGGATAGCGCATATAAAGGTCGAGGCGCGTGGCGACGCTGTCGCGCCGGGCCTGCTCGAACCGGATGAAATTGGCCGGCACGGTGATGACGTTGTTGCCGATCGCCACTTCGCGCACGGTCGCGTCGTCGGTGTAGCCGGCCATGGCAATGGAACGGCCGAACCATTTACCGCCGAGGCTGATGGCTATCGACAACACGGCCAGAGCCGCGAAGGCGTAGAACACCCGCTTCATCAGCATGGAATCGACCACGGTCAGTTTCGGGCCGTCGGCGATCGCTGCCTGCTTCATCTCGGTCCTCGTTCCGCCGCCAATCGGCCATCGCCGCGGTCGAAGTGTCCCTTGACGGCACACTTCGCACGGCACGGCCCTTGCAGACTTCCTGAAACGACTGTGCGATTTCATGGTAAATGGAGGGTTAACGTGGCCCAGATGGAACTCTTGCTGTTCGCTTTTGTCGTCGGACTGACGGTTTGCGGTCTGGCGGGCTCGACAATGGAGCTGGTATCGGGTCGCAAGGTCGCCTTCACCGAACCCTATGTGTCGCCCGCCCATGTGTTGCGCTCGCTGGCTGTCACCGCGGGCGCCGGGCCGTTCATGCTGGTCAACGATGCGCTTGACGCCAGGCGGGCGAACCGCATCTCGGTAGTGGCGCTCCTGTCATGCGGCTGCACCGCTATTGCCTGGTCGCTGGCGCTGGGCATCGTCGTGCTTGCCATTGCTTCCTGGGCCACCGGTCTCCTAGGGTTTCCGGCCTGAGGCGAATCGGAGACCGAAAATGCCGCTTTATGCGATCGATGGAACGGAGCCGAGCTTCGCCGACGCGGACTCGAACTGGATCGCGCCCGATGCGACGCTGATCGGCGACATCAGGATCGGCCGCAATGCCGGCTTCTGGTTCGGCGTCGTCATCAGGGGGGACAACGAGCCCATCGTCATCGGCGCCGAAACCAATGTGCAGGAGCATACCGTCATGCACACCGATCCCGGCTTTCCGCTGACCGTCGGAGAGGGCTGTACGATCGGCCATCGCGCGATGCTGCATGGCTGCACGATTGGTGACAACAGCCTGATCGGCATGGGCGCCATCGTGCTCAACGGCGCCAGGATCGGCAAGAATTCACTTGTCGGTGCCGGCGCTCTGGTCACCGAAGGCAAGGAATTTCCGGACAATTCGCTGATCGTCGGTTCGCCGGCCAAGGCGATCAGGGTGCTGAACGACGTGGCGGTCGAGCGGCTGCGGGCCTCGGCCGCGCACTATGTCGCCAATGGCAAGCGGTTCAAGGCGGGGCTGAAGAAGGTTTGAGGCCAGCTTGATCAATCCGTGTTGTAAGCGGGTCAGGGTTCACTAGTGCCGGTGGCCGCACGACAGCGTGTTCTAACGTCGACAATTTTCGTAATCTACACGGATGCCATTTGCCGGCCCTTATCCGCTTTTGGACGTACAGCCGGTACTTCTCCGGCGATAGCACCTTGCCCTTTTTATGCCGATTTTGATTGCAGAATTTGCAAGCTGCTACAATATTTTCCCATTCGGTCCGGCCGCGCCTTCCCCTACGGGCTTCAGATGTTCCGCAGTGCATTGGAAGCGGAGGGCCAATCTCTTTCCGATACCATGACGCTTCGAAAATGCATTCGGATCGTGTTCCCACACCGGGAAGTCGCAGTAGAAGCATAGCCAATCTTTCTCCTTGGCGCGCAAGTTCCTAATTTCTACCAGCTTGTTGTGTTTAAACATTTCACACATCCCATTGCTTCATCAACATGAAGCGGATGTGCAGCAACCGTAATCGATTGCCCCTTATTCGGGAGGGTAACCCTCGCACGAGACAACACTCTTATGAGCGCCACTCCGCAGTATTTAGTGGTAGATGCCAAGCGTAAGAATGGCATCCATTAGGTCACCCACAACGGCTCCCAGGCGAACTTTAGATCGGCTCCACCGATCTACCATATTCTAGAATTTCGCGATGATCAAGTCGATCTGGATACACTGGCGAATGGCGCTGTTTCCGGAGCAAGTCTAATATCTACGCAAAGTACCATGTGAGAGCGTCGCAAATTTGGTATTGCAGACCGCTCGACCCTTTACCGCTATAGTTGAAACTGCGGTCTCAACAAAGAACTGCATCGCGAAGGTAGCTTTCTTGCATGCCAACCGAGTTTAGCGAGCTAGTCCAGAAACTCATCCCGCCATTCGGCTTTCTGTTGGCTGGCGTCCTCGTTGGCGTGGCGTTGGAGCGTTTCCTATCAAGGAAGCGGAGGCTGGCATGGAGAAAAAGAAACCGCTTGCGCTGGGTGAGAGAGCGCGGTCGGGGCGACATCCTTAGCGGCCTGTGGACCGCCCGTAAGTCTGTTCCCGTCCCACCGAAGCCAACCGATCCCGCAGACCAGTTGCGGATTGTTATGGGGGCGCACTTCACGATTCAGCCACTCCTGAACCGGAGCGAGGCTCGCGTATTCAAGGAACTTGACCGCATGGTGATCGCTTGCAATCCGGAATGGCAGGTAATGGCCCAAGTGTCATTGGGCGAAATTCTGCGTAGCACGGATGCGGACGCCTATAGTTGTATCAACTCGAAGCGGGTGGACCTCCTTCTTGTAGACGAGAACTGTCGGCCTCGACATGCACTCGAATACCAGGGCCACGCACACTATCAGGGTTCAGCAGCTGCTCGCGATGCGGTGAAGAAGGAAGCCTTGCGTCAAGCAGGCATCAGCTATCATGAGATCGTCGGCGGTCATACGACGCCCTCCGAACTTAGGCAGCTGGTCCAGAAACTTGTAGAGAGGTCCGGGTAGGCCCAGTAGTCCATGGCTTTAACCCCAAAAATGGTGGAGCCGGCCCGGGGACGGGGCCGGCTCCTTTGACCCGGTCGTTGGGGACGGGGAGGGTGGGACTCGACCGGGTTTCTCGGTAAGCGCGTCGTGCAACGCGCCTGACCTCATTGGCGTCCTCAGCGGACGCTGGCGACCGCGTCGGAACGGCCGTCGTTGATCGTCATCCAAACGCCGGAATTCTCCGTCGATTGACGCTTGAGATAGGTATAGTCGGTGTCCGTCCAGGACAGCACCTTGGTTTCAAGATTGTCGAGGATGAACTCGCCGAGGCTGGTGCGCACGGTCAGTATCGCGTGGCCGTCACCATTCGGCTGCCGCGCAACCGTCATCAAGAGGTCGCCGGCCGGCACGCCCGCATCCATCAACTCGCGGCGCTTTTCCAGCGCGTAGTCCTCGCAATCGCCATAGCCATTGTCCGGGTAGGCCCAGTATTCCTCGGCACCGTAGTTTTCCATGTCGGTGCGCGGCTTGATGCGGGTGTTGACCGAATTGTTGATGCTGACGATCGTCGCCCAGAGCTTGCGGCTCAGGTCGACCGGCGTCCCCTTGGGGGTCTTCTCGTTGCATTCGCCGGGGATGCGTTGGCAGAATTCATAGTGGCCAACAGGCTGCGTCGTGCGTCCGCCGGTATGCATATAGGCCGGTCCCGCGGCATATGCTGATCCCCAGGCGGAAAGCTGCATCGCCATTGCTATCAGCAACAGCTTGCCCCTCGTTTTTTTCATTGTTCAGTCTCCCCGTTCGAAGGAGACAGTGCCACATGTGGATTTATTCGACGCAAAGGCCCGAAGTAGATTTTAAGTAAAACGCCAATAGAATAAACATAAAATTTGAATCATTTTAGTATTGAATTGGTTGGATTGCTGCACCCGGTTTTCGGCAAATTCGGCCTCGCGCGGACCATTTCCGACTATGGCGACCTGCTATCCAGACATATCGACCGCCGCCCCCGAAATCAAAAAAGCCGGCCGCGAGGGCCGGCTTGACTTGCATGCTTTGCTGTCTAATCAGGAGCGCGGCGTGTTGAATTCGGAATCGAGCGTTTCGGGGCGCTGGATGACGGCGAATTCGATGGCGACGCCATCTTCGAAATGCCGCACGATCTGTCCGCGCATCGTGCCGAGCATGACCTGGACGCCGATCGCCGGTTTCACGTCGATCTCGATCGCTGCGCCCGACAGCGACAGATCGATGATCCGGCACTGATACTGACGACCGTCGGTGAGCTGCAGCACGCTGGTCGGGTTGCGGGGCGAGACACGCTCGTGGCGGCGGTCTTCCGGGAGGTCGAGTTCGTGCTTGTTGGCAAGCCACGTCAACTGCGCGGCGAGCTTGTCCTTCTTGCGGTCGGACGCAATCACCGTCATTGCGAAGCCATCCGGCAGCGTGCGTGTCAGCACACCCTCGATGCGGCCGATATGGTCGATATAGGCGATGACTTTCTCGCCGGGCATGCCGATGCGGTCGGTGCGGAGCGCCACGTTGCCGGGCGACATGTCCACGACCTGGCATGGGTGCTCGGTGCGGTCCTCCAGCATGAATCGTCCGTAGATCTTGACCCGGACGCGCTGAAAGTTACGCCTTTCAGCTTGGGACGGCGCGTAGTCGACCGCCGCTGACCTCATGACTGCCTACACCCTGTTTGGCATTCCCGCGCGTGGATGCGAGGAACTTCAGCAGAGAACTACAACAAATCGGGTTAACAAAGGGGAAAAACGGGCCTGCAAGACCATGCGATCGTCAACTATTCCTCCCGCCCGCCGTCGAAGACGACGAGATGGCGGATGCGGCGGGCGCGGCCGAGCGCAGAGATCGTTTCGGGCGCCTCGATCTCGTCGGGAACGAGCGAGGGAACGTTGATCGCGGGACGGCCGCTCAGCAATTCCTTCTCCGGGTCGATAACGCGGATGGAATCGATCAAGGCATCGGTGATCGGATCCGCGCCCAGCCAGAACGGCTTCTCCACGGCGCTGATCACGCCGAGGCAGCGTGGATTTTCGATGCCGCCGTCGAGCGGCAAGGCGAGCAATTCGAACTTGTTGGAGCGGCCGTTGCGGCTGAAGCCCTCGAAAGTGATCAGCACGACCGATTTCTGCTCGAAAACCCCGTGAATGAGCCGCGAAACCAGCCTCTGATCCTTCTCCCGCCACAGCGAGGGGAAGGAGAACCCCTTGAGTTCGCGGCCGTAGGAGGCGCAGAGCCTGGTGCCGGCTAGACGAAATACAGGCTGCCCACGCGTGTCCTTTTCGAGGATGAACGTATCGGCCAGCAGCGTCTTGATATCGGCCGGCTCGACTTCCGATCGCTTCGGAGCCGGGCGTCCGTCACGCAGGCGGTTCCAATAGTGGAACAGCGTGATCGATCCGTTTTGGTTCATCCTACTAAGCTCCGCGCATTCTGTCGTCTGATGTCCCATCGGTGAACAGAAGGGCGCCCTCCGATGACCTACATGCGTTGGGGAGCAGGAAGCGTGCCAGCGTCGTTAACACTTGTTCACGGGTCGGGGCCGTTAAGGTTAACAACTGGTTTACGTTGCGCCGTGGGCCGCCGCGTGGCACACCAAAACCACTCCAGAAGCGGTCGTTTCGCGACGATCGGCAGCACTTCAGTCAAGAGTTTTAGGGGAGCAGGGGCTCGACCGGCCGTTCAGGGGAAACCTTGGACGGCTTCTTTTTCGATTCGCCCCTTTGATTCGGAGCGGGACGATTCGCCGTTTGCGGTTCCATCGGCGGTGATCTAGATGCTCGCCAGACCGAACCAGCCCAGTCGACCAGCCCAGTCGAACCAGCATCGAGTGCGATTGCAGATGAGCGAACCGCAAAATCCGTCCGAGTCCGAACCGGCCGAGACCATGCCGCCACCAGTGCGTGAGCCGGTGTTCAATCTGCCGCCGATCGTGCTGGCGGTGATCGGCATCTGTGCGGTCGTCTACCTGCTGCAGCAATATGCGCTGAACGACGCCCAGCAGATGACGCTACTCTATGACGGAGCTTTCATTCCGGTCCTCTATACCGGCAGGTACGGGTTCGACTGGTTTCTTTTCACGCGGCCTTTCACCTATGCCTTCATGCATGGCGGCTTTGCCCATATCGCCATCAACATGGTCTGGCTTGCCGCCTTCGGCTCGCCGCTGGCCAATCGTCTCGGCGCGCTTCGGTTCGCGTTGTTCTTTGCCGCCACCGGATTGGCGTCGGTGGCGCTCTTCTGGGCGATGCATCCGTACGGAGAAGCGCCGCTGGTCGGCGCATCGGGCGCCATATCGGGCATGATGGGGGCTGCGGCGCGCTTTGGTTTCCGCACCAACCGCTCGGCCGGCAAGGCTGCTTTCGCCGGCCCGGTGCTGCCGGTCAAGGTCGTGCTGCGCTCGCGCGGCGTCGTCATCTTCCTGGCCATGTGGATGATCATCAATCTGGCCACCGGCCTTCTCGGCTTCGCGCCGGGCGTGGACGGCCAAGTCGCCTGGGAGGCCCATATTGGCGGCTTTGTCGCGGGCTTCTTCGGCCTGCGCTGGTTCGACAGGGTATGGCAAGCGCCCGAATGGGAGACCTCCGACCGGGCTTGAAATGCAACCGATCACGGCGCACCATGTTCACTCTTATGTGAAGCCGGTCAGGGCAGGAACCGGTTGGCAAAGTAGAGGAGGACGCCATGACGGTTAAGGCCATTCTCGAGCAAAAAGGCCATGACGTGTTGACGCTCGGGCCGAACGAAAAACTGAGCGAAGCCATCCGCATCCTTGCCGAGCACAGGATCGGCGCGTTGGTCATCACCAATGGCGATCGCAAGATCGTCGGCATCCTTTCGGAGCGCGACATCGTGCGCGTGGTTGCCAGGGAGGGCGGTGCCGCGCTCGATATAGCAGTGCGTTCGGCGATGACGCCCAAGGTGAAGATCTGCAACGAGAACCACACCGTCAACGAGGTGATGGAGATCATGACCAGGGGCCGTTTCCGCCATCTCCCGGTGGAAAAGGACGGTCTGCTCGATGGGATCGTATCCATCGGCGACGTGGTCAAGCGCCGCATCGAGGACGTCGAGCGCGAGGCCGAGGAAATCCGGGCCTACATCGCCACCGCCTGAGCGGTGAAGGGAACCGCCGGCCGGAGACCGACCGGCAACGCCAGGACAACCTCTTGTCGAGTTCGGAGCGGACGAATTCGAGTCCGCGCCGGTGATGTGGTGGGGCCCATTTGACGGAGGCAATCCGTCTCTTGTCGTTCTTTTCGATTTCAATGCGTCCGACCTGCGGGAGCAGGTGCAGGATGCGCTGTTCCCAACAGCGCGCGTCCGGGACTGAGCGGAAGTGGACATCCACTCTCCATTGGGATTGGCGTCCTGTAGGCGAAAATGGCTGGGAAGATCAGACTGAGGCTTTGCGCTTGTCTCGCAAGACAGTTTGCACTAGCGAAGTTCCAAACCAAAATATGCGTTACATGCATATTCCGAAGTTCAAATTTGTAGGCCGTCATGTCCCTTATCGACACTCGTACCCCTGACGCAAAACGTCTGATCTCCGGCGCCACCGGCGACTGGGAGATCATCATCGGCCTCGAGGTGCACGCACAGGTCATCTCGGAAGCAAAGCTGTTCTCCGGCGCTTCGACCGCTTTCGGTGCCGCGCCCAATGCCAATGTCAGCCTTGTCGATGCGGCAATGCCAGGCATGCTCCCCGTCATCAACGAGGAATGCGTCAAGCAGGCGATCCGCACCGGCCTGGGGCTTAAGGCACAGATCAACCACAAGTCGGTCTTCGACCGGAAAAATTACTTCTATCCGGACCTGCCGCAGGGCTACCAGATCTCGCAGTTCAAACAGCCGATCGTCGGCGAGGGCACGGTGATCGTCTCGGTCGGCCCCGACCGCCAGGGCGAGTTCGAGGACATCGAGGTTGGCATCGAGCGCCTGCATCTGGAGCAGGATGCCGGCAAGTCGATCCACGACCAGCACCCGACCATGTCCTATGTCGACCTCAATCGCTCCGGCGTGGCGCTGATGGAGATCGTGTCGAAACCCGACATGCGCTCCGGTGATGAGGCCAAGGCCTATGTGACCAAGCTGCGGACCATCATGCGCTATCTCGGCACCTGCGACGGCAACATGGACGAAGGCTCGTTGCGCGCCGACGTCAATGTCTCGGTACGCCGGCCAGGTGGCGAATTCGGCACCCGGTGCGAAATCAAGAACATGAACTCGATCCGCTTCATCGGCCAGGCCATCGACTACGAGGCGCGCCGGCAGATCGCCATCATCGAGGATGGCGGCAAGATCGACCAGGAAACGCGGCTGTTCGACGCCGTCAAGGGCGAGACGCGCTCGATGCGCTCCAAGGAAGAGGCGCACGACTATCGCTACTTCCCTGATCCCGATCTTCTGCCGCTGGAATTCGACCAAGCCTACGTCGATACGCTGGCCAAGGAATTNTCTTCCGATCTTGAGACGCGTTCGATGCGCTCGAAGGAAGAGGCGCACGATTACCGCTATTTCCCCGATCCGGATCTTCTGCCGCTGGAATTCGACCAGGCGTATGTCGATGCGCTGGCGAGGGAGTTGCCGGAACTGCCGGACGACAAGAAGGCGCGGCTGATCTCGTCGCTCGGCCTTTCGACCTATGACGCCTCGATCCTGGTTTCGGAAAAGCCGATCGCCGATTATTTCGAGAAGGTGGCGGCCGGTCGCGACGGCAAGCTCGCCGCCAACTGGGTCATCAACGATCTGCTGGGCGCTCTCAACAAGGCCGGCAAGGACATTGAATCCGCTCCGGTTTCGCCCGACGAGCTCGGCGCCGTCATCGACCTGATCAAGGAAGGCACCATCTCCGGCAAGATCGCCAAGGACCTGTTCGATATCGTCTGGAACGAGGGTGGGGATCCGCGCCAGCTGGTCGAAAGCCGTGGCATGAAGCAGGTCACCGACACCGGAGCCATCGAGAAGGCGGTCGACGAGGTGATCGCGGCCAATCCCGACAAGGTCGGGCAGGCTCGCGCCAAGCCCACCATGGCCGGCTGGTTCGTCGGCCAGGTGATGAAGGCGACTGGCGGCAGGGCCAATCCGCAGGCCGTCAACGACCTCGTCAAGGCCAAGCTGGGCATCGAGTAAAAGCATGTTCGTTCGCACCGCCGGGGATCGCGACCTCGCAGCCGTCCGGGCGTTGCTGGTCGAGACCTGGCATGCGACGTATGACGACATTTATGGCGCTGAGCGGGTCACCGAAATCACCAATGAATGGCACTCCATCGCCTCATTGATGGCCAGGCTGGTAAAGCCGAGCAGCGAGTTCCTCGTTGCCGATGACGGCGAGCGCATTGGGGGCATGGCGTTTGCCGAAGCCGTCGATGGCGGCGGCGTGGTTATGCTCAGGCAGCTCTATGTGCTTCCCTCGCTGCAGGGCCGCGGTATCGGCGGCATGCTTCTCGACGAGATCATCGAGAGTTTTCCGGAAGCTCACCGCATTCGGCTCGAAGTGGAAGAGAAGAACGCCCGCGCCGTTGCCTTTTATCAGGCCAACGGCTTCGTCCAGGCCGGCCGCACCGAGAATTGCGGCTCCGCCGGCTCTGCCATCCCGGCGCTGATCTATGAACGGGTACTTGCAGCCTGAGCACGGTGGCGGCGTGATCACCTTCGCGCGAGCGCGCGTCGCGAGGTCTGTTTTCGTTTGACGGCCCTGGTGTCCGGCACCAAGCTACCTAGGCCGAACCGCGCGAAGCCCGAGTAAACCGACACACGCGGGATGGCTTTGGGGGAAACCATGCCAAGTCTGCCGGAACTGATGCCGACCGAGGTGTCGGATGAAACCTTTGGTGGCGTCACCTATCACATAGCGGGCGAACTGGTGCCCGTGCTTTCCGTCGACGTGACGCGGATGCCTGTCTATTTTGAGCACCACATCCTGCTGTGGAAGAATTCCACAATCACCATCGGTCTGAAATCGCTGAAGGGCGCGCTGAAGCGCATGATGGCCGGCATGCAGATCTTCGTCACCGAGGCGTCGGGGGCGGGCATCATCGCCTTCAGCCGTGATGGGCCGGGTCACATCGTGCCGATTCACCTGCGACGAGGCGAGGAGATTCAGGTCCGCGAGCACCAGTTTCTGGCCGCCACCGGCAATATCGACTACACGTTCGAACGCGTACGCGGCCTGGCGACGATGCTGTTCGGCCAGAGCGGCTTCTTCATCGACCGGTTTCGCGGCGATACCGGTGACGGCATCGTCTGGCTGCACGGCTATGGCAACGTTTTTGAAAAGACGCTCGCTCCGGGCGAGATCATAGACATCGAGCCCGGCGGCTGGCTGTTCAAGGATGCCTCGGTCAGGATGGAGACCAAGATCGATCGGCTGTCGAGCGGCTTCTTCGGTGCCAACTTGAATTTCATCGTCAACCGCTTCACCGGGCCGGGCAGGGTCGGCATCCAGTCGATGTACCTGCATATGCCGACCGAGGAATAGGCTGGGGGTCAGGGGCCAGACGGATGAAATCTGGGCAAGCGCGAACGCGGCGGTGACTTATCAGCGGTTCGGTTTGCCCGTGCCTTGGTGTCGGCGGGGCGAGCCTTCGACTTGATCGAGAGTACGAACGCCGATCAGGCGGCGGGAACTTCCACATTGTCGATCAGCCTGGTTTTTCCCAACCAGGCGGCGGCGAGAACGCGGCCCGCACGGTCGCGCCGCCATGGCGTGAGTGTCAGGCATTCGCGAGCCTCGACATAATCCACCGTCTGGAAGCCGGTCGCGACCAAAACTCGGCTTGCTTCGGCGATCGTTTCCTGCTGCCCTGCGCCCGCCGCCAGCGCAGCTGCTGCCTTGCGCAGAATGACGTTGAATTGGCGAGCGATCTGGAGTTCGGTTTCATCGAGATAGGCGTTGCGTGACGACATGGCGAGGCCATGCGCGTCGCGTATGGTCGGCGCGCCGATGATCTCGACGGGCAGGTCGAGGTCGCGGCAAAGCTGCCTGACGACGCAAAGCTGCTGGTAATCCTTTTCGCCAAAGATGGCGAAGTCGGGTGCGGCCTGCAGGAGAAGCTTGGCCACCACAGTGGCGACGCCGTCGAAAAAGGTGGGGCGAAAGTCCGTTTCGAGCCCGGCCGACGGGCCGCCGACCGAGATCTTCGTGGCAAAGCCTGCGCGATACATCTCGCTGACACCGGGCGTGAAGGCAAGGTCGGCTTTGACCACCGCCAGCATGTCGAGGTCGCGGGCCAACTGGCGCGGGTACTTGTCGAGATCCTCGGTCGGTGCGAACTGCGTCGGGTTGACGAAGATCGACACCACGCAACGATCAGCCCTTTCGAGGGCGATCTTGACCAGCGAAAGATGCCCGTCATGCAAGGCGCCCATGGTCGGCACCATGGCGATGCGTTGTCCGTCGCGCCGCCAGTCGCGGATTCGCGCGCGAAGCGCGGCAACGCTGTCAACGACGTGGGGCCGGTTCACGCGTCATCCCCGCCGTTGGTTTTTGAAAAGACGTGGGAGGGCCTGGGGAAAACGCGATCCCGCACCTCCGATGCATAGCGCTCCGCGGCATGCGTGATCACGCTGCGCAGATCGGCGTATTGCTTGACGAATTTCGGCACGCGGTCGACCGTCAGCCCGACCATGTCGTCGATGACCAGTATCTGGCCGTCGCAATCCCCGCTGGCGCCGATGCCGATGGTTGGAATGGCTATGCGGCGGGTGATGTCGGCGGCGACCGTCTCGATCGTGCCTTCGATGACCACCGAGAACGCGCCGGCCTTCTCGACCGCGAGCGCGTCGGCGATCAGGGCGGCTACAGTCTCGTCCGTGCGGCCCTTGATCTTGTAGCCGCCATCCTTTTCCACCGATTGCGGCTGCAGGCCGATATGGCCCATGACCGGAATATCGGCAGCCACGATCGCGGCAATCTGACGAGCCATGTCGACGCCGCCTTCGAGCTTCACCGCCTGGCAGCCGGTCTCGCCGACTATGCGCCGTGCCGAGGCCACGGCTTGCATGGCAGACTCCTCATAGCTGCCGGCCGGCATGTCGACGACCACGCAGGGCCGGGCTGAGCCCCTCATCACGGCTTGGCCGTGCGCGATCATCATCTCCAGCGAGGCGCCTAGCGTCGTCTCGTGGCCATGCAAGACCATGGCGACGCTGTCGCCGACCAGGAGCAGGTCGACGTGGGGATCGAGCAGGCGGGCGATCGGGTAGGTGTAGGCGGTGAGGCAGACGATCGGCGTGCCGCCCTTGCGGCGGCGAATCAGGTCGGCGCCGATGCGAATGTCGGTGGTCGGCAATTGCGTGGCCAATCGTCGCCTCCTTCAGCCCGGGCGGCACAGGATTTTCGCATGGGCGCGCAGAGCTTTAGAAAGAGCGGCAAGCCTTGGCAAGCGCGCATCCGGTCACCCTCGGAGTCACAGGCTGGTGTCGGGTCCCTGGCGCGCCATTTGCGCGCTCCCCGCGGCAAAACCCTTGCCTTCCCGAAGGCCTGACGCCATAAGCAGGAAACGGGCGCCGCCAGCGCGAGGGTTCTGAGATGAAGACTTTCCTGACGCAGTTTTTTACCTGGTGGAACAGCCAGACGCTGGGAACGCGCCTGCACACATGGCGCTACGGCAAGAGGGTTGGGCAGGACGAGGCCGGCAATGTCTATTACGAAGGCGGTATCGATTCGGAAGGCCGCACGCGTCGCTGGGTCATCTACCGCAACTATTCGGAAGCTTCGGCCATTCCGCCGGGCTGGCACGGCTGGATTCACCATCGTGTCGATATCGCTCCCCCCAGCGATGACTACCGGCCGCGCGACTGGCAAAAGCCGCATTTACCCAATCTGACCGGCACGCCATCGGCCTATCGTCCGAAAGGCTCGGTGCTGACCAATCAACACCGCCCGCAGGTCACCGGCGACTACGACGCCTGGACGCCGGGCTCGTAACGGCGCGGGTTACAAAGGTAAGGTGCAGGCCGGTCCTTTATCGCCACAATTGGTGTGTAGCTGCTTGCTGATCAGAAAACGGCGACTAGCCTTGGCGATTGACGGAATCACCTGGGCGCGAACCACCGGTACCTCCTGCATGAGCTTTTTCAACCCGATATCGACGGGCGCCCTGACGTTGGCCGCCAGCCTCGCCGTCAGCACCCTCGCCTTTGCGGCTTCACCCGCACCCGCACCCGCACCCGCCGCCCCGGCGCCGGCGGCGCCCGCGGGATCGGATCGCATCACCAACCCGGTCGCCGAGTTCGCCGGCATCGACAAGATCACCGGCCGCATCATCACCTTCGATGTTTATATCGACGAGACGGTGCAGTTCGGCGCCCTGCAGGTAACGCCGCGCGTCTGCTATTCCCGGCCGCAGAACGAACAGCCGAAGACCGATTCTTTCGTCGAGGTCGACGAGATCACGCTCGACCGCAAGATCCGCCGTATCTTCACCGGTTGGATGTTTGCCGAAAGTCCGGGGCTCAACGCGGTCGAACATGCCGTCTATGACGTCTGGCTGAAGGAATGCAAGCAGAAGTCGGATGTGCCGGCGCCCGATGCTGGCAAGAGCGGCGCGACCAAGGCCGATGGGGCGAAAGCCGACGCGTCGAAGCCAGCCGCGACCAAGCCAAATCCCCCGGTCGCTCCGGACGCGGCACAGCCCGACGACGCCGTGGAACCGGATACGACGGACACCAATTGATCTCTTGGAACCGCCATGGCTGGCGCGCGTTGGACCATCACCACGCGCGTTGAGGATAAGCCTATGTCGGACAGCAAGCGGATCATGGCCAACAAGGCCGAGTTGCTGGAGCTCGAAAAGGGGTTCTGGACGGGCGACACTGCCTACTACGCTGCAAATGTCGACACCGAATGCCTTGTGGCATTTCCGCAGATGGCACAGGCCATCGACAATGCCGATCTGGCCAAGACCGCAGCCAAACCCAACCGCTGGCGCGACCTCAACATCGAACTCAAGGGAATAATCGAACCCGGCAGCGATATCGTCATGCTGACCTATGAAGCGCATGCGACGCGCGAAAATGGCGAGCCCTATGCGGCGCTGGTCAGCACCGGCTACGTCCATCGCGTCAACGGCTGGAAGATGATGTTCCATGCGCAGACGCCGATCGAGGCGTCACCCAAGTAGGGCCTGATCCTACGGAAAAAAGACTGCTTCGCCTTTCAGCGCGTCTGCCAGCATCTTTTCATATTTGCCACGCGGCACGTCGACCGCGCCGAAACGCTTGAGGTGCTCTGTCGTGAACTGCGTATCGAGCAGCGCGAAGCCGCGTGCCCTCAGGCGCTCGACGAGATGCACCAGGCAGGTCTTCGACGCGTCCGTCTCTTTGGAAAACATGCTTTCGCCGAAGAACACCCGCCCGAGCGAGACGCCATAGAGGCCGCCGACCATACGCCCCTCGCGCCAGGCCTCGACCGAGTGGCAATGACCCATGCGGTGCAGTTGCACATAGGCTTCGCGGATCGGCGCATTGATCCAGGTAGAGCGGCGCTCCTCGCGGTTTTCGGCGCAGCCGTCGATCGTCGCTTCGAAATCGAAATCGAAACGGATTTCGAACGGGTGCCTGCGGATCGTCTTCTTCAGGCTTTTGGGTGTGTGAAAACCGTCGAGCGGAATGATGCCGCGCGTCTCCGGCCGCACCCAGAAGACCTCCGGGTCACCGGCACTTTCGGCCATGGGGAAGACGCCCGAGGCGTATGCCTTGAGCAGAAGGTCGGTCGGGATGCGATAGCCTGGCGCGTAGGGACGGGTCATCGCGTCATCATAGCGGCAAGTTGGGGCTATTCGCCCTTGGCCAAATATTTTTCCAGCCAGTGGATGTCGTAGTCGCCATTGGCGATGTCGGCGTTGCCGACGAGATCGCGAAACAGCGGCAACGTCGTCTTGATCCCGTCGACGACGAATTCGTCGAGCGCCCGCCGCAGCCGCATCATGCATTCGACGCGGTTGCGGCCATGCACGATCAGCTTGCCGATCAGGCTGTCATAGTAGGGCGGGATCTTGTAGCCGGAATAGACGCCGGAATCGACGCGGATGCCGAGGCCGCCCGGCGTGTGGAAATGCGTGATGGTGCCCGGCGAGGGGGTGAAGGTGCGTGGATCTTCGGCGTTGATCCGGCATTCGATGGCGTGGCCGTTGAACTTGATGTCTTCCTGCTTGACCGAAAGACCGCCGCCGGAGGCGACGCGTATCTGCTCGTGGACCAGATCGATGCCGGTGATCGCTTCCGTCACCGGATGCTCGACCTGCAGGCGCGTGTTCATCTCGATGAAATAGAACTCGCCGTTCTCGTACAGAAACTCGATGGTGCCGGCGCCCGAATAGCCGAGATCGGCAATCGCCTTGGCGCAGATGCCGCCGATGCGGGACCGCTCCTCGGCGTTGAGCGCCGGCGAATTGGCCTCTTCCCAGACTTTCTGGTGACGCCGCTGCAGCGAGCAGTCGCGCTCGCCGAAATGCACGCCGCCGCCAAAGCCGTCGCCGAACACCTGTACCTCGATGTGACGCGGTTTCTCCAGGTATTTCTCGATATAGACCGCGTCGTCGCCGAAGGCCGCGCCCGCTTCCGAGCGTGCCGTCTGCAGTGCGATTTCGAGGTCTGCCTCGGCATGCGCTACTTTCATGCCGCGTCCGCCGCCGCCGGCCGACGCCTTGATGATGACGGGATAGCCGATCTCGGCGGCAATGCGCCTGGCTTCCTTCTCCTCGGTGACCGCACCGTCGGAACCGGGCACCACTGGAATGCCGAGGCGTTTTGCGGTGCGCTTGGCCTCGATCTTGTCGCCCATGATGCGGATGTGGTCGCCGGACGGGCCGATGAAGGTGATGTTGTGCGCCGCCAAAATGTCGGCGAACTTGGCGTTCTCCGACAGGAAGCCATAGCCCGGATGCACGGCGTCGGCGCCGGTGATCTCACAGGCAGCGACGATCTGGTGGATGTTGAGATAGCTGTCGCGCGACGGCGGCGGACCGATGCACACGCTTTCGTCGGCGAGCCTGACATGCATGGCGTCAGCGTCGGCGGTCGAATGCACCACCACCGTCTGGATGCCGAGCTCCTTGCAGGCACGCAGCACCCGGAGCGCGATTTCGCCGCGATTGGCGATGAGGATCTTCTGAAACATCAGGTCCGCTCTACTCGATCACGACGAGCGGCATGCCGTATTCCACCGGCGTCGCGTCCTCGAACAGGATCGCCGTCACCGTGCCGGCGCGCGGCGAGGGGATCTGGTTCATCGTCTTCATCGCCTCGATGATCAGCAGCGTCTGGCCTTCCTTGATCTTCTGGCCGACCTCGATGAACGGCTTTGCGTCCGGCGACGGCGCCAGATAGGCGGTGCCGACCATTGGCGAGGTCACCGCGTTTTTCGACACGTCGACCGCCGCCGGCGCGGCCGCGGGCTGGGTTGCCGTTGGTGCATAGGCGGGCTGCCCGGCCGCGATCGCGTGAACGGCGGGCGCCTGTCGCGACACCCGTACCTTCAGGTCGCCGAGTTCAACCTCGATTTCTGTCAGGTTGGTGTCGTTCAGTATGCCCGCCAGATCGCGGATCAGTTGCTGGTCAACACCGGTCTTCTTTATCGACATTTTCGAGCCTTCTGTTTGTTGGCCGGTCATAGGCGTGCGGCCAGCGCTTGCAGCGCCAGCGTGTAGCCGAGCGGCCCAAAGCCACAGATCATGCCGACAGCGACCGGCGCGACCATGGAGACGTGGCGGAACGGTTCCCGCGCGTGGATGTTGGAAAGGTGAACTTCGGCGACCGGCAATGGCGCGACCGAACGGATGGCGTCGTGGATCGCGATCGAGGTATGGCTATAGGCGCCTGGGTTGATGACGATTCCGGCGGCTTTGTCGCCGGCCTCCTGGATCCAGTCGACAAGATCGCCTTCATGGTTCGACTGACGGAAATCGATCTCGATCCCAAGCGACGCGCCTGCCTGCTTGCAGTCCTCGGCGATCGCGGCAAGCGTCTTGCCGCCATAGATGCCCGGCTCGCGCTTGCCGAGCGCGTTGAGATTGGGACCGTTCAGGACGAATACCGTTTTCAAAAAGAGCCGACCTTTTCCGGCACCGGCGTCAAGCCGGCGCGCTGGGCCTCTATACCGGGCATAGTCGCCCGCGGAAAGAGCGCAAGTGCGTTCTTTCACTGTCCACAACAGGCCGAAATGCGCCCGTGAAGAAAACCGCTTGCCGCTCAAAGCGCGGCTTTCGCCGCCTCGATCTTTTCGGCAAGCACTTCTTGCCCGAGCGCCCCGAACACGACCTCGTTGCCGACGACGTAGGACGGGGTTCCGGTGATCTGCAGTTTGTTGGCAAGATCGTAAGTTTTGGTGAAGGCCTCGGTGATCGATGGGTCCTTCATCTTCTCGTGCAATGTCGCCTCGTCGGCGCCGAGCGAAAGCGCGATCTTGATCGCGGTTGCCTCGGTGGCGCGCCCCTGGCCGCCGAGCAGGGCATTGTGGAACTCGCCGTATTTCTCCGGCATCATCAGGTGAAACGCCATCGAGACGACGCTCGCCTTCTGCGAATCCGGACCGAGGATCGGAAATTCCTTGAGCACGAAACGCAGGTCCGGATCGGACTTGGTAAGCGCCCGCATGTCCTCGATGGCGCGTTTGCAGAAGCCGCAATTGTAGTCGTAGAACTCGACGATGGTGACCTTGCCGTTCGGGTTGCCGACAACGCCGTCGAAGGTGGAATTGAAAATCTGGTCCTTGGCGTTCTTGATGACGCCCAATGCCGCGAGCCGCTGTTCCTCCTTCTGCTTGGCCTCGAGCGCGTCCTGCACTTCCAGCAGCACCTCCGGATTCTTCAGGAGATAGTCGCGGATGATTCCCTCGACCTCGGTGCGGTCGATTTTGGTGTCGGCCGCAACTGTCTGGATAGGCTGAGCCGCCTGGACAGGCTGCGCCGTCTGGACAGCCTGTGCCGTTCCGGCCTTCGCAACCTGCGGACTGCCGGCCACGAAACCGAAAGCCAGCATGCCAAGGGCGACCGCAACCCCCGTGGTGCCCAGCAGCAGTGCCTTTTTCATCGTTGTCGTTCCTTCTGCCTATTTTCCGGTCTGGCTGTGTCGCAGCACGCGGCCGGAAGGTTCATGAGATTACTGGCTCTTGCCTGACGATTTGTAGTTTATGATGTCCTGGGCGCGTATCCAGCGCGGCTCGCCGCGCTTCATCTGCTGTTGCGCCCGCATGGCGAAGATCTTCGCATCCTTGTAGTTGCCGGAATAGAAATGGCCTTCGGCGGTGGCAAGCTCCGCGCCCGGTATGTCTCCCAGCTCCCCGTAAGCCTGCGCCAGATAACGATAGCCGGTGGAGTTTTCCTTGTCGCGGCCCAGGCCATCGTTGATCCGCACGACAGCTTGCTTGAGCGAGTCGGGCGTGCCGACCGCCATCAGCGCCTGGCCAAGCGAGACAGGCAGCAGGCCGGACCGTGCCGGGTCGAGGCTGACCGCTTTGGAATAAGCGTCGGCCGCATCCGCGGGCTTGTTGGCTTTCATCAGAATATCGCCGCGCAGCTCCTGGAAGTAGGCATTCTTGGGCTGCGCCTTGATCAGGGCGTTGGTCTTGGTGAGTGCCGCGGCGATGTTGCCGTAGAGATAGGCCGACTGGGCATCGCCATACAGCGCCGCCATGCTGCCCCGCATCTTTTGCATCAGCCGCGTCGCGGCGGCCTGGCCTTCCATGTAGACGGCAATCTTCACCCGCATCATGTCGTGGCGCTGCTGCAGTGCCGGCGCGTCGATCTTGTCGACGTTGGGGCTCTGTTTGACCAGCACCTCGAGGTTGGCGATGCGGTCCTGCGGCATCGGGTGGCTGATCCGGTAGGGATCGACCTGCGCCCCCGACAGCGACAGCGCGGTCTGGAAGCGATGAAAGGTCTTCAGCATGCCCATGCCGGACTGGCCGGTGGCATTGAGATAGGTGATGGCCGAGCGGTCGGCCGTGATTTCCTCGGTGCGCTGATAGGCGAGGATGCTGCGCTGCGCCATCTCGCCGCCACCGGCCGCCACGCCCATGCCGGCGCCGGCAAGGCCGCGGCTGTTCGTGGTCGCACCGGCAACGATCGCACCGGCACCGAGCAAGGTGGCGATGATGGCCATGGTCTTGGCGCGTTCGAGCTGGTCGCGCAGTTTCTGCTGGTGGCCGCCGGCGATATGCCCGGCTTCGTGTGCGATGACGCCGATGATTTCGTTCGGCGTCTCAGCCGTCATCAACGCGCCGGTATTGATGAACAGCCGGCGCCCGGTGACGAAGGCGTTGAAGCTGGAATCGTTGACCAGCACGATGTCGATGCCGTCATTCGCCAGCCCGGCGGCCCTGAAGATCGGCCGTGCATAATCGCGCACGAGGGCTTCGATCTCGGCGTCGCGGACCACTGGCACGCCTTGGGCGAAGGCGGTCTGCGAACCGGCAACCGCGACCGCGGCGGCAAGCGAAACCGTCGCGAAGACACGCGCTGCCTGGGCAATCGTCGATCTGGGTCGGCTCAACATGATGTGTCCACTGGTAGACGAGCGGGCGAAAGATGAAAAGTCGGCGCCTGAAAAACTTCCTCAACTTGTGATCCTCACATCAATCGGGCATTTGTGCGGCGCATGCGTCAGGACCTGGCGCGCTCAATCCTCGGGACAGGGGTAAAAAAATGGTCGTTTCGCTCTCCCATCGCGGCAATGTCGAGCCGTTCCACGCCATGGATGTGCTGGCCGAAGCGAACCGGCTGAGGGCTCAGGGCGTGCCGGTGATTTCCATGGCGGTCGGCCAGCCATCCGATCCAGCGCCCGTACGGGTTCGCGCCGCCGCCGCCAAGGCGCTGGAGAATGGACGCATAGGCTATACCGACACCTTGGGTCTGGCCCCGCTGCGCAAGGCGATCGCCGGGCATTACGCGGATCATTATGGCCTCGATGTCGACCCCGGCCGGATCGCGGTGACCACCGGATCGTCGGCGGCCTTCAATCTCGCCTTCCTGGCGATGTTCGACCCGGGCGACCGGGTCGCCATCGCCGCGCCCGGCTACCCCGCCTATCGCAACATCATGGCGGCCCTTGGCATCGACGTGGTCGAAATCGAACTCGGCGACGCGGCTTATCTGCACGCAGGACATCTGGACGCCGCGCATCGCGAGGCGCCGCTGAACGGCGTGCTGTTTGCAAGTCCGGCCAATCCGACGGGCGCCGTCATCCCAGCCGACGAGCTGGCGACGCTGATCACCACGGCGGAATCGCTCGGCATCGCCGTCATTTCCGATGAGATCTACCATCGGCTGGCCTATGGAGCCCCCGACACCACGGCACTCGCCTTCAGCGACAGCGTGACGGTGATCAACTCCTTCTCGAAATACTACTGCATGACCGGCTGGCGCATCGGCTGGATGGTTTTGCCGGAAGAACTCGTGCGGCCGGTCGAGCGCGTCGCCCAGAGCCTCTACATCTCGCCACCGGAGCTGTCGCAGATCGCCGCGATCGAGGCTTTTGCCGCAACCGAGGAATTGGAGGCGGTGAAGGCACGCTATGCCTGGAATCGCGAGCTCTTGATGAAGCGTTTGCCGGAGCTGGGTTTTCCCCTGGCGGCGCCCATGGATGGCGCCTTCTATGCCTTTTGCGATGTCGCCCGGCACAGCAACGACAGCATGGTCTTCGCCCGCAGGATGCTGGCCGAGGCGCAGGTGGCCGCGACACCCGGCCGCGACTTCGACACTCGGGCGGGGCATCGCACGATGCGGTTTTCCTACGCCGGCAGCCACGACGACATGGTCGAGGCGATGGCGCGCATCGAAACCTGGTTGAGGTAGCGTCATGCCGGAAGTCGAACAGGCCCCCAAACTTGATCAAGCATTGGCGGAAGTCGCGGCGGAAATGGCTGAACGCACCGATCGCGGCGATGTCGCGACCTATATTCCCCAACTGGGCAAGATCGACCCGAAGAAATTCGGCATCGCGGCCGTCACCAATGATGGCCGCACGCTCGTAGCCGGCGATGCCGAGCAGGCGTTTTCGATCCAGAGCATCTCGAAGGTGTTCACCCTGACGTTGGCGCTCGGCAATGTGGGCGACGCGCTGTGGAAGCGGGTGGGGCGCGAGCCCTCAGGCAACCCGTTCAACTCGATTGTCCAGCTCGAGCATGAGAACGGCATTCCGCGCAATCCGTTCATCAACGCCGGTGCCATCGTCATTTCCGACATCCTGCTTGCCGGCCACCAGCCACGCGAGGCGATCGGCGAGATACTGCGCTTCATCCAGTTCCTCGCCGACGACGAGACGATCATCATCGACCGCGAGGTCGCGGCTTCCGAACGTGCCACTGGCTACCGCAACTTCGCGCTCGCCAACTATATGAAATCCTTCGGCAATCTCTATCATGCGCCGGAACTGGCGCTGGGCGTCTACTTCCACCATTGCGCCATCGCCATGAGCTGCCGGCAATTGGCGATGGCCGGCCGTTACCTCGCCAATGGCGGCAAGAACCCGGCAACCGGGCATTCCGTGGTGTCGTCGGAGCGGGCGCGGCGCATCGGCGCCATGATGCTGACCTGCGGCCACTATGACGGGTCTGGCGATTTTGCTTTCCGCGTCGGCATCCCCGGCAAGAGCGGCGTCGGCGGCGGCATATTGGGCATCGTGCCGGGTGTCGCCTCGCTCGCCGTCTGGTCGCCTGGCCTCAACGCCAACGGCAATTCCAAGCTGGGTTCGATCGCGCTGGAAAAGCTCGCCAGGATGATGAACTGGTCGATCTTCGCGCCTTAGAAACGTGACATGCCGATAAGAAAAATCCCGCGCCGTTCATTTCGATCGGCGCGGGATTCTTTTGTCAGAGAATCAATTCAACGGGTTGAAAAGGTTTAGAAAAAACCTTTCCGCTGCCACCAGCCGGCACGCTTCGGCTTTTCTTCGGTCTTGACTTCAGGCCCATCGGCCACGGTCGAGGAAACCACCGGCGCGACAGGCGTATCAGCGGCTGCCGCCTTGCGGCGCGATGGCCGGGCCTTCGGCGTCTCCTCGGTGGCCGCTGCCTCGTCCGATGCCGTGGCTGGCGTTTCGGCGGGTGCCTGCACGGCCAGTTCCGCGGTCGGCTCCTCGGCGACGGCTTCGGCCGCCGCCTTCTTCGGCTTGGCCGCGCGCCGCGGCTTCTTGGGCTTCTCGGTGCTTGGCACCTCGTCGCTCACGGTAGCCGCGGGTTGTTCGACGGCGGCGGCAGCCACCGGCTCGATCGACACAGGCTCGCTTAGCGAAGCGTCAGCCTCGGCGGGCTCGGTGGTTTCGCCGGCTTCCGCCTCGGTCTCGCCTTCACCGTCTTCGCGACGGTTGCGCTTATCAAGGCCTGAGCGCGCCGACCGGGCCNCCGCGCTTGCCGCGCCGACGCTTCTTGCCCTGGCCATCGTCGGACGCTTCCGCCGTTTCGACGGTCTCGGTTGCGGCGACCGCAGCCTCGTCGTCTGCCTCGGCAACGCCATGGTCCGCCGCGTTTTCCCGCGCGGAGAAACCGTCATCGGATGTGGAAAGGGAAGCGCCGTCCGTCGGGGCGCCATGCTCGCGATCGCGGTCCTTGCCGCCACGCCGCCTGCGGCGCTTGCGGCGCTTGCGATCGCGGCCTTCGCCGTCCTCGCCGGATTTGGGCTGCTGATGCTGCGGCTGCTGAGCGTGGCGCGGCTGTTCGGCCTGGGCCGGCGCCTCGTCTTCCTCCTCGGCGACGACGATCTCGTCCTCCGGTTCTTCCGGCTCGACATAGGCCGGCAGGCTGCGCACCTCGACGAAACCTTCCGGCTTTTCGGCCAGCGCGCCGCGGAAGATCGCGTAGTGCTGGGCACCGACCGCATCGTCTGCCTCGATGGTGATCGTCAGGCCGAAGCGGCTTTCCAGTTCCACCAGCGTGCCGCGCTTGTGGTTGAGTACGTAGAGCGCGGTCGCGGCCGGCGTGCGCACCGTGATGTGGCTTCTCGAATCCTTGAGCAGGAACTCCTCGATCGCCCGGACCACCATCAGCGCCACCGACGAATCGGACCTGACATGGCCGGTACCGCCGCAATGCGGGCACGGCTTCATGGTCGATTCCAGCACGCTGGCGCGGATGCGCTGGCGCGACATCTCCATCAGGCCGAAATGCGAGATGCGGCCGACCTGGATGCGAGCACGATCGTTTTTGAGGTGATCCTTCAGCCGCTTCTCGACAGAGCGGTTGTTGCGGTTCTCCTCCATGTCGATGAAGTCGATGACGATCAGGCCGGCGAGGTCGCGCAGCCTGAGCTGGCGGGCGACTTCCTCGGCCGCTTCCAGATTGGTGTGGAGCGCGGTGTCCTCGATCGAGTGCTCCTTGGTGGAACGGCCCGAATTGACGTCGATGGCGACCAGCGCTTCGGTCTGGTTGATGATGATGTAGCCGCCGCTCTTCAGCGTCACTTGCGGCTGCAGCATGCGGTCGAGCTGCGCCTCGATGCCGTTGCGCACGAAAATCGGCGTCGTGTCTCGGAACGGCTGAACCACCTTGGCGTGGCTCGGCATCAGCATGCGCATGAAATCCTTGGCCTCGCGATAGCCCTCATCGCCGGAGACGAGAATCTCGTCGATGTCCTTGTTGTAGAGGTCGCGCACCGAGCGCTTGATCAGGCTGCCTTCCTCATAGACGAGGGCAGGGGCCGTGGACTGGAGCGTGAGATTGCGCACGTTCTCCCACAGCCGCATCAGATATTCGTAGTCGCGCTTGATCTCGGCCTTGGTGCGGCTCTCGCCCGCGGTGCGCAGGATGACCCCCATGCCTTGCGGCACTTCGAGATCGGCAACGACCTCCTTGAGGCGCTTGCGGTCGACCGCACTGGTGATCTTGCGCGAAATGCCGCCGCCGCGCGCAGTGTTCGGCATCAGAACGGAATAGCGGCCGGCGAGCGACAGATATGTGGTGAGCGCCGCGCCCTTGTTGCCGCGCTCTTCCTTGACGACCTGCACCAGCAGGATCTGCCGGCGCTTGATCACTTCCTGGATCTTGTACTGGCGGCGCACCGGCTTGCGGCGGTTGCGCACTTCCTCGAGCGCGTCCTCGGCGCCGACCGATTCGATCTCATGATCGTCTGGATGGGAAGAGGATACTTCCTCGAGCATGCCGCGATCATTGTCGGTGGAGGTGGCTTCGCTTCCCTGTTCCGCCTGCGGGATGGGCTCGGAAATCACATCGCCTTCGACGGAGGCGGCGATCGACTTGGGGGGGGCGTCGTTGGTCTCGCTTTTATCCTGTTCGGAAGAAACCTCGTCCTGTTCGGATGCGTCGGCGTAATCCGAGGCGTCGGATGCGTGTTCCGAGGTCCCGGAAAAGTCGGCCATGTTCTCGGCGACAACATCCGGGCCGTTGTCATCCGGGCCATTGTCGTTGTTCTCGTCTGCCTCGCGGGCGACTTCGCTTGCCTCGCCGGATTCGGCCGTGCCGGCATCGCGCCTGTTTTCACCACGGTCGCGGGGCTTGCCGCCGCGCCGGCGACCGCGCCGTCCACGATCCCGGCTCTGGCGATCGTCGCCTTCGCTGTCCTCGTTCTCTTCGTCCTCGGCCTCCTGCGCTTCCGCGCGCAGCAGTGCCTGACGGTCGGCGACCGGAATCTGGTAGTAATCGGGGTGTATTTCACTGAAGGCGAGAAAACCGTGACGGTTGCCGCCATATTCGACAAAGGCTGCCTGAAGGGAGGGTTCGACGCGCGTTACACGGGCGAGATAGATATTTCCTTTGAGCTGCTTCTTGTCCTGGGATTCAAAGTCGAATTCTTCGATACGGTTACCGCGTACGACGACTACGCGTGTTTCCTCCGGGTGGGAGGCGTCTATCAGCATTTTGTTGGGCATTATTTCGTTTCCTCCCGGCAGCCGCCAGCCGCAGCTTGCAAGGCAAAGCCCGCTGCTGCGTTTCTGGTGTGTGGGTGCCGGATGTCTGAATGTCCGCCGGACGCTGCCTGCGTGTCATGGCGGTGCCGCCCGCAGCCATATTGGCGCGGTTTGATGCGGACCTTTCCATGATTGCGCTTGAAGCCATCGTCACCAGCAGAACCTTTTGAACCAAAGCCCGGAAACCGGACCAGCTTGTTTGCTCATACAGAGCCGGCGCGGGAATAAACCCGGCCGTTTTCCTCACGCAGGCGATTCCCCCGCCACGGGAGCACACCTGCGAAATTCGTCGCAATCACCTGAAGCCTTTTCGCGTGAAGCGAAAGGAGCCGCCTTTCATCTGACCCTGTAGCAGGAAGCTGCGGAGGAGGGCGGTTCCAGGATTGCAGTGATCCACCATCGCTTTTATGATTTGGCGGGTTGGAAGGCAACCCCGATTTCCGATGCCGGCAAAAAGCAGTTCCGTAGCGTAAGCCTGGCCCCGTCCTTGCGTGAAAAGGCTTGGTTAACCTTCTCTCGATACCAATCGTTAATCGAGCTCGCGGCCTAACCGGCATGTTGACGAAACGAACCGGCGCCTGGCGCCAAACCGGGAGCGACTGGAAGAAAGATGGGACTGGCGGACTTCACAGACAAGGGATGTCGTGTTGGCGGCCAGGTTCTCCGTGCCTTCTGTCTCCTGCTGCTGGTGGTGATTTCCCAGGTCTTTTTCCCTGTAGCCTTTTTCCCTGTTGCCAATGCCGCCGACGCTCCGCTCGTGGCCAAGGGCTACAAAATGGCCGGCGATGCCACCAAGATGCGCATCGTCATGGATTTCGATCGCGAGCCTGACATCAGATGGTTCCTGCTGCGCGGACCCAATCGCCTTGTCATCGATCTTGCAAACACCCGATTTGCCATCGATGCCAAGGATCTGAAGCCGCGTGGCCTGGTCAAGGGCGTGCGGCTCGGCGAACTCGGCGAGGGCGTCTCGCGACTGATCCTCACCGGCAAGGGGCCGTTCGCCGTCGACAAGCTCGATGTGCTCAAGAACGAGGACGGAACCGGCTACCGCCTTGCCGTCGACATGTCGGCGGCCTCCGAACGTGAGTTCGACGCCGCTCTTGCCAATCAGGCGCTGACGACCGGTTCCACGGTTTCGACCGACAAGGGCGGCCGGGTCGGAACCGGGCCTGTCTCCAATCCGGGCCACCGATTCACCGTCGTCATCGACCCCGGCCACGGCGGCATAGACGGCGGTGCCGAAGGCTTGAACGGCACTATCGAGAAGAACGTCACACTGGCCTTTGCCACGGAGCTGCGCGACAAACTCGCGGCCGCCGGCCGATACGATGTCTTCATGACCCGGGATACCGACGAATATCTGCGCCTGGACGACCGCGTCCGCATTGCCCGCCAGCATGAGGCCGATCTGCTGATTTCGATTCATGCCGATACGATCAGCGTCAAGGGCATCCGCGGCGCCACGGTCTACACCGTCTCCGACAAGGCCTCCGATCCGGAAGCGCAGGCGCTAGCCGACCGTGAAAACCTGTCCGACCAGTTCGCCGGCATGGTCATCAAGAACGACAACAAGGAAGTGACCGATATCCTGATCGATCTGATCCGGCGCGAGACGCACACCTTCTCGATGAGTTTTGCCCACACATTGGTTGGCCAGCTGTCGACCAGTGTCGGCCTTATAAACAATCCCCAGCGTTCGGCCGGGTTCAAGGTGCTGAAGGCCCCCGACGTGCCGTCCGTGCTGGTCGAGCTCGGCTATCTCTCCAATGCCAAGGACGAGGCGCAACTGCTTGACGCCGAATGGCGCGGCAAGGCAGCGCAAAGCATCACCAATGCCGTGGCATTGTTCGCTTCCGCGCGTGCCGGGGCTGGAACCGGAGGTTGACTATGCCCGGCGGCGCCTGCAACCAGAGGCGGCGTTGCGCGATGACAACACCCCGCGCTTTTATTTCGGGCTTGCGGCTGCGAAATCAGGCCTTGCCGTATTTTGTCCACATGGTGGCGACATGGGTTTCGATTACGGGTTGGGACCGGCTCGAAAGCTTGCGTGAAAGGCGGCTTCGTTTAGGAAATTCCCGAACCAAGGACTGGAGCGGGTATGATTCGTCTCATTGGCTATTTCTTCGGCATAGGCACGACGCTGGCCCTCCTGGCCGCCGCGGGCGTTGCCCTCTACATCGGCCATGTAGCGAAGGATCTGCCTGACTACGAAGTGCTGGCAAAGTACGAGCCTCCGGTGACCACCCGGATCCATGCCTCGGACGGCGCGCTGATGGCCGAGTACGCGCGGGAACGGCGCCTGTATTTGCCGATCCAGGCTATCCCGGATCGCGTCAAGGCTGCCTTCCTGTCGGCTGAGGACAAGAACTTCTACAGCCACCCCGGTGTCGACATAACGGGGTTGGGCAGAGCGGTTATCACTTACGTTTCGGGTGGCCCCATGCAGGGCGGCTCGACGATCACCCAACAGGTTGCCAAGAACTTCCTGCTCACCAACGAGCGTTCCCTGGAACGCAAGGTCAAGGAGGCCATCCTCTCGTTCCGCATCGAACAGGCCTATTCCAAGGATCGTATCCTCGAGCTCTATCTCAACGAGATTTTCTTTGGCTTCAACGCCTATGGCGTTGCCGGTGCGGCACTGACCTACTTCGATAAATCGGTAAACGAGCTGACCGTGGCCGAGGCCGCTTATCTGGCATCGCTCCCGAAAGGTCCGGCCAACTACAATCCCTTCAAGCATGCCGACCGAGCAATCGAACGGCGAAACTGGGTGATCGGCCAGATGGTCGAGAACGGTTACGTGACGCCTGAAGAGGGCGCAAAGGCGAAGGCCGAGCCGCTTGGCGTTGCTCCGCGCCGCAGCGGCTCCTACCTTTTCGCCGGCGAGTATTTCACGGAAGAGGTTCGTCGGCAGATCATCGCCCGCTATGGCGAGAACGCGCTGTATGAGGGCGGGCTGTCGATTCGCACCACTCTTGACCCGAAGGTCCAGCTCATTGCCCGCAAGGCGATGCAGAATGGATTGATGAAATACGATACTTTGCGTGGCTATCGCGGGCCGGTGAAGACGGTCGACGTGTCCGGCGACTGGGGTGTGCCGCTGGGCGCCGTCAAGGGCCTGGAAGACGTTCCCGAGTGGTCGCTGGCCGTCGTGCTCGACAGTTCGGCGTCCGGGCTGTCGATCGGCTTGCAGCCCGCACGCCAGGCGTCGGGCGACATCGTGAAGGAACGCGTCGAAGGCACCGTCAGTAAGGAGGACATGGGCTTTGCCATGCGCCATGTGGTCGACGGCAAAACAGTCAAGGCCAAGTCGCCGGCCGACGTGCTGAAGCCAGGCGACGTCATCTTCGTCCAGAAGAACGACGGCTCCGACAATACGTACAGCTTGCGGCAGGTTCCCGAGGTGGAAGGCGGCCTGATCGCGATGGATCCGCATACAGGCCGTGTGCTCGCCATGGTCGGCGGCTTCTCCTATTCGCAGTCGGAATTCAACCGCGCCACCCAGGCGATGCGCCAGCCGGGTTCGTCATTCAAGCCCATCGTCTATTCGGCCGCACTCGACAATGGCTATACACCGGCCTCGGTGATCATGGACGGACCGATCACCATCCAGAGCGGCAACACCACCTGGACGCCGAAGAACTATGACGGCACCGTCGCCGGGCCGGCAACGCTCCGCTCCGGCATCGAGAAGTCGCGCAACCTGATGACGGTGCGGCTTGCCAACGACATGGGCATGAAGCTGGTCGTCGAATATGCCGAGCGCTTCGGGGTCTATGATCATCTGGCGCCATATCTGCCGATGGCGCTGGGTTCGGGCGAGACGACCGTCATGCGCATGGTTTCGGCCTATTCGATCATGGCCAATGGCGGCAAGTCGATCAAACCGTCGCTGATCGACCGTATCCAGGACCGCTACGGCAAGACCGTGTTCAAGCAGGACGAGCGTGGCTGCGAAGGCTGCAACGCTCCTGAATGGAAAAACCAGCCCGAGCCGGAACTGGTCGACAATTCCGAGCAGGTGCTCGATCCGATGACCGCCTACCAGATCACCTCGATGATGGAAGGCGTCGTCCAGCGCGGCACCGGCGCCACAATCGGGGAACTTGGCCGCCACATAGCCGGCAAGACCGGCACCACCAACGACGAGAAGGACGCATGGTTCATCGGCTATACGCCGAACCTCGTGGTTGGGCTTTACATGGGCTATGACACGCCGCGCGGCCTCGGCCACGGCGCCACCGGCGGCGGTCTTGCCGCCCCGATCTTCAAGGACTTCATGCGTGTGGCGCTCGACGGCACGCCCAATGTCGACTTCAAGGTGCCTGACGGCATGAACCTGATCGCCATCAACCGCAAGACCGGCATGCGCTCCTCCTCGGGCGATGCGGGCACCATCATCGAGGCTTTCAAGCCGGGTACCGGCCCCGCTGACAGCTACTGGGTGATCGGCATGGGTGCTGATGGCTCCAACGCCTCGGGCGGCGCGCTGTCGCCGCAGGCCAACCAGGCCATCCAGGACGGCGGCGGCGGCCTTTACTGACGAATCCACGCGTCCAGTTGGGCCAGCCTCCGGCTGGCCCATTTCGCTTTACACATGGCGGCACCGTCCCTATGTATCGCGCCGACCGAAGCGTCATTCAGCAACAGGACAAAACATCAGGCCATGCGCGCGGAAACGCAGAATATCGTCGACGAGATCAGGCAGGCGATAACCCTGCTGAGGAGGCATCTTTGACTGGGATCAGGCCATAAAGCGGCTTGAATACCTGAACGTGCGTGCCGAGGACGCCAGTCTCTGGAACGAACCGCTGGAAGCGCAGAAGCTGATGCGCGAGCGCCAGGGGCTCGAGGAAGGCATCGCGGCGGTCAAGGGCCTGACCCAGGCGCTGGAAGACAATATCGGTCTCATCGAGCTCGGCGAGGAAGAGGGCGACGAAGGCGTCGTCGCCGAAGCCGAAGCCGCGATCCGTTCGATGCAGGGCGAGGCCAAGGCCCGACAGGTGGAAACGCTGCTCTCGGGCGAAGCGGACGCCAACGATACCTATCTCGAAATCCATGCCGGCGCCGGCGGCACCGAGAGCCAGGATTGGGCCTCGATGCTGTTGCGCATGTACACGCGCTGGGCCGAGCGCCGCCGCTTCAAGGTCGAGGTGCTTGAAGTGCACGACGGCGAAGAGGCTGGCATCAAGTCCGCGACCTTGCTGATCAAGGGCCACAATGCCTATGGCTGGATGAAGACCGAATCCGGCGTCCACCGTCTGGTGCGCATCTCACCCTATGACAGCAATGCGCGCCGTCATACGTCCTTCTCCAGCGTCTGGGTCTATCCTGTGGTCGACGACAGGATAGAGATCGACGTCTCCGAATCCGACGTGCGCATCGATACCTATCGTTCATCGGGTTCCGGCGGCCAGCACGTCAACACCACCGATTCGGCCGTGCGCATCACCCACATCGCCACCGGCATCGCGGTCGCCTGTCAGGCCGAACGCTCGCAGCACAAGAACAAGGCCAAGGCCTGGGAAATGCTGCGCTCGCGCCTCTACGAGGAAGAGCTGAAGAAGCGCGAAGCGGTGGCCAACGCCACCGAGGCATCGAAGAGCGACATCGGCTGGGGCCACCAGATACGGTCCTACGTGCTGCAGCCCTATCAGCTGGTCAAGGATCTGCGCACCGGTGTCGAAAGCACCAGCCCGTCGAGCGTGCTCGACGGCGACCTCGACGACTTCATGGAAGCCTCGTTGTCGCAACGCATCGAGGGCGGCGCGGGCGAAGCGGTGGCGGACCTGGATTAGGCTGCTTGCGCGGGCAATGATCGCGAGCCCCGTCGCAAAAGCGGACGTATTATCGTGCGGCGCCCGGTGTTGGCCTCAAGTGCTAGCCGGTGCGGCGCGCCAAGTTCGCGGTGATCGCAAGGGTCCGGATTCGCTTTTGCTCTGGTGCGGGAAGGGGGCTTTTCTTGCTCCAAGGCGGGCGCGGCGAGTGTTCGCCGTTCGGCCGGCTGCCCATGGCTTCGTCGGCTGCATGGCGGCTGATCCTCCTTTGCGGGCGATCGTCGGAACTGTCGCGGTCAATCAAGAGCATGTGATTGGATTTGACCGGCTGGAACTAGTCCGGGACCAATCCCGTTGTTTGCATGCCCCGCCTGCCGGGAACTTACCTGGCTTGAATCTCGTCAGCGGTAGCAGTGTGCTTATGGCGTGCGCCCCTATCTGGGCGCAGCGGCTTCTTGCGCCGACCAAGGAATCAGCCCAGCATCCAAATGCTGGGAGACAAAAAGCATTTATGGCCGGACGCGGCATATCTGCGACTGATGATCCGGCCACTGGGAAGACACGTTCCGGGAACGGGCAGGCGAAAAGCTTGACGCTCGAAAGGAACGTCCCATGTCTGCTGCCACGCCCAGATCGGCCCGAGCCGTTCAACCGGTCGGCCGACTTATGTTTTCTCTGTTTGCCGTCGCGATGTTCGCGCCTGCGGCCTTTGCTCATGATGCCAAGCCCACGGAGGCAAAGCCGCAGGGTTGGAGTTATCCGTTCGCCTGCTGCGCCAACTATGACTGTCGTGCCACGCATACCGGCGAAGTGCTGGAGAAGCCCGAGGGCTATGTGATTGCCGGCACCGGCGAAGTCGTTCCGATGACGGACAAGCGCATCAAGGACAGCCCTGACGGCGAATTTCACTGGTGCGCGCATCAGGCCGGTCTCGATGCCGGCAAGACGATATGTCTGTTCGTGCCGCCGCGCTCATTTTGAGCCGCGCCGACTGTTGAAGTGCATTGGCGCAAAAGCCTGCTGACGGCCAGTTGTCAGGATCGCTTCTTTATGGTGCCTTGCCGCTTGGGCGGCGGACAATGGAGAGGTGATATTCATGGCCATCAAGGGAAGCTGCCACTGCAAGGCGACGATGTTCGAGATGTCGGAAGCGCCGCAGACGGTGACGCAATGTACCTGTTCGTTCTGCTCGAAACGCGGCTCGCTTTGGGCCTACTATACCCCATCGCAGTTCAAGCTCGTCACGCCGCTGAAGAATGTTTCCTTTTATCAGTGGGGCTCAAAAACCGTAAAGCATGGTTTTTGCGCAACCTGCGGCTGCGGCACCTTCACTGAAACGCCGGACTGGTCGACCGGCGAGCCGGATTTCGACAATCCGAAGATCAGCGTCAACGCGCGGCTGTTCGATGACTTCGATCTCGACAAGGTCGAAGTGGTGGTCATTGACGGCAAGAATCTCTGGTAGCCACACCAGGCGGCCAACTGGATAATTGGCAGGCGCTTTTCCCGTTCCGTTTTTCGCCGCATTTCATGGTACAAGTCGCGGCAAGGGCTGATTTGGCGCCATCGTAAGGCGTGACTTGGAGAGGGACCATCCTATGAAGAAGACCGTGCTCGTCGTTATGGCGACGGCTCTGCTCGTGACCGCGTGCACCACCACCGACCCGTATACGGGCGACCAGAAGATTTCCAACACGGCGGCGGGCGCGGGCCTCGGCGCTCTGGCCGGTGCCAGCCTTGGTCTGCTTGCCGGCGGCAATGACCGCCGCAATGCCTTGATCGGCGCCGGCATCGGCGCGCTGGCCGGCGGCGCCATCGGCGCCACGATGGACCAGAACGAGGCCGAACTGCGCCGGCAGCTCGAGGGCAGCGGCGTCAGCGTCACCCGCAGCGGCGACCAGATCATCCTCAACATGCCGTCCGACATCACCTTCAACACCGACCAGGACGCGGTGAAGCCCGGCTTCTACCAGGTGCTGAATTCGGTGGCGCTGGTGCTGAAGAAGTTCAAGCAGACCACGGTCGACGTTTTCGGCCACACCGATTCGACCGGTGGCGACCAGCACAATTTCGACCTGTCGCAGCGCCGTGCACTGGCGGTCGCCAATTATCTCTCCGGCCAGGGCGTCGATCAGCGCCGCTTCGCCGTCACCGGATTTGGCAAGACCAGGCCCGTCGCCTCCAATGCCACGGCCGAGGGCCGGGCCCAGAACCGACGCGTCGAGATCCAGCTTTCGCCGCTCACCTAAAGCTGAATTGTGCTTGTGACGCTAAAACGGCCTCCAATGGGGGCCGTTTTCGTCCAGGGGTATATTGGCGTTCCCAGTCTCGTGACAGCAGTGAAATAAAATTAGCAAGATCTAATAAGTTCTTTTCCGAAGCCGTGGAAAGGATTAGCATTGCCGCGTTCCAAAGGGGATGGGGCGGTTTAATCGGCCGCGCAATCGACGTCTTTGCCGCCGCCTCGCTCTTGCACGGCCAGATCATGAAATCTGGGAGGAATGCATGACAAGAACAGCCAGCCTTGGGCGCTGCGGCGTCCTCGCTTTAACAGGTGTTGTAGGTGCATGGTTGGGCCTCGCCACGGCTCATGCCGAGGACGCCAACAAGGCCGACATCGACGCGTTGAAAAAATCGCTCGCCAAATATCAGGACTACACCGCCGCCGTCCGCGATCTCTATCTCTCGACGGTCGGCTGCGTCTACTACAGCGGAGAAAAGATACCCGGCTCCATGGACTATCCGAAAGGCGCCATGGGCATCCATTTCGTCAACGTTCCAAGCGTCGGCCAGAAACTGGACCCGATGAAGCCCAACGTCCTGATCTACGAGCCGACCAAGAAAGGCCTGAAGTTGGTCGGCGTGGAATGGCTGGTGCCGCTAACCCCGGACATCAAGGCGCCGCCGAAGCTATTTGGTCAAACCTTCATGGGCCCGATGGAAGGACACTACCCGCTCATCCCGAAGGAGTTCGTCCACTACGATCTTCATGCCTGGCTCGATGACAACCCGAACGGCATGTTCAGTCCGACGAACCCGAAGGTGAAATGCAACAGGGCCGAGTTTCCTATGCTGGAAAAACCGACCAAGATGATGCCCGGGCCGATGTGAACTGGAGCGGACCAGCGCTCGCCTGAATCGCCCCACGTCTTCGTTTCCGCAATTCGCGAGGAAGAGCGCTATGCGCCTTTTCCTCGAATGCTTTCGGCTGCCGGGCAAAGGAAGGCAAGCCGGCCAGGCGCTTTGCTGGCTGGAATCAGACCTTGGCGACGATGCGCATGAAGGCCGGCATGTCGTCGCCGAAGCCGACTGTGGCGTCGTTGTCTTCCTGATGGTGGCGGGCAGGGCGGCTGTTGCTGCGCTGCGGCCTGGTGTCACCGCGCTCAGGGGCGCGCGGCTCATTGCGGTCTGACGACTTGCGATCGGTGTTTTCCGAGCGGATTGCATCCTTGCGCGCGCGCCGTTCGACTACATCGGCCGTCTCCGCTACATCGGGCTGCTCCTGCGGTTGAGCAGCCACGGCCGAGGCATCTTCCTCGCTGTGTCCGCCGCGACGCTCGCCGCCCTTCTTGCGCCCGCCTCTGTCGTTGCGGTCCTCGTCCTTGCGGCCGGCGCGGCGCGGCGCGCCTTTGCCGCGGCGCGGAGCATCGTCCTCGCCTTCGCTGGCAACCACCGTCGACAGGTCGCCGTCATGCCACTCGATCTTGGTCCCGATCAGCCGTTCGATGGCGTCGATATATTTGGTGTCGGACTTGGTCGCGATGGTGAAGGACTTGCCCGAGCGTCCGGCACGGCCGGTGCGGCCGATGCGGTGGACATAGTCCTCTGCATGGATCGGCACGTCGTAGTTAAAGACATGGCTGACATCGGGAATGTCGAGGCCGCGCGCGGCGACATCCGAGGCGACGAGATAGCGCAGCTTGCCGTCACGGAAATTGGCCAGCATCTGCATGCGCGCGCGCTGATCCATGTCGCCATGCAGCGCACCGGCATCGAAATCATATTTCAGCAGCGAGCGGAACAGCTCCGAAACCTCGATCTTGCGGTTGCAGAAGATGATCGCGTTCTTCAGCTCCGCATCCTCGGCTTTGATCAGGTTTCGCAGCGTTTCACGCTTGTCCCAAGGCTTCGAGCCCGATTTGACCAACCGCTGGATGATGTTGGTGGCCGCCGAAGCGGCCTTGGAGACCTCGACGCGCACCGGCGCATGCAGGAATTTTTCCGTCAGCTTGGTGATCTCTGGCGGCATGGTCGCCGAGAAGAACAGCGTCTGCCGGGTGAACGGGATCATCTCGCAGATCCGCTCGATATCGGGAATGAAACCCATGTCGAGCATGCGGTCCGCCTCGTCGATGACGAGGATCTCGACACCGTTGAGCAGCAGCTTGCCGCGCTCGCGGTGGTCGAGCAGACGGCCAGGCGTAGCGATCAGCACATCGGCGCCGCGCTCCAGCTTTTTGTCCTGTTCGTCGAACGACACCCCGCCGATCAGCAGCGCGATGTTGAGCTTGTGGTTCTTGCCGTATTTGACGAAGTTTTCCTCGACCTGCGCGGCAAGCTCACGCGTCGGCTCCAGGATCAGCGTGCGTGGCATGCGGGCGCGGGCACGGCCTTTTTCCAGCCGGGTCAGCATCGGCAGCACGAAGGACGCGGTCTTGCCGGTGCCGGTCTGGGCAATGCCCAGCACGTCCTTTCCGAGCAAGGCGTGCGGGATCGCACCAGCCTGGATCGGCGTCGGCTGGAGATAGCCGGCATCGGTGACTGCGGAAAGCACCTTCGGCGACAGGCCGAGGTCTGAAAAGGTCAACGCTTCTTGAGCGATCGTCGTGTCTGAGGACAAGTGTTGCTGTCTTTGGCTGGTTCGGGGAAGCGCAACGTCATTCGTCGCGGCAAGCGCCACGCGCCTGCAAGATTGGTATTGCGATTAGGCGCAAGCCCGCGATTTGTCAACAGAAACGGGCAGGATTGGCACGATTGTGAAGTTGTAACCTTAATCGCGATGCTCAATCCGGCCTCGTATCCCTGTGCCGGCTCAGTAACGGAACTGTTCGGCCAGGATGCGTTCGTTCCAAGAGTGGTTGGGATCGAACAGCAGAGTCGCGGTGGCCGTTGGCGATTCCCGCACCGTGACCGAGGTCACCGCCTTGACCTCCGTGTGGTCGGCGGCCGCGTTCACCGGCCGCTTTTCCGACTCCAGAATGTCGAAGCGCACGGTCGCCTTGTTGGAGAGCAATGCGCCGCGCCAGCGTCGCGGACGAAACGGGCTGACCGGCGTGAGAGCTAAAAGCGGCGCGTCGAGAGGCAGGATCGGGCCGTGGGCCGAAAGATTATACGCGGTCGATCCGGCCGGCGTCGCGATCATGACGCCGTCGCAGTTCAGTTCCTCCAGCCGTATCTGGTCATCGATGCTGATGCGGATCTTGGCCGTCTGATAGGATTGGCGCCACAGCGCGACTTCGTTGATCGCCAGTGCCGTGACGTGTTCGCCATCCGAGGTGGTCGCCAGCATCTCCAGCGGGCGGATCGTTTCGGCGACCGCGGCAGCGATGCGCTCGGTGAGTCCCCCGGACCGGTACTCATTCATCAGGAAGCCGATGGTGCCACGGTTCATGCCGTAGACCTTTTTTCCCGTACCCATCGTGTCGCGCAAGGTTTGCAGCAGAAAGCCGTCGCCGCCCAGCGCCACCACGACGGTCGCCTCGGCGACCGAACATTGGCCGTAGCGTGCCGACAGGCTGTCCAGCGCCGCCTTGGCGTCTGTTGTGTCGGACGAGACGAAGGCAATGCTGCTGGTGGCTGTGCTCATGGTTCCCCGATCGCGACCAATTGGCGCCGGCAGGTTCTGGCGCGCCAGCGCCGGGGTAGCATGGGCAGGCAGGTCTGCAAAGAGAGCCTATGTCAGCCCATGAGGCGAGGGTGCGGCAGGGCCGCCGCACCAGCCGCTCGCGGTTGATGTCATGGCGCGAGCGAATGTGATGGTTAAGGCCGGGCTTAAGGTCTCGTAAAGCCGGATCGATCATGTTAGCCGGCATGGGTGGCGTGGGGCGCCCGCAGCATCACCTTGTCCTTTGGGACGCAATGGACGCTGCGGCAGTTCAGATTTGTGTGCGTGATCCCGCGGTTCCCGATGCCAGGGGATATGCGCCAGCCAGACGAGGCCGACATGTTGCCGGTAGCACGCCTGATCATCGTCTTTGTCATGCTGGGAAGTTTCGCGCTTGTCTTCGCCGAACTGGTGCGCCAGTCGGAAGAAATGAGCGCCAGGCCGATCCCCACGGCGTCACGTTGCGGCGATGCCGCCGGCATGCCTTGCCCGCAAAGGGCGCTGTAGGGCTTCGGATCTGAAATCCGATTCTGTTCCCTCCTCTCCTGGGAAGGAGCATGCGCCGAATTGACCGGCGGCGTTCTGGAGTGGAAGACTTTCGCGTGCCGGACCGGGAGACCAGGCGTCCTGCTTTTCGATCAACGCAATCGGTTTTTTCGGCTCGGACATTGTCGGCCTGGGAGAGCGCTTTCAACCGCGCGGCGACGAGGAGGAGTGGTTGTCGGCGACGCTTCCGGCCTGCCGCAGATGGCAGCCGGCCTGTCGCTTCTGCGCCAGATATTCGTCGATCAGCTGGCCATAGCGCACTTTGCCGAAACTCGGGAAATGGCCGCCATGGACGACCGAGACGTCGAGATCGCGCATGGCGAGCAGCGTCGCCATGTAATCTGGTATGTCCGAGTGGTAGACATCGTCGATCAGCGGGCCATCATAGATGATGTCGCCGGACAGCAGGATGCCGGTCTTCTTCTCGTAGAGCGCAATGCCGCCCGGCGAATGGCCTGGCGTGTGGACGACCTCGAAAGCCCNGGATGCCGGTCTTCTTCTCGTAGAGCGCAATGCCGCCCGGCGAATGGCCTGGCGTGTGGACGACCTCGAAAGCCCGGTCGCCGAGATCGATGATGTCGCCATGCGCGAGCATACGGTCGGTCGGCGCGGGCTGGATGCGATAGCGCGCCGTGTCCCAGCCCCGCGGCAAGCCATCGAACATCTCTTCTGTCGCATAGGTGCCGGCAGCGGTCCATTCGTTGCGCGGATCGGCCAGGATTGCCGCTTCGGCCGAATGCACGCAGCGATCGGAAAACTCATGGTGGCAGCCGATATGGTCGAAATGCGTGTGGCTGGCAACGCAGGTCAGCTTGCGTTCGCTGACCAGGGACACATGGGTGCGCAGGCTGAAATGACCGAGGCCGGTGTCCAACAGGAGATCGCGGTCGCGTCCGCGCACATGCCACATATTGCAGCGGAAGAACGGTTTTATCCATGGCTCGTGGATCAGCGTGATGCCGTCGCCCATGCGGATTGTTTCGTACCAGTCCGGTGCCTCGATGACCGCAAGCATACTCATGTTCAATCCGTCAGCACGATGATCTGGTCGGTATCACACGAAATCGCGACCCTGTCGCCCGCATGGACGATGGCGGTTGCCGGCAGCTTGGCGACAAACCGCAGGGAGGGCTCTTCGACGGAGGTCGCCAGCACGCGCTTGAAACTACCCTGGAAAACGACGTCGCTCACATCAGCCTTGCCGAGCTTCGTGCCAGCCGACACAGCGCCAAGCACAAGGTGCTCAGGGCGTATCGCCAGTGCGGCGGTAGACCCCAACGGCAAGGCACTGGCTAAGGAAACCGGTCCGACCGGTGTCGTGACGATGCTCGTCATGTCCATGGTCTCGATGACAGTGCCGGCAAGGATCGTGCTCTCGCCCATGAACGTTGCGGAAAAACGCGTCGCCGGCCTCGCATAGACGCGCTCGGGCGGCCCCTCGTCCTCGATGCGGCCGTCATTCATCACCACGCAATGGTCGGCCAGCGCCATCGCTTCTTCCTGGTCATGAGTGACATGGATGAAGGCGGTGCCGACCCGCTTCTGGATCGCCTTCAATTCGTCTTGCATCTGGCGGCGCAGTTTCAGGTCGAGCGCACCGAGCGGCTCATCGAGCAGAAGCACCGCCGGCTCGATCACCAGCGCCCGCGCCAGGGCGACGCGCTGGCGCTGGCCACCGGAAAGCTGGTGCGGTTTCTTGTCGAAGGCGGTGGCGAGACCCACTAGGGTCAGGGCTTCGCGCGCTTTTGCCGCCCGCGTCGCGCCGTCGATACCTTGCATGCGCAGGCCGAAACCGACATTGCCGCCGACGCTCATATGCGGGAACAGCGCATAATCCTGGAACACTGTCGTCGTCGGGCGTTTGGCCGGCGGCACCGAGGTGCAGTCCTGACCGCGGATGAGAACCTTGCCTTCGCTCGGATTGACAAAACCACCGAGAATGGAGAGCAGCGTCGTCTTGCCGGAACCGGATGGTCCAAGCAGGATCGTATAGCTGCCGGCGGCTATCGTCAGCGAGACATTCTTCAGCACGGGATGTTGGCCGAAGCGGTGCGAGACGTCGCGGATATCGACCAGGGGCGAATTCATGCCGGCTTTCTCCGCAGCAAGGTCAGTTCGAAGAAAACCACCAGCACGATCGAGACGGCAAAGACCAGCGACCCGACCGCGTTGGTCTTGGGGTTGAGGCCGGAGCGCAGCAGGTTCCAGATCTCCACCGGCAGCGTGGTCTCGAAGCGCGTCAGCAGGAAGGATATCACGAACTCGTCCCAGGAGAAGGTCATCGACAGGAAGAAGCCGGCGAAAATGGCCGGCGCCATGACTGGCACGGTGATCAACAGCAGCACCTTCCATTCCGGCGCGCCGAGGTCGCGCGCGGCGCGCTCGATGTTGATCTGGTGGTCGCCCAACTGGCTGTAGATGATGGCGAAGCACAGCGGCAGGTTGATCACGACATGGCCGATGCCTGCGGCAAGCAGCGATTTCGGCACGCCGGCCCAGTTGAACAGCACCAGCAGCCCCATGCCGATGATGAGATAGCTGACGGTGAGCGGCAAGGTGATCAACCCACGCAGCAGGCCCGAGCCTGGCAGGACGAAGCGCGCGAACCCCCAGGCCGACAGGAAGCCGAGCACGACCGCTACAGCCGAGGAAAGCACCGCGACCAGCAGCGAATTGACCAGCGCCGAGGTCAGCCGGCTATCGGAAAGAACCGCCTCGTACCAGCGCAGCGACGGGCCCGTGAACGGGGGAATGGGGAAGGACGTCGACTGGAGCGAGAACAGCACCAGCACGACGACCGGCAGGAAGATGAAGCCGTAGACGGCAAGCGCGTAAATCCAGGAAGCGATGCGGGCAATGCTGCGCATGATCAGGTCCGCTCGATCTTCAGCCAGCGGGCGCAGGCGAGGTAGGCGATGGTCACGACCGCCATCAGGATGATCGACAGCGCCGAGGCCAATGGAAAATCGCCGCGCCGGCCAATCTGCATCATCACCAACTGCGGCATCAGAAGCTCGTTGTTCCCGCCGAGGATCTGCGGCGTGATGTAGTCGCCGATGCACAGCACGAAAGTGAGAAAAGCGCCGACCATGATGCCGGGCAAGGTCAATGGCAGGATGACATGCAGGAAGGTGCGCACGGGTCCGGCGCCGAGATCTGCGGCGGCCTTGCGGTAACTGGGGCTGAGCTGCTTCAGATTGGCGAAGATGGTCAGCGTCAAAAGCATGACGAAGAAATGCACGAAGCCGGTGACGGTGGCCAGGCGCGTATTGGCGAGCTGCAGCGGTTCGGAGACCATACCGATGCCAGTCAGCGCCCGGTTGATGACGCCGTTCCGCGCCAGCACCAGCAGCCAGGAGTAGGAGCGCACGACATAGGAGGTCCAGAACGGCAGCACGGCCAGCATCAGCGCCAGCCGCTGCCAGCGTTCAGGAACCTGTTCGGCCAGAATCCAGGCGAAGGGATAGGCAAGCAACACGGAAGCCACGGTGACGATCGCCGTCACCTGCAGCGAGTTCACCATCGCCTGCCAGTAGGCGGGGTTGTTGAAGAATTGGCTGTAGTTGGACAGGGTGCCCCCGCCGCCCTCCTGCGCGGTGAAGCTCGAAAGCCCCATGGCGACGAAAGGCAGCACGAAGAAGAGAAGCGTCCAGCCGACTGCCGGCGTGACCAGCGCCCAGGGAAGGGCGCGGCCTGTCCGCGCGCCCTCATTGTTTCCCGCAGCGCTCATCAGCGTATCGGCTCACTTGGCCTGCAGCATTTCGGTCCACATATCCTGCATCTTCTTGTCGAGTTCGGCATTCGGCGACGGATAGGCCTGCGCACGGGCGAGGAAGCCGGGCTGCTCGTCGAAACGCAGGACCTTTTTCTGGTCATCGGTCAACGCGGCCTTGGTGTTGGACGGCATGCCCCAGTAACAGGACGAGGTGGCGAGCCGTGCCTGGCCTTCGGGGCTCAGTATGTACTGGATGAATTTCAGCGCCATGTCCTTGTTCTTGGAATCCTTGAACATGGCGAGCGACTGCGACCACAGCACCGCACCTTCTTTCGGAATGGAGAAGTCCAGCGCCGGGTTTTCCTTGGCCAGCCCCGCCGTCACCCATTCGCCGCCGCCGACCAATATGTCGACCTCGCCGGTCGCCAGCGCGGTCTGGCTGGCTGTGACTTCACCGACCAGCTTGGCATTGGCCTTCATCTTGAGCAGCTCTTCCTTGAGCGCGGGCAGGTCGGCATCGGTGAGATCGGCCGTCTTCTTGCCGATGGCCAATGCCGCCATGCCGATGACGGGGAGATAATAATCGTAGATGGCGACCTTGCCCTTGTATTTGTCGCCGCTCAGCGACGCCAAGGATTGCATGTCCGCCGGGTCGACCTTTGTCTTGTTGAAGCCGATCGTGTTGTAGCCGAATTTTTCGGTGATGCCGTAGCGCTTGCCGCCGACAACGGTCGAGCCGTCCATCTTCACCTGCGGGAAGAGGTCGGCGAACGGCAGCTTGTCTTCCGGCAGCGGCTCGAACAGGCCTTTCTCGACGCCGCGCGGCACGTCGATGCTATCGATCACCATCACATCCCAGTCGCCGGGCTGCGACTGCTCGACGATGGCCAGCCCAGCCCCGGTGCCTTCGAATTCCTTGACATTGACCTTGACGTTGTTGGCCTCCTCGAAAGGCTGCAGCAGCGCCGGATCGGAATGGTCGCACCAGATCAGCGCGTTGAGATCGGCGGCGTCGGCAAGGCTGCCCGCCGCAAGCAGCAATGCCGTGGCGGCGGACGCGGCGTACAGCTGGCGCTTCAGGATTGAAAGCGCATTCCTGGATTTGAGGGCCATCGAGTGTTCTCCTTGCCTTCGTGGCTTCTTGCAAAAAATTGAACCAATTCTAAAATTGAGTCAATTCTGTTTTCGTGGCAAGAGGCTGATATGAGCGGATTGCGGGCAAGGCAAAAGGCGGATCGTCACCGCCGCATCATAGAGTCGGCGGCGGCGCTTTTTCGCGAGGCCGGCTACGAGGGCGCCAAGATCGAGACGATCGCCGCGCAAGCCGAAGTCTCGATTGGCACCATCTACAATTACTACCAGAACAAAGGCGACATTCTCGGCGCCATCGTCTCGATGGAAGTCAACGAGGTGCTCAATGCCGGGCGCGGCGTGGTCGCCCGGCCGCCCGCCAATGTCGGCGACGCGCTGGACACGCTGATCGGCATCTATATCGAGCACTCGCTGAACTATCTCAGCAAGGAGATGTGGCGGCAGGCGATGGCGATATCGACGCAACTGCCCGACAGCCCGTTCGGCCAAAGCTACACTGGCCTCGACCGCTCGCTTACCGAACAGATCCGCGCGCTGATCGCCCGGTTGCAGGAGATCGGCCTTGTGCGGCAGGATATCGACGGCACGGCGCTCGGCGAACTGATCTTCAACAACATGAACATGATGTTCATCGAATTCGTGAAGCGGGACGACGCCAGGATACCGGAGTTGAGGGCCGCGATACGGCGACAGAACCGGATATTGGTGGCGGCGATCGGAGTGTGAGGCGTCAGGAGTAGGCAGGAGAAGTCGTCGCTTCGGCATCGGACGGCGTCTTACGCGATGATTGCCCTTGAGTTGAATTTGAAATCTGATACAACCTAGAGGAGCATAAGAAGGAGAAGTGTAAATGGGGACGTTTTCTATCTGGCATTGGGCGATCGTGCTGCTGTTGATCGGCGTGCCTGTTGTCTTTGCTGTCCGGTCGGCAGCAAAGCCGTCACAAAATCCTGAGGTTCTTGTGGGCTTCGGTGGCTGGCTGATGCTGCTGGCTATCGGCCAGACATTGTCACCGCTGCGCACGCTCGCCCATTTCGCCAATTCCGCCGACGGCTACCAGAAAATCATGACCCTCCCAAACGGCTCTCTGGCTGTGTACGGCGAGGTTGCCCTCAATCTGGCGTTTCTGGCGCTTCAGCTGGTGGTGCTGGTTTCAATGCTGCGGCGAAGCCGTCGATTCCCGCAATTGTTTCTCTGCCAATGGATTGCAATTCCCGCTGTGTTTATCCTCGATACGATCTGGACTTCGTCAATTCTGGGCGTTCCGGTGAACGAGGTGCTCGCAGGCGACGCGCTGGCGACACCCATAGCTTCGTTTGTGGTGACCGGCATCTGGGCCGCTTATATCTATAAGTCTGTGAGGGTGAGGAATACGTTCACCAGGACGAACGTGTCGGCCCAGATCGCGAGCGCTTCGTAGAGGTTGTGGCGATCGTAATCGCCCCACACGGGGGTTTCGGAGGACACTCCTGCGTCAAGGGACTCGGGGTGGCCCGCCACCCGGAGCTCGAAGAGAGTAGGCTGGTGCCCCCGGACGGAATCGAACCGCCGACCTTCGGTTTACAAAACCGCTGCTCTACCAGCTGAGCTACAAGGGCACGGCGCTCCGGTTAGCATATTTGTTGCGCCAGTAAAGACAAAACTCCGTTTTTGGGCATCAGCTGTGGTGGATGATGCCATAGCCGCATGCTGAAATCTGGGAACGCGCTTCTTACATCAGGGTAAGTGCAATGCGCTGAACGGAGTGTCGCATGATCAGGCTTGTCGTCATTCTCCCTATCGTCGTCGTGGCGTGGATGCTGCTGGTGAAGCTCATCAGCGATGTGAAGAAGGCCAATGTCGACTGGACAGGTGTCACCACCATCATCGGCTTTATCGCGCTCGCCTTCTGGCTTCGGCATATCACCGGCATGGGCTGAGTGGGTGAGTAGTAAGTAGTGAGTAGTGAGTAATTGCTACCGGTCATGGCGTGAGCCGGTACTGCCTACTCTGTTTCGCCAACAGTGCGTCAAAAAATCTCCAGATCTGTCGAACCTTTTGCCGCGGCGCGCCGACTGATCCTCGGAGGCGAATTGTCGCCTCGATCAGAGATCCAGGAGGTCATCATGTTCAAGCGCAGTTTCGTTTCCGGCATCGTCGCAATCGTCGTCGCAACCGGCGCGCTCGCCGGCACGGTTCAGTCCTCGTCGGCTCATGGCATGCATCATCATCATCGTCATTTCGACGACTACCTCTACTACCAGGATTACCCGGACTATCCCGATTACTGGTGGGTCTATGGCCATCACCATCATCGTCACCACCACCGCCACATCATCCTCTATTGAGCGCAGCCTGGCGGCTTGATTGAAAACCAATCCAGGATAGGGCGGCTTCGGCCGCCCTTTTCTCACTGATACGGCGCCTCCTGTCGCCGTCACGGACGATGACCGATCGGCGCAAGGTGCCTGAAGCGCCGGAATGGATGATCAACGCCGGCGAGGGTCGCCGCGCCTTTTAGGCAGCGAATTCCTGCTACTTCGAAAAAATCAAAAACCCGTCGAACCTTTTTCCTTGCCGCAACGACAGATCATCAAGAGGCGGATGGCTCGCCTCTCCAAACCAAGCAAGGAGATCATCATGTTCAAGCGCACAGTCGTTTCCGGCCTCATCGCCACCACCGTCGCCGCCGCCGCTTTGGTCGGCACCGTCCAGCCCTCGGCGGCCCACTCGCATCACCACGGCCTCGGCATCGGCATCGCCGCCGGCGTCGGCGGTTTCGTTCTCGGCAGCCTGCTTGCCCAGCAGCCGCCGCGCACCGTCTATGTCGATGAAGATGGCGGTTCCTGGCACGTCCGCCGCTGCTTCGATCGCTACTCCAGCTACGACCCGGACTCCGACACCTATATCGGCCGCGACGGCTACAGCCATTACTGCCAGCTCTGAGTGGCGACGGGCGACTGGAAAGAGGGGTTGCGAGGCAGCCCCTCTTCGTCGTTTGAAGACCGTCTTTCTAGAGATGCATCTTCGGGTCGGGGATCGGCAGACCGGCCGCGCGGCAGGTGCCGCCAATCTGAAGCCGGGCAGCCTCGGTTTCGTCGCCCATCGCGACCAGTTCAAAGCGGCTTGAAGCATCCGGGTAGACCTTGGCGATGAACGGCTTGTCGCCGACGCCGGACGAGGTTTTGGCATTGACGGTGCCGCAGACCACGATCTCCTGGCGGCCATCAAGAGTTCGCTCGCCTGCGAGCATGGTCCCGAACCTGGCGGAGGCCGAATCCGGCAGCCTTTGGCGGATACCGCCCGTGATGATCTCCTCCAGCGCGAGTGAGATCGGAATGGGATTGACCCGCTGGTCGCCGGCATCGGATCGTGGTGCCACGGCCACGCATCCGCACAGCGAAATGGCGAGCAGAAGCTGAACCACTTTCCTCATTCGCCCCCTTTCGCATGCATTCGAGCGCGACGGCAAGACGGTCAGATCCCATGCATCCGGCGGCATACAGATTTTCGGCGCGTCTAGTCTATCCCTTGATCAGCCTGCCTTCGAGCCGCCGATCATTTTCGTCACTTCGGCCGCCGCGTCGCGCACCAGCGGGCCGATCTCGGCCAATCGCTCGGGCGTGACCCGCACCGTCGGCCCGGACACGGAAACGCCGCCGATCGGCTCGCCATACTCATTGAAGATGGCGGCGGCCACGCATCGCATGCCGGGATGGCGCTCCTCGTCGTCGACCGACCAGCCGCGATGCTTGATGACGGCCAGATCGTGGGCGAGAGCGGAGATGTCGGAAAGGGTCTTGTCGGTATAGCGCTGCAGGCCCGCCTTGCGTAGGATGGTTCCGACGCGCTCCGGTTCGAGATGCGCCAGCACCGCCTTGCCGATTCCCGAGGCATGGAAAGGGCTGCGCGTGCCCGGCCGGAAGAAGGCGCGGATCGCCTGGTGCGTCTCGACCTGGTTGACGAAGACCACGCAATCGTCCTCGGCGACGCCGAGATTGGCGGTCTCGCCGGTCTTCTCCATCAGTTCCTGCATGACGATGCGGGCGCGGTCGACCAGCTTGCGGCGGCGCAGGAACGCCGCGCCCATGCGGTAGGTCTCGACGCCGATCGACCAGAGCTGGTCCGATGTATCGAATTCGACCATGCCGTGGTTTTCGAGTGTTGTCAGCATGCGGTAGGCGGTGGAGGCGGCAAGCCCGCTCTGCGCCGATATCTCGCTCAGCGACAGGCCGCTGCCTTCCGCGACAATGGCCAGGATACGCAAGGCCCGGTCGAGCGACTGCACCGAGGCAGCTTCGGCCGGACCATTGAAGGCGCGCGGGCGGCCACGCTGACGTTTTTCGCTCGTTTCCATGGGCAGGCATTCTCGACCGTTTCTCCCAAGATGCAATGAAAAAGTTTTTCACGAAATTCTCGGTGCAAATCCTGGAAAAGGGAAAATGCAACAATATCAGATGGTAAAAGCCGCTTTCTAGAAATGAAAAAATATTTTGAAAAAATTGAAAAACCAAGAAGCCGGTGACATCCTTAGCCATCCAACAATGATTTCGTGGAGGCTGGAAATGGCCAGGATGCGTGCTGTCGATGCTGCGGTTCTCGTTCTCGAAAAGGAAGGCGTCTCCTGTGCCTTCGGCGTGCCGGGTGCGGCGATCAATCCGCTGTACTCGGGATTGAAGGCGAGGGGCACGATCCGCCATGTCCTCGCCCGCCACGTCGAGGGCGCCTCGCATATGGCTGAGGGCTATACCCGCGCCAAGGCGGGCAATATCGGCCTCTGCATCGGCACGTCGGGGCCGGCCGGCACCGATATGATAACCGGGCTCTATTCGGCCGCGGCCGATTCCATTCCGATCCTGTGCATCACCGGACAGGCGCCGCGCGCGCGGCTGAACAAGGAGGATTTCCAGGCTGTCGACATCGCCGCGATCGCTGCGCCCGTCGCCAAATGGGCGGTGACGGTGATGGAGCCCTATCTGGTGCCGATGGCGCTGCAAAAAGCGTTCCATTTGATGCGCTCGTCGCGGCCGGGTCCGGTGCTGATCGACCTGCCGGTCGACGTCCAACTGGCCGAGATCGAGTTCGACATCGATGCCTATGAACCGCTGACCCCATTCAAGCCGGCGATGACGCGCGCCCAGGCCGAAAAGGCGCTGGCGATGCTCAACGCGGCCGAGAAGCCGCTGATCGTTGCCGGCGGCGGCATCATCAATGCCGACGCGTCCGACCTGTTGATCGAGTTTGCCGAGATCACGGGCGTTCCGGTCATTCCCACGCTGATGGGTTGGGGCGCGATTCCCGACGATCACCGGCTGATGGCCGGCATGTGCGGGCTGCAGACCTCGCACCGCTACGGCAACGCCACCATGCTGGAAGCCGATTTCGTCTTCGGCATCGGCAACCGCTGGGCCAACCGTCACACGGGTTCGGTTGATGTCTACACCAAGGGCAAGAAATTCATCCATGTCGACATCGAGCCCACTCAAATAGGCCGTGTCTTCGCCCCCGATCTCGGCGTCGTTTCGGATGCGGGGGCGGCACTGAAGATGCTGCTCGATGTCGCGACCGAGTGGAAGACGGCGGGCAGGCTGCGCGACTGGTCGAGCTGGGCCAGGGAATGCCAGGGCCGCAAGAAGACGATGAAGCGCAAAACCCATTTCGAACAGGTGCCGCTGAAGCCGCAGCGTGTCTACGAGGAGATGAACATGGCGTTCGGCCGTGACGTCACCTATGTCACCACCATCGGCCTGTCGCAAATCGCCGGCGCGCAGTTCCTGCATGTCTACAAGCCGCGCAACTGGATCAATTGCGGCCAGGCCGGCCCGCTCGGTTGGACCTTGCCGGCCGCACTCGGCGTGCGCGCCGCCGATCCCGAGCGCACCATCGTGGCGCTGTCGGGCGACTATGATTTCCAGTTCATGATCGAGGAACTGGCGGTCGGCGCGCAGCACAAGCTGCCCTATATCCACGTCGTCGTGAACAATGCCTATCTCGGCCTCATCCGCCAGGCGCAGCGCGGCTTTTCGATGGACTATGAGGTCAGCCTTGCCTTCGAGAACATCAACCGGGCCGACGATCCGGAGGCGGGCTATGGCGTCGACCATGTCGCGGTCGCCGAGGCGATGGGATGCAAGGCGGTCAGGGTGCGCAAGCCGGAGGAATTCGCCGGCGCCTTCAAGCAAGCGCAGCGGTTGCTGAAGGAACACCAGGTTCCAGTCGTGCTCGAATTCATTCTCGAACGGGTCACCAACATCTCGATGGGGACCGAGATCGACAAGATCACCGAATTCGAGGACCTTGCCGAACATCAGGAAGACGCGCCGACCGCGATCGTGATGCTCGACTGATTTTGTTTGAGCATCGGATTATCCCAAAACCTGTTTCCACTTTTGGGTCCGATGCTGCAGGGAGAAAAGGAATGCCGCGTTTTTCAGCCAATCTGTCGATGCTCTTTGGCGAGCATGATTTCCTCGACCGTTTCGATGCCGCCGCCCGCGCCGGCTTCAAAGGGGTCGAATATATCGGCCCTTACGATCATCCGCCCGAGGTGGTCGCCGCCCGACTGAAGAAGAACGGCCTGACACAGGTGCTGTTCAACCTGCCCGCCGGCGACTGGGCCAAGGGCGAGCGCGGCATTGCCGTGCTGCCGGACCGCGTGCCGGAATTCCGCCAGGGCATTGCCAAGGCGATCACCTACGCGCAGGCCCTTGGCTGCGGGCAGGTCAACTGCCTGGCCGGCATCGCGCCAGCCAACGTCGACCGCAAGGTGCTGGAGGATGTCTTTGCCGAGAACCTGGCTTTCGCGGCGGAGAAACTCGACCAAGCCGGCATCAAGCTGCTGATCGAGCCGATCAACACCCGCGATATCCCGGGCTTCTTCCTCAACTACTCGGACCAGGCGCTGGCGCTGATCGACCGCGTCGGCTCGAAGAACCTATACCTGCAATATGACATCTACCACATGCAGATCATGGAGGGGGATCTCGCCCGTAAGATCGAGGCAAACCTCGGCCGCATCGCGCATATCCAGCTTGCGGACAATCCCGGCCGTCACGAGCCGGGTACGGGCGAGATCAACTATCCCTTCCTCTACGAGCATATCGACCGGATTGGTTATTCCGGCTGGATCGGCGCGGAGTACAAGCCGAAGGCAGGGACGGAAGCCGGTCTGGGGTGGTTCAGGGAACTGACCGGGCAGGGAAGTGCCGCGGCGTAGCCGTCGGAATTTCGTAGAACTCGCGTTCGCGCCCCCTCTGCCATCTCCCCACGAGGGGGGAGATCGAAATGCATCACGGCTTTCGCCAACCTCCGACGTTGCAGGGGCGAGCGACGCGCCGAAGCTGCCAATCTCCCCACCTGTGGCGAAGATGGCTGGCAGGCCAGAAGGGGCGCCACAGAACGCGGCCTAACAAGGACGGAGAACACACATGGAAACTATCGGCTTCATCGGGCTGGGCATCATGGGTGCGCCGATGGCGGGGCATCTGCTGGCGGCCGGCTACAACGTCATCGCCAGCGACCACCGCTCAAGACCACCGGCCGATCTCGTCGCCAAGGGTCTGAAGTCGGTCGCCGGCCATGCCGCCGTCGCGAGCGCCGCCGAGATCATCATCCTGATGGTTCCCGACACCCCGCAGGTGGCCGATGTACTGTTCGGCGACAACGGCGTCGCGTCCGGACTGACAAAGGGCAAGCTGGTGATCGACATGAGTTCGATCTCGCCGATCGAGACCAAGGAATTCGCCAAAAGGATCAACGATCTCGGTTGCTACTATCTCGACGCGCCGGTTTCCGGCGGCGAGGTCGGCGCCAAGGCGGCTTCGCTCACCATCATGGTCGGTGGTGAGGAACCAGCCTTCGAGCGCGCAAAACCCGTGTTCGAGAAAATGGGCAAGAACATCACTTTGGTGGGGCCCAATGGTGTCGGCCAGACCACCAAGGTGGCCAACCAGATCGTCGTCGCGCTGACCATTGAAGCCGTCGCCGAAGCGCTTGTTTTTGCATCGAAAGCGGGGGCCGACCCAGCCAAGGTCAGGCAGGCGCTGATGGGCGGGCTGGCCGCCTCGCGCATTCTCGAAGTGCATGGCGAGCGCATGGTCAAGCGCACCTTCGCGCCGGGCTTCCGCATCGAACTGCACCAGAAGGACCTCAACCTGGCGCTGGAGGGAGCAAAGGCGCTTGGTGTGTCGCTGCCCAACACTTCGACCACCCAGCAACTGTTCAATTCCTGCGCCGCCAATGGCGGCGCGAAGGAAGATCACTCCGCGCTGGTCAGGGCGCTGGAGCGGATGGCGAATTTCGAAATCGGCAGGGAGGCAAAAGAAATCAAAGCGGCATAGGTCGGAAGAGGGCGGCTCAACGTTCCCAAGCCGTCAACTTCTGTCTTAACCCAGCAACGGGTTCCGGCAAGCATCGCCGGGACCCGTTTTGATTTCTGGCGGGAGGCGCTTGCCGCTTCCTGTCAGCCGCGCTTCAGAAATGCCCGCGCCGCATAAAGGCTCACCGCCGCTGCGTTCGAGACATTGAGCGAGCGGATGGCGCCGGGCATGTCGAGGCGGGCCAGCGTCGTCACCGTCTCGCGCGTCTTCTGCCGCAGGCCCTTGCCCTCGGCGCCGAGCACCAAGGCGATCCTGTCGCCGGCAAAGCTGGTTTCGAGCTCAGCCGGCCCGTCCGAATCGAGCCCGATGGTCTGGAAGCCCGCTTCGTGCAACTGGCCGAGCGCATCGGCGAGGTTCTTCACCTCGACCTGATCGATATGCTCAAGCGCACCGGAGGCGGATTTTGCCAGCACGCCTGACTCCTGCGGGCTGTGGCGCGCCGTGGTGATCAGCGCGCCAGCGCCGAAAGCGACCGCCGAACGCAGGATGGCGCCGACATTGTGCGGGTCGGTGACCTGGTCGAGCACCAGCACCAGCCTTGTGTCGCCAAGTGCGTCGAGGCCCTTGGGCTTCAGCGGCTCGGCCTCGATCAGCACCCCCTGGTGCACGGCGTCCGATCCGGTAATCTTGTCGATGTCCCTGGGTTCGACCAGTTCAGCCCTGAAGGGCAGGGCGGCGAGATCGGCGATCTCGAGCCGTTCGGCCGCATTGCGCGTCACCAGTATTTTCTTGATCCGGCGGCGGGGATTGTCGAGTGCCGCGCGCACCGTATGCAGGCCATAGAGCCGCACCAGCCCGTTGGCAACGTTTTCGCCTGGTGGCACTGGTTGCCGTGGCTTGAACGCCGGCGCGCCGCCGCTCTTCTCGTCGCGAAAGGCGCGGCGCAGCTTGGCGTAATGGGTGTCTTTGGGAGTGTTGGAATTGTTGCTCATGGCCGGCTTCTATAGCCGTCTCCTCCGGCCAAGGATATGCCCTGTCGCCGCAGCCGGCGAACAACATCGAAAAACCGTGGCCGCGCGGTTGACACCCAATGGCCTTGCCGCCATAAGGCGCTTCGCTGGTTTCGGAGAAGACATCTATCTCGGGTCCGGATCGGCAAGAATGCCTCGTTGCATGGCTCCGGCGGCAGACTGGAGAGGTGCCCGAGTGGTTAAAGGGGACGGACTGTAAATCCGTTAGCTTAGCTTACGTTGGTTCGAATCCAACCCTCTCCACCACTGCCGGCCCGGAAGCCTGAACGTAAGGATCGGACCGAAAAGGGCATGGCGCTTTTCGGGTGAATCCGGTACTTCAGTGCAAGGTGCGGGTATAGCTCAGTGGTAGAGCAGCAGCCTTCCAAGCTGAATATGCGGGTTCGATTCCCGCTACCCGCTCCAGATTTTCAGCGACACAACCGGCAAGCCGAAACACCGCGCGGCAGGCGCGCAGCGCTTCAGGCATTGGTGTGCGCCGCGTCAGCTGTTGAAGGCGGAGGCGACCTGGTGCTGTTGCGGTACCTGGCCGTTCGGGGTCAGCTTGTCGACGATGCCGGGCAAGGCGGCCGATAGCTGCTTGAGCAGCTCCTGCTCGTCGAGCCCCGTCCTTTGTGCGATCTCGCGAATGACCTGCGGTCCGATCGCGTTGCCCAGCTCATTGGCGTTGATCGACTGGTTCTGCCCGGTGCCGACCCAGGAGTCGGCGACGTTGCCATGGCCGGCGTTCTTGAGCTTGTCGAGCAGCCCGCCCAGTCCCCCGAGCAGCCCACCGTCACCTGACCCGGTTCCGACGGGCGTGGGATCGGCGGGCGCGGGCGCTTGAGCCTGGTCCGGCTGTTCGGCGCTTCTGCCGCTCAGCATCTTTCCAACCAGCAGCGCACCGAGCGCGATCATCAGCGGTTTGGTGATATTGCCGCCGGGAACGGCGTTGTCAAAAAGTCCCATAGTGGATCCTCCATCTCAACCAAGCCTAGCCCGCCTTCAACAATGGCGCATTCGGGCGGAATTTCAAGCTGGCTTGAGCTTTTGACAATCATATGAAAATGTCCGGTTGGCGGAGGAATGGAGAGGAAAAAATGGGTATCATCAGCTGGATCATTCTCGGCGTCATTGCCGGGTTCATTGGCAGTAAGATCGTCAACAAGACCGGTCAGGGCATGATCATGGATATCGTGCTCGGCATTGTCGGCGCCATAGTTGGCGGCCTGATCTTCAGCGCCTTCGGTGCTTCGGGTGTGACCGGTCTCAACATCTATAGCCTGATCGTCGCCGTCGTGGGCGCCGTCGTGGTGTTGTGGGCCTATCATCAGTTCGCGGGCAAGCGGACGATCTAGTCGCGATCGGCAGACTATCGGCTGCCGAATCCTGAATTGCGATGATCCGCCGTCGGTGCTGCCTGCACTTACGGCGTTGGTCTGGTTATATGCCGGTGCGCCGCCGCGGATCAGGCGACCACGGCCAGCCGACGCTTGCGCTGGTCCAGCGACACGATGGTCAGCCCGCTGGCGACAACCAGCAGGATCCCGCAGACCGCCAGTGCATTGGGGAATTGCCCGAACACCAGCAGGCCCGAAATGACGGCCCAGACCGTGAAGCAGTAGTAGAACGGCGCCACCGCGCCGGTCGGCCCGACGCGATAGGCCATGAAGATGAAGAAGTGGCCGAAGATCAGGAAGAAACCGGCTCCCGCCATCAACATCAGATGGTGCGCCTCCGGCGCCACCCAGCGCTCGGAAACCAGATGCGCGGCGCCTGCGCCGATCAGGACCACGACGACCGCCGAGATCGCCACGATCATTCCTGGCACTTCGGCGGCGATCTTGCGGCCGGCCAGATCGCGCGCGGCTGCGAATGTCGCGTTGCCGAGCGCCAGCAAGGCGTAGACCGAAATGCCTTGCATGGTCGGCTGCGCCACCATCAGCGCACCGATGAAGCCCAGCCCGATCAGCGCCATGCGTTGGCCGCCGATACGCTCGCCAAACAGGATCGAGGAGCCGACCAGCATCAGCAGCGGCGTGATCTGCCCCAACGCGGTGGAATCAGCGATCTGCATGTTGGCGAGCGCGACGACGTAACAGAGGATCGCCGCCAGTTCGAGGAGGTTCCTGCGCAGCACCCGCCTGTCGAAGATCAGCGGGATCTGCTTGCCGTAGCCGAGCGCAAACAACAGCGGAAGGCCCCACAGCGTTGCCGCGGCACCACGTAGGAAGAGCACTTCGTAGGAGGGCAAACCCGACGTGGCGAGCTTCATCATCGTGTCGTTGACCAAATACGACCCGGTCGAGACGATCATGAACAGCGGGCCGCGAACGGCAGTCGGGATGAAATGCATCGGCGCAGGAAATCAGACGCGGATCGCCGCCGCAATGGGCCATGAACCGCTGATAAATCCGACAGCGACTGACGTGCAGGCCTGAGCAATCCTCGCTTCGCTCCCTCGGTTTTCGCCCATTCCATTTTCAACGGCGGATCCCTATATCAGCGCCATATCCCCGCAATCGGATCATGGGTTCTGGCCGAGTGAGATGGCGCCCGGGCAAAAGACGCTTGTGTTTTTTGGCCTTTGTCGCTAATCGCCCCGCATTCGACTGAACTGAAGGTCCAGGCCGTCCAAGGAAAGAGACTATGGCAAAAGGTAAATTCGAGCGCACCAAGCCTCATGTGAACATCGGCACGATTGGTCACGTCGACCATGGCAAGNATGGCAAAAGGTAAATTCGAGCGCACCAAGCCTCATGTGAACATCGGCACGATTGGTCACGTCGACCATGGCAAGACGTCGCTGACGGCGGCGATCACCAAGTATTTTGGCGAATACAAGCGCTATGACCAGATTGATGCGGCGCCCGAAGAGAAGGCGCGCGGCATCACGATCTCGACGGCTCACGTCGAATACGAGACCGCCAACCGCCACTATGCCCATGTCGATTGCCCCGGCCACGCCGACTATGTGAAGAACATGATCACCGGTGCCGCGCAGATGGACGGCGCGATCCTGGTCGTGTCGGCCGCCGACGGCCCGATGCCGCAGACCCGCGAGCATATCCTGCTGGCCCGTCAGGTCGGCGTGCCGTCGATCGTGGTGTTCCTGAACAAGGTCGACCAGGTCGACGACGCCGAGCTGCTCGAACTGGTCGAGCTCGAGGTTCGCGAATTGCTGTCGAAGAACGAATTCCCCGGCGACGACATTCCGATCGTCAAGGGTTCGGCGCTTGCCGCTCTGGAAGATTCGGACAAGAAGATCGGCGAGGACGCGATCCGCGAACTGATGGCTGCGGTCGACGCTTACATCCCGACGCCGGTTCGTCCGCTGGACAAGCCGTTCCTGATGCCGATCGAGGACGTGTTCTCGATTTCGGGCCGCGGCACGGTCGTCACCGGCCGCGTCGAGCGCGGCGTGGTCAAGGTCGGCGAGGAACTGGAGATCATCGGCATCCGTCCGACGACCAAGACGACCTGCACGGGCGTGGAAATGTTCCGCAAGCTGCTCGANCTGCTCGACCAGGGTCAGGCTGGCGACAACATCGGCGCGCTGCTGCGCGGCGTTGACCGTGAAGGTGTCGAGCGCGGCCAGGTTCTGGCCAAGCCGGGCACGGTGAAGCCGCACAAGAAGTTCGTGGCCGAAGCCTACATCCTGACCAAGGACGAAGGCGGCCGTCATACGCCGTTCTTCACCAACTACCGTCCGCAGTTCTACTTCCGCACGACCGACGTGACCGGCATCGTGTCGCTGCCGGAAGGCACCGAGATGGTGATGCCCGGCGACAACATCACGGTCGATGTCGAGCTGATCGTGCCGATCGCCATGGAAGAGAAGCTGCGCTTCGCCATCCGTGAAGGCGGCCGCACCGTCGGTGCCGGCATCGTCGTCACCATCAAAGA